>NZ_BCTQ01000025.1 GCF_001571365.1 Achromobacter denitrificans NBRC 15125 | reverse complement strand
GGCCAACCGGGTCTGCTCATGGCGGCATGGGTTGCTGTTGAGCGGTGCCGGGCACTGTCTGCTCACGGCCGCATGGGTTGCGCGCGTTCAGCGCTGTCGTTCTTGCCTATGGGCTCTCGCGCTTCACCCATCCTACGCCCCTACCCCCTGTTTTTCGGTTCCCGGCAAGAATAGCCGCCGGGCCGCCCCACGGCGGCGCGGGGGCCGACCATCTATGGCACACTCCCAGCGTTTTCCTACCTGGAGCCGGCGGTGCGTGGCAAATCTCCCTTTGGCGGCAGCAAGCTGACCGCCCTGGCCGTGGCCGTGATTCTTGCGGCCGCGGGCGCCATCGTCAATTGGCTGCAGCCCTCGGAGCCGGAAGGGCGGCGGTCGCCCCCCTCCGGCCAGACCCGGCCGGCCCCCTCCGCCCAGAACCGGCCGGGCCCGGCCCTGGCGGGCGGGATTCCCCAGGGCAGTTACACGCTGACGGGCGCCATCGTCAATGTCGCCGACGGCGACACCGTGACCCTGCGCGCGCCGGACGGCCAGCGCAAGATCCGCATGGACAGCATCGACGCGCCCGAGGAAGGGCATGGCGCCGATCAGCCGGGCCAGCCCTATGCCGAGGCCTCGCGCAAGCACCTCGCGGACCTGGTCGCGGGCAAGACGCTCACCGCCCAATGCTATGAAAAGGACCAGTACGGCCGCGACGTGTGCGCCCTGATCCTGGAAGACGGCCGCTCCGCCAACCGCGCGCAGGTGGAGGCCGGCTACGCCTGGGCCTATACGGCGCGGCAGGGCGACTACCTGCGCGACAAGGCCATGCCCGACCTGCAGCGCCAGGCCAAGGCGGCCGGGCGCGGCCTGTGGGCGCAGCAAGGCGCCATGCAGCCCTGGAAATGGCGCTACGACTGCTGGCGGCAGCGCCAATGCGGGGGGTGAGTCCGGGCGGCCCCGTAGGGCATGCCTGGGTACTGGCCCGGGCCCGTGTTTGATATCCTCTGTCGCAACGATTCGAAGGGAAGGTTTCCATGCGTGCATTGAAGCGGCTCTGGGCGACGGCCATGCTGCTGTTGCTGGCGTTGACGGGCTGCTCGCAAGAAAGCCCCATCAACAGCCCTTATCCGTCCGGGGCCGAAGGCCAGAACACGCTGTATTCCGCTTTCGTCAAGCGTTCCCCGAAGTACCTGGATCCGGCCAGTTCCTATTCCGGCGATGAAACCCCCTACACGTACAACATCTACGAGACGCTTTACGGCTACCACTATCTGAAGCGGCCGTACGAGCTGGTGCCGCGCGCGGCGGCGTCGATCGATCCGCCGGTCTACCTGGACGCGCAGGGCAACACGCTGCCCGCCGACACGCCGGGCGAACAGATCGCGCAAAGCGTCTACGACATCAAACTGCGGCCCGGCTCCCGGTTCGCGCCGCATCCGGCGTTCGCCCGCAAGGCCGACGGCGGCTACGACTACTACCCGCTGGCGCCGGGCGAGCTCGACGACAAGTACTACATTCCCGATTTTCCCCGCACCGGCACGCGCGAGCTGACCGCGGACGATTACGTCTACGGCATCCGGCGCCTGGCCAGCCCGCGGGTGGTATCGCCGATCTCGTCCCTGATGGCCGAACACATCGTGGGCCTGAAGGAATACGGCGAGCGCCTGCGCCAGCGCGACCAGGCGCTGCGCCGCGACGCGCCCGGCGGCGCCGGCGCGCCGCCCTGGCTGGACCTGCGCGAGCCCGACGGCTTCACCGGCGTGCAGGCGCTCGACCCGCACACCTTGCGCATCCGCGTCAACGGCAAGTACCCGCAGTTCAAGTACTGGCTGGCCATGACCTTCACCGCGCCCATCCCCTGGGAGGCCGACCGCTACTACAGCCAGCCCGGCATGGCGGCGCACGACCTGTCGCTCAACACCTGGCCCGTGGGCACCGGCCCGTACATGCTGGTGGAGTCCCTGCAGAACCGCCGCCACGTGCTGGGCCGCAACCCCAACTTCCACGGCGAGCCCTATCCCTGCGAGGGAGAGCCGGGCGACCGGGCCGCCGGCCTGCTGGCGGATTGCGGCAAGCCCACGCCCTTCATCGACCGCGCGGAATTCAGCGTGGAAAAGGAAGCCATCCCGCTGACCGGCAAGTTCATGCAGGGCTACTACGACATGCCGCAGATCGAGCGCGGCGAGTACGGCGTGGCCATGCTGGTGGCGGCGGGCGACAGCCAGGACAAGGCGCGGCTGTACCGCGAGCACGGCATCAAGCTGCCCACCACGGTCGAGACCGCCAACTGGTACATGGGCTTCAACTGGCTGGACCCCGTCGTGGGCAAGGGCGATACGCCCGAGCAAGAGGAAAAGAACCGCAAGCTGCGGCAGGCCATCAGCATCGCGTTCGATTGGGAAGAATTCGTCGCGGTGTTCGAGAACAGCCAGGCCTCCGTGGCCTACGGGCCGGTGCCGCCGGGCGTGCTCGGCTACCGCGATCCGCCCGAGGGCGTGAATCCGGTGGTCTACGACCTGGTGGACGGCAAGCCGGTGCGCAAGTCCGTGGACGTGGCCAAGCGCCTGCTGGCCGAAGCCGGGTATCCCGACGGCCGCAACGCCAAGACCGGCGCGCCGCTGGTGCTGTACTACGACTCCATGTCCGGCGGCGGCTCCAATCCGCAATTCGACTGGATGCGGCGCCAGCTCGCCAAGATCGGCGTCCAGCTGGACGTGCGCGCCACCGACTACAACCGCTTCCAGGACAAGATGATGCGCGGTTCGGCGCAGATCTTCCTGTGGGGCTGGAACGCCGACTACCCCGACGCCGAGAACTTCCTGTTCCTGCTGTACGGCCCCAACGCCAAGGCCAAGGGCGGTGGCGAGAATGCCGCCAACTACGCCAGCCCCGAATACGACCGCCTGTTCGAGCAGCTGAAGTTCCTGGACGACGGCCCCGAGAAAGAGCAGCTGATCGCCAGGATGGTGGCGATCGTGCAGCGCGACGCGCCCTGGATGTTCGGCTACTTCCCGATGTCGGGCGGCGCCTACCAGCAGTGGGTGGGCAACGCCAAGCCCACCCAGATGGTCCGCAACACGCTCCAGTACATGAAGATCGATCCCGTGCTGCGCCAGCAGAAGATCGACGAATGGAATTATCCGAAGTGGTGGCCGATCGGCGTCTTCGTGCTGTTGCTGGCGCTGGCGATCTGGCCTTCCTACGTGGCGCTGAAGCGGCGCGAACGCCAGACGGCATTTGTGCCGCGCGTCGGCAAGGAGCAACAATCATGATCGGCTACGTGATCCGCCGGCTGCTGTACGGCGTGCTGATCCTGATCGGCGTGAATCTCTTCACCTTCATCCTGTTCTTCGCGGTGAACACGCCCGACGACATGGCCCGCCTGGCGATCGGCGGCCAGCGCGTGAGCCAGGAGGCGGTGGACAAATGGAAGGCCGAGCGCGGCTACGACAAGCCGCTGTTCATCAACGGCCAGGCCGAGGGCATGGCGCGGCTGACCGACACGGTGTTCTACCAGCGTTCGGTGCCGCTCCTGGCCATGGATTTCGGCGCCTCCGACGGCGGTCGCGACATCGGCCGCGAGATTCAGACGCGCATGGGCCCCAGCCTGGCCCTGGCGGTGCCCACCTTCATCCTGGGGCTCTTCGTCAGCATCGTCTTCTCCCTGACCCTGGTGTATTTCAGGGCGACGCGGCTCGACTTCTGGGGCGTGGTGCTCTGCGTGCTGCTGCTGTCCATCTCCAGCCTGTTCTACATCATCGCCGGCCAATGGGTCTTCGCCAAGCTGCTGCGGCTGGTGCCGTTCTCGGGCTTCGCCGGCGGGCTGGACGTGGTCAAGTTCCTGGCGCTGCCCGTGCTGGTGGCCATCGTGTCGCGGCTGGGGCCGGAAGCGCGCTTCTACCGCACCCTGTTCCTGGAGGAGATCGGCAAGGACTACGTGCGCACCGCCCGCTCCAAGGGGCTGGCCGAGCGCGTGGTGCTGTTCCGGCACGTGCTGCGCAACGCCATGCTGCCCATCCTGACCAGCACGGTGGCGGCCTTGCCGCTGTTGTTCATGGGCAGCCTGATCGCGGAGTCTTTCTTCGGCATTCCGGGCCTGGGCAGCTACACCATCGACGCCATCAACGCGCAGGATTTCTCCATCGTGCGCGCCATGGTCTTCCTCGGCTCCGCCCTCTATATCGTCGGGCTGATCCTGGCCGACATTTCCTACACGCTGGCCGATCCCCGCGTCAGATTCGAGTAGCCGACATGCCCAAGTTCGTCTTCCTCTGGACCGATATCGCGCTGTGGCTCATGGCGCTGGGCGCCGCGGCCTACGCCTGGCGCGTGCGGCGCAGCCCCAACCTGCGGGCGACCTGGGCGCGGGTCGCCCGCGATACGCCGGCCATGTGCTCGGCCGTGATCCTGGCGGCCTTCGTCGCCGTCGGCCTGCTCGACTCCGTGCACTATCGGCCCCTGCTGCCGCCGGCGCCAGGGGCGGCGGCGGACGCCGCGCCGGTCTACGCGCCCGCGGTCCAGTCGGCGCTGGACGGCCTGCTGGCCGGCAGCGTGCTGACCCGGCCCGAGAAAACCTATTCCGAGCCTTTGGCCGTGCGCCAGTTCACCAAGGAAACCCTGCTCGTCGACGGCAAGCCGGTGCGCGATTTTCCCCGGCTGCGTGGCGCGGGCATCCACCTGGACGACCCCGACCGGGAGCACTTGGGCGACGTGCTCAAGCGGCTGGGCTGGGGCCTGGCCGGTGGGCTGGCGGTCTCGCTGGCGGCGGCGGGGCTGCTGTCCGCCTGCCTGGCGCGCAGGGGCCGGGCGGCGGCCGACCCGGGGGGCGGCCATGCCGGCCTGCCATGGATCGCCATGTTGCTGACGTTCACGCTGCTGTGCCTGGCGGTCGGCGCCCTGGCCGGGTTGTCCAGCGGCTACCATGCGCTGGGCACCGACCGGATCGGCAACGACGTGCTGTGGCAGGCGCTGAAAAGCATCCGCACGGCGCTCGTGATCGGCAGCCTCACCACGATCGCCATGCTGCCGCCGGCGATCGTCTTCGGCATCGCCGCCGGCTATTTCAAGGGCAAGGTCGACGACGCCATCCAATACCTCTACACCACCATCACCTCGATCCCGGGCGTGCTGCTGGTGGCCGCCTGCGCCTTGATGATGCAGGTCTACATCGACAACCACGCGGACCTGTTCGATACCTCCGCCGCGCGCGCGGACCTGCGCCTGTTCCTGCTGTGCATGATCCTCGGGTTCACCGGGTGGGCGGGGCTGTGCCGCCTGCTGCGCGCCGAAACGCTGAAGCTGCGCGAACTCGAATACGTGCAGGCGGCGAGGGCGTTCGGCGTGTCGCACTGGCGCATCATGACCCGCCATCTGCTGCCCAACGTGGCCCACCTCATCCTGATCACCATGGTGCTGGAATTCTCGGGCCTGGTCCTCTACGAGGCCGTGCTGTCCTACCTGGGCATCGGCGTGGATCCCAGCATGAACTCCTTCGGCTCCATGATCGACGGCGCCCGGCTCGAAATGTCCCGCGATCCCATGATCTGGTGGAACCTCATGACCGCATTCATTTTCATGCTGGCCCTGGTGCTGGCGGCCAACCTGTTCGCCGACGCCGTGCGCGATGCGTTCGACCCGCGCACCCGCCGCTACAAGCCCGGCCGGATGGCGCGCAACGGCCTGTTCGGGCGCGGCGCCAAGACGGCGCTGGCCACCGATGCCGGCCCGACCCGGCGGGGAGACGCGCCATGAGCCCGCAGTCCTTGCTGGAGGTGCGCGGCCTGGACGTGGACATCGCTGGCGAAAGCGGCATGACGCATGCCGTCAAGCGCCTGCAGCTGGCCATTGCCCGGCGCCAGACCTTCGCGCTCGTGGGCGAATCCGGCTGCGGCAAGAGCATGACGGCGCTGGCGCTGCTGCGCCTGCTGCCGGATGCCGGACGCATCGTGGGCGGGCAGATCGACCTGGACGGCGAAGACCTGAACCGGCTGCCGGAAAGCGCGATGCGCGGCGTGCGCGGCGGCCGGATCGGCATCATTTTCCAGGAGCCGTCCACCAGCCTGAACCCCGTGATGCGCGTGGGCGACCAGATCATCGAAACCCTGGTCGCCCATACCCCGCTGCGCGGCGCCGCCGCGCGCGAGCGCGCCATCGACTGGCTGCGGCGGGTGGGCATTCCCGAACCCGAACGGCGCGTCGACGACTATCCCTTCCAGTTCTCCGGCGGCCAGAAGCAGCGCGTCATGATCGCCATCGCGCTCGCGGCCGAGCCGCTGCTGCTGATCGCCGACGAGCCCACCACGGCCCTGGACGTCACCGTGCAGGCGCAGGTGCTGGACCTGCTGGCGGACATCCAGCGCGAAATGGGCATGGCGGTGCTGCTCATCACCCACGACCTCGCGGTCGTGAAGAATGTGGCGCATCACGTGGCCCTGATGCGCGGCGGCGAAATCGTCGAAAGCGCGGACGCCGAAACCTTCTTCCGGGCGCCCCGGCATCCCTATGCGCGGCAGCTGTTCGAAGCCATTCCCACCTTCGGCAAGCGCGGCGTGGCGCTGACCGAGCCGGGCCGCGAGGCCCAGGCCCGCCGCGGCGCGGCCCGCAACGAGCGCGGCGCGGGCGTGGTGCTCGACGTGCAGGACCTGAAAGTCCATTACCCCGTGCGCAAGGGCCCGCTGCGCCGCATCGTGTCCTGGGTCAAGGCTGCCGACGGGGTTACGTTCACCCTGAAGGCGGGCGAGACCCTGGCCCTGCTGGGCGAGTCCGGCTGCGGCAAGACCACCACGGGCAAGGCGCTGCTGCGGCTGATCGACGGCGCGCGGGTGTCCGGCCGCGCCATGCTGGGCGGGGAAGACCTCCTCAGCGCCGATCACCGCAAGCTGCAGCGCCTGCGGCAGGACATCCAGATCGTGTTCCAGGACCCTTACGCCTCGCTCGATCCGCGCATGCGCGTGGGCGACATCCTGGACGAGGGCCTGGCGTCCCTGCGGCGCGGCATGAGCAAGGAGGCGCGCGCCGAACGGGCCGCGCGCCTGGTCGAGCGGGTCGGCCTGCCGTCCAACACCCTGGCGCGCTATCCGCATGAATTCTCGGGCGGCCAGCGCCAGCGCATCGCGATCGCGCGGGCGCTGGCCGTCGAGCCCAAGGTGCTGATCTGCGACGAGCCCACCTCCGCGCTGGACGTGTCGGTGCAGGCGCAGATCCTGGACCTGCTGCGCGAATTGCAGGATGAGCTCGGCATCGCCTACCTGTTCATCACGCACAACTTCGGCGTGGTGGAATACCTGGCCGACCGCATCGCGGTCATGGAAGGCGGCCGCATCATCGAGCTGGGGGAGGCCGACGCGGTGCTGCATTCGCCGCGCCAGGAGATGACGCGCCGGCTGCTGGCGGCGGTGCCGCGCCTGGAGTTCGGCCCGTCCGGCCCGGGAGGCTGAGCCCCCCGCGGCGCCCGGTTTCCGTTTGTTTTCCGCGCCGGGCCCGCGGAAAACCATCCGTTTGCCGGGGCAAAGCCGGCGGTGGCCGGCGCTTTCTTGTATTCTGCCTACAGCACCCCATATAGAAGCCATGGCACTGAAAGTTTTCGACCTCCAGTGCGAACACAGCCACATTTTCGAGGGCTGGTTCGGTTCGCACGAAGACTACGACGCGCAGCAGGCGCGCGGCCTCGTCACGTGCCCCGTTTGCGGGTCGGCCAGCATCACCAAGCGCCTGTCGGCGCCGCGCCTGAACGTCGCCCACCTGCATGCGCCGGCCTCCCAGCCGGCCCTGCCGGCCAACGCCTCCGAGGCCGAGAAGATGGCGGCGGTGCAGGCGGTCGTCATGCGCCAGGTGCGCGCCTTGCTGCGCAACACCGAAAACGTCGGTCCGCGCTTCGCCGAAGAGGCGCGCCGCATCCACGAAGGCGACGCCGACGATCGCCCGATCCGCGGCACCGCGACGCCGGAGGAGCGCGCCTCGCTGGCCGAGGACGGCATCGAGGTCATGGCCGTGCCCGACTTCCTGGACGACGAACGCCTGCAGTAGCAGGCCCCCACGCCGCGCATGCTTGCTGCCCCCAGGGGGCAGCTCCGCCTTGGGATGCCCTGGCGGAGCGGCGGATTCTTGCCGAGGGTGTTCAACATGCGCACACCGCGAGACACTGCGTATGCGCCAGACCGACCGCCCGCGCGGTCGGTCTGGCGCGGGCCCCGCAATGTCGTTGGTATTGCCTCCGTCCGGGGCAAGAACCTGAAGAACACCGTCCGCCCCAGCGTCTTAAGAACCAGCAGTCCGAGCAAAGAACCGGCAGTCCCCAGCAAAGAACCGGCAACTTCGCGCCCGAGATACCCAAACCCCCAGCCTACAGACGAAAAAAAACCAGACCCGAAAGTCTGGTTTTTTTGTGAACCGATGCCGATCAGTTGTTGACGCGGCTGCGGTATTCGTTCGTGCGGGTGTCGATTTCGATCTTGTCGCCGATGGCGCAGAACAGCGGCACGTTCAGTTCGTAGCCGGTGTTGATCTTGGCCGGCTTGGTCACCTTGCCCGAAGTGTCGCCACGGACGGCGGGTTCGGTGTAGGTGATTTCGCGGACGATGGTGGTGGGCAGCTCAACCGAAATGGCGCGGCCGTCGTAGAAGACCACTTCCACGGGCATCGCTTCTTCCAGGTAGTTCAGGGCGTCGCCCATGCTTTCGGCTTCGATTTCGTACTGGTTGTACTCTTCGTCCATGAAGACGTACATCGGGTCGCCGAAGTAGGAGTAGGTGCACTCCTTGCGGTCCAGTTGGACGACTTCGAACTTTTCGTCGGCCTTGTAGACCGATTCGCTGGCCGAGGCGGTCAAGAGGTTCTTGAACTTCAGCTTGACGACGGCGGCGTTGCGGCCGGACTTGTTGTATTCGGCCTTCTGGACCACGAGGGGGTCCTTGCCGACCATGACCACGTTGCCGACTCGCAATTCCTGAGCGGTTTTCATCGATAAAACTCCGGGGGTGATAGGTGCACTCGCCGTGCTAGCAGAGAGCCCTGTGGCAATGGCCGGCTGGGGCCAGTGTTTTCGGCTTCGTGCACACGCCCGGGAGGCGTCATAGCTGAGGCCCGACAGATCCAGGGCGCTCAGAAAACTCTCTATTCTAACGTTTCTTGGCCAAGTCTGCGCAAAAATCGGCCAGATTTTCGGCAAGATCCGGTTGCGCGGCCTGGCGGGCGTCCCAGAGGCGGGCGGCTTCGGCCCAGGCCTCCCAGGCGGGGGGCGCCAGGGCGGCGGACAGCGCGCCGGCCGTGCCGCCGGCCTCGGGCTGGTTCCAGGCCCGGATCAGGGCATGGGCGGCTTCCGGGGCGGGATAGCGCGCCAGCCAGGCGTCGAGCTTTTCCAGATGGACGTTCTCGTCCTGCGGGTAGATCTGCCAGACCAGCGGGCGCGCCGCCCAGGCGGCGCGGACGAAGGAGTCTTCGCCCCGCACGAAATTCAGGTCGCAGCACCACAGCAGCCGGTCGAAATCCGGCTGGGCCACGAAGGGCAGCCGGGCCAGCGCGGGCGCGCCCGGCTCCGCGCAGGCGGCTTCCAGCCCGGGCGCGATGCCCTCGGGAACCAGCAGCACGCTGGGCCGCGGGTCCGCCGACAGGGCCGCAACCAGGTCCGCCGCCGGGGCGGAGGGATAGCAAAACAGGGACACGGCGCGGGCGCCGTCGCGGCGGCGCAACAGCAGCGCCTCGTCCACGCCCAGCGAGCGCAGGAAGGACGCCTGCGAGTCCGCCGATGCCTGCAGCGCGTCGCGTTCGGCCGACAGGCCGGGTTCGCGCAGCAGTCCGCCGGTGGCGGGCGTGAACCCGGGGAAGAAGAAATGCTTGACCAGCCCGTCCGGCCGCTGCGAGGGCAGGCCGTGGCAGTTTTCCACCCAGGCCTCGGCGCTCAGGTATTCCAGGTTGATCCAGGCCGGGTGCGTCAGCCGCATGCTGGCCAGGAAGGCTTCGGGAGGATCGCAGGCGAAAGCCTCGATCACCACGTCGCGGGCCGTCAGGGCGGGGTCGGGCGCGTCGCTCCAGTGCACGATGTCGATGCCGGCCAGCCGCTGGCGCGCCGCGCCCGGGACGATGCCCGGCTGGATGCGGGCGAAGCTGGGCAGGTCGTCCACCCACAGGCGGACGTCCCATCCGCGGCCTTGCGCGAGGCGGCGGGCGAGCCGCCAGCAGACGCCGATGTCGCCGTAGTTGTCGACCACCCGGCAGAAGATGTCCGCCCGCATCGCCAGCCTAGTGGAACTTGGCCGGGGAGGCTTCCGCGTCCTCGGGCAGTTCGGCGTGAACCAGTTCGCCCAGCGGGTTGGGGAAGTAGGGCGCGCCGCAGTCCTCGCAGTACTCGGGCGGCAGCACGCCGGGGATGCGGCGCACTTCCGTGACCCCGTATTCCTTGAGCAGGGCCGCGATCTCGTCGGTCACGTCGGGCTGGCCTTCGTCCATGGGCAGGTCTTCCTCGCGGCCGTACAGGGGCCACACGCAGCCGTAGTACACGTCGTTGCTGTTGCGCGCCGTGAAGCCCACGCGGTATTCGTCGACCCGGTTTTCGCCGCAGCCGGCCACCACAGCGCGCAGTTGCGAGGCTTCGAGGCTGACCGCGCCTTCCAGCCAGCTGACCGCCGCGCGCAGCGACAGAGGGCGCACGCGCCGGTCCGCCTCGCGGTTGCTTACATAGTAGGCGTCCGGCAGCAGGGCTTCGAAGCCGCAGCCCGGCAACAGCGTGGCCAGCGTGGGCTGGGCCTGGGCCGCCCACTGTTCCTGGCACGCGTCGCGGCTGGCGTCGGCTTCGCCCAGCTGTTCCTGCCAGCGGAAGATCGCTTCGTTTTCCGGCACGGCCACGGCCGCCACGATGTAGCGGGTGTCGGCCAGCATGTTGGCCGTCTCTACCTCGGTGTTCAGCGCCGGCTTGGTGGTTTCGGCGCCCAGCGCCTGCGAACCCAGGCGTTGCAGCCACTGCCAGGTTTCGGAGAAGGTGCGGGGCATCTGGTCCACGCTGACCAGCACGGGCATCAGCGCGCTGCGGGCCTTGCTGGACAGGACGTGCCCGTGCAGCTGCGCCACGAGCGCCTGTTGCGCGCTGGCGGAAATCGGGCCGGTGGGGATGGCGTAGCGCGTCCAGGCGACGATGGGCGCGACGACCAGCAGGATGTCGTAGCGCACGCCGTTCTTTTCGATCTTCATCGACTCGGACAGGGTTTCCGCCTGTTCGATCAAGACCTCGTAGGCGCCCACGTCGCTCTGCGCGAGGTGGTCCAGGGCCGCTTCCAGGGGGGCGTCCTGCCCCGCCTTGAGCAGCTTCGGGATCGCTTCGCCAAGCTGGGTCTCCCAGAACACGTCTTCCAGGCGGCTGCCCGAGCGGTTGAGCGCCTGGGCAAGCGCGACCAGCCGGGAGGCGTCACGGGTCAGGCGGGGAGCGGATTGGCTGCGGGATCGGGCCATAACTTCGGAGAACGTCCAGAAAGTGTGCAACGTATTAGTTTAACGCCCACTGGGCTGGGCGTTGCGGGAGACCCGCAGGGCGCGCGCAAGCGGGCTTTCGGATTGAGATTGTTGCTGAAACAGCAACATGCCATGCCTTTTGGCGGGGTTTATTGCTGACTGGAAACGGCGGAGAATGGTCCCATCGAATCATTCCAGGAGGCCCCGCCATGCGCTGGCCCACGCTTTTCGTTTCCCACGGCTCTCCCATGCTGGCCGTCGAGCCCGGCCTGACCGGTCCTGCCCTGGCGGCCTGGAGCGGCGCCCAGGGCCGCAAGCCCAAGGGCGTGCTGGTGGTATCGCCCCACTGGATGGGCGAGGGGCTGGCGCTGTCCACCCGCGACCGCCAGGTGGCCTGGCACGATTTCGGCGGTTTCCCGCAGGAACTCTATACCCTGCAATACGGGGCGCCCGGCGCGCCGGCGCTGGCCGGGCGCGTGCAGTCGCTGCTGGCCGAGGCCGGCATCGCGGCCGAACAGGATCCCCGCCGCCCGCTGGACCACGGCGCCTGGGTGCCGTTGCGCTACCTGTATCCGGACGCGGACGTGCCGGTGGTGCAGCTGTCCCTGGACATGGGGCGCGACGCCGCCGGGCAGCTGGCGCTGGGCCGCGCGCTCGCGCCGCTGCGCGACGAGGACATCCTGATCATCGGATCGGGGTCCCTCACGCACAACCTGCGCGACGTCCGCATGCCGCAGAACGCGCCCGCGGTGCCCTACGTGCCGGCCTTCCAGGACTGGTATGCGCGCAAGCTGGCGGAGCACGACGTGCCCGCCTTGCTGGACTGGCAGGCCCAGGCGCCGGGCGCGGCGCAGGCGCATCCGCACGACGAGCACCTGATGCCTCTGTACGTGGCGCTGGGCGCGGGCGGCGCGTCGGCCGTCCGCCTGACCGACGAGATTTCCTACGGCGCGCTGGCGATGGACGCCTACGCATTCACGGACTGAGCTGGACGAAAAAAAGCCCCGGAACCCATCGGTTCCGGGGCTTTTTCGCGGGCTGGAGCGATCAGGCCGCCAGCAGCTGGCGCAGCACGAAGGGCAGGATGCCGCCATGCTGGTAGTAGTCCACCTCGATCGGGGTGTCGATGCGCAGCAGCACCGTGACGTCCTGCTTGGAACCGTCCTTGCGGGTGATGGTCAGGGTGACGTCCTGCATCGGCTTGATGCCGTCTTCCAGACCGGAGATGTCGTACGTTTCTTCGCCGGTGATGCCCAGCGACTGCACGCTGTCCGCGCCCTTGAACTGCAGGGGCAGGACGCCCATGCCGACCAGGTTGCTGCGGTGGATGCGCTCGAAGCTGCGGGTGATCACGGCCTTCACGCCCAGCAGCTGGGTGCCCTTGGCCGCCCAGTCGCGCGACGAGCCGGTGCCGTACTCTTCGCCGCCGAACACCACGGTGGGCGTGCCGGCCGAGACGTACTTCATGGCGGCGTCATAGATGGACATCTGTTCGCCCGTGGGCTGGAACAGCGTTTCGCCGCCTTCGAAGCGGCTGCCGTCGGGCAGGGCCGGGATCATGAGGTTCTTGATGCGCACGTTGGCGAAGGTGCCGCGCATCATGATCTCGTGGTTGCCGCGGCGCGAGCCGTAGCTGTTGAAATCGGCCTTCATGACGCCGTTTTCCTTCAGCCACTTGCCCGCGGGCGAGGTTTCCTTGATGGAGCCGGCCGGCGAGATGTGGTCGGTGGTGACCGAATCGCCGAATACGCCCAGCGCGCGCGCGCCCTTGACCGCGGGCATCGCGCCCGGCGTCATGCCGAAGCCTTCGAAGAAGGGCGGCTCGGCGATGTAGGTGGAATCGGGCCAGTTGTAGGTGTCGCCGGTGACGCCCTTGATGTTCTCCCAGAGCTTGCCCGGGTTGCTCTTGACCTGGCCGTAGTTCGCCTCGAACGCCTTGGGATCCAGGGCGTACTTCAGCAGCGACTCGATTTCCTCGGTGGTCGGCCAGATGTCGCCCAGCCACACGTCGCCGTTCTTGCCGCGGCCCACGGGCTCGGTCATCAGGTCGCGCGTGACGGTGCCGGCCAGGGCGTAGGCCACGACCAGCGGCGGCGAGGCCAGGAAGTTGGCCTTGATGTTCGGGTGGATCCGGGCCTCGAAGTTGCGGTTGCCGGAGAGCACGGCCGAGCAGATCAGGTCGTTGCCGATGATGGCTTCGTTCAGGTCCGGGGTCAGGTCGCCGGCGTTGCCGATGCAGGTCGTGCAGCCGTAGGCGGCGACGTCGAAACCGAGCTTTTCCAGGTAGGGCAGGAGGCCCGTCTTGGTCAGGTACTCGGTGACCACGCGGGATCCGGGAGCCAGCGAGGTCTTGATGTGCTTGGGCACGGTCAGGCCGGCTTCCACCGCCTTCTTGGCCAGCAGGCCGGCCGCCAGCAGCACGCTGGGGTTGGACGTGTTGGTGCAGGACGTGATGGCAGCGATCAGGATGTCGCCGTTCTTGACCTGGGTGCCGGCGCTGGTGGTGAAGGTCTGGGCGAGCTTCTCGGCGGGCTGGTTGAAGCCGTTCTCGGCGACCGGCTTGGAGTACAGGTCGATGAACGTGTTCTTGACGTTGCCGATTTCGATGCGGTCCTGGGGGCGCTTCGGGCCGGCCAGCGAGGGCGCCACGGTGGACAGGTCCAGGGTCAGCAGCTTGGTGAAGTTGATGTCGGCAGCCTTGGGCACGCCGAACATCTTCTGGGCCTTGAAGTAGGCTTCGAAGGCGGCGATTTCCGCTTCGGTGCGGCCGGTGCCGCGGAAGTAATCGATGGTGCGTTCGTCGACCGGGAAGAAGCCCATGGTGGCGCCGTACTCGGGCGCCATGTTGCCGATGGTGGCGCGCTCGGCCACGGACAGGCTGGCCGTGCCTTCGCCGCAGAACTCGACGAACTTGCCCACCACTTTCTCGCGGCGCAGCATTTCGGTGATGGTCAGCACCAGGTCGGTGGCGGTGACGCCGCCGCGCAGCTGGCCCTTGAGCTCCACGCCGACCACGTCCGGGGTCAGGAAATACACGGGCTGGCCCAGCATGCCGGCTTCCGCCTCGATGCCGCCCACGCCCCAGCCCACCACGCCGATGCCGTTGATCATCGTGGTGTGGCTGTCGGTGCCTACCAGCGAGTCGGGATAGTAGACGTTGTTCTTCTTGTCCAGGTGCACGCCGCGGGCCAGGTATTCCAGGTTCACCTGGTGGACGATGCCGAAGCCCGGGGGCACCACGCCGAAGGTGTCGAACGCCTGCATGCCCCATTTCATGAACTGGTAGCGCTCCTGGTTGCGCTTGAATTCCAGCTTCATGTTCAGGTCGAGCGCGTTCTTGGTGCCGAAGTAGTCGATCATGACCGAGTGGTCCACCACCAGGTCCACCGGCACCAGCGGTTCGATGCTCTTGGGGCTCTTGCCCATCTTGTCGGCCACCGAACGCATGGCCGCGATGTCGGCCAGCAGCGGCACGCCGGTGAAGTCCTGCAACACCACCCGGGCGACCACGAAGGGGATTTCGTCTTCGCGGCGGGCGTTGGCCTGCCAGTTGGCGAGCTGCTTGACGTGTTCCTCGGTGACCTTCTTGCCATCGCAGTTGCGCAGCACCGATTCCAGGACGATCCGGATCGAGACCGGGAGCCGTTGCACGTCGATGCCGAGGGACTTGCCCAGCGCCGGCAGCGAATAGTACTGACAGGATTTATTGCCGATCTTGAAATTCTTGAGGGTGTCTAGGGTGTTGTGCGGCATGATGGACTCCGTGGTTTTGCCCGACTAAAGCCGGCATTTTCTGGCGTTTTTGCGCGTTTGTCATTGTATGTGAGACAAGGCCGCGCGTAGTCGTATGTCTTGTATCTTATATAAGAGTTGAAGGGCGCGTCAAAGTTCCCGCCGGTTCCCGCAAACCCCTACTTTGGCGGATGCGGGCCGAGCCTGCAAGACTCCCCGG
Organism: Achromobacter denitrificans NBRC 15125; assembly: GCF_001571365.1. Lineage (GTDB taxonomy): Bacteria > Pseudomonadota > Gammaproteobacteria > Burkholderiales > Burkholderiaceae_B > Achromobacter > Achromobacter denitrificans. The sequence continues at coordinate 81,193 of NZ_BCTQ01000025.1, read as the reverse complement.
TTTTACCAAGAAAGTCCTACCGGGGCGTGGCGGTTCGCGGAGGGGGAGGAGGCGGGGCGGCCAGGCGGCCCCGGACGCTCAGGAGACCTTCTTGCGCCGGCCGCGGCGGGCGTTGCGCGTGGCGTTGCGCCGCGACATTTCCGAATCCAGGATCAGCCGGCCTTCGAGCTTGCCGTGCATGCGCTTGACCGAGCGCATCGCGTCCTGCATGTGTTCGCTCATCAGCGCGCGCACCTTTTCCACGTCGCGCGCCCGGGCCGCCGCCAGGATCTGGCGGTGAAAGCCCGTGTTCGCGCTGCCGAAGCGCTGCTGTTCGGCCAGCGGCATCTCGTTGTCGAACACGGTCAGCTGCCGGATCATCTCGTTGGTCATTTCGCAGCTGAACCGCAGGAACGGATTGGGGCAGACGGCCGCGAAGATGTCGTGGAAGTTCATTTCTTCCTGGCGCTGGGCCAGGGGGTCCTCCACGTGCTCGGCCATCGGGTCGCAGCAGGCGATGTTCTCTTCCAGCGCGACGAAATGCGCCTCCGTCAGGAACGGCACGGCGCTGGCCGCCAGTTCGGGCTCCAGCAGCTTGCGCACCTGGTAGATGTCCTCGATCCGCACTTCCTTGAAGAACAGGTAGTTCTGCATCAGCTGGAAGGTGCGGTCCAGCGGCACCTCGACCACCGTGGCGCCGCCGCCCGGCCCCGTGCTGACCTTCACCAGCCCCTGGACTTCCAGGGACTTGAGCGCCTCCCGCATGGTGCTCTTGCTGACCGAAAACATGCTTTGCAGTTCGCTTTCGCGCGGCAGCTTGTCGCCGGGCAGCAGATTCTTGGCCGTGATCAGCCGCTTGATCTCTTCGGCGACCAGGTCACTGCGCTTGGGCGGGCTCGCGATGCCGCCGGCCGGTAGGTCCTGACTGTCGAACGCCATTGCGTTTCTCCGTTTGCTGCGTGGGGGGCTGGGGGCGTGCCGCTGCGGATTCGCCGCGGCACAGGGTTATACCTGATGCCGCCGCTATTGACAGAGCCGGACCCCCAATCTGATCATGATAATAATCCTATTTATCATGATAAATAGGATGGAAGTCGCGGTATGGGCACGGCACGCCATCCCGGCAGGCAGGGTCCAGGAGCTTGGAGCAGACAGAGTCGGAAAGGGGACGCGCATGGGGCGCGCTCGACATCGTCAATATGCCGCGGCAACGCCAGCGGCAGCCAGGGAGAATCATCTTGAATCGCCGCAATCTGCTGAAAATCGCCGCGCTTGGCGCGGTACCCGGATCGTTGTGGGCCGCCCGGTCCGCGCTGGCGCAAGCCGACGCCATCCAGTTCGGGTGTCCGGTGCCCATGTCGGGCGCCTTCGCCGCCAACGGCAAGTTCGCCGACCTGGGCATGAAACTGGCGCTGGAGCAATACGGCCGCGTGCTGGACCGCCCGCTGGCCTATACCGTGCTGGACACCGAAGGCAAGCCGGCCACGGCCGTGCGCAAGGTGCAGGAAGTTTCGCAGCAGAAGGGCGTCAAGTTCTTCGCCGGCGGCATCCTGTCCTCGGAGGCGCTTGCCATGGGCAAGGAGGTCGAGCGGGCCGGCGGCGTGTTCATCACCACCGCGGGCGCCGATGAAATCACCGGCAAGGACTGCAACCGGGCGACGTTCCGGTGGTCGGTGCCCACCTTCGGCGCCATCGAGCAGACCGTGCGGCCGCTGGTGGAAAAGCTGCCCAAGGCCAAGCGCTGGTACACCATCACGCCACAGTACGTGTTCGGCGACGGCCTGCTCAACGCCGCCAAGGCGATCTTCAAGGAAAAGGGCATCGAGCACGTGGGCAACAGCTACCACTCGCTCACCGAGAAGGAATTCAGCGGCTACCTGACCAACGCCATGGCGGCCAAGCCCGACGTGCTGCTGATCCTGAACTTCGGCTCGCAGTCGTCGGACACGCTGCGCCAGGCCGTCAGCTTCGGCATGAAGCAGAACTGCACCATCCTGGTGGCCTGGGCCTCGGGCCTGGAGCAATTCGAAAGCCTGGGCGCCGATCTCTGCGAAGGCGTGTATTTCGGCGCGCAGTACTGGCACGGCATCGATTCGCCGCTGAACAAGGAACTGGTGAAGCTGTCGCAGGAAAAAACCCGCGCCAATCCGAACTACAGCCTGGCCGGGTCCTATATCTGCACCCGCATCATGCTGGACGCCATCGTCAAGGCCGGCAGCGCCGATCCGGCCAAGGTCGTGGCCGCGATGGAAGGCATGGCCTACCAGGGGCTGACGGGGGCGGAGGAAATCCGCAAGGAAGACCACCAGGTCCTGAAGAACTACTACCTGCTCAAGGGGCGCGCCAAGAAAGACATGAAGGACAAGGACGACTACGCCGAGATCGTGCATAGCGGCCGGTCCTTCCTGCCGCCCGCGGAAACCGGCTGCAAGCTCTAGCGGACTCCTCGCGGCCGGCGGCGCGGGCGCGACAGCGCGTCCGCGCCGCCGCGTCCCGCGGCCTTTCGTTTCCTTCATCGGGCATCCCCATGAACGTCTATCTGCTCCAGGTCATCAATGGCATCGGGGTGGGCATGCTGTACTTCCTGCTGGCAGTCGGCCTGTCCATCGTCTTCGGTCTGTTGCGCTTCGTGAACTTCGCCCACGGCGCGTTCTATCTGCTGGGCGCGTATTTCTGCTTCCAGGCCATCCAGTGGGGCCTGGACTTCTGGCTGGCCCTGGCCATCGTGCCGCTGCTGGTGGGCGCCTGCGCCTGGGCGGCCGAAAAACTGGTGCTGCGCCACGTCTACGCGCAGGCGCACGAGTTCCACATCCTGATCACCGTGGGGCTGGCCCTGGTGCTCCAGGAACTGGTCATCGTGATCTGGGGCCCGATCGGCGACAACGTGGCCGCGCCCGCGTCGCTGCAGGGCGTGGTCATGTGGGGCAGTTTCATCTATCCCAAGTACCGCCTGTTCGTGATCGGTTTCACGGCCGTGTTCTCGCTCCTGCTCTGGTACGTTCTCGAAGGCACGCGGCTGGGCAGCGCGGTGCGCGCCGGCAGCGAATCCACCGAGATGGTGTCCATGCTGGGCATCAACGTGTTCCGCATGTTCAGCCTGGTGTTCGCGCTGGGCGCGGCCACCGCGGCGCTGGCCGGGGTGCTGGCCGCGCCGATACGCGGAGTCGAGCCCTTCATGGGCGTCGAGGCCCTGGGCATTGCCTTCGTCATCGTGGTGGTGGGCGGCATGGGCAGCTTCTTCGGCGCGCTGGTCGGCGGTCTGCTGATCGGCGTGGTGCAGAGCGTGATGAGCACGCTGTGGCCGGAAGGCGCGCGGCTGATGATTTATGTGGCGATGGCTGCGGTGCTGCTGCTGCGTCCCCACGGCCTGATGGGGAGAGGATGATGACGCGCTTGAAATCGCATGCTCAATTGCTGCTCGCGCTGGCGGTGGTGCTGCTGCTGCCGCTGTGCATGCAGTCGGGCTCCCTGGCCTCGGAAGTGCTGATCTACGCCCTGGCGGTGCTGGGCTGCAACCTGCTGCTGGGCTTCACCGGCCTGCTGTCGTTCGGGCAGGGCATTTTCTTCGGCCTGGGCAGCTATGCCGTCGGCCTGCTGCTCACGCGCACCGGCATTCCGCTGCCGCTCGCGCTGCTGGCCGCGATGGGGGTGGGCGCGCTGGCGGCGACGCTGGTGGGCTGGTTCGCCATCCGCCAGCGCGGCACGTACTTCGTCATGCTGACGCTGGCCTTCGCGCAGATGTTCTATTTCCTGGCCTACAGCCTGCCGGACCTCACCGGGGGCGACAACGGCCTGCTGGACGTGCCGCGTCCGCCGCTCTCGGTGGCCGGGATGGAGCTGCTGCCGCTGGACACGCCCTGGCGCTTCTATGCCTTCGTGGCCGCATGCTTCCTGGGCATTTTCTGGCTGCTGCTGCGCGTGACCAATTCGGTCTTCGGCCGCACCTTGCTCGCCATCCGCGACAACGAGGCGCGCGCCACGGCGGTCGGCTACAACGTGCGGATGTTCAAGCTGGCGGCCTTCGCCATTTCCGGCGCCGTCACGGCGCTGGCGGGCGCCTTCCTGGCCATGATGACCGGCATCGCGCCGCTGTCCAGCATCGAATACCACAGCAGCGAGATGATCCTGGTGATGACGGTCATCGGCGGCACCGGAAACCTGTTCGCCTCCGTGCTGGGCGCGGCGTTCTACGTCCTGTTCGCCGACTGGCTGTCCACGCTCTGGCCGCGCTGGCTGATGCTGCTGGGCTTCCTGCTGATCGCCGTCAGCCTGTTCATGCAGAAGGGGCTGTGGGGCCTGGGAGAACGTATCTGGCTGGCGCTGCGGCGCCGGTCCGAAGGCGGAGCGGAATCCCCCGCCAAGGAGAAGAGCGCATGAATCACGCCACTTCCACGCCGCTCCTGCAGGCGCGCGGCATCGTCAAGCGCTTCGGCAAGTTCGTGGCCCTGCACGGGGTGGACCTGCAGGTGCGCCCGCGCACCGTGCATTCGGTCATCGGCCCCAACGGCGCCGGCAAGACCACGCTGTTCCACATCCTGACGGGCACGCTGCGCACCAGCGAAGGCAGCATCGAATTCGACGGCCAGGACGTCACGCAGGAGGCCGACTACCAGCGCGTGCAGCGCGGCATCGCCCGTTCCTTCCAGGTGACCAGCCTGTTCGCCAACCTGACGGTGCGCGAGAACCTGCGGCTGGCGGCGCAGGGCGCGCACCGGGCCGGCGCCTTCGATTGCTGGCATCCGCCCACCGGGGAGCGCTCGCAGCGCGAAGTGGTCGACGCCGCGCTGGAGCGGCTCGGCCTTCCGCGCCTGGCCCACGTGGCGGCGGGCGCGCTCTCGCACGGCCAGCAGCGGCGCCTGGAGGTGGGCATGGCGCTCGCGGCCCGGCCCCGCGCGATCTTCCTGGACGAGCCCACCTCCGGCATGGGGGTGGACGACCTGGACGAAATGAAGCGCCTGATCCGCAGCCTGCGCGACGACCACACGGTGGTGCTCATCGAGCACAACATGAACATCGTGATGGACATCTCCGACACCGTCACGGTAATGCAGCAGGGCCGCGTGCTGGTCGAAGGCCCGCCCCATGCGATCCGCAGCGACGAACGGGTGCGCGCCGCGTACCTGGGCAACATGATCACGGGAGGCCGGGCATGATCCTGCACGTCGACGCCGTACACAGTTATTACGGCAAGAGCCATATCCTGCAAGGCGTGTCGATGACGCTGCCGCAGGGCACGGTGGTCACGCTGCTCGGGCGCAACGGCGCCGGCAAGTCCACCACCTTGAAGACCATCGCCGGCGTGATCGCGCCCAAGGCCGGGGCGGTGCGCTTCGGCGGCCGCGACATCGCCGGGCAGCCTGCCCATAAGATCGCCGCCATGGGCGTGTGCCTGGTGCCCGAGCATCGCGGCATCTTCAAGCTGCTCACGGTGGAGGAAAACCTGAAGCTGGGCATGCGCCGCGATTCGCCCTGGCAACTGGAGGACATCTACCGCATCTTCCCGCGCCTGAAGGAGCGGCGCCGCAATGGCGGCGGCCAGTTGTCCGGCGGCGAGCAGCAGATGCTGGCCATCGGGCGGGCGCTCATGAACCATCCGCGCGTGCTGATGCTGGACGAGCCGGTGGAAGGCCTGGCCCCCGTGATCGTCGAGGAGATCGTGGCGCAGATCCAGTCCATCAAGCGGGCCGGCGTCACCATCCTGCTGGTCGAGCAAAACCTCGAAGTCTGCACGCAGCTGGCCGATCACCATTTCATCATCGAGCAGGGAACCATCGTCTACGAAGGCAGCAACGCCGACTTCATGGCGGACGAGAACGTAAAGGACCGCTATCTGGGCGTAGGCGTCTGAGACCGCAAGGAAACCACATGGAAATGAACGCATTGGAAGCCGTCAGCGGCATCCGCATCGACGGGGCGCGCCTTTGGGAGTCGCTCATGGAACTGGCGCGCATCGGCGCCACCGACAAGGGCGGCGTGTGCCGCCTCGCGCTGACCGACCTGGACCGCCAGGGGCGCGACCTGGTCTGCGGCTGGGCCCGGGAGCTGGGCTGCAGCGTGCGCGTGGACGAGATCGGCAACATCTTCATGCGCCGGCCGGGCCTGCGCGACGACCTGCCCGCCGTCATGACGGGCAGCCACATCGACACCCAGCCCACCGGCGGCAAGTTCGACGGCAACTACGGCGTGCTCGCCGGCATCGAAGTCCTGCGCACGCTGCAGCAGCGCGGCATCGTGACCGAGGCGCCGCTGGAAGTGGTGGTGTGGACCAACGAGGAAGGGTCGCGCTTCGTGCCCGTGATGATGGGCTCGGGGGTGTACGCGGGGGCCTTCACGCTGGATCACGCCCTGGCCGCGCGGGACCGCGACGGCATCAGCGTGGACGAGGCGCTGCGCGCCATCGGCTATGCCGGCCCCGAGCCGGCGAGGCCGCGCGCGGCGGGCGCCTATTTCGAGGCGCACATCGAGCAGGGCCCCATCCTGGAGGCGCGCGGCATCACCATCGGCGCGGTGCAGGGCGCGCTCGGCCAGCGCTGGTACGACGTCGCGGTCACCGGCCAGGAGGCCCACGCCGGGCCGACCCCGATGGAACTGCGCCGCGACGCCCTGGTGGCGGCGTCGCGCCTGGTGCTGGAGGTCAACCGCATCGCGCAGGACCACGCGCCGCACGGCCGCGCGACGGTGGGCTGCATCGACGGCTTCCCGAATTCGCGCAACGTGATCCCGGGGCGGGTGGCGCTCACGGTGGACCTGCGCGCGGCCGACGACGCCACCCTGGACAGCATGGCCGCCGCCCTGGAGCAGGCCTGCGGCGAACTCGCCCAGCCCGGCCGCTTCGAGGTCGAGCGCAAGGAAGTCGTGTACTTCCCGCCGCAGCCGTTCGAGCCCCGGCTGGTGCAGGCGATCCGCGACGGCGCCCGCACGCTGGGCCTGGAATCGCTGGACGTGATCAGCGGCGCGGGCCATGACGCGGTGTACATGGCCCGGGTGGCGCCCACGGCCATGATCTTCGTGCCGTGCAAGGATGGCATCAGCCACAACGAAATCGAGGACGCGCGGCCCGAGCACCTGGAGGCCGGCTGCAACGTGCTGCTGCACGCCATGCTGCGCTGCTGCGGCCGGATCCAGTTCCCTGAAGGAGCCCAGGCATGAAAGTGCTCATCGCCCGCATGAACCACGAGACCAACACCTTCTCGCCGGTGCCCACGCCGCTGTCGGCCTTCGGCCTGGACGGCCCGACCTACGACGCCGACGCTTACGCCGAGAACCACGGCAAGCGCACCGCGATGTCGGCCTTCATTGACCTGGCCGAGGCGCGCGGCGCGGAGCTGGTCACGCCGGTGTCCGCCACCGCCTATCCCAGCGGCCGGGTGGACGCCGACGCCTACGACGCCATCTGCGAGCGCATCGTCGCCGCGGCGCCGGGCTGCGACGCCATCCTGCTGGACCTGCACGGCGCGATGGCGGTGGAGAGCACCGACGACGGGGAAGGGGACCTGCTGGAGCGCGTGCGCCGCGCCGCGCCGGGCGTGCCCATCGGGGTGGCGCTGGACCTGCACGGCAACGTCACGCCCAAGATGATTGCCAACGCCGACGTCGTCATCAGCTTCAAGACCTATCCGCACATCGACATGTACGAAACCGGCGAGCACGCGGGCCGGCTGCTGTTCGACAGCATCGACGGCCGCATCGCGCCGTTCATCGCCTGGCGCCGCCTGCCGCTGGTGTCGCATACGCTGCGCAGCAATACCGGCGAGGGCGCCATGCGCGACGCCGTCGAGGCCGCGAAGCGGGCCGAGGCGGCCGGCGCGCTGGGCGTGTCCGTGCTGGCGGGCTTCGGGCTTGCCGACATTCCCCATCCCTGCCTCAGCGTGGTGGTGGTGGCCGACGGCAGCCAGGAGGCGGCCGAGCGCATCGCCACCGGCATGGCCGAGGCGATCTGGGCCAGCCGCGAGGGCTTCCTCTATCGGAGCGAGCCGCTGGCCGGGTCGCTGGCGCGCGCCCGCGAGCTGGCCGAGGGCGCCGACAAGCCCGTGCTGCTGCTGGACCACGGCGACAACTGCATGAGCGGCGGAACCTGCGACACCATGGACGTGCTGATGGCCGCCGTGGAGGCGGGCCTGGACGGCATCGTGGCGGGGCTGTACTGCGATCCCGAGGCCGTGGACGCGCTGACGCGCGCCGGCCTGGGCGCCGAAGTGGAACTGCCGGTGGGCAACAAGCGCGCCATCGACAGCATCGGCCGGCCGGCGCGCCCGGTCACGTTGCGCGGAACCGTGAGGGCGCTGACCAACGGCGAATACGTCATCACCGGGCCCACCTACACCGGCCAGCTCGTCAGCATGGGCCGCAGCGCCGTGCTCGATATCGGCGCGGCGCGGCTGGTTCTCACCGAGCGTACCCACGAACCCTGGGACCTGGGGGTTTTCCGCAGCCTGGGCGTGGAGCCGACCGAGGCGCGCTACATCCTGGTCAAGTCGCGCATGTATTGCCGGCCCGTGTTCGTGCCGATTTCCTCGGCGCTGGTGGAATGCGACAGCCCCGGGGTGACCAGTTCGGACTGGTCGCTGTTCGACTTCCGCAAGCGGGCCGGCCCGCATTTCCCGCTCGAACCGCTGGCCGCCGAAGACTACGACGCCGGCCGCGCGCCGGCAGGCTAGGGCGGTCGGGCAGCCCAGGCGAGACGCCCCCGATATACGGGGGCGTTTTTTTTGGGGCCGTTGCCGCTCGGCAACATTCACATGTTCAGCATATAAGACAAATAATGAGAATGATTCTGTTTTTTTGTATCATCGACAGCATGAGTTGAAGCCCCCATGGCGCCGGGAGCCAGCCGCATCCCTTCGGGGCCGGCTGCGTCCAGCAGCGCACCCGCCCCATCGGGATTCCGCAGTTCTCCGACCTTCATCCGCGCAGGCGGACATCCCGACATGAAAATCAAAACCCTGGCCTGCATGGTGGCCGCGTTTCCGTATTGCATTCCCGCACTCGCCCAGACGGTCGCGCCGCCGGCTCCCGCTTCCGGCCAGGGCTCGGTCGTTTCCATGGACGCCATCACCGTCGAGGCCAGCGCCGACGCGTCGGCCGGCGGGCTGGCCGAGCCCTTCGCGGGCGGGCAGGTCGCCACGGGCGGCCGCGTCGGCCTGTTCGGCACCCAGGACATCATGGACACGCCGTTCAGCATCACCAGCTACACCAATGAGCTGATCCAGGACCGCCAGGCGCGCAGCGTGGGCGACGTGCTGCAGAACGACGCGGGCGTGCGCGTGGCGCGCGGCTTCGGCAATTTCCAGGAATCGTATTTCATCCGCGGCTTCATCCTGGGCTCGGACGACGTGGCCTACAACGGCCTCTACAGCCTGCTGCCGCGCCAGTACATCGCCACCGAACTGTTCGAGCGCGTGGAAGTGCTGCGCGGCGCCTCGACCTTCCTGACCGGCGCGGCGCCCGGCGGCGGCGGCATCGGCGGGGTGATCAACCTCGTGCCCAAGCGCGCGCCGAACGAACCGCTGACCCGGGTCACCACCGGGGTATCCAGCGGCGGCCAGTTCCAGCTGTCCACCGACATCGCCCGCCGCTTCGGCCCGGGCGAGAGCACCGGCATCCGGTTGAACGCCGCGCAGCGCAGCGGCGACACCGGCATCGACGACGAACACTCCCGCACCAGCCTGGTGTCGCTGGGCCTGGACTGGCGCTCGGCCGATACGCGCCTGTCCGCCGACATCGGCTGGCAGGAAAACAAGCTCAAGCGCGCGCGTCCCAACGTGACGCTGGGCGCCGGCGTCACCACCGTGCCCGACGCGCCCGACGCCAGCTCCAACTACGCGCAGCCGTGGTCCTATTCCAACGAGCGCGACCTGTTCGGCACCGTGCGCGCCGAGCACGACTTCAGCGACAAGCTGACGGCCTACGCGGCCTTCGGCATGCGCCGCAGCGACGAGGCCAATTCGCTCGGCAACGTCACGCTGACCAACGGCAGCACCGGCGACGGCACCTTCTACCGCTTCGACAACACCCGCGAGGACAGCGTGAACACGGGCGAGCTGGGCCTGCGCGGCAAGGCGCGCACCGGCCCGGTGGGCCACGACTTCGTGGTGTCGGCGTCCTTCTTCGACCTGAAGAAGAAAAATGCCTACGTGATGGACTGGCAGAACACCTTCGCCACCAACATCTACGACCCGGTTTCCTACGACAAGCCGGCCTTCAGCGCCGGCGCGCTGCGCGGCAACGACCTGGACAACCCGGCGCTGCAGGGCCGCACGCGGCTGAGCAGCTATGCCATCGGCGATACGATGTCCTTCCTGGACGACAAGGTGCTGCTGACCGCGGGCATCCGCCACCAGCGCCTCTCGCAGCGGGACTACGCCTACAACACCGGCAAGGAAAACGGCGCCTACGACGCCAGCCACAATTCGCCCGCGGCCGGTCTCGTGGTCAAGGTCGCGCCGAGCGTGTCGCTGTACGCGAACTACATCGAGGCGCTGGTCGCCGGCCCGACCGCGCCGGCCAACGCCGGCGGCAGGCCGGTGCCCAATGCCGGCCAGAGCCTGCAGCCCTTCGTCTCCAAGCAAAAGGAAATCGGCGCCAAGTACGAGGCCGACGGCCTGGGCGCGGGCCTTGCGCTGTTCTCCACCGACAAGCCGCGCGCCATGTACAACGCCGCCAACGAGCTGACCACCTCCGGCAAGGACCGCCACCAGGGCGCCGAATTCACGATGTACGGCGAACCCGTGAAGAGCGTGCGGCTGCTGGGCGGGCTGACCTGGCTGGATGCCGAGCAGCGCTCCACCGGCGACCCCGCCATCAACGGCAACCGCGTGATCGGCGTGCCGCGCTTCCAGGCCAACCTCGGCGTGGAATGGGACATCCCCGGCGTGCCCGGCCTGGCCGTGGACGGCAGGGTGGTCTACACCGGCTCCTCCTACGCGGACGACGCCAACACTCTGAAGGTGCCCGGCTGGACCCGCTTCGACGCCGGCCTGCGCTACATGATGGACGTGGACGGCCACGTCGTGACCCTGCGGGCGCGCGTGGACAACATCGCCAACCGCAACTACTGGTCCTCGGTGGGCGGGTATCCCGGCAACGGCTACCTGGTATTGGGCGGCCCGCGCACTTTCTCGCTGACCGCGAGCATGGACTTCTGACGATTGCGCGTTCAGTGCAGCCGCAGATACGCGGCTGCATTGTCGTACAGCCACGCCCGGCGCACGTCGTCCGTCAACCCCAGTTCCTCGATTTCGGCGATCGAACGGTCCACCGGAATCATCGGATAGCCCGACCCGAACAGAACGCGCTGTTTGAGCAGGCCGGCGCCATACCGCAATAGCGGCTCGTAGCCCGAGCCCGGAATGCCGGCCAGTTTCGGCCGCACGGCGCTCAGCCCGATCCACAGGTTGGGGTGGCGCCAAGCCATGGCGATGAGCTCGGAGATCCAGGGCCAGCCGGGCGGCGACGCGCACACGCGCAGGGTCGGGAATGCGGTCAGGACATCGTCCAGCGCCAACGGATGGCCGTAGATGGCCTTGCTGGACAGTGAAAAATTCATGCCGCAGTGGATGTTCACCGGAATGTCGAGTTCGGCGCACCGTTCATAGAGCGCCATCAGCTTGGGATCGTTGATGGCCAACCGATGCTCGAATCCCTGGACGTTGAGCCCGCGCAAGCCGAGGTCGCGGATGGCGTGATTTAACTCATCCAGCGCGTCCGCGCCCCGATGCGGGTCCACCGCGGCGAACCCAATGAATCGCGGGCCGAACTTATCGCAGAAATCCGCGATCGCCTCGTTCGGCACCTTGAACCCCATCGTGGTCTGCGCATCGCGCGCCTTCAGCACCACGTGCCTGGCATTCAGGCGGTCGTACAGCGCAAGGTAATCGGCCAGCGCTTCCGGTCCAGACGCCTTCGACACCAGGCTTTCGCTCTTGGCGTACACGCGCCGATAGTTGCTCATGTGCGGCGTATTGATCATGAACTCCGCCAGGGGCGGACGACTCGCAAAATCGATGATCATGATGATTCAGCCTTTATCGGACGGTTGCAGCGCGATGGCGCTTTCCGGCAGGAAGCACACCTGCACGGACTCCCCCTTGCCGTACAAACGCGTGCCCGGATGGTTGGATTGCTGCACGGTGATCTCCTTGCTGCCGGCCAGCCGCACACGGTGCTTGACCGTGCCGCCCAGGATCAGGTGATCCACGACATCGGCGCGCAGGCAGTTCTCGGCCGGCGCGACGCGCGCGGCATCGGCCGCGCGCAGCACGAAGTTCTCGGGGCGAACCAATACCGTCAAGGCGTCGCCGGCCTTGCCCGGGCGCCGCGCGCCCGCGCATCGCAGGCGCAAGCCCGCGGTCTCGACCTCGAAATGGTCGTCGGCGGCGGAGATCATTCTGGCGTCGAAGAAATTGCCCTGCCCGATGAAATCCGCGGCAAACACGGTCCGGGGCGAGAAATACAGCTCGGACGGCGTGCCGATCTGTTCGATCGCGCCGTTGTTCATCAGGACGATGCGGTCGGAAAGCGTCAGCGCTTCTTCCTGGTCGTGCGTCACGTTCACCATCGTGATGCCGAGATCGGCGTGCAGCTGCTTGATCTCGAATTGCATCTGTTCTCGCAGCTTCTTGTCCAGCGCGCCCAGCGGCTCGTCCATCAGAATGAGGGAAGGGCAATAGACGATGCAGCGCGCCAGCGAGACGCGCTGCTGCTGGCCGCCCGACAGCTCCTTGGGCTTGCGCTGCTCGACGTTGGACAGGCGCACCAGGTCGAGCACTTCGCGCACGCGCCGCTTGATGTCTTTCTCGGCCACGCGGCGCACGCGCAGCGGGAAGGCGATGTTCTCGAAAACGGTCATGTGCGGCATCAGCGCATAGTTCTGAAAAACCATGCCCAGCCCCCGCTCGCCCGGAGAGAGGTTGGCCGTGTCCTTGCCGTCGATCAGCAGTTTGCCCGTGGTCGGCTTGATCAGGCCGGCGATCAGGTTGAGCAGTGTGGTCTTGCCCGAGCCGCTGGGGCCGAGCAATGTCAGGAACTCCCCGCGCTCGACGCTCAGGTTGATCAATTCAAGCGCGGTGGTGTTCCCGTAGCGCTTGCCGATGTCTATGAAATCCACCATTCCCATGTCGTCAGCCTTTGGAGTTCGAGTTGCCCAGGAACTTCGCGACCACGGCGGCCGCATTGTGTCCCGGGACGCCTGTTACGCCGCCGCCGGGGTGCGTGGAAGCGCCGCACATGAACAGGGCGTTTACCGGCGTTCGATAGTCGGCAAAACCCTTTGCCGGACGCTTGAAGAAAATCTGGTCGGCGCTGAGCTCGCCGTGATGCACATGCCCGCCCGGAAGGAAGAACTCGCGTTCAAAGTCCGGCGCCACTTTGATCTGGCCGTGCAGGATCTGCGCGCGGATGCCGGGCGCGTGGGTTTCCAGGGTGGCAATCGTGCATTCGTACAGCGCCTGGCGATCGGCGTCCGTCCAGTCGCCGGTTTTCAGGCGATAGGGCGCATGCGAGCCGAAAATGCTCATTACGTGGTGGCCGGCGGGGGCCAGGGTGTCGTCCAGCGCCGATGGCGTCAGCACCGCCAGGCACGGGTTGCGCGCAAACTCGCCGTATTTCGAGCAGTCGAACGCGCGTTCGATGTAATCGATGCTGGGGCCGATCTTGACCAGCGTGGGATAGTCGTACCCCATGCGTTCCGGATCGAACAGCCGGAAGCGCGGCAGGCCGTTCAAGGCCAGGTGGACTTTGTAGGACGTGGACCGGTCGCGGATACGGGCCACTTCCTGCCGGAACGCCTCGGGCAGCGGCGTGTCGCGCAGGAGTTGCTGGAACGTCAGCTTGGCCGGCGCGTTGCTGATGATGGCCCGCGCGCGCAAGGTTTCGCCGCCGGCGAGCCGCACGCCGACGGCCCGGTTGTTCTCGACCAGGATCTCTTCAACCTGGGCATTGCAGCGGGCCTGCATGCCGTATTCGGATCCGGCGCGCAAAATGGCCTGCGAGATCGAGCCCATGCCGCCGCGGATGATTCCCGGCCCGCCGGCCGCGGTCGTGTTGTCGCGGAGAAAGCCGCGCAGCAGAATGTAGGCGGAGCCGGGCGTTTTCATGCTCATCGTGCCGCCCGCCGCGGAGGCATAGAACCCCAGCACGGATTTGACCTCGTCGGATTCGAACCATCGCCCCAGGAAGTCGTAGGCGCTGAGGGTCAGCAGGTCGTAGATGTCGTAGAGCTGGTCCAGGACTGCGCGGTTGCGCCACCCGAATCTCGCCAGTTCGAGCAGCTTGGGCAGGCTGGCCGAGGTGGGGTTGATCGGCGCCTGGAACAGCAGGGCGCGCACTTTTTCGCCGGCCGTCTTCATGAATTCCACGTAACCGGCATAGGCGTCGGCATCCTTGCGCGAGAACTTGGCGAACTCGCTTTTCAGGCGTTCCGGATCGTGCCAGAAGGTGAACGAAGCGTCGCCCTCCAGGGGCTGGAAGGTGGGGGTTTGCGCAATGACTTCCAGGCCGTGCCGCTTCAGATCGAGGTCGAGCATGACCTTGGGTTGCAGCAACGCCATGAGGTAGGAGGCCGGCGAAACGCGGTAGCCCGGCCAGAGCTCCTCGGTCACGACCGCGCCGCCTACCTGCGCCTTGCGCTCCAGCACGCACACTTTGGCGCCGCGGCGTGCCAGGTAGGCCCCGCAGACCAGGCCGTTGTGGCCGCCGCCGATGATGATGGCATCGAAATCGTTCATGCCGATTTTTCCATGTTCGGGGCATCCAGCCATTGCCCGGATTGGCGATCGAAAGTGCGTTCCTTCCTGTCCGCGGCCTGTTCGCGCAGGGCGCCCTTGGCGATCTTCAGCGAGGCGGTCTTGGGCAGCGCCTCGATGAAGGAGTAGTAGCGGGGAACCTTGAACTTCGCCAGGTTCGTCTGGCAGCCGGCGATGATCCGTTGCAGGGACTCGTCGCTGGCGGGCACGCCTTCGTGCAGGACGATATAGGCTTTCACCTCTTCGCCGCGGATGGCGTCGGGCACCGGAACGGCCGCCGATTCGCCGACTTCGTTCAGTCCGTTGAGCACCGCTTCCACTTCGCGCGCGGCGATGTTCTCCGCGCTGCGGCGGATCATGTCCTTGTAGCGGCCCTGGATGTAGAAATAGCCTCTCTCGTCGCGGCGAAAGGCGTCGCCGGTGCGAAACCAGCCATCCAGGAAGGCGCTTTCGGTGGCCGAGGGGTTGTTGTAGTAGCCCAGCAGAATGCCGCGTCCCCGGATGCAGAGTTCGCCCACCTCGCCGGGGGCAACCTCGTTTCCGGACTCGTCGATCACCTTGCACTCGCGGAAGGGCGAGGGCACGCCGCAAGCGCCGGAGCCCACCATGTCGGTCGCTTCGATCGGCATGAACATGGCCGGGCCCACTTCGGTCATGCCGAAGGCTTCGCGCGCCACCACGTCGAACCGCTGCTCGATGCGGGCGTGCAGGTCGCGCGGCGCGCCGTAGATGTTGGCGCGCACCAGCTGATTCCTGCCGTCCTCGGGCCGCGGCTCCTGCTTGTAGATCAGGTAAGGCATCAGGCAGAAGTTGATTTCATGATCCCTGACCCATTGCATGAAGCGCGACGCGCTCTGCTTGTTCGCCACGAACAGCGTGCCGCGCTGATAGATCGTCATCAGCAGGAGCCACTGCGGATCCATGTAGTAGAACGGCGTGGGCGCCAGCAGGTTGCGGTAGCGGCGGCCGTCGCGGAATGCGTTCGCCTTGCCGCTTACCAGCCAGTACTCCTGCGTCAGCATGCAGCCCTTGGGGAACCCCGTGGTGCCGGAGGTGTACTGGATGTTCAGGAGGTCGCCGTGGCCGACCGAGGCGGTGTCCAGCGGGCGGCGCGGCGTATCCGCGAGCGACTCCCAGGAAGTGAAGCCGTGGCCCTGGCCCGTGACCACGACATGGTCGTGCCGCAGCTTGGTGGACGCGTTGCGCACGAACTCGTCGATCAACGGAGCGAGCGAGTCGTGGGTGACGAGGAACGTCGCATCGCTGTTGGACAGGACGTAGGTGAGCTCGCGCGGGGTGTAGCTGGTGTTGACGGGCACCATGACCGCGCCCAGGGTGGCGATGGCGAACCAGGTGAGCGGCATGGCGGGAACGTTCGGCATCATGACCGCCACGTGGTCGCCCTTTTTGACGCCCAGGTCCTGCAGGCCGGCCGCCAGGCGCTCGACGCGCTCCAGGCAGTCGGCGTAGGTGATGGTTTCGCCGATTTCAAAGAAATTCCACAGGGTGGCGGGCCCGTTGTCGCGGGCCGCTTCCGCCAATAGCGCATGGAGGTTGCCGGGCAGCGGCTCGCTTTCGATCTTGCGCCGGCGTTCGGGCAAGGAGGCAACGGTCTGTGCGAGAGTGTCGTGATAAGCCATGTTTCAGTTGTGCGCTTTAGGATTGGATTCTTTCAATGCGAGGATGGCGAGGCAGAAGACCAGCGAGGCGATCGTCAGCATGCTGGATATCGCGGTCAGCACGGGCGAGACCTCCCAGCGCAGGGCGCTGTACATGCGCACCGGCAGGGTCGTGGTTTCCGGCCCCGTAATGAAGTAGGCGACCACGACTTCGTCGAAGGAGATGAGGAACGCAAACAGGAGGCCGACCAGGATCGACGTCTTTATCTGCGGAACCAGCACCTGGAAGAACGTCCGGAAAGGCCCGGCGCCCATCAAGGTCGATACGGCTTCCAGCGCGGGATCCGTGTGCCGCATGCCGGCGCTGATCGAGATGAACATGAACGGCATCACCAGCGTGCTGTGGGTCATGACCAGCCCAAGCGTGGTGTTGTCGATGCGGACGGCGGAGAAGAAGATGTACACCCCCAGCCCCAGCGAAATCACCGGGATGAGCATGGGGCTGATGAAGAACAGCTCCACCGCCTTCAGGCCGCCGAATCGGCATCGATTGAGCGCATAGGCCGCCGGCAAGGTGACCGCCAGCGCCAGGATCGACGTGAGCAGGGCGACGGCCAGGCTCTGGACCGCCGGCTTCCACCACGACGGGTCGGAAAAGAAGGCGCGATAGAGTTCGAACGACAGGTGCTCGGGAGGAAAGGTGATTTCCTGGCCGCCGCTGAACGACGCTGCGACGATGATGGCGATCGGACCGACCAGGAACACGTAGCCCAGGATGGCGATCGCCCACGGAAGGGCCGTGCTGCAACGGGCGAGGAACTTGGAGAATCGGGTAGTCTTCACGCGGCGGGTTCCTTCTGGCCGGGAGCGCCGCCCTGAATCTTCAGCAGCAGCAGGATGAATGCGCCCGACAGGGCCAGCAGGATCATGGCGATGGCGGATGCGCCCTCCCAGTCCAGGATCTGGCGGGTGTAGAGGTCGACGAGATTGGCCATCATCATGTCCTGCCGTCCGCCCAGAAGCGCGGGCGTGACGAACATGCCCAGGGAGAGCGTCATCGCCATCAGGGTGGCCGCCATGACGCCCGGCATGCTCAATGGCAGCGTGATGCGCAGGAAAATGCGGATCGGACCGGCGCCCATCAGCCTGGCCGCGCGCGCCAGCAGCGGATCCACGGCCAGCAGGCTGGCGAGGATGGGAAAGACGGTGAACGGCAGCAGGTAGTTGATCATCCCGATGATCACGCCGGTGCCGTTGAACAGCATCTGGATCCGGGCCTGTTCCCCGAACAGGCCGACGATCGCCCGGTTCAACAGGCCCTGGTCGCCCAGCAGCACCGTCAGCGAAAAGCTCTTGACCAGCACGCTGGTCCACAGGGGAACCATTACGAGAGTCAGGTAGATGAGGCGCCGGGCGCCGTTCTGGCGAGCGATGTGAACGGCCAGGCAATAGCCGCCCAGCGTGCTGAGCAGGGTCGCGATGAAAGACACCTTCAGCGTATTGGCAAGGACCTTGGCGAACAGGGGGCCCTCGAACAGCGACGCGTAGGAGGCCAGGGTGTAGCCCCCCGAGTACACGCTTTTCCAAGCGACGACACACAGGGGATAGAGAAAGAAGACGCACAACAGCAGGCTAGCGGGCGCCAACAGCAGCGCCGCATGCCGCTTTCCAAGCATGCTGACCATGATCGACGGAATCTCCGAAAAGAGGGCGGCGTGCCGGATCGGTCTCCGGCACCCTTGCTGCGCGATGCCCTAGACGAGCAGCCAGCCGGTGAAGCGCTTCTGGAGCGCTTCGAAGTTGTCCGCCCACCACGCGTCGTCGATGACGATGTTGTCCTTGCTGGCCATGTCGGGCAGGTACTTCTTCGTGGCTTCCTGCACCAGGCCCGCCGCGGCCTTGTTGTTCGGCGAGAAGAACATGCGATTGGAGAACTCGGCCTGGCGGTCGGGGCGCAGGACGAAGGCGATGTAGCGCATCGCCGCTTCCCGGTTCCTGGATCCCTTGGGCACGGCCAGGTACTCCGTGGCGTTCACGGTCTGCGACAAGGGCATGTCGATCGAATTGCCGGCCTGTTGCGAAGGGATGACGCGGGTGATGAAGCTGTAGGAGAAATCCACTTCATTGTTTATCACCAGCGATATCGTCTCCGGCGTGGTCTCGGTCCATTTCCGGACGTGCTTCTTGATGCGTTCGAGCGACTTGAAGGCGCGCTCGACGTCCAGCGGATACAGCTTGGACGGTTCCACGCCGTCCGCCACCAGCGCGATTTCCAGCATTTCGCTCACGCGGGGACGCAGGGCGCGCCGCCCGGGGAATTTCTCCACATCCCAGAACTCCTTGAAGTTCGTCGGGAACTTGCCGGAGGGAAAGCGCTTCGGGTCATAGGCGATGCCCGCGGCGAAGAGGAAAGTCCCCACGTGGTCCGCGCCTCCGGGCACGATCAGGCTGGAGGTGTCCACGATGTTGCGGTCGATGGGTTCCCAGATGCCGTCCTTGGAGGCGGAAAGGATATGCGGCCCGATGCTGTCGAAGACGTCCCAGGAGACGTTGTTGTTGCGGACCTGGACCTTGAGCTTCGTCAGGTCCGCGTTGTTGACGATGTTGACGCCGATGCCGGTTTCCTTGGTGAACGGTTCGGCAAAGATCGCGCGCACGTTCTTTTCATAGTCTCCGCCCCAGCAGGTCACGGTAATCGATTGGGCGGCGCCTGCGGCGGGCGCCCAGGAGGCGAGGCCGGCCAGCGGCGCCGCGGCGGCCGCCTTCAGGATCGAGCGGCGCGTTACGCCATGGACCGCGCTGCGGGCGGTGGTGTCTTTGATTGTCATGTGTTTCCCCTTGGTGTGTCGTTGTCGTCTATCGACCAATCAATGAATCAATCAATGCGCAAGCCAGATGGACTTCCAGTCGGTGTACTTGTCGAAGGCATGCAAGGATTTGTCCCGGCCGAAGCCCGATTGCTTGAAGCCGCCGAACGGGGCGGACATGCTGCCGCGGTCGAAGCAGTTCACCCACACGACGCCGGCGCGCAGCATGCGCGATGCGTTCATGGCCGTTTTGACGTTGTCGGTCCAGATGCCCGCGGCCAGGCCGTACTGGCTCGCGTTGGCCACGGCGATCGCTTCGTCCGCGCCCGACACGGTGATGGCGGACAGCACCGGCCCGAAGATCTCTTCCTGCGCGATCCGCATATCGGGCGAGACGTCGGCGAAGACGGTGGGCTCCATGAAAAAGCCGCCGGATTCCTCCCGGGCGCGCCGGCCGCCCGCGATCAGGCTGGCGCCCTGCCGGGTGCCGGACTCGACGTACGACATGATGCGGTCGAGTTGCTTCTCGCTGACGATCGCGCCCAGGCGCGTGTCGGGATCCAGCGGGTCGCCGGGGCGCAGGCGGGCGGCATGCTCGGCGACCTTGCCCAGGAAGACGTCCTTGATGGCCCGGTCCACGATCAGGCGCGAGCCGGCATTGCAGACCTGGCCGGCGTTGGCGAAGATCCCCGCGGCGACCGACTGGGCGGCGGCATCCAGGTCGCTGCAATCCGCCAGCACGATATGCGGGCTCTTGCCGCCCAGTTCCAGGCCGATGCGCTTGATGTTGGACAGGCCCGAATACTGCATGAACAGTTTTCCGACCTCGGTCGATCCGGTGAAGCCGATCGCATCGACGTCCATGTGCATGCCCAGGGCGCGGCCCGCGGTTTCGCCGAAGCCGGGGACGACGTTCAGCACGCCCTTCGGAATGCCGGCGTCGGCGGCCAATTGGGCAATGCGGATCGCCGTCAGCGGCGATTGCTCCGCGGGCTTGAGGACCACCGAATTGCCGGAGGCCAGCGCCGGGCCGAGCTTCCAGCAGGCCATCGACAGCGGGTAGTTCCAGGGCACTACGGCAGCCACCACGCCCAGCGCCTCGCGAATGACCAGGGTGGTCATCGCGTGGCCCGAAGGGGCCACTTCGCCGTAGACCTTGTCGATGGCCTCGGCATACCACTGGATCGTGGTGGCGGCGCTAACGATATCGCCATTGAAGGCGTTGGTGATGGGCTTGCCGACGTTCAACGACTCCAGCAGCGCCAGCTCTTCCCGGTGCGCCAGCAGCAGGGCGGAAAACTGCAGCAGGATGCGCTTGCGCTCCAGGGGAGGCATGCGGGACCAGTCGCCGCGCTCGAACGCGCCGCGGCAGCTGGCCACGGCCCGATCGACGTCCGCGTCCTTGCACGAGGCGATCCGGGCAAGGGCCTTGCCCGTGGCCGGGTTGATGCAGGCGAAGGTTTCCGAATCGATGGCATCGACGTAGGCGCCGTCGATATACGCGCGCCCCTCGATGCTGAGTTGGTTGGAGCGTTGATGCCAATCAAGCTGTGCAGACACTGAATTCCCCTGAGGTGGTCTATCGGTAGGGGAAGTCTAGGATTGCGCATCCCATTGCGTCTATTAGTATTTAGTTGGAATGAACCAAAATAAAATTGATAAGGTGTAAACCCTAATGCTCAATATCCGATATTTATCCGCGGTGCGCGCCGTCATGCGCGCAGGGTCGATTTCCGGTGCTGCGCGCATGCTTTTCCTGACACAGCCGGCGGTGACGAAATCGATCCAGCTCGCCGAGGAGGAGCTGGGGGTCAAGCTTTTCGTTCGATCGAAAGGGAAGTTGATTCCAACGGCCGAAGCGACATTTCTGTACCCCGAGATGGAGCGCATTTTCGGCGACATCTTTCACTTGCAGGATCTCGCGAACGAAGTGCGCCAGGGGCATGCGGGCCGCATCGTCCTGGCCACGGTGTCGAATCTGTCGGCGGCGCTTCTGGGGCGGGCGATCGCCCAGTTCCGCACGCGGCATCCGAAGGTCCGCTTCGACGTTGAAGTCCACAGTACCAAGGTGGTGCTGGAGCGGGTGCGGCTGGGGCAGGTGGGATTGGGGCTGCTGGACCTGAGCCCCAAGGATCCGTCGAACGTGGACGTCATGGAGCTGTGCGACGCCTCGGTGCATTGCGTGATGCCGCGGGATCATCCGCTGGCGCAGTTCGAGTCCGTCACGCCGGCATTGCTGGTCGACTACCCCATCCTGACGTTTCCCGACGACACGACCTCGAACAGCCTGGTGCGCGAGGCGTTCAGGCAGGACAACGTGCCCTGCAACTTCATCATGACGATCAATCACTCCTACCTGGCTTGCTCCTTGATCGACCTGGGCAGCGGCGTCGGCCTGATAGACGAATTCCATCTTCACACCGACTCCTTTCCCCGGCTGACCGCGCGCCCCTTCCTGCCGACGATCCAGCTCAAGCCCACGGTCGTGACGACGGCGGGGCGCATGGTGTCGTTGATCGTGGGCGAGTTCATCGAAGAGTTGAGAGTGACCGCCCAGCGTATCGCCCGATAGGCACGCCGCCAAGCTGCGGCCGCGGCGGATCTACCAGAGCCACCCGCCGCGCGTCAGGCTGCTTTCGCAGCTCTTGTACTGCGCGGTGAATTTTTCGGCGCGCGCCTGCACCTTGCGCGAGACGGTCTTGAGCCAGGCCTTGCGGTCATAGCTGCGGTTGCGGTAGCCGGTCCAGCCCTCGTGGTAGTTCAGGTACTGGCCGTAGGCATCCCACTTCGAGATGCCGTTCATGCGCTGGCTCTTGTTCATGTACCAGCCCATGAAATCCAGGGCGTCGGCGAAGTCGTCGCGGCTGGCGCCCCAGCCGCCCGCATCCTTCTTGTAGTCGGCCCAGGTTTCGTCCTTGGCCTGCGCGTAGCCATAGGCGGAGCTGACGCGGCCCCAGGGGATGATGCCCAGGAAGTAGTAGCGCGGCGGCACCGCGTCCTGCTTGAAGGACGATTCCTGGTACATCATGGCCATGGGCACCGGCACCGGCGCGCCCCATTTCTTCTGCACCTTCAGGGCGGCGTCGTGCCAGTCCGGCTTTTCCCGAAAGATGGCGCAGATGTTCTCGGGATTGGACGGCGGCGCGGTGGCGCAACCGGCGAGCGCCAGCAGCAGCGGCGGCAACATGAGCCGGGTCATTGGCGAGGCTTCCTCCTGGACGCGAGGGCCGGGGCTTCCCCGGCGGCGCTGATTTGTGTCAATGGTTACCGCGATTGTATTGAAACGTATCGATTTTCGCTGCGCAGGGCATGGCGGCGCCCGTCCGCGGCGCAAAAAAAACAGCCCCGGAGCGATCCGGGGCTGTCTTGCAGGCCTGTGCCTGGCGGGCGCGGGCTGAGCCCGCGGGCCGCTTAGACTTCGATGACGTCGGCCACGTCCTTGTAGTCGGCGATCTTGTCGAAGTTCAGGTACTGGTAGATCTGGTCGCCGCTCTTGTTGATGACGCCCATGTCGGCCATGTACTCGTCCTTGGTCGGGATGCGGCCCAGCTTCGAGCAGATGGCGGCCAGTTCGGCCGAACCCAGGTACACGTTGGTGTTCTTGCCCAGGCGGTTCGGGAAGTTGCGGGTGCTGGTCGACATGACGGTCGCGCCTTCGCGGACTTGCGCCTGGTTGCCCATGCACAGCGAGCAACCCGGCATTTCCGTGCGGGCGCCGGCGGTGCCGAACACGCCGTAATGGCCTTCCTCGGTCAGCTGCGTGGCGTCCATCTTGGTCGGCGGGGCGACCCACAGCTTGACCGGGATGTCGCGCTTGCCTTCGAGCAGCTTGGACGCCGCGCGGAAGTGGCCGATATTGGTCATGCAGCTGCCGATGAACACTTCGTCGATCTTGGCGCCGGCGACTTCCGACAGCGTCTTCACGTCGTCCGGGTCGTTCGGGCAGGCCACGATGGGCTCGTGCACGTCGGCCAGGTCGATTTCGATGACGGCGGCGTATTCGGCGTCGGCGTCCGGCTCCAGCAGCTTGGGATCGGCCAGCCAGGCTTCCATCGCCTTGATGCGGCGGCCCAGCGTGCGCTCGTCTTCATAGCCGTTGGCGATCATCCACTTCAGCATCACGATGTTGCTGTTGATGTACTCGATGATCGGTTCCTTGTTCAGGCGCACCGAGCAGCCGGCGGCCGAACGTTCGGCGGAAGCGTCCGACAGTTCGAAGGCTTGTTCGACCTTCAGGTCGGGCAGGCCTTCGATTTCCAGGATGCGGCCGGAGAAGATGTTCTTCTTGCCTTGCTTGGCGACCGTCAGCAGGCCTTGCTTGATGGCGTACAGCGGGATGGCGTTGACCAGGTCGCGCAGGGTGACGCCGGGCTGCAGCTTGCCCTTGAAGCGGACCAGCACCGATTCCGGCATGTCCAGGGGCATCACGCCCGTGGCGGCGGCGAAGGCGACCAGGCCCGAGCCGGCCGGGAACGAGATGCCGATGGGGAAGCGGGTGTGCGAGTCGCCGCCGGTGCCGACGGTGTCGGGCAGCAGCATGCGGTTCAGCCACGAGTGGATCACGCCGTCGCCCGGGCGCAGCGAAACGCCGCCGCGGGTGCTGATGAATTCCGGCAGCGTGTGGTGCGTCTTCACGTCCACGGGCTTGGGATAGGCGGCGGTGTGGCAGAACGACTGCATCACCAGGTCGGCCGAGAAGCCCAGGCAGGCCAGGTCCTTCAGCTCGTCGCGGGTCATGGGGCCGGTGGTGTCCTGGCTGCCCACCGAGGTCATCTTCGGTTCGCAGTAGGTGCCCGGGCGGATGCCGCGGCCTTCCGGCAGGCCGCAGGCGCGGCCGACCATCTTCTGGGCCAGGGTGTAGCCCTTGCCCGTGTCGGCCGGATCCTTCGGCAGGCGGAACAGCGTCGACGGGGCCAGGCCCAGCGCTTCGCGCGCCTTGGCCGTCAGGCCGCGGCCGATGATCAGCGGAATGCGGCCGCCGGCGCGCACTTCGTCGAACAGCACGTCGGACTTCACTTCGAATTCGGCGATGACTTCGCCGTTCTTGATGGCTTTGCCTTCATAGGGGCGCAGTTCGACCACGTCGCCCATCTCCATCTTGGAGACGTCGAGTTCGATCGGCAGGGCGCCGGCGTCTTCCATCGTGTTGTAGAAGATCGGGGCGATCTTGTTGCCCAGGCACACGCCGCCGAAACGCTTGTTCGGCACGAAGGGGATGTCTTCGCCGGTGAACCACAGCACCGAGTTGGTGGCCGATTTGCGCGAGGAGCCGGTGCCGACCACGTCGCCCACGTAGGCGACCAGGTGGCCCTTGTCCTTCAGCGATTCGATGAACTTGACCGGGCCGCGCTTGCCGTCTTCTTCCGGTTCGAAGGCCGCGCCGTCACGCTTGTTCTTCAGCATCGCCAGGGCGTGCATGGGGATGTCGGGACGGGTCGTGGCGTCGGGCGCCGGCGACAGGTCGTCGGTGTTGGTTTCGCCAGGCACCTTGAAGACGGTGATGGTCAGGCTTTCCGGCAGTTCCGGGCGGCTGGTGAACCATTCGGCGTCGGCCCAGCTCTGCATCACGGACTTGGCGTTGGCGTTGCCGCGGTCCGCCTTTTCCTTCACGTCGTGGAAGGCGTCGAACATCAGCAGGGTCTTCTTCAGCGCATCGGCGGCGATGGTGCCGATTTCCGCGTCGTCCAGCAGTTCGACCAGCGGGCCAATGTTGTAGCCGCCGAGCATGGTGCCCAGCAGTTCCGTCGCCTTGGCACGGCTGATCAGCGCACAAGCTTCCTTGCCCAGCGCCACGGCGGCCAGATAGGAGGCCTTGACCTTGGCGGCATCGTCCACGCCGGCCGGCACGCGATGGGTCAGCAGCTCGACCAGGTTCTGCTCTTCGCCAGCGGGCGGGTTCTTCAGCAGTTCGATCAGTTCAGCGGTTTGTTTGGCCGTAAGGGGCAGCGGGGGGATCCCCAGGGCCGCGCGTTCGGCGACGTGTTGGCGGTAGTTATCCAGCATGTGAGGCCTGCTCAAAGTCGGGTTGGAAGAAGGGTTGTTGGCGGGGATTGTAGAGGGAACAGGGGGACGCAAGCAAATGTCTTATATCTTATATAAGACTTGGCTTCATAGCTGTTGCTTAAGGGCGACGCGCCGGCGGCGGGCGCGGGCGGCGCCGTTAGCGCGCGTCGGCGTCGTAAACGATTTCCACCCGGGCGAAATTGCCGCCGTACTGCTTCACGTCGACCTGGAACGGGGCGCTCTCGCCGGGCTTGAGCTTGGGCAGCCGCAGTTCCCGGAAGGTGGCGCCGGACAGCTTGTCCTGGGCGTCGTACAGGCTCACCCAGACCTTGACGTTCTCGACCTCGGACGCGCTCTCGTTGCGCGCCCGTCCGTGCACGGTCACGTACTTGTAACGGAAGCGGTAGCTGAAGTTCAGCGTGCCCGTGCCGACCTGCGCCTCGGTGTTCTCCACCGAGACGGCCAGCTTGGGGCGCGGGCCGGGCAGGGCGGCGCGCTTGGCGGGCAGCCAGTCGGTCTTGACCTCGGTGTAGCGTTCGACGCGGCCGACCAGCGCCACCGGCACCCGCTCGCCCGGGTAGAGGCGGGCGGGCAGGCTCCAGTCCTGCCGCAGGCTCAGCGCGCGCGAGCCGTCGAACACCGTGATCGTCGCCTTGGGCGCCAGGGCGACGTAGGCATCGCTGGTATTCACCACCTCCGCGTACAGGACCGGGCGTTCGATCTCGTCGAGCAGCCGGCGCGGCGGCGACAGCTTGAGGGCGGCCGGATCGAACAGGGCGAAATCCGGATCCAGCAGTTCTTCGGTGCTCAGGCGCACGTGGTCGATCACCCGCGGGTTGGCGGGGCTGACGCGCACGATGCGGCTCGGGGGGGCGTCTTCGCGGGCCGGAGCGGGCGCGGACGCCGGCGCGGGCGGGGTGGCGGGGCGCGCGCTCCAGGGCAGCACGCTGGTGTATTTCCACAGCGCGTAGCCGCCGGCGGCCAGCAGGATCAGCGCCAGTCCGGCGGCGGCCGGCCGGGACAGGCCCTTGGAGTCGGAATGGCTAGCGTTCACTTTGCACCATGTAGTCGTAGGAGGCGACCTGGCCGTCGGTCAGCATTTCGCAGCGCACGTCGAAGGCGGTCAGCGCGCCGGGCGCGAGCGGGCTGGCGGCGCCGTAGCCGTTGCCCATGCCGATCAGCCTGCCGTCGTCGCCGTACAGCATGACCGTGACCTGGCTGCTGTTGGCGGCCTGGGCCCCGTTGTTTTTCAGCAGGCCGACGAGGCGGTAATTGCCGTCGTTGCGCACCAACTGGACCTTGCTGGCGGCGACGTCGTTGTTCTGGCCGCGGGCGAGGGCGGGCGCGGCGACTTGCAGCGTATAGCGGGTGTAGGCCTTGTCCGGCGCCGACACCGTCATGGGCGCGTACTCCCCCGGCTGCAGCGAGCGCGCCGAGGCGGAGCCCGAGGTGGACGACAGCGACAGCTCGCCCTGGAAAAACGACGCCGTGACCCGCGGCATCTCGATCTTCCTGCCGGTGTCGTTGCGCACGATCATGACGAGCTGGCGGCGGCCCCGCGTCTCGACCTCCTGTACGTCGGTCAGCTTGACCAGCGTGGCGTCGATGGACGGGGGCGGCGGCTGGCGCGGCACGCTGCGCGTGTCCGAGCCGGAGCCCAGGAGCGAGATCGCCACCGGGATCGCGATGGCCGCCGCGACGGTGACGGCGATCGCCGCCAGGGCGCCGGGGCCGGGCCGCGACGGCGGCGGCGCCTGCATGCCGCGCAGGATCTTCTCCAGGCGCTGGGCGACGTTGTCTTCGACCAGCGTTACGGCGTGGCAATGGCTGCACCGGTACTCGTTGGTGTCCAGCTTGGTGAACTGGGCGCTGCCGCAGGTGGAGCAGGTCAGGGTCACCGTATTGATCGTGGTCTGTCGGGGCGTCATTGGCGCGGGGCGGAGCGCAGCGGGTGGCAGGGCGGCAAGGATAGCGGGACGCCGGAGGGGACGGGGTGCAGAGCGCATCCATTTGTGACAGAGTGTGTGGCTACCCCCCGGAGGCCGGGCGCCGGCGGGCCGGTGCTATCATCGCCACCGAGAAAAAGCAGACCCAGCAGCCCCTTCAGCACGCCGTTCCCCCCGTCGATCCGCTCCCATGCCGCGCCCATGCGCGACGCCGGGCAGAGCCGAGGCAGGCCAGGCTCTTCCCTTAAGCATGAGTATTTCCCAACATTTGCTGTTCCTCGCCTGCGTGGCGCTCGCCACCTATGCGCAGACGATGACGGGCTTCGCGTTCGGCCTGGTGCTGCTGGGCCTGTCGGGCGTCTTCCAGCTGGCGTCCGTGTCCGAGGTGGCCAATGTGGTCAGCGTGCTGTCGCTGGTGAACGCCGCCGTGACGCTGGCTCGCGCCAAGCCGCAGGTGAACTGGTCGCTGATCCGGCCCGCCATGATCAGCAGCCTGGCGGGCGTGGCGGTGGGCGTGGCCGCGCTGGCCTGGATCAGCGGATCGATGGCCGTGCTGCTGCAACTGCTGCTGGGCGTCACCATCCTGGCCTGCGCCGTGCTGCTGGTGGCCCGCGCGCAGCCCCTGGCGCGCGTGTCGTCGCGCAAGTCATTCCTGTTCTTCGGCGCCGTATCGGGCGTGCTGGGTGGCCTGTTTTCCAGCGCCGGCCCGCCCATGGTCTATCACCTGTACCGCCAACCCCTGCCGCTGGCCGCGATCCGCAACAGCCTGCTGATCCTGTTTTCGCTCAACGCGGTGGTGCGCTTGACCCTGGTGACGGGGCAGGGCGAGTTCATGGCGTCGTCGTTCTGGCTGAGCGTGCTGGCGCTGCCCATCGTGATCGGGGTGACCTGGGTTGCGCGCCGCTATGCCACCGCCGGGTCGATGAAGACCGTCAAGCGCATGGTGTTCGTGCTGCTGCTGGCCGCCGGGCTGGGGCTGATCGTGCCGGCGTTCAGGACGCTCGCGGCGGGCTAGGGCCGGCGCCCGCGGACGCGACCGCCCGCAAGGGCCAGGGGCCGGCGCGCCCGCGGCGCGCCGATCGCGTCAGCCGCGTTCGCCGGTGATGTAGCGTTCGAGTTCGTGGATGATGAACTTCTGTTCGCTCATGACGTCCTTGACCAGGTCGCCGATGGACAGCAGGCCGATCAGCTTGCCGTCCTCGATGACGGGCAGATGACGGAAATGCCGTTCGGTCATCATCGCCATGCAGTGCTCGCGGGTGTCCGTGCGGCTGACGTAATACACCGAATCGGTCATGATGTCCCGGACCTTCGTGGTTCGCGATGAGCGGTCCTGCAGGACGATCTTGCGGGCGTAGTCGCGCTCGGTCAGCATGCCCAGCACGGCGTCGCCCTGGACCACCACCACGGCGCCGATGCCGCGTTCCGCCATGGTCTTGATGGCATCGAAGACCGACGAGTCCGGTGAAACCGTCACGACGGAATGGTTGGCCTTTTCCCTGAGAAGCTCAGCAACTGTCTTCACGATGTGCTCCCGAATCGCTGGTGAAGTCGAACCCCGGTCCGGCGCCCCGGCGCGAGCCCTGGGGATGCGCGGCGGGGCGGCCTGACTCCATCCTAAGCCTGTCGACGGCATTGCCGCAAGCGGGGCGGTCTATTTCGTATCTTCGCCGCCAACGGGTCCGGCCGGCCCGCGCGCCCCGTCAGCCTGCCTCGGGCCTCGGCCATGTTGGCGGCGGCTTCGTGCCGGCAGGAGATTGCGCCCCGGTCCTCGGGTTTGTTGGCGCGGCCGCTTTTCATGGCGACGCAGCGTCGCCGATGAGGCAGAATAAGGCTGATAAAAAAAGCCGTTCGAATATTATTTTCTGAAAGGCCGATACGATCCTGATATCAGGAAAGTCGGAGGGGAACATGGACTTCAAGCACTTTCAGCAGTTTCTGACGCTGGCGGAAACGCTCAATTTCCGCCGCGCGGCCGAAAAGCTGCACATGGCGCAGCCGCCCTTGTCCGTCTCGATACGCAAGCTGGAGGCCGAGGTGGGAGTCACCCTGTTTTCGCGCGGCAAGGACGGCGTCAAGCTCACCGAAAGCGGCGAGGCCGCGCTGGCCGAGGCGCGGCGCGCGCTGTTCCACGCGGCGCAGTTCCGCCAGGCCGCGCGCGCAGCCTCCACCGGCGACCTGGGCACCTTGCGCATCGGCTTCGTGGGCTCGGCCACGCACGAGGTGCTGCCGCGTTTGTTGCCGCGCTTTCGCGCGCTGTACCCGCGCGTGGAGCTGGAACTGCGCGAAGCGATCTCGATCAGCGTCATGCAAAGCATCGAGGAAGGCGTGATGGACATCGGCGTGGTTCGCGTGCCGGTGGCGATCGGCCAGAACACGCGCCTGGCCACGCTCCTCACCGAGACCTTCGTGCTGGCGGTGCCCAAGAGCAATCCCCTCGCGCAGCGCGCGACGATCAGGCTCAAGGACCTGTCCGACGAGGGCTTCATCCTGTACTCCGGCGTGGACGCTCCCGGGCTGCGCACCGCCGCCATCCACGCCTGCCAGCTGCGGGGCTTCATGCCGCGCGTGACGCAGGAGGCGATCCAGGTGCAGACCGTGCTGAGCCTGGTCGAGGCGGGTTTCGGCATCGCCCTGGTGCCGTCGGTCTCGCGGCGCTTCAGCAGCCGCCACGTCATCTACAAAAAACTTACGGACTTCCCCGCCAGCGCGTCGATCGGCCTGTCGCTGGCGTGGAAGCCGTCCGCCGAGAGCGCCGCCGTGCGCAACTTCCTGGACGTGGCGGCGCAGGTATTCAAGGCCTAGGGCCCTGGGCGCGTTCCGGGGCCCGCGCCGTCAGGCCTTGCGGTAGCGCGCAATCACCTCGGGGTCGGGATCGCAGCCCAGGCCGGGGCCCTGGGGAATCGCCACTTCGCCGTCCGGACCGGGCAGGCCGGCCTCGCCGAACAGCCCCGATTCGAGCTGCACGCCGAATATCTCGATGCCGCCGATGTGGGGATACACCGCGGCCATCTGCAGCGTGGCCAGCAGCCCCGGGCCGAAGTAGGGCGAATGCGGCGCCACCGCCCGGCCGTGCGAGCGGGCCATTTCGGCCACGGCGCGGAATTCGCTGATGCCGCCCACCTTGGTGATGCTGGGCTGGAAATAATCCAGCGCGCCCGAGTCCGCGAGCGGCTGGAAGGCCCAGGCGTTGCCGACGTTCTCGCCCGCGGCTAGCGGAATGCGCGCCTCGCGTCGCAGGCGCGCCAGCCCCGCGACGTCCTCGGGCGGCCAGACCGGCTCTTCCAGCCACTTGAGCCCATAGGGTTCCAGCTGGTGCGCCATGCGCAGCGCCTCGTCGGCGGGCCACGCGCAATTGACGTCGAGCATCAGGTCGACGTCCGCGCCCAGCGCCTGGCGCGCCGCGGCCACCGCGGGCACGGTGACTTCGTGCAGCTTCAGCCTGCGGAAACCGCGTTCCAGCGCGCGTTCGCACGCGGTGGCCACGGTGGCGGGCTCATGCAGCCGCATCAGGCTGGTGTAGGCCGTGACCGAACGGCGCGACCCCGCGCCCAGCAGCCGGCACACGGGCATGCCCGCGCGTTTGCCCGCCAGGTCCCACAGGGCGATGTCCAGCCCCGACAGCGCGTACATCACCGGGCCGTTGCGGCCGAAGATGTGCAGCGGCCGCTTCAGGTCCTCCATGAGTTGCGCGATGTCGCCGGCGTCGCGGCCGATCGCCAGCGGCGCAACGATTTTTTCCAGCGCGGCCAGCGTGGCGGGAATGGCGTTGTAGCCGAACGCCTCGCCCCAGCCGATCAGCCCGTCGTCGGTGCTGACCTTCACCAGCAGATAGTTGAGCTGCGACCACACCGTGCCGCCGAAGCCGGTGGGCGGCCCGTCGTGGCGGTACGGAATCGAGACGACGATGGGTTCGATGGCGAGGATCTTCATGATGCGTCTCCTGCGGGATGGGAGGAAGGCGTGGCCTGGCCGCCCAGGTAGATGCGCTGGATCAGTTCGCCGGCCTGCACTTCGGCGGGCGTGCCCTGGCCGCCGATGTGGCCGGTCTCGACCAGGTAGCAGTAGTCGGCGAAGCGCATGGCCTCCTTGACCAGCTGCTCGACCAGCAGCACGGCCATGCCGGTACGGGTGAGGTCCTTGGCCACCGTGAGGATGCGGTCCACGACCATGGGCGCCAGGCCGCCGGACGGCTCGTCGAGGATCAGCAGCGCGGGCTCGGCGATCACTCCCTGCGCCACGGCCAATATCTGTTGTTGCCCGCCGCTCAGTCGCGAGGCCGGCTGCATGCGCTTCTCGGCCAGTTCCGGGAACAGTTCATAGATGCGCGGCAGGCGCGCGCGGTCGCCGTGGCGGTGAGTGGCATAGGTGCCCAGCAGCAGGTTGTCTTCCACGGTCAGGCCGGTGAAGACGCGGTGTCCCTCCAGCACGACGTTGATGCCGGCCCGCACCGTAGTGCGCGCGTCGGCGTTGCTGATGTCGTTGCCCTTGAACGCCACCCGGCCGGCGCGCTTCGGGATCAGGCCGGCCAGCGCGTGCAGCATCGAGGTCTTGCCGGCGCCATTGCGGCCCAGCATGACCACGAACTCGCCCTGGTGCACGCGCAGGTCCACGCCGTGCACGACCTGCGCCTTGCCGTAGGCCACCTGCAGCCCCTGCACATCCAGCAGCACGGGGGCCGAGCTATGCGCGCGTTGATGGTTCTGCATGGTCAGGCTCCCAGATAGACCCGAATCACTTCGGCGTTGTTGCGCACGTCCTGCGGCGAGCCCTGGGCGATCATGCGGCCCAGGTTGAGGGTGGTGACGCGGTCGCACAGCCGGAAGACGAAATCCGTGTGGTGTTCCACGATCAGCACCCCCACGCCGGCCCCGCGCACGGTGTCCACGATCAGGGCCAACTGCTCGATCTCGTGCTCGGTCAGTCCGCCGGCCGGCTCGTCCAGCAGGATGAAGCGCGGGCGCATGGCCAGGCCGCGGGCGATTTCCAGGAAACGCTGCTCGGCGTGGTCGAGCATGCTGGCGGGCCGTTCGGCCACTTTCTCCAGGCCCACGCCGCACAGCATCTCGTAGGCCAGCTCGCGCGCCTCGCGCTCGCGCCGGCGCATGGCGGGCAGCGACAGCGCGGTGCGCACGAAGCGCGCGTCGCTGTGCATCCAGCTGCCCAGCATGACGTTCTGCCAGGCGCTCAGGGAACCCAGCAGGCGCGGCTTCTGGAAGGTGCGGGCGATGCCGCGCAGCGCGCGCTGCTGCACCGAGGCCAGGGTGAGGGGCGCGTCGTCGAGCGCCAGGGTGCCGCCGTCGATGGGGTAGTAGCCGGACAGCAGGTTCAGCAGGGTGGTCTTGCCGCTGCCGTTGGGGCCGATCAGGCCGTGGATTTCGCCTTCGGCGAGCGTCAGGCTCACGCTGTCGACCGCGGTGATGCCGCCGAACCGCTTGGTGACGCCATTGGCGCTGAGCTGGCTCATGACGGGCGCCCTCCGCGGATGGCCGCCGCCAGGCGCGGCAGGTCGGGCGCGACCACGTGCTTCTCGGGCTTGCGCGGCGCGAACTTGTCGCGCAGCACGCGCACGATGCTGCCGATGCCCTCGGGCACGAGCAGCACGACGAGCAGGAGCAGGATGCCGTAGAACAGCTGCCCCCAGCGCGCCAGCGGCGCGACCAGTTCGGGCAGGGCGGCCAGCACGATGGTGCCCACGAAGGGCCCCATGATGACGCCGCGCCCGCCGATCACGATGCACACGAAGAAGAACAGGCTCAGCTCGAACACGAAGGTTTCGGGCGTGATGTAGCTCTGCAGCGAGGCGAACAGCGCGCCCGCGATGCCCGCCGTCACGCCGCTGAAGGTGAATACCGCCAGCTTGACGCGGAACACCGGGATACCCACCGCCGCGGCCGTCACCGTGCTGTCGCGCAGCGCGATCATGGCCCGGCCCCAGGAGTAGCGGGCCAGGTTCCATACCAGCCAGCTGACGATCCCGGCCACCGCCGCCACCAGCCAGTACAGGCCGGCGGGGCTGTCGAACGGCGCGTCGAACGAGGCGACGCTCAGGCCCGCGCCGCCGCCGGTGAGATCGTCCCGCGCCAGCGAGAACTCGGTCACCATCATCGCGAAGGCCATGGTCGCCATGGCGAAATAGAACCCCGGCAGCCGCAGGGACGGCAGGCCCAGCAGGAAGCCGCAGACCCCGCATAGCGCGGCCGAGGCCAACAGCGCGGTCCAGGGGCTCGTCTCGTAATGGCCGGTCAGAATGGCGAAGGTGTACGCGCCGATGGCCAGCAGCCCGACGTGTCCGATGGACAGCAGCCCGGTGTATCCCACCACCAGGTTGAGGCTGGCGATCAGGATCCAGTAGGTGCCGATCAGGGTGGCGACGTGCAGCTGGTAGGGATTGCCGGCCCAGAAGGGCAGCACCGCCAGCGCTGCGACGCCGATGGCCAGGGGCCAGTGGAATTTTTGTCGGGTGTTCATACTTGGCGCACCTGCTTGTTGCCGAACAAGCCCGCGGGCTTGATCAGGAGGAAGATCATCAGCAGGCCGACCGCGATGGTCTGCTGGTACTCCCCGCCGAAGAAATACGTGGCGAAGGTGCTGAGCAGGCCCAGCGTGAGGCCGCCCACGATGGCCCCCGCGTTGCTGCCCAGCCCGCCCGCCGCCAGCGCGATGAATCCGTACAGGGTCAGCGTAAGCCCCAGCGCGAAGAAGGCGAAGGTCAGCTGGCCGGCCGCGAAGCCCACCAGGCCGCCGAGCAGGCCGGCCAGGCCGTACGAGAAGGCGCGCACCCGCTCCGTCGAGATACCGCGCGCGCGCGCCGCGTAGGCATCCTCCGCCACGGCGAGGAACACCTTGCCGAACAGCGTGCGGCGGTAGAACACGTCCAGCCCCAGGGCCAGCAGCGCCACGCACGCGATAGGCAGCCAGTATTTCTGGTCCCAGATGCCCGCGGTGAACTCCTGGGGGATCAGGCGCGGGAAGGCGCGCGGCTCGGTGCCCCACCACAGCCCCACCGACTGCTGCACGATGGTGGCGAGCGCCAGGGTGCTGAGCAGCCACAGGTGCTCGTCCGAGCGCGCGAGGATGCGGCGGATCGCCACGGCCTCGGTCACCAGGCCGAACACCACGGAGGCGGCCACGGCGCCGACCAGCCCGACGGGCCAGGGCAGGCCCAGGTCGCCGATCAACCAGGCGCCGGCGACGCTGCTGAGCATGAACAGGTGGCCGGTGGTGATGCTGAGCACCTGCGAGGTGGAATACATCACGTTGTAGGCCAGCGCGGCGGCGGCGTAGAGCGCGCCGATCGCCAGGCCGGTCACGAGGACGGTCAACATGGGAAGGTCTCCTCTGGCCGGTGCGGCCTTACTTGCCGGCGAGCTCGAAGCTTCCGTCCTTGAAGGTGTTGGCGCGGTTCACCACCATGCCGGAATCCGGAAAGCCGTTGTGGTCGTCGGCGGTCCAGGTGTAGTCCGCGTACACGCCCGGCATGCCGCGGGTGCTTTCCAGCGCCTTGCGGAAGGCCTGCGCGTCGGTGCCGCCGGTCTGCTTGACGGCGTGCTCGATGACCTTGACCGTGTCGTAGCCCAGCGCCACCCACCAGAACGTGAAGTCGATCTTGCCGCCCAGCTTGGGCTGGATGGCCGTCATCAGCGCCTGGGTGCGTTCGGGCAGCTTGCCGCCGGCGTCGTAGGTGGTGCTGGCGTAGCCCGCCGCGTAGGTGTTGTCCCAGTACGAAGGCTTGTTCAGCAGGTTGCGGATGGGCAGGCCCATGAGCGCGGGATGGCCGACCACCGGCACGTCCCATTGCAGGTCGCCGCGGGCGTTCAGGATGCGGGCCAGCAGGCCGGTGGCGGCCGACCAGGGCATGATCACGTCGGCGCCGGCGGCGCGCGCTTTCTCGATTTCATCGGTGACGCTGGTCTTGTTCGGATCGATGAGCACCGAATACACGGGCTTGACGCC
The DNA here is from genome assembly GCF_001571365.1 of Achromobacter denitrificans NBRC 15125. Lineage (GTDB taxonomy): Bacteria > Pseudomonadota > Gammaproteobacteria > Burkholderiales > Burkholderiaceae_B > Achromobacter > Achromobacter denitrificans. Next base: position 46,142 of record NZ_BCTQ01000025.1, on the reverse strand, counting down.
GGCCTGCTCCAGCAGCGCGGCGGCGCGCTTGGCCGAGGACGCGCCGTAGCCGGTGGTGTCGCCCAGCACGGCCACCTTCCTGCGTTTGAGCGTTTCCAGGGCGTACTTGTTGGCCGACGTGATCCACTGCTCGTTCGTGTTGATGACGCGGAAGGCCAAGGGATATTTCTTCGGGTTGGTCAGCTCGTCCACCGTGCCGATGATCAGGTTGGGCACGCCGGCCTTGGCCAGGATGGGCACCGTGGCGAGCGATTCGCCCGAGTTGACCGGGCCGATCACGTAGGAAACCTTGTCGTCGTAGGCGAGCTGCTTGGCGAAGTTGACCGCCTTGGTCGGGTCGCCGGCGGTATCGCGCGTGATCAGTTCCAGCTTGCGGCCGTTGATGCCGCCGGCCTTGTTGATCTCCTCCACGGCGAACTGCACGCCCTGGTTCTCGGCGATGGCGGCCGAGGACAGCGGCCCGGTCAGCGAGGAAAGCCAGCCGATGCGGATCGGCTCTCCCTGCGCCTCGGCGGCGTGGGCGGGCAGCATGGCGGCCGTCAGGGTGCTCAGGCAAAGAAGGGGCGCTGCGAGGGTCTTGATGGGGTTCATGATGTCTCCGTTTGTGCTATCCACTTCGAACGAGTGGAGTACGACGGCAATGTCGCGGCGGACCCGAGCGGGCCCGCCGCCCACGCCTAGCCGCCGGCGGTGCGTGGGGAAATCAGATAGGCGTCGATGCGGTTCCAGTCGAACGTGAAGCCCGCGCCGGGCCGGTCGGGCACCGCGATGCAGCCGTCGGCCCCGATCTCCATGCGTTCATGGAACAGCGGCTCGAACCAGGGCATGTGTTCGCCCCAGGTAGCGTTGCCGGCCGAGGCCACGATGTGCAGGCTGTGTTCGGTGAAAATGTGGGGCGCCACCGGCAGGTCGTGCGCGGCCAGATAGCGAACCGCCTTGAGCATTTCGGTATAGCCGCCCATGCGCTGCAGGTCGGGCATGAATACGCTGGCGGCGCGTTCGCGCGCCATCCGGCGCAGGCCGTAGCGCGTGTATTCGGTTTCGCCGCTGGCGATGGGCATGGGCAGGCGGCGCACGATTTCGGCGGCGCTGTCGTCGTCCCAGGTGGGCACCGGCTCCTCGAACCAGGCGAGGTCGAAGCGGGCGAGCTCGCGGCCCAGTTGCAGGGCGCGCTTCAGGTCCAGGCCCTGGTTGGCGTCGGCCATCAGGGTGATCTGGTCGCCGATGACGTCGCGCACGGCTTCCGCGCGGGCCACGTCCGCGCGCCAGTCGGGCGAACCCAGGCGCATCTTCATCGCCTTGAATCCCTGGTCTAGGAAGCCGCGCGCCTCTTCGCGCAATTCATCGACGCTGGAGGACAGCCACAGGCCGGCGCTGGCGTAGACCGGCACGCGTTCGCGGTGCGCGCCGAAAAGTTTGTACAGCGGCCGCCCCGCCAGTTTGCCGACGATGTCCCAGCAGGCCACGTCGATGGGGTTGTAGGCCAGGATCGAGACTCCGCTCTGGCCGTAGAAATTGCAACTGCGCAGGAAGTCGCTCCAGAGGGCCTCCACATCGTGCGGATCGCGCCCGACCACCAGCGGGGCGAGCGACCGCGTGAACTGCGCGATGGCCTCCAGCCGCTGCGGATTGAAGCAGAAGCCATAGCCTTCGCCGGTGACGCCGGCGTCGGTTTCGAGCGAAACCAGCAGGCAGCAGACGTCGGCGATTTCGTGGATCGAGGTCTTGAGCGGGCGGGGCAGGGGAATCCTGGCGAGCCGGGTGTGCAGGGCGGTGATGCGTACGGCGTTCGACATGAGGGGCTCCGGGTTTAGTGTTAACAGGCCCTAGCTGGGGATGAGGACGGCGGCCGCGATGCTGCGCTTTTCGAGCGCGGCATGGGCGCGGGCCGCCTGCGCAAGCGGATAGTGGCGCGGGATGTGCGCGCGCAGCGCCTTGGCGCGCACGTGGCCGAAGAGTTCCGACGCGGCCGCCAGCAGCCGTGTCGGGGTATTCAGATAGGCGGCCAGGCTGGTGCGCGTCAGGTACAGCGACTTCTTCTGCAGGGCCGACAGCGCCACGTCGGTCACCGGACCCGTCGCCTCGTCGAAGCTGATCAGCAGCCCGCGCGGCCGCAGACTGTCCAGCGACGCCTGCCAGGTGTCGCGGCCCGCGCCGTCGTAGACGGCGGCCACGCCGGCGCCGCCGGTCAGGGCGACCACCCGGGCGGCCACGTCTTCGTGGCGCGTGTCGACGGTGCGCCAGGCGCCGTGCTCGCGCGCCAGCGCCGCGCCCGCGCTGTCGCCGACGGTGCCGATCAGCTGCACGCCGAGCAACCGCGCCCATTGGCAGGCGATCAGCCCGACGCCGCTGGCGGCGCCGTGGAACAGCACGGTTTCACCGGCCTGCGGGCGATAGGCCTGGCGGAACAGGTATTGCACGGTCAGGCCTTTGTACAGAAAGGCCATGGCCGCGTCGAAGCCGATGTCGGGCGGCAGCTTGATGAGGTGGCTCGCGGGCAGGTTGCGGGCCTGGGCGTAGGCCCCCAGCGGGCCGGTGGCGTAGGCCACGCGGTCGCCCGGCCTCAGCCCCCGCACGCCCTCGCCCACGGCCTCGATCACGCCCGCGCCCTCGAAGCCCAGGCCGTGGGGCAGGGCATGCGGATACACGCCGCTGCGATAGTGCAGGTCGATACGGTTGATGCCCACGGCGCGGTGGGCCACGGTGACCTCGCCCGCGGCCGGCCCGGGCAAGCGGCTGTCGGCCACCCGCAGCACGTCCGGGCCGCCATGCGTATCGAGGATCACGGCCTGGTTCATGGCGGTGGCTCAGGCGACGGCGCCGGCATGGCGCCAGGCCTGGATGTCGGCGGCGCTGGCGCCCAGCGCCTGCGCCAGCACCTCGTCGGTGTGTTCGCCCAGGCGCGGCGGGGCCGCCGGCTCGCGCGGCGGCGTGCCGCGCAGGTGCAGGGGCGAACGCATCAGCCGCAAGCTTCCGTGGCGGGCGTCGGGAGTGTCGGCCAGCAGGCCGCGCGCGGCGATCTCGGGCGCGTCCAGCGCCTGGGGAACCGTGCGCACCGGGCCGGCCGGGATGCCGGCGGCGCGGATGCGCGCCAGCCAGTGCTCGCTGGACTGCGTCATGAAGATCTGCTGCAGCGCCGGCACCAGCGAGCCGCGGTTCAGCGCGCGGGAGCGGTTCTTGCGGTAGCGCTCGTCCTCGGCCCATTCCGGCCGGCCCAGCGCGGCGCAGAGCGCGGCGAACTGGGCGTCGTTGCCCACGCCCAGCGCGAACGCGCCGTCGGCGGTGGCGAAGATCTGGTAGGGCACCACGGTGGGGTGCCCGTTGCCGAGCCGCTGCGGCACCTGCCCGGCCGCCAGGTAGCCCGCGCCGACATTGGCCAGCACGTTGACGGCGCTGTCGAGCAGCGCCAGGTCGATCAACTGCCCCTTACCGGTTTTCTGGCGCGCCAGCAGGGCCGCGAGCACGGCCTGCGTGGCGTTCATGCCGGTGACCAGGTCGGTGATGGCCACGCCCAGCTTCATCGGCGCGCCTTCGGGTTCGCCGGTGATCGACATCAGGCCGCTCTCGGCCTGGATGACGAAGTCGTAGCCGGGCTCGGCGGCGCGCGGGCCGGTGCGGCCGTAGCCGGAAATCGAGCAATAGATCAGGCCGGGGTGCGCCTGCGAGAGCGTGTCGTAGTCGAGTCCGAACCTGGCCAGCGCGCCCAGGCGATAGTTCTCCACCAGCACGTCGGCCTGCAGCGCCAGGCGGCGCGCCAGCGCGCGGCCCTCGGGGTGGCGCAGGTCGATCGCCAGCGAACGCTTGCTGCGGTTGGTGCACATGAAATAGGTGGATTCGCCGTCCACATCGGGCGGCGTCCAGCCGCGGGTGTCGTCGCCTTGGCCCGGCGCTTCGATCTTCCAGACGTCGGCGCCCAGGTCGGCCAGCGTCTGGGTGCACCAGGGGCCTGCCAGCACGCGGCTCAGGTCCAGCACGCGCACGCCGGCCAGCGGCAGGGAGGAGGAGGCGTCGGGCACCGTCATTCGACCACCGCGTAGAGGTGGGTCCGCAAGTAATCGAGCGCGGAGAGGTCGCCGGCGGCCAGCGCGTGCGCGCCGATGCGGGCGTTCCACTGCGGTTCGCCGCCACCCAACCGGCGCCACTCGCGCAGCCGGCGCGTATGGCATTGCAGGTCGCATTCGGCGGTGACGCCGATGGCGCCATGCATCGCGTGGGCGATGTCGGCGGCGCGCGCCACGGCCGAGCTGGCGCGGGCCTTGCCCAGCGCGGCCAGCAGCGGCTGCGGCATCCAGCTAGCGCTCTGGAACGCCAGCTGGGCGGCGGCGCGCACCGTCCAGACCAGTTCGGCCAGGACGCTGATCTGCTGCTGCACCGCCTGGAAGCGCCCGATGGGCTTGCCGAATTGCGTGCGCTGGTTGGTGTACTCGACGGTCATCGACAGGATGCGCTCCAGCGCGCCGGCGATGAGGCCGGCGTAGGCCACGGCGGCGAGGTCGGCCAGATCGGCTCCGGCCGCCTCGGCCGTCGGCGCGGACGCCACCGCGGCGGCGGGCCAGCGCAGGTCGGCGTCGAGGCTGCCATGTCCCCCCGAAGGCGCGGCCTGAGCGTCCGCCATGGCCAGCAGGCGGACACCGCCCGGCGCGGCGGCGAGCACCCAATCGGCGGCGCGGGCCGCGCCCACCGCAAGGGCCTGGACGCCGTCGGCATCGGCGGATACCGCCGCCGGCGCCAGGGCGATCGGGCCCGGGGGAGGTCGGCGGCCGGCGGCGTGCAGCCAGGCGCGCGCGAGCAGGGTCTGGATGACCGGCGCGCCCACCGCGTGCCAGCCGGCGGCCTGCGCCAGCGGCGCGATGTCGGCCAGCCGCAGGCCGGCCCCGCCCGCGTCCTCGGGCAGCAGCGCGTCCAGGAAGCCGGAGTCCTCGATGGCCTCCCAGGCGGCCGCGGGCGCCTGCCCGCGTTCGACGGCGCGCAGCGCGTCGGGAGGATAGGCCTGCGCGAACAGGCGGTGGGCGGTGTCGCCAAACAGGGCGTCCATCATGTTTCCTTCCTATCTGAGGCCGAGGCCGCGAGCGATGATGCCGCGCAGGATTTCGCGGGTGCCGCCGCGCAGCGAGAACGTGGGGCCGACCTGTTCGATATAGGCCAGCGTGCGCAGCAGTTCGGGGGGGACGGGGCGGTCCGGATGCCGGCCCAGCGCCTGCGCGATCAGGTCCGGGATGGCCTGTTCGAGTTCGGTGCCGGCGTCCTTGACCAGCGAGGCCTCGGTGGCGGGGCTGAGCCCGCGGGCCAACTGGCCGGCCACCGCCAGCGACATGGCGCGCAGGGCGGCCAGCCGGCCCAGGATCTCGCCCAGCGTCTCGGCGGTCTGCGCGTCGTTGATGCCTTCGGCGCGGCAATGCTCCAGCCAGCATTGCGCCAGCGCCATGCTGGAGTAAATGCGCTCGGGGCCGCTGCGCTCGAACGCCAGTTCGGCGTTGACTTGCGGCCAGCCGTCGCCCTCTTTGCCGATCAGGGCCTGCGCGTCGAGCTCGACGTTGTCGAAGAACACTTCCGAGAAGTGCGCGTCGCCGGCCAGGTCTTCGATGGGCCGGATGGTTACGCCGGGCAGGGACAGGTCGACGATCATCTGGGACAGGCCCTGGTGCCGGTCGGCCGCCGTGCCCGAGGTGCGCACCAGCGCGATCATGTAGTGCGAGCGATGCGCATTGGTGGTCCAGATCTTGCTGCCGTTGAGCAGCCAGCCGCCGTCGCGCGGCTCGGCGCGGGTGCGGATGCTGGCCAGATCGGAGCCCGAGTTCGGTTCGCTCATGCCGATGCAGAAAAAAGCCTCGGCGCGGCAGATGCGAGGCAGGTAGAAGCGGCGCTGCTCCTCGGTGCCGTATTTCAGGATCAGCGGCGCGCTCTGGCGGTCGGCGATCCAGTGCGCCGAGACCGGCGCGCCTGCGCACAGCAGTTCTTCCGACAACACGAAGCGCGCGAAATGCCCGCGCGCGGCGCCGCCGTATTCGCGCGGCAGCGTCATGCCCAGCCAGCCGCGCTCGGCCAGGGCGCGGCTGAAGCCGGCGTCGAAGCCCATCCAGGAACGCGCCCGCTGGTCGGCGGGCCGGCCGGCCATGGCGCCGGCCAGGAATTCGCGGATGTCGGCGCGCAGCGCCTCGTCTTCGGCGGGGATGGCGGTCAGTTCAAGGGTATCGATCATGTCTCCGTCCGTCTTCTCGGTTGCGGAGGACTATCCCCCCTGGGGGTGAGACCTGTCTAATATTTTTTTCCAGCTTTTTGATACGGTTTTCGTATCAGCGGGCGGACCGCCCCGGCCGCCCTCGGGCTGATATTGCAACGGTATCGCCAGACGCCGAAACAGTATTGGACGCGATACGGCCGCCCCGCCTACCCTGGACGGCATATTTTCCCAACCGCGAGGCGACGTACGGCATGAGCGAACTATTGCGTTACGAGCAGGACGAAAACGGCGTGGTCACCCTGACCCTGGACGACCCGAAAACCCGCAACGCCCTGACGGGCAGCACGATGGTCGACGAACTGCTCGCGGCCTTCGCGCGCATCGAACGCGACCCGGCCGTCCGCGTGCTGATCATCGCCGCGTCCGGCGCCGTGTTCTCGTCCGGCGGCAACGTCAACGACATGCAGCGCCAGATCGGCCCGGAAGTGGGCGGCACCGCGTTGCGCCAGGAGTACCGCCACGGCATCCAGCGCCTGCCGCTGGCCTTGCACGCGCTGGAGGTGCCCACCATCGCCGCGGTCAACGGCCCCGCGGTCGGCGCCGGTTGCGACCTGGCCTGCATGTGCGACGTCCGGATCGCCGCGGAGGAAGCGTCGTTCGCCGAGAGCTTCGTGAAGCTGGGCATCGTGCCGGGCGACGGCGGCGCCTGGTTCCTGCCGCGCCTGATCGGCATGGCGCGGGCGGCCGAAATGTCGTTCACCGGCGACGCGATCGACGCGCGCACGGCGGCCGAATGGGGCCTGGTTTCGCGCGTGGTGCCGGCGGCGGAATTGCTGCCGGCGGCGCATGCGCTGGCCGGCCGCATCGCCGCCAATTCGCCCGACGCGGTGCGCCTGACCAAGCGGCTGCTGCGCGAAAGCCAGCATTCGCGCCTGGACACGTTGCTGGAGCTGTCGGCGGCCTACCAGGCCCTGGCCCACAAGACCCCGGCGCATGCGCAGGCGGTGCAGGACTTCGTCGCGCGCCGCGCGGCGCGCAAGAATCGGGCATGAGGAAGGCGGCGGCCGGGGCTACATGAAGGCCGTCGCGGGCGTCCGCTCGGTCTCGGATCAGCCGCAGCCCATTTTTCGCAGCGCGTCGATGTCGCGGATTTCCAGCCGCCTTCTGCGGACCTGCACCAGCGACGCCGCTTGCAGGCGCGCCAGCACGCGGCACACGGTTTCCACTTTCATCCCGAGGTGGCTGGCGATGTCTTCGCGCGTCATCTTCAGGATGAACTCGCGGGGCGAGTAGCCGTTGGCCGCCATCTGTCGCGATATGCCCATCAGGAAATTCGCCACGCGTTCCTCGGTCGTCATGCATCCCAATGCCATCAGCAGGTGGCGGCATTCGTTGATGTCGTGGGCGATCAGCCTGTTGAAGAGCTGGGCGGCCGTGAAGTCCTGGTGGCAGTTGCGCATGAGATCCGCGTAGGGCAGCACGCAGACCAGCGAGTCTTCCAGCGCGATGGCATCGCTCGCGTGCGCGCCGGTCTCGATGGCGTCCAGCCCGAGCAGGGCGCCGGCGATGGGAAAGGCGGTGATCTGTTCCAGTCCGGAGGGGTTGGTGTGGCGGATCTTCACGGAGCCGGAGCGCAGCCGGTAGAGGTTCTGCAAGGCGTCGCCCGCCCGGTAGATCGCCTCGCCCTGGCGGACGCGCCGCCGCGCGCGGAAGGCCGGGACGGGCGCGTCCTCCGTTGGGTGGCAAAGGCGGGCCAGGGGGCATGCGGCGCAGTCGCCCGCGGGCGCCGCTTGCGGCGGCAAAGCCGTTTCGGGGAATACGGAGATGGTTTCCATGGCCGCGCCTCGCCAGATCGGGTGGTCCGGAACCCAGTATGCGTTTCGGGCCGGTCTCGCGCTATCAGCGCGGCACGCCGGATTTCCGCTGTAATCGCCTACGGACGTAGGAATTTTCCTACGTGTCGCGGTGGGCGGCTCAGAGGTCCGGAGCGTCCTTGTCGTCGACCAGGCGGTGCCTGATCGCGTAGCGGACCAAGTCCGTCTGGTTGCGCAAATGCATCTTGACGAGGATGCGGCTCTTGTAGGTGCTGATGGTCTTGACGCTCAGGAACAGGCGCTTGGCGATGTCTGAGTTGTTCAGGCCGGAAGCCAGATGCCGGAACACCGTCAGCTCGCGGTCCGACAGCATCAGGTGGGGCAGGGCGTCGGCGTCGCCGTGCCGCTCGAAGACGATGTTCTCCGCCAGGGACCGGCTCAGGTAGCGGCCGCCGCCGGCCACCTTGCGCACCGCCTCCACCAGTTCCTCGGCGGCGCTGTCCTTGGTCAGGTAGCCGGCCGCGCCCGCCTTGATCGCGCGCACCGCGTATTGTTGCTCGCCGTGCATGGTGAGCACGAGGATCGGCAGTTTGGGGTGTTCGCCGCGGATCTGGCGGATCAGGTCTACGCCGTCGCGGCCGGGCATGGACATGTCCAGCACCAGCAGGTCCCAGGGGCGCTGGGCCAGCAGCGCCAGCGCCTCGGCGCCGTTGCCGGCCTCGCCTTCGACCGAAATGTCGCCGGCGTGTTCGAGCAGGCGCCGCAGGCCCGCGCGCAGCAGGGTGTGGTCGTCCGCCAGCATGACCGTGATCACAATGCCTCCCAGGGGGAATGGGGCGGCTGCGCCGGCATGCGGACGCCCAGGCGGAACCCTCCCTTCTTGCGCGTATGGATGGTGACCTCGCCGTTGAGCAGCCGGACCCGTTCGCGGATGCCTTGCAGCCCCAGCGACATGGGCAGTTTTTTCGCCAGGCTTTCGGGCGTCGCGCCCACGCCGTCGTCCTGCACGCTCAGTTCGCACTGTGTATCCGTGCAGTGCAGCCGCAGGGTGACCTTGCTGGCCTGCGCATGCTTGGCGATGTTGGTAAGCGCCTCCTGGACGACCCGGAACAGGGTGGTGGCCACGGGCTTGCTGGGCTCCTCGCCGCCGATCGAGATATCGGCCTCGGTGTCGATGCCGTAGCGGGACACGAAGTCCGCCACCAGCCATTCGGCCGCCGCCGCCAGCCCGAGATCGTCCAGCATGACCGGCCGCAGGTCGGAGGCGATGCGCCGCAACGAGGCGAAGGTCTTCTTGATCAGGTCGCGCATGCCGCGCACGCGGGCGCGCATGTCCTCGTCGTCGGGCGGGAAGCCGGCCTCCAGTTGCGACAGCTCCATGGTCAGCGCCGTCAGGGTCTGGCCCAGGTCGTCGTGCAGCTCCCGGGCGATGTGTTTCTTTTCCTGCTCGCGCACGTGCAGCAGGGCGGTCGAGAGCCGGGTCAGCTCGTCGCGCGAGGCCCGCAAGGCCTGGTCCACCCGTTGCCGTTCGGTGACGTCCCGCAGGAAGACGGACAGGAAGACGCCGGCCTCCGACCGGGTCTGGGAGATCGACGCCTCCATGGGAAATTCCTCGCCGTTCGAGCGCAGGCCCCACAGGGGGCCGCCCAGGCCCATCTGGCGGTCTGAGATGCCGGTTTCCCTGAAACGGTCCACATGCCTGGCATGGGCGGCGCGGAAGCGCTCCGGGATGAGCATGGCCAGGTTCGCGCCGATGGCCTTGTCGGCGCCGCACAGGAAGACGCGTTCGGCCGCCGGATTGAACATCACGATGCGCTGGTGCTCGTCTATCGTGATGATCGGTTCGGTGGCGGACTGGATGATGTCGAGCAGGGGCGGCGCGCTGAGCGGTTGCTTCATTGCGGGAACGTGCGATGTGCCGATGTCGTCCTGAGGCGGATGCAAATTATTGCAGCACACATTCCCGCGCCTGGCCACAGGGGCTGGGCGCAGTCGTTCAAAAGCACTAGGGCGCGCGGGCGCTAGTCCACGGCGGGCAGCACCGGATCGTTCCAGTCCGGGCGTCCCGCGGCCGCCTGCGTCTGTTCCCGGAAGCGGCAGAGGGACGCATCGCACTCCTCGGCCAGCACGTCATACTGCTTCAGGAGCAGGATGGAGCGGGGCCTGGACCCCGACAGGGTGGCGATATCGTCGACGGCGCGGAAGCCGCCGTAGCCCGACATCACGCAGATCACCGAATAGGCCTTGATCAGCCGGCCCTGCGTCTGGAGGAAGGCCCGCATGGGCGCCGCCAGCGAACGCAGCCATACCGGCGCGATCAGGATGACGTGGTCCAGCTGGTCCAGTGGGGGACCGTCGTAGCGGAAGTCGGGATTGCGCTTGAGCAGGATGTCGAGGACGCAGCGCGCGTCGCCGCCCAGGCCAAACCTGGGCACGGCGTCCCGGACTTCGTGGACGGGCCAGCCGCTCAAGGAGCCCAAACGCTCGGCGGCGGCCCGGGCGGTGCCGGTGCGGGAATAGAAAACGATGCCGATGCGCTCCATGGCGGGCTCCTGTCGCGGTTGCGGTCCTCAGGCTTCCTGGGCCAGCAGCGCCCGCAGGATGTCGCGCCGGCTGACCACGCCGACCAGCTTGCCGTCGCGCGTGACGGGCACGCGCTTGATGCCGCGCTTGAGCAGCAGTTCGGCGATCGCCGACAGGTCTGCCGTGTCGTCCACCGTGATCACCGGGCTGCTCATGACGGAGGCGGCGGTCTGCTCGCCCAGCTGCAGGCTGTGCAGGAACTCCAGGTTCAGCGCCTCGCCTTCGGCGAGCAGCGCCAGCCAGTGGTCTATTTTCTTCTGGTGCGAGCTGTCCAGCCGCCGCACCAGGTCGCCCTCGCTGACCAGGCCGATGAGCTTGCCGTCGTCGCCCAGCACCATCACCGCGCTGATGTTTTCGTCCAGCAGGATGCGCATGATCTGGGAGACGGGCGTTCTGGCGTTGACGCAATAAGGGGAAGGGGTCATAAGTTCGCGCGCGCGCATGGTTGCTCTCCGGGGCGCCCGGAGGGGCGCCGTCTGTCTGCTTGGGGCCGCCGGCCGTTCGGCTCAGGACGTCCCGTTGGGGGAGCGCACCAGCAGCACGGGCACGTGGGCGCTGCGCAGGATGCCCTCGGCGCTGCTGCCCAGCACCATGCGGCGCACGCCGCGGCGGCCGTGGGTGCCGATCACGATCAGGTCCGCCTCCCAGGTCTCGGCCTCGGAGAGCACGCGCTGCTGCACGGTCTTGTCCAGGTTTTCGTAGAGCACGGTATCCGCTTCGATGCCTTGCGCCCGCACCGTGGCCAGGGCCTTTTCCAGGATGTCGGCGCCGTTCTTGCGCAGCAGGTCCAGCAGCTCGCCCGCGCGATAGCTGTAGGCGTCCGCCGTGAAGGCGAAAGAGAGCTCGTCGATGACGTGGATCAGTCGCAGCCTGGCGTGCGTCAGCTGCGCCAGGCGTATGGCTTCGGTCAACCCGAGGTCCGAGGTTTCGCTGCCGTCCAGGGGGACGAGTATGCGTTGGTACATGGCGTGGGCTCCTGAGGATCTAGTTGATCAGGACGACGGGGATGTGGATGGTGTGCAGCACTTTCAGGGTGACCGACCCCAGCAGCAGGCTGCCCGCCGCGCCCAGCCCTCGCGACCCCATGACGATGTGGTCGCAGCGCTGTTCCGTGGCGTAGTTCTTGATCGTGTCGGCGATATTGCCGACGCGCAGGGCGACCTCGTAGACGATGCCCGCCCTGTCCAGCAGCGCCTTCGCGTCGGACAGGGCCATTTTGGCCTCGTCCTCGTAGTACTCCTGGATGGTCTTCTGGTCGATGAAGGTCAGCACCGTCCCGGAAACGATGGGAAGCTGCACGTTGAGCAGGTGCAGGGCGCAGGGGCCGTTCTCTTGGATGTAATCGACCATGTAGCGCACGGCGCGCAGCGAGTTGGCCGATCCGTCGACGGGGACAAGTACGTTTTTCACAGCGCCTCCTGGTAGGGGATGCCGGGGTCTGCGGGGAAATGAACGCCGGGCACATGGACATCATCGCGCTGCGGTCGGCGGCCGAATTGACGCCGGTCAACTTCCCGCCGGTTTTCTCCGGAGCGGCATTTCGCGCCGGGATTTTCGTCCCCGTTTTAGGGTTGACAAAGGTCAAGATGGGCGCGGCGTGGCGGAGCAACATGGCATCGAAGGCGGGCGGGCGCCCGCCGTTCACTCGACAGGGAGATAGCCATGCCGCGCTTGACGCAATACAGCCCGTTTTCCGCCGAACCCCTCGCGGACGTGTTCCAGGCCTTTCTGCGGCCGATCCGGCACGGCGCCGAGGACCAGGCGCCCCGGATGGACATCGACGTGACCGAAGAGGGCGACAAGTACGTGTTGAAGGCCGAAGTTCCCGGAATAGACAAGAAAGACATCTCGGTGGAAATCGACGGGAACACCGTGATGATCTCGGCCAACAAGGAACAGAGCAGCGAAGTGAAGGCAGCGGGCAACACGATCCGCCAGGAGAGGTTCTGGGGGCGGATCCAGCGTACGGTATCGCTGGCCAGTTCGATAGACGAGTCCGCCGCCCGGGCGGTCTGCGAGAACGGCGTGCTGGTCCTGACCTTGCCCAAAGCCGCGGGCAACCGGAACAAGACGCTGCGGATCGAATAAGGGAGACCGCCATGTTTCGCCGCATAGCCGTTCACCTGGACCATGGCGTCGACATGTCGCGCCGCCTGGAGTTTTCCCTGCGCCTGGCCAAGGCGCATGACGCCCATCTCACGGGCATATTCGCCAGCTACGTCGCGCCCGGCTATTTCTACGACGAGGCCGGGCTGTGGGTGCGGTCCATGGACACGGCCACGCAGATCAACGAACAGGGCCGCACCGCCGCCCAGGCCGCGTTCAGCGAGGCGGCAAGGGACCTCGGCGTGTCCGCCTCGTGGCGGCAAGGGGAGGGCTCCCCGGCGGATTGCGTGGCCCGGCACGCGCGCTGTTCGGACGTGCTCGTCGTCAGCCAGGACAACCCCGACGACCTGGACGCCGCCATCGGGAACGATTTCGTGGAGCAAGTGCTGATGTCCGTCGGCCGCCCCGTCATCGTCCTGCCGACGCTGGGCACATTCAAGGCGGTCGGCGCGCGCGTGCTGTACTGCTGGGACCGGGGCCGCGAGTCGGCCCGCGCCATTGCCGACGCCGCGCCGCTACTGCGCAATGCCCACGCCTTGGCCGTCCTGACGCTGGGCGAGGGCGCGGACGACGCATCCGCGCTCGAAGTGCCGTTCGAAGACCTGGCGGCGTACTGCGCCTGCCACGGCTTTCCCCTGCCCGAACACGAATTCCGCAACACGCGCGACATAGACGTCGGCGATGCGATCCTGAGCGCGGCGGCGGACTTCAGCGCCGATCTCATCGTCATGGGCGCCTACGGCCATAGCCGCATGCGCCAATGGATCATGGGCGGCGCAACGCGCACGCTGCTCGCGGCGATGACGATGCCCGTTCTTTTTTCCCATTGACGGCGCGCTATCCGCAGATGCGGCAGTCCTGGGCCGGCGGCCCGCCGGGCGCGGTCGCGTCCGGCGCCGGCGACATGACCGCCTCCAGGCCCGGGTCGGGGCGGAAAATCGTCAGCCCTTTCAGCCCGGCCCGCCATCCCCGCATGAACAGGGCCTGGACGCGCTCGACCGGCCAATCGCCCGGGACGGGAACCGTCTTCGAGATCGACGCATCGACATAAGGCTGCAGCGCCGCCAGCATGGCGACGTGGTCTTCCGGCGCGATGTCCGCGGCGCCCAGGAAGTAGCCGGGAGGCGCGGACTGTCCCGGGTGCAGGCGTTTCCAGAGCCGCCATGCATGGTTCTCCGCGGTCATTTCCACGGGGGATTCCCCGCCCACCCGCAGCCGCCGCCGGTACGACCAGCCATAGGCGGGCTCGATGCCGTTGGAGCAATTGTCCGCGAAGGCCAGGCTGACGCTGCCCGTCGGGGCATAGGAAACGAGGTGGCTGTTGCGCAGGCCGTGCTCCGCGATCGCCTGCCGCGCCTCCTGGGGTAGCGTATCGCCGATCGCGCCGGCCGCCAGGTAGTCCTGCGCGCGGTAGAGCGGAAACGGCCCGCGCTCCGCCGCCAGGGCCGCCGACGCCGCATAGGCGTGGTCCCGGATGCATCGGGCGACCGCCTGGGCGCACGCCCGCCCGGATTCGCTGTCGTAGCGCAATCGCATCATCGCCAGCATGTCGGCCAGGCCCGTGACGCCCACGCCGATCCGGCGCTTGGCGCGCGCCTCCTGCTCCTGGGCGGGCAGGGGCCAACGCGTCAGGTCGATCACGTTGTCCAGCATGCGAACCTGCGTCCGGACCATGCCGCCGAGCCTGACCAGGTCGATTTCCGGCGGGGCGGCCACGCCGAAGGGATGCCTGACCAGACGCGAAAGGTCGATCGGCCCCAGCACGCAGCAGCCGTATTCCGGCAGGGGCTGTTCGCCGCAGGGGTTCGTCGCGCGTATCGATTCCAGCGCGCGCAGGTTGTTCGTCCGCTTGATGGTGTCGATGTACAGCAGCCCCGGTTCGGAGCTGTGCAGGGCCTGGCGGCAGATCTCGTCCCAGATCGCCCGGGCGGATTCCACCCGGTAGCGCCACAGCCCGCTTTCCGAACGGACCGCGCCCGCCGCGATCGCCGCCGCGCCGGGCCGGGCGGCATGCTCCAAGGCCCAGGCGTCATCGCGTTCCACGGCGTCGAGGAACGCGTCTGTCACCGCCACCGAAACATTGAACGTGCGCCAGCGCCTGCGGCCGCGCTTGGCGCCCGCGAATTCGAGGATATCCGGATGCGAGCACGAGAGGACGGCCATCTGCGCGCCGCGCCGGCTGCCCGCCGACCGCAGGTTCGCGCAGGCCTCCTCATAGCGGTCGATCGCCTGGCAGACGGCGGGCGCGGCGCTGCTGGCGTCGGCATCGGCCGCAGCCGGCGACAGCGGGGAGAAGTCGTACCCCACGCCCCCGCCCATCGCCAGCGTCTTGCAGGCCTCCGCGATCCCATCGGCGAACAACAGGCCGGAACGGCCGCCGCCCACCGGCTGCACGAAGCAATTGACCATGGTCGCGTGCGCGGCGGTTCCCGCGTTCGCCATGATGCGGCCCGCCCCGATCGCCCCGTTCTCCAGGTTGCGCCGGAACAGCCGGGCGATCTCCGCGCGCTTGTCGAGGGGCTCGGCCTGGGCCAGGGCGTGGGCCACGCGCGCATACACCTGCGCGGCCAGCGACTCGCCGGGCGCCGCGTACCGGTCGGCCAGCACCTGGAAGCAGATGGGCTGCACGCTCAGCCGCATGGACTCAGCCGATTTCCAGCCTGTCGTCCACGCCGAGCACGCTGGGCGCGCTCCAGGCCGCGCGTTCCGCCGCATGACGCTCGGGCCAGCTGCGCACCTTGCCGGTCAAGACGACCTTGCGGTCGTGGACCGATACCTGGATCTCGTTCGCCTCCAGCTCGGCGCTGCGCCTGAGCGCGGTCTGTATCCTTTCCTTGATATCGCTGACCTGGGCCACGGGATTCAGGGCGATCAGGTTGGACACCCCCTTTACGCCGGTGAGCTTGCGCACCGCGCTTTCCGCCGCCGCGCGCTGGTAGTTCCAGTTCACCTCGCCCGTGAGCGTCACCCAGCCCTGCTGCACCTTTACCTGCACCTTGTCGGCGGGGATCGAAACGTTCCACTCGATCACGCTGAGCGCGCGGGCCGCGATCTGGTCGTCCGCCGTCCGCTCTTCGAACTCGGTGCGGACCTGGAGCTCCTGGGCCAGCCCATTCACGCCCCGGACGCGCTGCACGATGCGCTCCGCGTCGTACTTCTCGGCATAGGTCTTCACATGGCCGGTCAGCGTCACCACGCCGTTGGCGACGGCCACGCCGATTCCGGAGGCGTCGACCCCGGGATCGTATTCCAGCGCATCCAGGGTCAGGCGACGAAGTTTTTCATCTTCCATGGCGATTCTCCAAACGCAAGGAATCATCGAGTTTCCCCGCATGCGCCGCGCGGGCCTTGATAAATATCAGCAAAGAAAATGGGGAAATATCGGCCCGCGACACCGCCGCTGTCGGCGGCGCTTGCCCTCGCACCGGAAGTCTCGGTTTAATGGGGAGGATGCAGGGACCCGCAGGCGGCATCGAGACTTGCTGAAAATGCCATTGGATCAACTGCTTACATCAATCGTGAAATTTCAAGGGAATCTCTAGCCATGAATGAAGTCATCGTCGCGTCCGCCGTCCGCACCGCCATCGGCGATTTCGGAGGCGCGCTGAAAGACGTGCCGCCGTGCGACCTGGGCGCCACCGTCATCAAGGCCGCGCTGGAACGCGCCGCCGTCAAGGGCGACGAAGTCGGCCACGTCGCCGTCGGCCACGTGATCAACACCGAACCGCGCGACATGTACCTGTCGCGCGTTGCCGCCATGAACGCTGGCATCGCCAAGGAAACCCCCGCCTTCAACGTCAACCGCCTGTGCGGCTCCGGCCTGCAGGCCATCGTCTCGGCGGCGCAGACCATCCTGCTGGGCGACGCCGACATCGCGATCGGCGCCGGCGCCGAAAGCATGAGCCGCGCGCCCTACATCGCGCCGGCCCAGCGCTGGGGCGCTCGCATGGGCGACAGCGTCATGCTCGACATGATGACCGGCGCGCTGTCCGATCCCTTCGGCCGCATGCACATGGGCGTCACGGCCGAAAACGTCGCCGCCCGCTACGGCATCAGCCGCGAAGACCAGGACGCCGTGGCCGCCGAATCCCACCGCCGCGCCGCCGCCGCCATCGACGCCGGCCATTTCCGCGACCAGATCGTCCCGGTCGTCATGAAGTCGCGCAAAGGCGAAGTCGTATTCGACACCGACGAACACGTGCGCCGCGACGTCTCGGCCGCCAGCCTGTCCACGCTCAAGCCGGTATTCCAGAAGGAAAACGGCACCGTCACCGCGGGCAACGCCTCGGGCCTGAACGACGGCGCTGGCGCCGTCGTGCTGATGAACGCCTCGGTGGCGGCCAAGCGCGGCATCAAGCCGCTGGCGCGCCTGGTCGCCTACGCCCACGCCGGCGTCGACCCCGACATCATGGGCATCGGCCCGGTGCCGGCCACCCAGGCCGCCCTCAAGCGCGCCGGCCTCACAGTGGACCAGCTGGACGTGATCGAAGCCAACGAAGCCTTCGCCGCGCAGGCATGCGCCGTCACCCGCGAACTGAAGCTGGACCCCGCCAAGGTGAACCCCAACGGCAGCGGCATCGGCCTGGGCCACCCCATCGGCGCCACCGGCGCGATCATCACCGTCAAGGCGTTGCACGAACTGCAACGCGTGGGCGGGCGCTACGCGCTGGTCACCATGTGCATCGGCGGCGGCCAAGGCATCGCCGCGATCTTCGAGCGCATCTGACGCCTCCGAGCCGCCCCTTCGGGGGCGGCAGGCACGCTTGCCCGTGCAAGCGCCTGCCCAAGTCGCGACGGCAAGATCTCGCGCAAGCCCGGAAGGTGCCCGGACAGTCCGGGCGGCACGAAAATCCGCCGCAAGAACCCTAAGCACACGACTCCCCCCTGCAACCGAGCAATCAACACCGCCGCGCCTGGCGGCCCCGGAACGAACGGCGATGCAGCACGAGCCCAGGCTCGAAATCTCCCCATCACCCCAAGTAATCCCGTCCCCAAGCCTCGCATTCCGCCCGCAGCAACGCCCCCATCTCCGCCCGCCGAGGCGCATCCAGCCGACTGCTGATCGCGCCAAAACTGAACGCCACCCACGTCAGCTCCGACACCCGGAACGCCACCCCCACCCCCGACACGCCCGGCGTGATCGTATCCACGATCTCCGAATACCCCGCCGCGCGCGTCTGCTTCACCGCCTTCATCAGCCCCGCGCTCGAAACGCCGATCTGCGCATAGCTCGCCGCGTGCCGCGCATAGAGAGCCGCGATCTCCTCGTCCGGCAGCGCGGCCATCAGCGCCAGCCCCCCCGCGCCCACCCCCAGCAGCCGCCGCTCCCCCTGATCGATGGTGAACACCTTCACCGGAAACGACCCCGCCTCCCGCAACAGACACAACGCGTAATCGCCCTGGCGTATCACCAGGAACACCGTATCCCCCGACAGCCGCGCCAGCTTCTGCGCGAAAGGGCGCAGCGCATCCAGCAAGGGCGTCCGCCGCAGCGCCGCGAACCCCAGCTGCATCGAATCCACCCCCAACCGATAGCGCCGCGTCTTCCCATCGCGCTCCGCGAACTGCTCCTCCAGCAGGCTGCTCAGCAGACGGTGCGCCGTCGAACGCTCCAGCCCCGTCGCGGCCATCACGCCTTGCAGATCGATCCCTTCCTCCTGGTGCTGCGCCAGTACCCGCAGCAGCGCCAACGCGCGCCGCATGCTCTGTGTACCGCCGGTTGAACTCGTGTTGCTCATAATGTGGGAAATAGTGGTTGAATATTTTGTATTTTAGGATTCCAGGTGCGTTAATTCAATCCAACAGACCGCGCCGCCTTCCCGGGCGCGGCAGAACAAAGACGAGGAGACCATGGAATACGCCACCCTGGCCGTCGAACGGCACGACTCCATATGCCGCATCAGCCTCGCGCGTGAATCCGCGCGCAATGCCCAGAGCCAGCAGATGCTCGACGAGCTGGACGAGGCCCTGACGCAAGCCGAACGGGACGACTCCGTCCGCGTCGTCGTCCTGGCCGGCCAGGGCGCGCACTTCTCCGCCGGCCACGACCTGAAAGAAGCCCAGGCCAAGCGCGCCGACTTCACGGTGGAAGAGCGCTGGGAATACGAATCGCGCCGCTACTACGGCTACTGCCTGCGCATCTGGGACTTCCCCAAGCCCACCGTCGCCCAGGTCCAGGGCGCCTGCGTCGCCGGCGGATTCATGATCGCCAACATGTGCGACCTCGTCGTGTGCGCCGACACCGCGTACTTCTCCGATCCGGTCGGCCACACCCTGGCCGCCGCCGCCACCGAAGTGCTCATCCACCCCTGGGTCATGGGCCTGCGCAAAGCCAAGGAAATGCTCTACACGGGCGAAAAAGTCGACGCCCAGGAAGCGCTGCGCATCGGCATGGTCAACCGCGTCGTGCCCGAGGCCGAACTGGACGCCGCCACCCTGGCCCTGGCCCGGCGCATCGCGCAGGCGCCGCCCTTCGGCCTGCGCCTGGTCAAGCGCTCCCTGAACCGCACGGCCGACGCGCAAGGGTTTCGCACCGCCTTGTCGGCCCACTTCGACACCCACCAGCTCTCGCACATGAGCCAGGAATTCCAGGCCGTGCGCGAGCGCGGCCTGGCCCAGGCGATCCAGCGCAACAAGGACGGCAAGACGGCATGACCCAGCCCCTGGACCCCCTGCTCAATCCGCGCTCCATCGCGATGATCGGCGCCAGCGCCGACCCCGGGCGCATCGGCGGCATGCCGCTGGAACTGCTCACGCGCTTCGGCTACGCCGGCGGCATCTACCCCGTGAATCCGAAGTACCAGGAAGTGTTCGGCCGGCGCTGCTTTCCCGACATCGAATCCGTGCCCGAACCCGTGGACCTCGCGGTGCTGGCGATCGCCGCCGCCGACGTGACCCCCATGCTGCGCCGCTGCCATGCGCGCGGCGTGCGCGCGGCCATCGTCTACGCCGCCGGCTTCGCCGAGGCGGGCGGGGAGGGCGCGCGCCTGCAGGACGAACTGGAGGCCTTCGCCGCCGAAAGCGGCATGGCCGTCGCCGGTCCGAATTGCATGGGCTTCGCCAACCTCAACACCCAGGCCTACACCGCCTTCGCCTCCGTGTTCAAGACCGCGCCCGCCCAGGGCGGGCCGGGCACGGTCAGCCTGCTCACCCAGAGCGGCAACGTATGCGCCGCCGTCTACGCCATCGCGCGCCGCCTGGGCCTGCCGTTTTCGCATTTCATCAACACCGGCAACGAAGCCTGCCTGGACTTCTCGCAATACCTCGAATACCTCGCCGCCGACCCGCAAACCGAAATCGTGCTGGGCTACATCGAACAGCTGCGCGACGGCGAGCGCTTCATCCGCGCCTGCCGCGAACTGGAGCGCCAGGGCAAACTGCTGATCGCGCTCAAGGCGGGCACCACCGACAAAGGCGCGCAGGCCGTGCAGTCGCACACCTCGGCTCTGGCCGGAGACCGGCGCGTCTACGGCGCGGCCTTCCGCCAGCTCAACGTGATCGAGGCCACCGACTTCGCGCAGATGGCGCACCTGGCCAGCCTTGCCACGCTGCGCCATCGCAGCGCGGGCAAGCGCGTCGCCGTGCTCACGATGTCGGGCGCCCTGGGCGCCATCCTGGCCGACAAATTCATCGGCGCCGGCCTCGACCTGCCCGACTTGCCGCCGGACCTGCAGGCCGTGCTGCGCGGCGGCATTCCCGACTACGGCATGGTCGGCAACCCGGTGGACGTGACCGGCAACGTCGTCAACGACCCGGACTTCGTGCGCACCGTGCTGCAGGCGCTGGCCACCAGCGCCGCCATCGACACCGTCGTCGTGTACGCGCCCGGCTACATGCTCGACCGCATGGCCGGCGCCCTGGCCGACGTATCGCGCCAGCATCCCAGGCTGTTCGTCGCGATCGACACCGGCCTGGCCCAGAGCCGCGCCGCGCTGCGCGAGGCCGGCGTCGCGGTATTCGAAGACCTGGGCCAGGCGGTCTCGGCCCTGGCGCCCTACCTGCTCTGGTGCGAAGCGCGCGGCGAAAAACGCATCGCCCCCGCGCCCGCCCCGGTCTCGGCCGAGGTTCCGGCCCTGCCGTGCAACGAGGCTGACGCCCGCGCCTACGTCGCGGCCTTCGGCCTGTCGCAAGCGCAGGCGCGCGCCGCCCGCGACGCCGACGAGGCCGTGGCCGACGCGCGCGCCGCCGGCTACCCCGTCGCGCTGAAAATCCTGAGTCCCGACATCCCCCACAAGACCGAGGCGGGCGGCGTGGCCCTGAACCTCGCGGACGACGAAGCCGTGCGCGCCGCGCACCGCGCCGTGACGCAAGCCGCGGCGCAGGCCCGGCCGGACGCGCGCATCGACGGCGTGATGGTGCAGAAGATGGAGCGCGGCGTGGCCGAGATCCTCGTCGGCGCCACCCGCGACCCGGTATTCGGCCCCGTGCTGACCGTGGGCCTGGGCGGCGTGCTGACGGAGCTCTACCAGGACACCAGCCACCGCCTGCTGCCGGTCGATGAAGACATCGCCCTGCAGATGCTGCGCGAACTCAAGGCGTACGCGCTGCTGGACGGCTACCGGGGCAAGCCGCCGGCGGACGTGGCCGCGGCGTGCCGGAGCATCGTGGCCGTGGGCAACGCCTTGCTCGCCGCGCCGGAGGCCGTGGCGGAAATCGAAGTCAATCCTATGCTGATCAAAGAGGCGGGACGGGGCGTCGCGGTACTGGACGCGCTGATCCTGCCCGCAACCCCGTAGCGCGCAAGCGCAATGCCATCCCAGGAGGAGACAAGCATGATGATGAAGAGACTATTGGCCGGCGTGGCGCTGGCCTGCATCGGCGCGAGCGGCCCGGCGCTGGCCCAGGACAACTACCCCAACCGCCCCGTGCGCATCGTGGTGCCGTTCTCGCCGGGCGGCGCGACCGACATCATGAGCCGCCTGCTGGCGGAGAAGCTCGGCGCCAGGCTGGGCCAGCCGGTGATCGTGGAGAACAAGCCGGGCGGCGGCACGATGATCGCCTCCGACTACGTCTCGCGCGCCGAGCCCGACGGCTACACCTTGCTGATGGCGGCGTCTTCGCTGGGCATCGCGCCCAGCATCTACGCCAAGGTCAATTACGACCCCATCAAGGACTTCACGCCCGTCAGCCAGGTGGCCTCGGTGGTGCACGTGCTGGAAGTGCATCCGTCGGTTCCCGCCAAGAACGTGGGCGAGCTCATCGCCTACCTGAAGGCGAATCCCGGCAAGGTCAGCTACGGCTCGGTGGGCACGGGCAGCTCCACCCACCTGGAGGCCGAGCTGTTCAACAGCATGGCGGGCGTGCAGATGACGCACATTCCCTACAAGGGCAGCGCGCCGGCCCTGAACGACCTGGTGGCGGGCCGCCTGCAGGTCATGTTCGACGCCTGGGCGTCGTCTGGCCCCTTCGTGAAGGACCGCAAGCTGCGCGTGCTGGCGGTGACCACGGCCCAGCCTT
This sequence comes from Achromobacter denitrificans NBRC 15125, assembly GCF_001571365.1. Taxonomy (GTDB): domain Bacteria; phylum Pseudomonadota; class Gammaproteobacteria; order Burkholderiales; family Burkholderiaceae_B; genus Achromobacter; species Achromobacter denitrificans. The sequence continues at coordinate 24,002 of NZ_BCTQ01000025.1, read as the reverse complement.
CGGCCTCGGTCCCGGACCTGCCGACCGTGGCGGCCTCGGGCCTGCCCGGCTATTCCGCCATGCCCTGGCTGGGCCTGGTGGCGCCCGCCCGTACGCCGCAGCCGGTGGTGGACAAGCTCTACAAGAACCTGGCGCAGATCCTGGAGCAGCCCGACGTCAAGGCGCAGTTCGTGGGGTTGGGGCTGGACATCATCGGCAGCGACCCCAAGGCCTTCGGCGAGTTCATCCGCCAGGACGTCGCGACCTGGGCCAAGGTCGCGCGCGAGTCGAACATCCGCCTGGAGTGACGGCATGACCCAATTGGAAATCGCCGCGGCGGACGACGAGGCGTTCCGCCACGACTTGCGCGCCTGGCTGGAGCGGGCCTACGCCGGCTTCGTCCGCGGCTGGCCGGGCGGGGCCGATCCGCGCAACCTGGATTTCCGGCGCGCCTGGGAAGACACCCTTTGCGCCAACGGCTGGTCGGGGCTGGGCTGGCCCACGGAACACGGCGGACGCGCCTTGCCGCTGTCGCGGCAGGCGGTGTTCCACGAAGAGCATGCGCGCTGCGGCGCGCCGCTGGGCGTGAACCTGATCGGGCACGGCATTCTCGCGCCCACGCTGCTGCACTTCGGCACCGAAGCGCAGAAGCGCCGCTTCCTGCCCGGCATCCTGTCCAACCGCGAAGTCTGGTGCCAGGGCTATTCGGAGCCGGGCGCCGGCTCCGACCTCGCCTCGGTGCGCACCCGGGCGGAGCTGGCGCCCGGCGGCTACCGGCTGAACGGCCACAAGATCTGGACCTCGTTCGCCGACCGCGCGCAGCGCTGCTTCGTGCTGGCGCGCACGGATCCGCAGTCGTCCCGGCACAAGGGCCTGAGCTTCCTGCTGGTCGACATGCGCAGCCCCGGCGTGCGCGTGGAACCCATCCGCCAGCTCACTGGCGAGGCCGAGTTCTGCGAAGTGTTCTTCGAGAACGTGTTCGTGCCGCAAGAGGACCTGCTGGGCGCGGAGAACCAGGGCTGGAAGATCGCCATGGCCGCGGCCAGTTTCGAGCGCGGCACCTACTTCATTCCGCGGCTGGTGCGGTTCGCGCAGGAGCTGGGGCAGGTGCGCGAACTGGCCCTGCGGCCCGATGCCTACGGCCGGGTGCCCGCGTCCTCGGCCGCCGTGCGCCACCGCTGGGCGCGGCTGGCGGCCGACAGCCACGTGCTGGCGCTGAAGTCGCAGCGCGCCCTGGCCGGCGCCATGCGCGGCGATCCGCCGGGCCCGGAGGGATCCTCCACCAAGATCCACTGGAGCGAGGCGCACCAGCGCCTGCTGGAATTGTCGCTGCAGCTGCTGGGCGACGACGCCTGCCTGGGCGACGCGGCGGACCCGGACGCCGCCGGCCTGACGCACGCCTACCTGTGGTCGCGCGCGGAAACCATCCTGGCCGGCACGTCGGAGATCCAGCGCAACATCATCGCCGAGCAGATGCTCGGCCTGCCCAAGGCTTGAATTCCCATGGACCTGCATCCCACCGAAGACCAGCGCATGCTGCAAGACGCGGCTTGCCGCTATCTGGCCGAACGCCATCCGCTCGCCGCGGCGCGCGCGGCGGCCGCCCGCCCGTTGCAAGCGCGCCTCGCCCAATGGCGGGAAATCGCCGGGCAGGGCTGGCCGGCCCTGCTGGTTCCCGCGTCGCAGGACGGGCTGGGGCTGGGCATGCGCGAAGCCTGGATCGTGGCGGAAGCCGCCGGCCGGCATCTGCTGAGCCTGCCGCTGGCCGCCAATATGGCGGTGCTGCCCACACTGTGCGCCGCGGGCGCGGCCGGGCCGGTCGCGCAATGGACCGCCGCGCTGATGGCGGGCGACACCTATTTCGCCGACGCGGCCCCGCGGCCCGACGGCTCCGCCTTCGTCGAAGGCGCGGGCGAGGGCGTGCGCGCCCTGGCGCTGCACAGGACCGGCGCGGCCGCCTTGCGGATCGAACTGCATGCGCCGGTGGCGGGCGAAGCCGGGCTGGATCCGACCATGCCCGTGGCGCGGGTGCGCGAGCCGGTCGTGCTGGAGAGCGCCGACCTCTCCGTCGCGCCCGAGACCTGGACGCGGCTGCGCGCCCGGCTGCTCCTGCTGCGCTCGGCCGAGCTGCTAGGCGCGGCCTCGGCCGCCCTGAACGCGGCGGCGGCCTATGCGCGCGAGCGGCGCCAGTTCGACCGCGCGATCGGCGCCAACCAGGCGATCAAGCACCGCCTGGCCGACGACTGGATGGCCCTGGACGACGCGCGGCTGGCCGGCGTCGCGGCCGCCGCCGCGCACGATGCCGGCGCCGCCTCGGCGGAGCGCGACGGCCTGTTCGCGCCCTTGCTGGCGGTCGAGGCCGGCCGGCGCGCCGCGCAGAACGCGGTGCAGGTCCACGGCGCGCTGGGCATCACCTGGGAATGCGACGCGCATCTCTACCTGAAGCGCGTGCTGCGCCTGGCGGCGGCCCTGCGGGCGCAAGCGTCCTGCGCCGATCTGCTGGAACGCATCTGGGAAGCCGGGGAAGACAGGCCCTAGGGGAGGGCGGGAGGCGTCCGGCCTACAATCCGGCCATGCACAAATCGACCTTTCCCTCCGAACTCGACCAGCCCACCCTCTCCGAGGTGGATGGCGTCCGCTATCTGCACTTCAACACCGAATGGGTCCAGGGCGCGATGCGCATCAAGAACCCCTCGGAACTGGTGCTGGAATACACCAGCCAGATGATGGCCTGGCTGCTGTTCCTGGAGCCGCCCAAGGAAGAGTCCATCGGCATGCTGGGGCTGGGCGCCGGGTCGCTGGCCCGGTTCTGCGTCAAGCACACCCGCGGCCCGTTGCTGGCGGTGGAGTGGAATCCGCGCGTGACGGCGGCCTGCCACATGTTCTTCCGGCTGCCCGGCTCCAACCGGCTGACGGTCGAGCACGCGGACGCCGGCGTTTGGGCGGCCGATCCGCTCAACGCGGGCCGCTGCCCGGTGCTGATGGTCGACCTCTACGACGCGTCGGCCGAAGGGCCGGTGCGCGACAGCGTGAAGTTCTACCGCGATTGCCGCCGCGTGCTGGGCGAAGTCGGCGTGCTGGCGGTGAACCTGTTCGGCCGCCACGAAAGCTTCGGCCGCAACATCGACAACCTGTCCAAGGCCTTCGACGACCGGATCGTGCTGCTGCCCGAAGTCGACGCGGGCAATCAGATCGTGCTGGCGTTCTCCGGCCCGCGGCTGGCCATTTCGCCGGCCCAGCTGCTGGGGCGGGCGGCGGTGGTCGAGGCCCGCTACGGCCTGCCGGCGCGCCGCTGGGCGCGGTCGCTGACCCGCCACGCCGTGGACGGCGTCCTGCACTTCTAGGCCGTCCGGCGGTCGTTAGGGTAGGTACGGGGGCGGCGGGGGTTTACCTTTTTCGCGGTCCGGGCCTATCATGGCCTTATTCATAATTATGAATTACGGCGAGCTTGCCTCAAGCCCGCCGGCCCGCGCCCCATGACCCTACCCATCGTCCGGCAAGCCCTTTACCTGGAAGTCGCCGACCGCCTGCGCGGCATGATCCACGCCCGTTCCCTGCGCAACGGCGAATGGATCGACGAGCTGCGCCTGGCCGGCGAGCTGGGCATTTCCCGCACGCCCCTGCGCGAGGCGCTCAAGGTGCTGGCCACCGAGGGGCTGGTGCGGCTGGAGCCCCGGCGCGGCTGCTTCGTCAACGAGCTGTCGGCGCAAGACCTGGAAGACATCTTCCCCCTGATGGCCATGCTGGAAGGGCGCTGCGCCTTCGAGGCCGCGCGCAAGGCCAGCGACGAGCAACTGGCCGCGCTGGAGCCGCTGCACGCGGCGCTGGCCGGCCATGCGCAGGCCGGGCGCATCGACGCCTATTACAAAACCAACTACCTGATCCACGAGGCGGTGCAGGCCCTGGCCGGCAACCAGTGGCTGTCGGACGCGGTCGGCAACCTGCGCAAGGTCCTGAGCCTGTCGCGCCATCGCAGCCTGTCCCAGCCGGGCCGGATCCAGCAGTCCTGCGCCGAGCATCTCGCCATTTTCGAGGCGCTGAAGGCGCGCGACGGCGAAGCCGCGCAGGCGCTCGCGCATACCCACCTGATGCGGCAGCTGGAAGCACTGCGCGCATTGAGCCATGCGGACGCCGGCGATCCGGCGTCCTCGGAACCCATCGTCATCGAGGAGCCCGCCCATGTCCGGACCCGCCAATCTCGCACCCGCGCGCGGCGCGCGCACGCCTGAGCCCGAGGCCGATACCGCCGAGGCGGCCGCCGCGGCGGAGAGCGCCGGCCTGATCACGCGGCTGGGCCGCCTGTGGGAACGCGGCCGCCTGCCGAGCGAATCCGAAGTCCGGCGCCTGTTCGAGGCCCGCCTAACCGACGTCGCCGCGAACAAGCTGGCGCGCCGCTGGTGCGAGCAATACGGCGCCGCGGACGGCAAGGACCGCCGGCTCATGCTGGCCGCGCTGGCCCAGGCGCGCGCGACCTTTCCCGAGAACGGCGGCGAGGGCGCGCGCCTGTTCAAGCGATTCAACGCGCAGCCGCAGGGCCTGCGCTTCCTGGTGGAACTGCGCGCGGACATGCTGCGCTGGCGCAAGCAGGTCGCCGGCATCCAGGCGCTCGACAAGGACCTCGAAGGCCTGCTCTCCGCCTGGTTCGACGTGGGGCTGCTGGAACTGCGCCCGCTGACCTGGGACTCGCCCGCCTCGCTGCTGGAAAAGCTGATCCTCTACGAGGCCGTCCACGAGATCAAATCCTGGGACGACCTGCGCCGCCGCGTGTCGCCGGACCGCCGCTGCTACGCCTACTTCCATCCGCAGATGCCGGGCGTGCCGCTGATTTTCGTGGAGGTGGCCTTCGCCAGCCAGATGGCCGACGACGTGCAGGTGCTGCTCGACAGCACGCTGCCGCCGCAGGACCTGGACAAGGCGCGCTGGGCGATCTTCTATTCGATCTCCAACACGCAGCCGGGCCTGAAAGGCATCAGCTTCGGCAACTTCCTGCTCAAGCGCGTGGTCGAGCAATTGCTGGATGAACTGCCCAAGCTGAAGTCCTTCGCCACGCTGTCGCCGATCCCGGGTTTCGCGGACTGGCTGGGCAAGCTGGATGCCGAGGCGGTCGAGGCCATCGTGCGCGAAGACAAAGTGCGCGCCAAGGCCCGCAAGCGCGAAGGCGTGCCCGACGGGCAGCGCTGGGTGGCGCGCCTGGCCAGCGCGGCGCAGGGCAAGGCGCCGGACGTGGTGCGCCGGGCGGCTTTCCGGCTGGCGGCCAGCTATCTGCAATCCATGAAAAACGGGCTGCCGGTGGATCCCGTGGCGCGCTTCCACCTGGGCAACGGCGCCCGCATCGAACGGCTCAACTGGGCGGCCGACACTTCGCCCAAGGGGCTCAAGCAGTCCTGCGCCATGATGGTCAACTATCTCTACGACCTGGACGAACTGGACGACAACCTCGCCCGCCTGGGCGAAGGCAAGCCCCAGGTCAGCCGGGGCGTGGGGCGCGTGGCCTAGGACGCCGGAACGCAAGCCGCGCCCCGGTCCGCCGGCCGGGCGCGCGGCGCCGAACACAGATAAGAAAGGGCAGGGGACATGACGGAAAACGTGGCGGGCCGCGTGCTGCTGGAGCGCGAGGGAGAACTGGCCTGGGTGACGCTATCGCACCCGGGGCGCCTGAATGCGATCACGGTGGGCATGTGGCAGGCATTGCGCGACGTGTTCGAGCGCATCGCGGCGGACGCCGCCGTGCGTTGCGTGATCGTGCGCGGCGAAGGCGGCAATTTCGCCGCGGGCGCCGACATCCGCGAGTTTCCCGCCCAGCGCGCCGACATGGCCGGCGTGCAACGCTATCACCGCGAGGTGCTGGCTCCCGCCCTCCAGGCGGTCGCGCAGTGTCCGCAGCCCGTGGTCGCCCAGATCGAGGGCGTCTGCGTGGGCGGCGGCCTGGAGATCGCCAGCCAGTGCGACCTGCGCATCGCCGGCGCCTCGGCGCGCTTCGGCGTGCCGATCAACCGCCTGGGCTTTCCCATGGCGCCCGACGAAATGCGCGGCCTGCTGGCGCTGGCCGGGCGCGCCGCCACGCTCGCCATCCTGCTGGAAGGCCGCGTGTTCGGCGCCGAGGAAGCCGCCGGCCTGGGCCTGCTGACCCGCATCGTGCCCGACGACGAGGTGGCCGCCGCCGCGCTGCAGAGCGCCCGGCGCATCGCCCGCGGCGCGCCGCTGGCCGCCCGCATCAACAAACGCTTGTCCCGCCGGCTCGCCGAAGGCGGCGCCTTGACCGAGGACGAGTACCAGGATTATTTCTCTTACGCCGAAAGCCGGGACCACAAGGAGGGCGTGCGCGCCTTCCTGGCCGGCGTAGACCCTTCCTTCTCCGGAGACTAGACAAGGTGAGCAACGCTAATCTATACGCCGTCCTGCAAGGCGGCTTTCCCAAGGATCGCAGCAAGGTCGCGCTCGAAACGCCCGACCTGCAATACACCTGGGACGACATCGATCGCGCCACCGCGTGCCTGGCCAATCTGCTGGCCTCGCTGGACCTGCCCGCCGGATCGCGCGTGGCGGTGCAGGTGGAGAAGTCGCCGGAAGCGCTGCTGCTGTACCTCGCCACGCTGCGCGCGGGCCTGGTCTACCTGCCCCTGAACACCGCCTACCGCGAATCGGAAATCGAGTACTTCCTCGGCAACGCCGAGCCGGCCGTGGTGGTCTGCGCCAGCAAGAACCTGGAGTGGGTGCGGCGCGCGGCCGACCGCGCCGGCTGCGCGCACGTCTATACGCTGGACGAAGACCGCAGCGGCAGCCTGCTGGACGCCGCGGGCGGCCTGTCGCAGGCCTTCAAGACCGTGGCGCGCAAGCCCGACGACCTGGCCGCGATCCTCTACACGTCCGGCACCACCGGCCGCAGCAAGGGCGCGATGCTGTCGCACGGCAACCTAGCCGCCAACGCCCGCGTGCTGAACGACTACTGGGGCTGGCGCAAGGACGACGTGCTGCTGCACATGTTGCCGATCTTCCACGTGCACGGCCTGTTCGTGGCGTCCCACGGCGCGCTGCTGGCCGGCGCCAAGATGATCTGGCTGCCCAAGCTGGACGCCGACCTGGCCCTGCGCTACCTGCCGCAGAGCACGGTCATGATGGGCGTGCCCACCTACTACGTGCGCCTGCTCTCCGACCCGCGCTTCGACCGCGGCGTGTGCGCCAGGATGCGCCTGTTCATCTCGGGCTCGGCGCCCCTGCTGGCCGAGACCTTCTCCGATTTCGAGCAGCGCAGCGGCCACGCCATCCTGGAGCGCTACGGCATGAGCGAGACCGTCATGCTGACGTCCAACCCCTACGATCCCAAGCTGGGCGAACGCCTGGCCGGCACCGTGGGCCGCGCCCTGCCGGGCGTGCAGGTGCGCGTGGTGGACGATGCCGGCATCGCGCTGGCCCCGGGCGAGATCGGCAACGTGCAGGTGCGCGGGCCCAACGTGTTCTCGGGCTACTGGCGCATGCCGGAGAAGACCCGCGAGGAATTCACCGAAGACGGCTGGTTCAAGACGGGCGACGTGGGCCGCTGGGGTGGCGAATCCGCCGGGCGCGACGTGCCGGCCGACTACCTGTCCATCGTGGGCCGCAGCAAGGACCTGATCATCTCGGGCGGCTACAACGTCTACCCCAAGGAAATCGAGACGCTGATCGACGACATGCCCGGCGTGGCCGAGTCCGCGGTCATCGGCGTGCCGCATGCCGACTTCGGCGAAGCCGTGGTTGCCGTGGTGGTGCCCAAGGAAGGCGCGGCGCTGGACGCGGCCGCCATGCAGGCCGAGCTGAAGGCGCGCATCGCCAATTTCAAGGTGCCCAAGCGCGTGCACATCATCGACCAGCTGCCGCGCAACACCATGGGCAAGGTCCAGAAGAACGTGCTGCGCGAAACCTACCAGGCGCTCTGAGCCCCGCGGGCGGCGGCCGCGGCCCTTGCGGGGCAGCGGTTTCGCCGCCGCGCCGGCCCAAGCGCGATGCCCGCGAGCGGCGGGCCAATACCCCTTTTCAGGAGCCCATACCCAGAGAGAACCACCCAGGTCCGAGCAGCTTCATTCAATAAAAATCCGAGAGACGAGACGCAATAGAATCGCGCCGTCCCCATGCTGCAGCAAGAGGAGACAATATGAAATATCGCACTACCGCCGCGGCCGTGTTCGCCGTGTTCGCCACGGGTTTCGGCGGCGCCGCCGCCGCGCAATGGCCCGAGCGCCCGATCACGCTGATCGTGCCTTTCCCCGCCGGGGGCGGCACCGACACCTTCGCCCGCCCGCTGGCCCAGCAGCTGACCACGCAGCTGGGCCAGACGGTGGTCATCGACAACAAGGGCGGCGCGGGCGGAACCGTGGGCGCCGGCGTGGCGGCCAAGGCCAGGCCCGACGGCTACACCTTCTTCATGGGCGGCGCGCACCATGCGCTGGCCCCCTCGCTGTACAAGAACCTGAACTACGACATCCAGAAGGATTTCGTGCCGGTCGCGCTGGTCGCGCAGCCGCCCCAGGTCATCGTCATCAACCAGGGCAAGCTGCCGGTCAAGACCGTCCAGGAGCTCATCGCCTACGCCAAGAAGCGGCCGGGGGAAATCAACTTCGGCACCGCCGGCAAGGGCAGCACGCACCACCTGGCCGGCGAGCTCTTCGCCATGCAGACCGGCATCAAGCTGGTGGACGTGCCCTACCAGGGCGCCGGGCCGATGCTGTCGGCGCTGATCGGCGGCCAGGTGGACCTGGCGTTCGACGGCCTGGGCTCGTCGGCCGGGCACATCCGCGCCGGGTCGATCAAGCCGCTGGCGGTGGCCGCCACCGAGCGCTCGCCGTCCCTGCCGGACGTGCCCACCGCGGCCGAGGCCGGCGTGCCGAACTACGTGGTGTCGACCTGGTACGCGATCTGGGCGCCCGCCGGAACGCCCAAGGAGGCGGTCGACAAGATGAGCGCCGAGATCACCAAGGCGCTCAACGCGCCGAAGATCAAGGAAACCTGGACGGGCAACGGTTCGGCGGTGCCCACGCTCACGGGCGCCGACTTCGGCAAGTTCGTCGACAGCGAGGTAGACCGCTGGGCCAAGGTCGTGAAGGATTCCGGCGTGAAGCTGGATTGATGGGCGGCGGGCGCGCGCCGGCCGGCGCGCGCCGCGTCCTCAACGCCAGTCGCTGGCCTGGCTGAGCTTGGCGAGCTGGTCGCGCGTCAGCGTCAGGCTGGCGGCCTTGACCAGTTCGTCCAGCTGCGCCAGCGAGGTGGCGCTGACGATGGGGGAGGTGATGCCGGGCTGGGCGATCTGCCAGGCGAGCGCGGCCTGCGCGGGCGTGCAGCCGGCTTCTTCCGAGACCTCGTCCAGCGCCTTCAGGATGCGGTAGCCGCGGTCGTTCAGGTAGGTGTCGACGATCTTGCGGCCGCGCGGGCTCTTGCCGGCGTCGGCCGGGCTGCGGTACTTGCCGCTGAGAAAGCCGCTGGCCAGCGCGTAATAGTTGATCGTGCCCATCTGCTGCGTCTTCACCAGGCTTTGCAGCCCGGACTCGAACGGTTCGCGGCGATACAGGTTGTATTCCGGCTGGATGCTTTCGTAGCGCGGCAGGCTGTGCCGTTCGCTGGCGATCAGCGCTTCCGACAGGCGCACGGCGGTGTAGTTGGACGCGCCGATGGCGCGCACCTTGCCGGCTTCCATGAGCTTCGCGTATTCGCCCAGCGTGTCGGTGAGCGGCGTGTCGGGATCGTCCTGGTGCGACTGGTACAGATCGACGTGGTCGGTCTGCAGGCGGGCGAGCGAGGCCTCCAGGGAACGGCGGATGTAGGCGGGCGCCAGGCCCTTGGCGTCGGGGCCCATCTCCATGCCGACCTTGGTGGCGATGAGCACGCGATCGCGCTTGCCCGACCGTTTCAGCCATTTGCCGATCAGCGTCTCGGATTCCCCGCCCTGGTTGCCCGGCACCCATCGGGAATACACGTCGGCCGTGTCGATGAAGTTCAGGCCCGCGTCCACCAGGGCGTCCAGCAGGGAATACGTGCCGGCTTCGTCCACGGTCCAGCCGAAGACGTTGCCGCCGAAGGTGAGAGGGGGAATCTGCAGGCCGGAACGGCCCAATGCGCGTTTGATCATGGTGTGGCCTCTGGAAGCTGCGGGGGGCTGCGGAAAGGGGGCGCCACGGCATGCACCATTACAGGGATTCCCCCCAAGTAATTCGGGTGGCGGCAAGTTAGACTATACGGCTTTATGGCCGGGCCGGCCGGCGGGGAGCCACCGGCCGGGGCATAAAAACGGAAAAAACCAAGGGTTCAAGGAGCTTACGTATGCTGATCGGAAAAAAACATTTTCTGACGGTTGGCGCCATGGCACTGGCGATGGCTATCGCCGCGCCCGTGGCTGCGCAGCAAAAATCGGTGGCGGTCACCGCCATCGTCGAGCACCCGGCGCTGGACGCCGTGCGTGACGGCGTCCAGGACGCCCTGAAGCAGGCTGGCTACGAGCCGGGCAAGAACCTGAAGTGGCAATACCAGAGCGCCCAGGGCAACAACGGCACCGCCGCGCAGATCGCCCGCAAATTCGTGGGCGACAAGCCCGATGCCATCGTCGCGATCGCCACGCCGTCGGCGCAGGCCGTCGTGGCCGCCACGAAGGACGTGCCGGTGGTGTACTCCGCCGTGACCGATCCGGTCGCGGCCCAGCTGGTCTCCAGCATGGACGCCTCGGGCACCAACGTGACCGGCGTGTCGGACCTGCTGGCCCTGGACAAGCAGGTCGAGCTGATCAAGAAGATCGTCCCCAACGCCAAGCGCGTGGGCATGGTCTACAACCCGGGCGAGGCCAACTCGGTCGTGGTTGTGAAGAAGCTGCAGGAAATCCTGCCCAAGTCGGGCATGAGCCTGGTCGAGGCCGCCGCGCCGCGCTCGGTGGACGTGGCTTCCGCCGCCCGCAGCCTGATCGGCAAGGTCGACGTCATCTACACCAATACCGACAACAACGTCGTGTCGGCCTACGAATCGCTGGTCAAGGTCGGCAACGACGCCAAGATCCCGCTGATCGCGTCCGACACCGACAGCGTCAAGCGCGGCGGCATCGCCGCCCTGGGCATCAACTACCGCGACCTCGGCGTGCAGACGGGCAAGATCGTGGTGCGCATCCTGAAGGGCGAGAAGCCGGGCGCCATTCCCTCGGAAACCAGCTCCAAGCTTGAGCTCTACGTGAACCCGGGCGCCGCCGCCAAGCAAGGCGTGACGCTGCCCGACGCGCTGATCAAGTCGGCCGCGGTGGTCGTGAAGTAAATCGAGACCGTACCCGCCCCGCCATGCCTACCCGGCGTGAGCGGGGTTTTTCTTGAGTTTTTGTCTTACCCAAAGGTCCTCAGGGCGGCAGCGTTCACGAGATGCTCGCGGCCCGGCGCGATGCGCTGGTTTTGAATGGCCTGGCGGTCCGGCCCACGCGGCGCGGCGCTTGGCATTCCTGCTTCCTGACCGGTCCCGGACTCCCGCCGGCGGCTTCGCCGCCCGGTGCGGCGGCGCTTTGGCAGGAAACGAGAGAAAATCACGGGTTGGGAAACGTTTATTGCGAAAGCTGGGGTAAAACTGACCCCTGAACGCAAGAAATCCGACGTTTCAACTCTTTAATATGCTCGTTTCTTACCTTATCTGGATTTGACCCATGTCATTGTTTTCGTTGTTGGGCGCGCTGGAGATCGGCCTGATCTTCAGCCTGGTGGCCTTGGGCGTATTCATCTCGTTCCGCCTGCTGCGCTTCCCCGACCTGACCGTTGACGGCAGCTTTCCGCTGGGCGGCGCCGTCTGTGCCACGCTGATCGCCGCCGGCATCGACCCCTTCCTCGCCACCATCGTCGCCACCATCGCCGGCGCCGCCGCGGGCCTGGTCACGGGCTGGCTGAACGTGAAGCTCAAGATCATGGATCTGCTGGCCAGCATCCTGATGATGATCGCGCTGTACTCGGTCAACCTGCGCATCATGGGCAAGCCCAACGTGCCCCTGATCACCGAACCCACCGTGTTTACCATCCTGCAGCCCGAATGGCTGTCGGACTACGTCGCCCGCCCGCTGATCCTGGCCGTCATCGTGGTCCTGGCCAAGCTCGCGCTGGACTGGTTCTTCGCCACGCAGACCGGGCTGGCCGTGCGCGCCACCGGCTCCAACGGCCGCATGGCCCGGGCCCAGGGCGTGAACACCGGCCGCATGATCCTGGGCGGCATGGCGCTGTCCAACGCGCTGGTCGCCATGGCCGGCGCGCTGTTCGCCCAGACGCAGGGCGGGTCGGACATCTCCATGGGCATCGGCACCATCGTGATCGGCCTGGCCGCGGTGATCGTGGGCGAGAGCATCCTGCCCTCGCGCAAGCTGGTGCTGGCGACGCTGGCCGTCATCATCGGCGCCATCGTCTACCGTTTCTTCATCGCGCTGGCGCTCAACAGCGACTTCATCGGCCTGAAGGCGCAGGACCTGAACCTCGTCACCGCCGTGCTGGTCACGATCGCGCTGGTCATCCCGATGCTCAAGCGTCGCCTGGTGGGAAAGAAGTGAACACCGCCCCGAAGCGCCTGCGGCGCGGGTATCGCGACTGCACCATGGAGTACTGAAATGTTGTCCGCTAAAGATCTCAAAATCACTTTCAATGCCGGGACGCCCATCGAGACTCGCGCGCTGCGCGGCCTGTCTCTGGAAATCCCGTCGGGCCAGTTCGTGACCGTCATCGGTTCCAACGGCGCCGGCAAGTCCACCTTCCTCAATGCGGTGTCGGGCGACCTGTCGGTCGACTCGGGCCGCATCGATATCAATGGCGTGGACGTCACCCGCCAGCCCGTGTGGGCGCGCGCGGGCAGCGTGGCCCGCGTGTTCCAGGACCCCATGGCCGGCACCTGCGAAGACCTGACCATCGAAGAGAACATGGCGCTGGCGCAGATGCGCGGCGCCCGCCGCGGCTACAGCCGCGCGGTCAAGGCGTCGATGCGCGAGGGGTTCCGCGAGCGCCTGGCCACGCTGGGCCTGGGCCTGGAAAACCGCCTGGCCGATCGCATCGGCCTGCTGTCCGGCGGCCAGCGCCAGGCGGTCAGCCTGCTGATGGCGGCGCTGCAGCCCTCGCGCATCCTGCTGCTCGACGAGCACACGGCGGCGCTGGATCCGCGCACCGCGGATTTCGTGCTGCAGCTGACGGCGCGCATCGTGTCGGAAAGCCGCCTGACCACCATGATGGTGACGCACAGCATGCGCCAGGCGCTGGACGTGGGCGATCGCACGGTGATGCTGCACCAGGGGCAGGTGGTGCTGGACGTGTCGGGCGAGGAACGCCGCGGCATGGACGTGCCCGACCTGCTGGCCATGTTCGAGCGCGTGCGCGGCGAGAAGATCTCCGACGACGCGCTGCTGCTGGGTTGAGCCACCCGCCGGCGCGGCGCGCGCCGGAGAAGGGCAAGCCATGGAAACGGCAGGCTACAGAAAGCGCCCCGGCCGGAAGGCCGCGTGGCGCGCCGCGCCGCCTTCCTCGCCCATGAGTTCCCCCAGGACGCGGGCCGTGCCCGGCGCGGTGCTGAAGCCGATGTGCTGGTGCCCCAGCGCCAGCCACAGCCCCGGATGGCGCGGCGCCTGCCCGATCATCGGGCGGCTGTCGGGCAGGGTGGGGCGCCGGCCCAGCCAGGCTTCCCGGTCCAGCCGCCGATCCAGCGGGAAGGCCTCGCGGGCGCGCGCCTCGGCCAGTTCCAGCTGGTCGGGCCGGGCGGGGGCCTCGCAGTCGGCCAGTTCCACGCCCGTGGTCAGCCGCAGGCCGCGGGCCATGGGCGACAGCACGTAGCCGCCGCCCGTATCGTGCACCGGGCGCGACAGGCTCGCGCCTTCCAGGCCGCTGTAGTGCATGTGATAGCCCCGCTCGAACGCCAGGGGCAGGGCTATGCCGGCCGTTTTCAGCAGACCCTTGGACCAGGGGCCCAGCGCCACCACCAATTGGTCCGCCGACAGCGACGCGGATGCCTCCCGGCCCCGGACCGTCCAGCGCGGGCCGTCGCGGCGGATCTCGCCGGCATCCATCCGGACGAAGGCGCCGCCGCGGCGGCGGAACAGCTCGGCGTAGGCCGCCGTGACTTCGTGCGGATCGTCCACGGAATACGAGCCCTGGATCCACAGCGCCCGGGGGAAGATGGGCGACAGCGCGGGTTCGAGCTCGGCCAGCTCGGCGGCGTTCAAGGCCTGCGCCGGCACTTGGTGCCGCGCGTAGGTCCTGCGCGCCAGTTCGCCGCCGTTCCAGGCCTGCTCCGAGCGGTACAGCAGCATCCAGCCGGTATCGCGCAGCCGGTGCGCGGCGCCGGCCTCGTCCAGCAGGCGCAGGTGCTCGGGCACGGACAGGCGGATCAGGCCGTCCAGGGCCGTCACGGTTTCCTTGAAGACCGCGGGGCGGGCATTGAGGAGAAAGCGGGTGGCCCAGCCCAGGTTGGCGGCCAGGTAGCGCCACCGGTAGCGGAACTGGACGGTGTCGTTCCTCAGGAGCCGCGGCAATTGCCCCCACAGGCCGGGGTGGTTGAAAGGCATGAGCGAGCTGCGGGCGATCACGCCGGCATTGCCCAGCGAGGTCTCGCGGCCGGGTTCCTGCCGGTCGACCAGCGTGACCGACATGCCCCGGCGCGATAGCTCAAGCGCGCAGCACACGCCGACGATGCCCGCGCCGAGGACGATGACCTGCTTTCCCATAGGGTTCCACCCGAGTTCCGCCAAAGGCCGCCGTGTCGCCGGCGGGGACGCCGAATTGTATTGCAGCGGCGGGCGCGCGAAGGCCGCTTTCCTCAGGTTTGCGGGGGCGCCTGGCCGAGTATCCTGCCCGCCGCCACGACGCCCCACCAGGCGGCTTCCTCGAACACGGAATAGCCGGACAGGTCGGCGTGCGCGAACAGCACCGGGCCGTCCACCTCGCGCAGCGCGGCCAGCCCCGGATTGGACAGGTAGCCGCAAAGCGGCGAGGCCATGGCATGGCCTCGCACCGTGATCTCCAGCGCCCGCGCATGCCGCCAGAATTCCTTGCCGTAGGCGGCGATCAGGTCGGCCGCGGCTTCCGCGCGCAAGGCCTCGGGGCTGGCGGCGGCGAGCCAGTCGCGCGCGGCGCGCGGGCTCTGGCCGCTGAGCGCGTGGTAGGCCGTGAACACGGTGCGCGGCGAGGGAGCCACGCGCAGCAGTTGATGCGTGGACACGACGTAGCCCAGGGCGCGGCCGCCGTAGACCACGTTATCCCAGGACAGCGGCTCGCCGGGCGCCTCCCGGGGATAGCCGTCCATGAGAAAGTTCGACACCATCCAGGGGGCGTGCGAGGACGCGTGCACGGCGGGATCGTAGCCATAGGCGCGGATGTCGGGCAGGATGCGCTGGGCCACGAACAGCGGCATGGCGCACACCGCGCGGCGGGCCTGCACGGTATAGGCGGTGGCCGCGGGGCCGGGCGCGAGGCAGGTGACCAGCGGGCCGGCCGGCGTGTCCCGCAGCTGCACGGCGGTGCCCTCGACCAGCCAGCCGGCATGGCCGAGCTTGCGCGTGATCGCGTCGCGCAGTTTGCCGGCCAGCGCCGACAGGCCGCCCGGCCAGGTCAACACCGCGCCTTCGCCCGCGTTGGCGGCGTGCCCGTCGCGGCTGGCGAAATAATGCAGCCCGGCCCAGGCCGAGACCGCGTCGTAGCGCGCGCCGTAATCGTCGCGGCAGCAGTAGTCCAGGTACCAGTGCAGCGCGGGCGACGAATAGCCTTCCCGGTCCAGCCATTGCTTGAACGTGATCGCGTCCAGCGCGCGCCAGGCCGGATCGCGCGAGGACAGGGCGAGCGGAATGCAGAAGACCTTGCGGCCGTCGCTGCCGGTTTCGGCGCGCAGGCGCTCCACCCGATCCAGGAAGCGGCGGTGCTGCGCCAGGTCCGCTTCGGGCAGGCCGGCCAGGGGCAGCAGCGCGTCTTCCCAGCGGCCGTCCCGCAACAACCGCTCCTGGGGCGAATGCGCCAGCACGGCCTCGTCGTAGTACGGCCGGACCTCGCCCGCGCCGCGTTCGATGATGCCGAAGTCGGCCAGCATCTCGCGCACGTGCGAGGACGCCAGCGACGGCAGCGGCAGGTAGTGCGCGCCGCGCGGATAGTCCAGGCCCTCGCGCCGGCCGGCGGCCGCGTTGCCGCCGAACTCGGGGCCCTGCACCACGACGAAGTCGGCATAGCCCTCGCGCGCCAGTTTCCAGGCGCAGGACAGGCCCGCGACGCCCGAGCCCAGGATCGCCACGCCGTGGCGGCGGGCCGCCGCGGGTTGCGGCCAGGCGGCGCCGTCGCGCAGGGCGTGGCCGGCCCGCATGCCGGGATACAGGACCTCCGGCGTGGTCTCGACGATGCGCGAACGCCAGTAGCCGGCGGCGCCGGCGGCGCCGGCCGTGGCCGTGCCCAGGAGGAAGCTGCGGCGGCGCATCAGCGGATGACCTGGCGCCAGTCCTCGTCGAAGTAACGCACGAGCGACTGCTCATTCAAGCGGTTGGGCGGCATCGCGAGCGCCGGCATGTCGGCCGGGAAGTGGAACAGCTCGCGCATCGTCGCGGGATCCAGGTAGCGCGTGTTCACGGTGATGGCTGTGGGGGGCGCGTAGTCCTTGCGCTTGCCCGCCAGGATGAAGCCCCAGTCGCCGAAGGAAGGCACGTAGGCGTGGTAGGGCCAGGTGTTCAGGCCGGCTTCCTTGAGGGTGGCGTCCACGCTCCAGAAGGAGCGCGGCGCGAAATAGGGCGAGGTGGACTGCACGACCAGGTAGCCGTTTTCCGCCAGGTGGCGCGCCATCAGGTGGTAGACGGGCACCGAGTACAGGCGGCCCAGGCCGAAGTTGGAGGGGTCGGGGAAGTCCACGACGATGAAGTCGTAGACCTCGGCGTGGGTTTCCAGCCAGCGGCCGGCGTCGTCGTTGATGACGGTGACGCGCGGGTCCTTCAGGGACCCGCCGTTCAGCCGCGTCAGCGGTTCGGAGCGGGAGAACAGGCCGGTCATGGCCGGGTCCAGGTCCACCAGCGTCACGCGCTCCACCTGCTTGTGCTTCAGCACCTCGCGCACCGCCAGGCCGTCGCCGCCGCCCAGCACCAGCACGTTGCGCGCCCAGGGCAGGGCCTGCAGGCCGGGATGCACCAGCGACTCGTGGTAGCGGTGCTCGTCGCGCGAGGAGAATTGCAGGTTGCCGTTGATGTACAGGCGCAGGTCGTCGTGCCAGCGCGTCACCACGAGGCGCTGGTACGGCGTGGTCTCGGCATGCACGACTTCGTCGCCGTACAGGCCCTTTTCCGCCCAGGCCGTCATGCTGCCGGAATACAGGAAGCCCAGGCCCAGCAGCCCGATCACCACGCAGGCGCGGATGGCGCGTTCGCCGGGCCGGCGCACCTCGGCGCGGAACAGCCAGGTGGTCCACAGCGCCACGCTGGCGTTCAGGATGCCGAACAGGAAGCTGGTGCGCAGCAGCCCCAGCTTGGGCGCGAGCAGCAGGGGGAACACCAGCGATACGGCCAGCGCGCCCAGGTAGTCGAAGGTCAGCACGCGACTGACGATTTCGCGGAATTCGGCCTTGCGCTGGTTGAATACGCGCATCACCAGCGGAATCTCCATGCCGACCATCAGGCCGATGATGAAGACTCCCACGTAGAGGGCGGCGCGGAAAGGCGCCGAGAGCCACGCGAAGACGAGGAACAGCACCGCGGCCGACACGCCGCCCAGCAGCGCGACCAGCAGCTCCACGTCGATGAAGCGATTCAAAACGTCTTCGTCTTTTACATATTTTGACAACCACGATCCGATGCCCATGGCGAACAGATAGCAGCCGATGACGGACGAGAACTGGAGGATGGAATCCCCCAGCAAATAGCTGGCGAGCGCGCTGCTGATGAGCTCATAGCCCAAACCGCAGGAGGCGACGATCAATACCGAGAGGATGAGAACGCGGTCGCGCATGGAGTGTCCGACACGAAAAATGCGTTCGCAGTATATCGAAGGCGGCGTATATACTGCGCGCAATCAGGAGCCTGGCTATGGGAGAAGCGATGCATCCGGCGGTGACTTATCTGATCTATATGGCGTCGGCGCTCGCCATGCTGGGCGTCTTCACCGCGGTCTATACCGCCGTCACGCGCTACCGGGAATTCGAGCTCATCCGCGAAGGCAACATCGCCGCCATGCTGTCCTACGGCGGCGCGCTGGTGGGCTTCAGCTTCACCTTGTGCTCCAGCATCGCGGTGCACGCCAGCTTCGCCATGTTCCTCGTGTGGGGCCTGGCCGCCATGCTGGTCCAGATCATCGTGTACGTGGTCGTGGCGCGCGCCATCCACGGCATGAACGACGCCATCGAGGAAAACAACATCGCCATGGGCGGCCTGATCGGCTCGATCTCGATCGCCGCCGGCATCGTCAACGCCGCCTGCCTGACCTGATCCCGGCAGGCGCGCCGACTCCGATCCGACAGGAGGAATTTCCATGAGTCTCGGTTCATTCATCCGCAAGCAGTTCATCGACATCCTGCAATGGAACGAGGATCGCGACGGCGTGCTCGCCTGGCGCCATCCGATGCAGGATTTCGAAATCCAGTACGGCGCCAGCCTGACGGTGCGCGAATCGCAGATGGCGGTGTTCGTCAACGAAGGCAAGGTGGCCGACGTGTTCGGCCCCGGCATGTACAAGCTCACCACGCAGACGCTGCCGATCCTGACTTACCTGAAGAATTGGGACAAGCTGTTCGAATCCCCCTTCAAGTCGGACGTCATCTTCTTCAGCACGCGCCTGCAGCTGGGGCGGCGCTGGGGCACGGCGCAGCCGGTCACGCTGCGCGACAGCGAATTCGGCATGGTGCGGCTGCGCGCCTTCGGCGTGTATTCGTACCAGATCTCCGATCCGGGCAAGTTCTACCGCGAAGTCAGCGGCACGCGCGACGAATACACCGTCGACGACCTGGAGGCGCAGCTGCGCAATATGGTGGTCGCGGCCATGACCACCGCGCTGGGCGGCTCCAAGGTGCCGTTCCTGGACATCGCCGGCAACCAGGGGCTGATGTCGCAGAGCATCGGCGAGCAGCTCGGGCCGGTGTTCGAGCGCTATGGCGTCCGGCTGGACAACTTCACGGTGGAGAACGTCTCGCTGCCGGAAGAACTGCAGAAGGCGCTGGACACGCGGATCTCGATGGGCATGGCGGGGGACCTGGGCAAGTTCACCCAGTACCAGACCGCAACCTCGATCCCGCTGGCGGCCCAGAACGAAGGCGGCATCGCCGGCATCGGCGCGGGCCTGGCGGCGGGCGCGGCGCTGGGGCAGACCATGGCGCAAGGGCTGGGCGCGGCGCAGGGCCAGCCGGCCCAGCCGGCCGCCCAGCCCGCCGCCGCGGGCGCCGATCCGGTGCAGCGCCTGCAGCAGCTCAAGGACTTGCTCGACAAGGGCTTGATCACGGCCGCCGACTACGACGCGGCCAAGGCCGAAGTGCTGAAGAAACTCACCAACTAGCGTGAACCGCCCCTAATGCAACAGGTTTTGTGTCCGCAGTGCGGCGCTCCCGTCAAGTTCACGTCCACGGCCTCCGTGATGGCGGTCTGCGGCGCCTGCCGCAGCACCTTGCTCAAGGACGCGGACTCGGTCCGACGCATCGGCGAGATGGCCGACGTCCTGGAAGACTATTCGCCCCTGTGCCTGGGCGCGGCGGGCAAACACGAAGGCAAGCGCTTCGACGTCATCGGCCGCTTCCAGCTGCGCTACGGCGAAGGCTTCTGGAACGAGTGGTACCTGTGGTTCGAGGACGGTTCCGACGGCTGGCTGTCCGATGCGTCCGGCCAGTATGCCGTCACCCGGCGCCGCAAGGTCAAGGCCGCGCAGGGCATGCCCGCGTTCGAGGACATCGCGCCGGGCGACGAACTGAAGCTGGACGGCCAGCGCTTCACCGCGGCCGACGTGCGGATCAGCCAGGCCGGCGGGGCGCAGGGCGAACTGCCCTTCGTTCCCGGCGACGGCTGGCAGGCGAAGGTGGCGGACTTCCGCAGCCTGGACGCGTTCCTGACGCTGGACTTTTCCGACGGCCCCGATCCCGAGCTCTACATCGGCAAGGCCTTCGATCTGTCCGCCATGCAGGCGGCCTCCCTGCGCAGCGCCGAGCAGGTGGAGGAAACCGCGGGCCGTTTCCGCGGCCAGATCAAGGCGCTGGCCTGCCCCAATTGCGGCGGCCCGATAAGCTTCGTGGCCGCCATGGCCACGCAGGTGGTCTGCCCCTCGTGCGCGGCGGCGGTGGATTGCTCGGGCCCCACGGCCGAGGTCATCGAAAAGGCCCGCAAGGTCAAGGCGATCAAGACCACGCTGGCGCTGGGCGCGCAGGCCCGGATCGAGGGCGCCGCCTACACGCTCATCGGCCTGATGAAATGCGCCGACCCGGATCCCGAGGAACCCTCGGACTGGATCGAGTACCTGTTGTTCAACCCGGCCAAGGGCTTTCTCTGGCTGGTGGAGTCGGACGAAGGCTGGGAGCGGGTGCAGGTCTGCGACGCCTGGCCCAGCCATAACAACGCGACCAGCGTGCGCTGGCGCTCCAAGCTGTACCACAAGCTGTACGACTACACCTCGCGCGTCGAACTGGCGCTGGGCGCCTTCAACTGGCGCGTGAAGGCGGGCGACAGCACCAAGATCACCGACTACAAGGCCGGCAACCTCAAGCTGACCCGCGAACTGAGCGACACCGAGCTGGGCTGGTCGGCGTCGGGCCCGGTGGCGCCGGCGCAGCTGGCCGAGTGGTTCGGCGACCCCGAACTGGCCAAGCAGAAAGCCATGCCGCGCGGCGGCCAGGGCGGCGGCTACCGCAAGTGGGCCTGGACGGCGATGATCGCGCTGGGCTTCCTGAACCTGGGCAATATCTTCAGCGGACGCTTCATCCCCATTCTGATCGGCATGGCGTTCCTCTGGTTCCCCGCCACGCTGGCGGACAAATTTTCCGGCAAGGACGAATAGGGCGATGGGCAAGCTCCTGTATGCCATCTATGCCGTGGTGGTCGTGCTGGCCGCCACGGGCGCGAGTTCCACGGGCGGCGGCTTCGTCAGCGGCGGCAGCGGCGGCGGCAGCAGCTGGGGCGGCAGCTCCGGCGGCTCGGGATGGTCGTCGGGCGGGTCCCACAAGTGACCGCGCACGCCACGACCGGCCGCCACCTGCTGGCCGACTTCAGCGGCGTGCGGGCGGACCTGCTCGCCGATCCGCAGGCGCTGGAGCGCGGAATGGTCGAGGCCGCGCAGGCCGCGGGCGCGCGCGTGCTGAGCGCCCATTTCCATCATTTCGGCGCCGGCGCCGGCGTCACCGGCGTGGTCATGCTGAGCGAATCCCACATCAGCATCCATTCCTGGCCCGAGCACCGCTACGCGGCGCTGGACATCTTCATGTGCGGCGCGGCCCGTCCGGAGCTCGCGCTGGAGCGGCTGCGGGCGCGGCTGGCGCCGGAATCGGTCCGCGTCACCACCGTAGAGCGCGGCTGAGCGCCGCCGCTTCTTGATATTCCTCAATGCCTCCCGGTCCGGTCAAATTGACGGGCGTTATATACCTATATATATTTCGTTACCGACACACCGATTCCGTAGGGAGAAAATCATGTTCCGCAAACGTCCGATCGCGGCGCTTTCCTTGGTCCTGGCCGCCGCCTGGGGCGGCGCCGCCCACGCCGGCGACCTGGTGGTGTCGGCAGCCGCCAGCCTGACCAACGCCTTCAAGGAAGTGGCCCAGGGCTACGAGCAAGCGCACGCCGGCACCAAGGTGATCCTGAACTTCGGCGCCTCCGACGTGCTGCTTCAGCAGATCGTCAAGGGCGCGCCCGCCGACGTCTTCGCTTCGGCCGACCAGAAGGCCATGGACAAGGCGGTCGAGGAAAAGGCGGTGAAGCCGGCCTCCCGCGTGGACTTCGCCGCCAACCAGATCGTGCTGATCGTCCCGGCCGACAGCAAGGCGAACATCACCGCGCTCAAGGACCTGACGCGCGAGGATGTGAAGCGCATCGCCTACGGCAATCCGGCGTCGGTGCCGGTGGGCCGCTACACGCAGGGCGCCTTGCAGGCGGCGGGCCTGTGGGATGCCGTGCAGGCCAAGAGCGTGCTGGCCCAGAACGTGCGGCAGAGCCTGGACTACGTGGCGCGCGGCGAAGTGGACGCGGGCTTCGTGTTCGCCACCGACGCGGCCATCATGGCCGACAAGGTCAAGGTGGCCGTGCGCGTGCCGTCGCAAACGCCTGTGACCTATCCCATCGCCGTTACCACGCGCGAAGCGGCCGCCAAGGAAGCCGAAAGCTTCGTGGCCTACGTGATGTCTCCCGCCGGCCAGGCGATACTGTCGCGCTACGGCTTCCAGAAGCCCTGAGACCTGTTGAATCGTAGGCGTCGATGAGTGATCCGGTTTGGGTCCCCCTGCTGCTTTCCCTGAAAGTGGCAGGCTGGGCAACGCTGCTCGCCACCGTGTCCGGCACGGCCGCGGCATACGCATTGTCGCGCTGGCGCTGGCCGGGCCGCGACCTGCTCGACGCCATTCTCACTTTGCCGCTGGTGCTGCCGCCCACCGTGCTGGGCTATTACCTGCTGGTATTGCTGGGCCGCCGCGGCATCATCGGCGAAACGCTGGCCGGCTGGGGCATCGAACTGGTGTTCACCTGGCAGGGCGCGGTGATCGCCGCCTCCGTGGTGGCGTTTCCGCTGGTATTCAAATCCGCCCGCGCCGCCTTCGAGAACGTCGATGGCCAGCTGGAGAACGCGGCCCGCGTGCTCGGCGTCTGCGAGGCCGGCGTGTTCTTCCGCGTGACCCTCCCGCTGGCCGCGCGCGGCATCGCTGCGGGCGTGCTGCTCGCGTTCGCCCGCGCCCTGGGCGAATTCGGCGCCACCCTGATGATCGCCGGCAACCTGCCCGGACGCACCCAGACCCTGTCCGTGGCCATCTACGAGGCCGTGCAGGCCGGCGACGACGCCACCGCCAATATGCTGGTGGTGGTGACGTCGATCACCTGCATCGTGGTCCTGTTGCTGGCGGGCCGGCTGGTGCCGGTCGGCGGCGGTCGGCGCGACGGAGGCCTGCGATGAGCGTCAGCATCCAGGTGCGCAAGCAGATGGTGTCCGGCGACCGGCATTTCACGCTGGACGTTGCCTTCGATTCGTCGGCCAAGCGCATCGCGCTGTTCGGCCCCTCGGGCGCCGGCAAGAGCCTGACCCTGCGCGCGGTGGCGGGCCTGCTGCGTCCGGATTCCGGGCATATCGAGATCAACGGCCGCGTGCTGTACGACGCCCGGGCCGGCGTCTGCCTGCCGGCGCAATCGCGCCGCGTGGCCTACCTGTTCCAGGACTACGCCCTGTTTCCCCATCTGACCGTGGCGCAGAACATCGCGTTCGGGCTGCGCCGCGGCTGGCGCAATCCGCCGCGGCGCGAGGTCGGCCCGCAGGCGCGGCGCTGGGTGGACGCGTTTGAACTGGGTTCCATCGTGGGCAGCTACCCGAGCGAGATCTCGGGCGGCCAGAAACAGCGCGTGGCGCTGGCGCGGGCGCTCATGCTGCAACCCGATATCCTGCTGCTGGACGAGCCGTTCTCGGCGCTGGACGCGCAGTTGCGGGGCAAGATGCGGCTGGAGCTCAACGCGCTGCAGCGGCAATTGGACGTGCCGATGCTGCTGATCACGCATGACCCCGCCGACGTCGACGCCCTGGCGGATGAGGTGTTCGAGGTGCGCGAGGGGACAGTGCGCCGCTACGATGCGGATGTGGGCGTGTAGGATGGGTGCAGCGCGAGAGTTCTTAAGCAAGAACCCAACCATCAAACGCGCGTAACCCATCAGGCGGCGCCAGCCGCCGCTTTTCGTGGCAAGCGCAAATGCCGGCTTCGGCCGCCCGATGCCATAGCCGGCCCCCGCCGCCTGATGGGTTACGCGCGTTTGCCCCCGGGGTTCTTGCCGAGGGCTTGCCGCGCTCCACCCATCCTACGAATGTCTGCTTGCGTCGGCGGATGGGTTACGTGTGCTTGGCGCCGGCGTTCTTGCGGGCCGATGAGGTGTTCGAGGTGCGCCGCTACGATGCGGA
>NZ_BCTQ01000024.1 GCF_001571365.1 Achromobacter denitrificans NBRC 15125 | reverse complement strand
GGCCGCAGCGCCCGCCGCCCCCCGGCCCGCGGATTCGCCGCGGCCCGGCTACAGCGGCGCCAGCGGCGCGTCCTACGGGCTGCGCCCCTCGCCGGCGCCGCAGCGCCCGCACACGCAGGTGCCGTTCCGGCTTCACGCGGAACCCGCCGGCATCCCCGCGGCGGACTGGCAATCGCTCTACCGCCCGCTCAACGACGACACGGCCGCCAAGGCCGAGCCCCTGCGCGAGCCCGTTCCGGTCCCCGCGGCGCCCGCGGCGGCATTGCCGACGGACGACGAGCATCCGCTGGGCATGGCCGTGGGCCAGCTGCACGGCATCTACATCCTGGCGCAGAACCGCCGCGGCATGGTGCTGGTGGACATGCATGCCGCCCACGAGCGCGTGGTGTACGAACAGCTCAAGCAGGCGCTGGACGCGCGCAGCCTGCCGCGCCAGGACCTGCTGGTGCCGGTGGTGTTCCACGCGCAGGAAAAGGACGTGGCCCTGGTCGAGGAGTTCGACGAGCAACTCAGCGATCTCGGTTTCGAGATGCGCCCGTCCGGCCCCACCTCGATCGCCGTCCGCTCGGTGCCGGCCCTACTGGCGCGCGGCGACATCGAAACCCTGGCCCGCGCCGTCTTGCGCGACCTGGGCGCCGTGGGCGTTTCGCGCCTGCTGACCGAACAGCGCAACGAGCTGCTGGCCACCATGGCCTGCCACGGCTCCGTGCGCGCCAACCGCAAGCTCACGCTCGAAGAGATGAATGCGCTGCTGCGCCAGATGGAGGCCACCGAGCGCGCCGATCAGTGCAACCACGGCCGGCCCACCTGGGTGCAGTGGTCGGTGTCCGACCTGGACAAGCTTTTCCTGCGCGGGCAATAAACTTGTCGCCATTCCCCGTTTCCTCCGCCGCCGCGCGCCCGGTCGTCTGCCTGGCCGGCCCGACCGCTGCCGGCAAGAGCGCGTCCACGCTGGCGCTGGCCGAGCGCTGGCCGCTGGAGATCGTCAACGTGGATTCCGCCACGATCTACCGCGGCATGGACATCGGCACGGCCAAGCCCTCGCCCGAGGAGCAGGCGCGCGTGCCCCAGCACCTGCTGGACATCCTGGATCCCGTCCAGTCGTACTCCGCCGCCGAGTTCGTCGCCGACGCGCTGCGCCTGATCGACGAGATCCGCGCGCGCGGGCGGATTCCACTGCTGGCCGGCGGCACCATGATGTACTACAAGGCGTTGCGCGACGGGCTGGACGACCTGCCCCAGGCCGATCCGGCGCTGCGCGCCGAACTGGAAGCGCGCGCGGCCGTCCAGGGCTGGCCCGCGCTGCATGCCGAACTGGCCCGCCTCGACCCGGCGACCGCGGCCCGGCTGGCGCCCAACGACAGCCAGCGCATCCAACGCGCCCTCGAAATCTGCCACCTCTCGGGCCAGCCCATGTCCGCCCTGCTGCTGCGCGGCCAGCGCCAGCGCGACGACAGCGGCAACCGATACCTCACCATCAGCCTGGAGCCCTCGGACCGCGCCGCCCTGCATGCCCGCATCGAGCAGCGTTTCGACGCCATGCTGGCCAACGGCCTGCTCGACGAGGTGCGCGGCCTGCACGCCCGCGCCGACCTGCACCCAGGCCTGCCGTCGGTGCGCTGCGTGGGCTACCGCCAGATGTGGGCGCACCTGGACGGCGAGTGCGACCTGGAAACGGCGCGCGAACAGGGCATCGCCGCGACGCGCCAGCTGGCCAAGCGCCAGATCACCTGGCTGCGCGCGCAGCCCGAGCGCGTCATCGTGGATTGCCTGGCCGGCGACGCGGTGGCGCGGACCATCGACGCGGTGGCGGCCGTCCTGAAGGGCTAGGGCCCGAGCTCGGTCCGGGCGAAAAAAAAACCGCCCCGTGGGGCGGTTCGTTCATCGCGGCTCGGTCGTCAGACCACGAAGGTCTGGGCCATGCCTTCCTTCTGCTCGACGATTTCGCCCAGCGTGCTGACGGTCTCGCCCTGCTCGCGCAGCGTGGCCGCGATGGCTTCGGCTTCGGCCGGATCCACCACCAGCACCATGCCGATGCCGCAGTTGAACACGCGGTACATCTCGGTGTCTTCGACGCCGCCCTGCTGTTGCAGCCACTGGAACAGCTTGGGCATTTCCCAGTTGGCGCGATGCAGCTGGGCCGCCAGGCCCGGCTGCAGGATGCGCGGCACGTTGTCCAGCAGGCCGCCGCCCGTGATGTGGGCCAGGCCCTTGATGCTGGTGCCGTGCTTGGCCAGCGCCGCCAGCACCTGCTTCACGTAGATGCGCGTGGGCGCCATGACCACGTCGACCAGCGGCTGGCCGTGGAAGTCGTCGTCGGGCTTGGCGTTGGCGCGCTCCAGGATCTTGCGCAGCAGCGAATAGCCGTTGGAATGCGCGCCGCTGGACGCCAGGCCCAGCACCACGTCGCCGGTCTTGATCGTCTTGCCGGTGATGATGGCCGACTTTTCGACCGCGCCCACCGCGAAACCGGCCAGGTCGTACTCGCCGTCGGGGTACATGCCCGGCATTTCAGCGGTTTCGCCGCCGATCAGCGCGCAGCCCGACAGCTCGCAGCCCTTGGCGATGCCGCCCACCACCGACGCCGCCGTATCCACCGAAAGCTTGCCGCAGCCGAAGTAATCCAGGAAGAACAGCGGCTCCGCGCCCTGCACCAGGATGTCGTTCACGCTCATGGCGACCAGGTCGATCCCCACGGTGTCGTGGCGGTTCCAGTCGAACGCCAGGCGCAGCTTGGTGCCCACGCCGTCGGTGCCCGAGACGAGCACGGGTTCCTTGAACGTCTTCGGCACTTCGAACAAGCCGCCGAAGCCGCCGATACCGGCCAGCACTCCGGCACGCATGGTGCGGGCCGCAAGCGGTTTGATACGGTCGACCAGGGCGTCGCCTGCGTCGATGTCGACACCGGCATCGCGGTAGGTCAGAGGGGCGGTAGGTTGATTCGTCATGAGAAATGCCGTGGGGTATGTAACAATTGCTGGGATTTTGGTGGAACGCCCTGCATTTTACGATGTTGCGGGCTCAAGCAGGGATTGCCCCGCCCGGGCGGCGCGAAAGCGGCGCGGGCGTAGACGGCAGGAACCGCGCGAACCCATGGCGGCCTAAGGGGCCGGACGCGACACCGCCCCCCAGGTGGTTTAAAGTGTAGGGTTCGCCGGTATTGATTTTGCCAGTTTCTGGCGGCTGAAGCCCGACCGCGGCCCGCTTTCGGCTCGCATCGCGCCCAGTTCCGCCCCTGTATTACCCTTTTTGGCTTTTCGGCACCCGGTGGCGCCGCCCGGCATGCCGCTCACGGGAACCCGCTATGCGGACTCGCGGCGTTGGTTTTCGGGTGATCCGAAAAAGCCTGATTGATAAGCTCTCATGAACCGCCAGCTGCTGCTCGACGTTCTTCCCGCGCCAGCGCCATCGCTGAACAACTACATCGCCGGCCCCAACGGAGAAGCGCTCGCCGCCGTGCGCGCGCTCGCGCCCGGCCGCGCCCTGTATATCTGGGGCGCCGCGGGTTGCGGCCGCAGCCACCTGTTGCGCGCGCTGACCGCGCGCCGCGACGCCGTCTACATCGATGCCCCGAACGGCGAGAACATGCTGCGCCGCCTGGCCGAGGCCGATTCCAAGTCGCCCATGCCCAAGTTCGTGGCGGTCGACGACGTGCACCGCATGGACGACAGCCGCCAGGCCGCCCTGTTCGCGCTGTACAACCGCTGGCGCGAATCCGCCGCGACCGGCCGCGCCTTCGCGCTGGCGCTCGCGGGCGACCGCGCCCCGCTGTCGATGCCGCTGCGCGAAGACCTGCGCACGCGCCTGGGCTGGGACCTGGTGTTCCGCCTGGATCCGCTGTCCGACGCCGACAAGCTGGCGGCGCTGTCCGCCCAGGCCGCCGAGCGCGGGATGCACCTGGCCCCTGAAATCATCAACTGGATGCTCACGCACCACGAGCGCGACATCCGGAAACTGGCGGCGCTGCTCGACGCGCTCGACCGCTACTCACTGGCCACCGGCCGTCCCATCACCCTGCCCCTGCTGCGCGCCATGCTCGCAGACCCTGACTCGCAACGCACATGACCACCCGACGTCTTGCCCTGTTCGACCTGGATCACACCCTGTTGCCGCTCGACAGCGACTACCAATGGGCCGACTATCTGGCACGCACGGGCCGCGCGGGCGATCCCGACGAAGCCCGTCGCCGGAACGACGACCTGATGGACCGCTACAACCGCGGCGAACTGACCGCCGAGCAGGCCGCCGAGTTCATGCTCGGCCTGCTGGCGGCGCACACGCCCTACGACCTGGCCGCCTGGCACGAAGCCTTCATGGACGAGGTGATCCGCCCGTCCATGACGCCGGCCGCGCGCGAACTGGTGCAATCGCACCTGGAAGCCGGCGACCTGTGCGCCGTGGTCACCGCCACCAACAGCTTCGTCACCGCCCCCATCGCCCGCGCCTTCGGCGTGCCCCACCTCGTGGCCACCGACGCGGAATACCTGCGCGGGCGCTACACCGGCCGCATCCTGGGCACGCCCAGTTTCAAGGAAGGCAAGGTGGTGCGCGTCAACGATTGGCTGGCCGGCATGGATCTGGGGCTTGCGGATTTTTCCGAATCGTTTTTCTATAGCGATTCGGTCAATGATGTCCCGCTGCTAGAGAAAGTGACCCGTCCGATCGCCGCCAACCCCAGCCCGACCCTGCGCAAGATCGCCCAGGACCGCGGCTGGCAAGTGATCGACTTGTTCGACCACATGGAAGATGCGAAGTCCTAAATGATCACTGAAACCATAAGAAAATTCGTCGGCCGACTGTTCGCGCCGGCACCCCGGGGGCCGTTGCGCATCGAGCGCGACAAGCATGGCATCGACCGCCGCAACGTGTCGCGCCATGCGATCAAAGTCTGCGAAGTGCTGCGCCAGCACGGCTACGAAGCCTATATCGTCGGCGGCGCGGTGCGCGACCTGATCGTGGGCCTGGAGCCCAAGGACTTCGACGTGGCCACCAATGCCACGCCCGAGCAGATCCGCCCGCTGTTCCGCCGCGCCCGCATCATCGGCCGCCGCTTCCAGCTGGTGCACGTGGTGTTCGGCCAGGAGATCATCGAAACCTCCACCTTCCGCGCGCCCGCCTCGGAAGACCAGGAGACCGACGAGCACGGCCGCATCCTGCGCGACAACGTATTCGGCTCGCAGGAAGAAGACGCCAAGCGGCGCGACTTCACCATGAACGCGCTGTACTACGATCCGCACACCGAGGAAGTCATCGACTACCACCACGGCGTGGCCGACCTGAAGAAGCGCCAGATCCGCATCATCGGCGACCCGGCCAAGCGCTACCGCGAAGATCCGGTGCGCATGCTGCGCGCCGTGCGCTTCGCCGCCAAGCTCAACGGCACGATCGACCCGGCCACGCGCCAGCCCATCGGCACGATGGCCGACCTGATCGAGAACGTGCCGGCCTCGCGCCTGTTCGACGAAATGCTCAAGCTGCTGACCTGCGGCCACGCCATGGACTGCCTGCGCCAGCTGCGCGCGGACGGTCTGCACAAGGGCCTGCTGCCGCTGCTGGACGTCGTGCTGGAACAGCCCGGCGGCGAGCATTTCGTGGAACTGGCGCTGGAGCGCACCGACGCCCGCGTGCGCTCGGGCAAGACCATCAGCCCCAGCTTCCTCTTCGCCGCGCTGCTCTGGCAGCAGGTGGACGTGCGCTGGAAGCAGCTGCGCGCCCAGGGCGAGCACACCATTCCCGCGCTGTCGCAGGCTGCCGACTCGGTGCTGGACGAACAGACCGAGAAGCTGGCCATCCAGCGCCGCTTTTCCTCCGACATGCGCGAAATCTGGTTCATGCAGCCGCGTTTCGAGCGCCGCATGGGCAAGAGCATTTTCCGCATGATCGAGCAGCCGCGCTTCCGCGCCGCCTGCGATTTCCTGCAATTGCGCGCCGCCGCCGGCGAGTTCGACAGTGTCCTGGCGCAATGGTGGATGGACCTGGCCAACGCCGACGACGTCACCCGCGCCGACATGATCGAGGAAATCGCGCGCCAGCCGCGCGATGCCGGCGATGCGCCGGCCGCTCCGCGCAAGCGCCGCCGCCCGCGCCGCGCGTCCCCGCGCAGCGCCCCCGGCGCCGGCTGACATGGTTGCCCAGACCGCCCGCGCCTACGTCGGCCTGGGCGCCAATCTCGGCGACGGCGCCGGGACCTTGCGCCAAGTCCTCGCGGAACTGCGCGATACTCCCGGCATCGAGGCGGTGACGGCGTCGCCGTTCTACCGCAGCGCGCCGGTGGAAGCCACCGGCCCGGATTTCGTCAACGCGGTCGCCGCGGTGGACACCATTCTGGCGCCGCTGGCCCTGCTGGATGCGCTGCAGGCGCTGGAAAACCGCCATGGTCGCCAGCGCCCCTACAAGAACGCGCCGCGCACGCTGGACCTGGACCTGCTGCTCTACGGCGACACGCGGATGGAGCACGAACGGTTGACGCTGCCCCACCCCCGCATGCAGCTGCGCGCCTTCGTGCTGCGGCCCCTGCGCGACCTCGCGCCCGACCTGGCGCTGCAAGGCAGGCGCATCGACGACTGGATCGGCGAGATCTGCGACCAGCCCATCGAACGCATGTAGGGCGCGCCCCTCGGCCTCAGGCCTTCGGCCCGTAGGCCATCATCGCCCGCTCCACGTCCGCGACCTGCGGCAGGCCCGCCTCGTTGCCCAGGCGCTGGATCTTGTGGGCGGACGCCGCCCGCGCGAACGTGAAGTGCTCCACCCAGGGTTGCTCCGGCCGATTCAGGTAGGACCAGACGTAGGCGCCGTGGAAGACGTCGCCCGCCCCCGAGGTATCGACGATGCTCGAAGCGGGCACGTCCAGCGAGGGCAGCGTATCGACGGCGCCCGTTTCGTCGTACCAGAGCATGCCGCGCTCGCCCATCGTCACCGCGCCGATGCGGCAGCCGCGGGCCTTGAGCAGGTCCAGCAGCCCCTGGGGCGAGAGGCCGAGCTGTTCGCACATGCGCTCGGCGCAGACCGCCACGTCGATATAACGCAGCAATTCGTCGGTGTTCTCGCGCAGCCCTCCGCCGTCCAGCGAGGTCAGCACGCCCGCCTCGCGGCAGGCGCGGGCGTAATGCAGGGCCGCGTCGGGCTGGTGCCCGTCCAGGTGCAGCGCGCGATAGCCGCCGATGTCCAGGCGCGGGAAGTCGTTCAGGTAGTCCACGTCGCGCGCGCGGACGATCGCGCGCTTGCCGCCGTTGGGCATGATGAAGGACAAGGAAGAGCGGCGCACCTGGCGCGCATGCAGCGACACGCCATGCGCGGCCGCCATGTCCGTGTACATGTGGCCCAGCCAGTCGGGCGCGAGCGAGCAGATCAGGTCGGGCGGCGTGCCCAAGCGGGCGCATGCGAAGGCGGCGGTGACCGCGTTGCCGCCGAAGGACACGGCATAGTCCTGCGCCACGCTCTTGTCGTCTCCCGAGGGCCAGTGGTCGGCCAGCACGGTGACGTCGATATAGGTGTGTCCGATGAAGAGCGCTTCGCGCATAGGCCTGCCAGGAAGAAGTTGATCGGAATCGCGCGGCCCTACGCGCCGGCGGATTCCCCCGCTTGCGCCAGCACCAGGCGCGCGCGCGCGATGACCGGCGCGTCGACCATCTTGCCGTCCAGCATGAAGGTGCCGGCGGCGGTGTCGCGATGGGCCGCGATGACGCGGCGCGCCCATTCCAGCTCTTGCTGCGCGGGCACGAAGGCCGCGTGGATCACGGCGACCTGCGTGGGGTGGATGCACAGCATGCCGCCGAACCCCATCTGCTGCGCCCGGGCCGCGGCCTGCGCCAGCCCGGCCTGGTCCTGCACGCCGGGGAACACGCCGTCCAGCGCGGGCGCCAGGCCCGCCGCGCGGCTGTGCAGCAGCACCTGCACGCGCGCCTGGTCCAGCACGGTGGCGGCGCCGGGGGTGTCGGGCGCCAGCCCCAAGTCCAGGCCGTAATCCAGGCTGCCGAACGCCAGCCGCGCCACGCCGGGCGTCGACGCGACCTCGGCGGCGTTGAGGACGCCCTGGGCGGTTTCCAGGATGGGGATCACGGGCAGGCCCGTCTGAGCCACGTGCCGCACCTGCGCCAGGCTTTCGGCCTTGGGCAGCAGGATGCCGGCCATGCCGGGCTTGCCGCGGCAGGCCTTCAGGTCGTCGTCATGCCAGGGCGTGGAGGCGTCGTTGATGCGCACCCACAACCGCGCCCGGGGATTCGTCCCCAGGAAGTCGCAGAGGGACTCGCGGGCGGACGCCTTGGCCAGGTGCTCGACCGCGTCTTCGAGGTCCACGATGACGGCATCCGCGCCGGCGGCGAGCGCCTTGGGGATGCGCTCGGCCCGCGAGGCGGGGACGAACAAAGCGCTACGGACGACAGGATGGGTCACACGACCTCCGAGGCATGGAATTTCGCCACCTGATCAGGCGCGTATCCCAATGATGCTAGCACCGCATCCGTGTTTTGGCCCACCGCGGGCACGGCTTCCATGCGCGGCGAGAAGGCATTGCTGCTGGCCGGCGGCAGCAGCGCGGGCAGTTCACCGGCGGGGCTGTCCACCTTGCTCCAGCGGGCGCGGGCCTGCAATTGGGGGTGCGCCCACACGCCCGCCATGTCGTTGACGCGCGCGTTCGCGATCTGGGCGTCTTCCAGCCGTTGCGTCACCTGTTCGATGGAAAGGTCGGCGAAGGCCGCCACGATCAGTGCCCGCAGGTCGTCGCGGTTCGCGGTGCGCAGCGAATTCGACAGGAAGCGCGGATCCTCCGCCAGTTCGGCCTGGCGCAGCACCTGCGCGCAGAACACCCGCCATTCGCGCTCGTTCTGCAGACCCAGCATGATGGTGGAACCGCCGCCCACCGGGAATGGCCCGTAGGGGTAGATCGACGCGTGCGCCGCGCCGGCGCGCACGGGCGGCGCGCCGCCGTCGAACGCGTAGTACATCGGGAAGCCCATCCATTCGACCATGCTCTCCAGCATGGAGACGTCCAGGCGGCTGCCCTGGCCGGTCTTCTGGCGCAGCAGCAGCGCGTTGAGGATGGCCGAGTAGGCATACATGCCGGCGGCGATATCCGCGATGGAACAGCCCGCCTTGACCGGATCGTCCTTCGTGCCGGTCACCGACAGGAAGCCGCTTTCGCTCTGGATCAGCAGGTCGTAGGCCTTCTTGTCCTGGTAGGGGCCGCCTTCGCCGTAGCCGGAGATGTCGCAGACGATCAGGCGCGGATACTTCTGGTGCAGCGCCTCGAAGGACAGGCCCAGCCGCGCGGCGGCGCCGGGGGCCAGGTTCTGCACCAGCACGTCGGCCGATTCCAGCAGGCGATCCATGATGCCGCCGGCCTCTTCGCGCTTGAGGTCCAGCGTCAGGCTTTCCTTGGAGCGGTTGGTCCAGACGAAGTGCGACGACAGGCCGCGCACGCGCTCATCGTAGCCGCGCGCGAAGTCGCCGCTGCCCGGCCGTTCGATCTTGATGACGCGCGCGCCCATGTCCGCCAGCTGGCGGGTGCAGAAAGGCGCGGCGATGGCGTGTTCCAGGCTGACGACGGTAATGCCGTCCAGCGGACGAGGGGCCTGCTTGC
The DNA here is from genome assembly GCF_001571365.1 of Achromobacter denitrificans NBRC 15125. Taxonomy (GTDB): domain Bacteria; phylum Pseudomonadota; class Gammaproteobacteria; order Burkholderiales; family Burkholderiaceae_B; genus Achromobacter; species Achromobacter denitrificans. The sequence goes on along the minus strand of NZ_BCTQ01000024.1, from coordinate 90,233 downwards.
TCATTCGGAGAACCTCAATTCGGCTTGGTGGGCCAGGGTGCCGTCCTGCTCGGCCCAGAGCTGGGCCAAGCCCGGCTCGGTCAAGCGGCCGGCGACCTGGAAGGGCGCGGGCGCGATCAGCGGACGCAGGCCCCGGTACGACAGATGGGTGGGACGCGCCTTGGGGTGCGCGCGCTGGAACGCGGCGACCATCTCCGTGGCGATCAGCGGGCCGTGCACCACCAGGCCGGGATAGCCTTCGGTGCCGGTCACGTAGGGATGGTCGTAGTGGATGCGATGGCCGTTGAAGGTCACCGCCGAATAGCGGAACAGCAGCACGGGCGACGGCTCGACCGTGTCGCGCCATTGCGACTCGGGCGCCGGCTCGCTGCCCGCGAGCTTGGGCGGCGTGGGCTGGCGGTAGACGATGTCCTGCTCTTCCTGGATGACGATTTCACCCGCCTGGTGGTAATCGTGGCGCACCGTCACGAACAGCAGCGCGCCGGTGCGGCCGGCCTTTTCCTTGACGTCGATGACGCTGGACACGCGCTCGGCCGGCACGCCGACCTTCAGCGGCTGGCGGAATTCCACGCGCCCGCCCGCCCACATGCGGTTGCGGTCCTGGGCCGGCGGCAGGAACCCGCCGCGCGAGGGATGGCCATCCGTCCCCAACCCGTCCATGCCTACCGTGCTGATGAAGAACGCCCATTGCCACAGCGGCGGCAAGGCCTCGCCCTGGGCCGGCGCGGGACCGCCCAGGGTGGCCGCGATGCACGCGGCATGGCCGGGGTCCATGGCGTCCGCTTTGCGTTCGCCGCTGCCGATCCATGCGGCCGGATCTGTAGTCGTCATGCCGATATCCTTAGGTGGGGTTTCGCAGCCTGAAGCATGCCCGCAACGCGTCCCCATTGTGAATTCGTTTTTCCTCAAGGCGGGGTTTGCGGCGCCTGAATCGGGACGGACTCCCGCCGCGGCGCGCCCGCGCCGTAATATATGGCCTATGCACTTCGACCTCGCCGACCTCCGCCTGTTCATCCACATTGCCGAATCCCCCAGCCTGACCCAGGCGGCCAAGCGGGCGCACCTGTCCCTGGCGGCCGTCAGCGTGCGGATCAAGGCACTGGAAAACCAGCTGAATTCCCGCCTGCTGTACCGCGACAGCCGCGGCGTCGAAATCACGCCGGCGGGCCAGAAGCTGCTGCAGCACGCCCGGGTCATCATGCGCCAGGTGGACCACCTGAAACACGATTTCCAGGAACAGGCCGATGGCGATGCCGGCCACATCCGGATTTTCGCCAACACCACGGCGGTCACCGAGTTCATGCCGGGCATCCTGGCGCAGTTCCTCTCCGGGCACCCCGGCGTCACCGTGGACCTCCAGGAGCGGCTCACGCGCGACATCGTGCGCGGCGTGCTGGACGGCACCACCGACCTGGGCATCGTGGCCGGGCCCGTGGACGCCCCCGAATTGCAGGCCATCCACTTCAGCACCGACAAGCTCGTGCTGGTGGTGCCCAACGGCCATCCGCTGCAAGACCAGGAAAAAATCAAGCTGGCCGATGCCGTGCGCTACCCGTTCATCACCATGCACGAAGGCTCCACCCTGGTGGCGTTCCTGCGCGATCAGCTGGAGCGCGTCGGCCAGCGCCTGCCGCAGCGCATCCAGCTCTACAGCTTCGACTCGATCTGCCGGATGGTGCAGGCGGGCGTGGGCATCGGCGTCATCCCCGACTCGGCCGCGCGCCGCTACGGCGCCGACATGAAGCTGCGCGTGGTGGAGCTGGACGAACCCTGGGTCGTGCGCGAACGCAAGCTGCTGGTGCGCGACGTAGACGCCCTGCCCGGTTGCGCCCGGGAACTGATCGAACAGATCCAGGCCCCGCGGGCGCCCTGACCGCCCGCCATTGCGGCGGCCGGCGAAGGCGCCGCGTCAGCGTCCGGTGAAGGCCGGCGCTCGCTTCTCGGCGAAGGCCCGCATTCCTTCCAGGTAGTCGTCGGTATGCCCGAGCTCGCGCTGCAAGCGGCATTCCAGGTCGAACTGCTGGGCCAGCGTATGGCCGCTGGAGGCATGCAAGGCCGCCTTGGTGGCCGCGTAGGCCCGGGTGGGGCCTGCCGCCAGGGTGGCGGTCACCTCGGCCAGCGTGTCGGCCAGCGCCGCGTCCGGCACCACGCGCCAGATCAGTCCCCAGGATTCCGCCTGCGCGGCGCTCACCGCCTCGCCGAACAGCGCCGCGCCCATGGCCCGGGCCGAGCCGACCAGGCGCGGCAGGAACCAGGTGCCGCCGGCGTCGGGCAGCAGCCCAATCTTGCTGAAGGCCTGGATGAAGCGCGCGGACTCGACCGCGAATACCACGTCGCAAGCCAGCACCAGGCTGGCGCCCGCCCCCGCGGCCACGCCGTTCATGACGCACACCACCGGCACGGGCAAGGCGCGCAGGCGCTCGATGAGCGGCCGGTAGCGCTTCTGCAGCCCTTCGCCGAGATCGCGGCGCGAGCCGTCCTGCGCCGGCTTGCGCTCCCCCAGGTCCTGGCCGGCGCAGAAGCCGCGGCCGGCGCCAGTGATGACCAGGCCCCGCAGGCCCGGTTCGGCCTCCAGCGCGTCCAGCGCCCGCGCCAGCTCGGCGTGCATGGTCTCCGTGAAGCTGTTGAGGCGGTCGGGGCGGTCGAGCGTGATGCGGCCCACTCCGTCCTCCAACGAGTAGCGGATCTGCGTATAGCCGCCGCCAGCGGCCGGGGCCGTCATGCCAGCACCTCCAGGACCGCCAGCTGCTCGGCGGTATCGCCCAGCAGCAGGTCCACCGCCGTCAGGCGCTTGAAATAGTCGCCCACTTCCAGTTCGTCCGTCATGCCCATGCCGCCATGCAGCTGCACCGCCATCTGCGCCACCAGCCGGCCCGCGCGCGCGGCCTCCAGCTTGGCGGAGGCAATCATGCGCCGGCGCTGGCCGGGATCGGTTTCGGTCAGGGCCGCCACCGCGACGTAGGCCATGGACAAGGCCAGCTCCCTGGCCACCAGCATCTCGGCCAGGCGGTGCTGCAGCGCCTGGAACGAAGCCAGCGGCTGCCCGAACTGCCGGCGCGTCTTCAGGTACTCCACCGTGATTTCCAGCAAGCGCTCCATGGCGCCGGCGGCGTGCGCGCACAAGGCCGCCGTCCCCCATTGCAGGGCCTGGGCCAGGGCGAACTCGGCCACCTCGCCCCGCGCCAGCAGGGCGTCGGGCGGCACCACGGCGCCGTCCAGGTCCAGGCGGGCGCAGCGGGCGCCATCCAGGGTGGGCGTGTCCGTCAGCCGCGCGCCTGCCGTGCCCGCGGGCACGGCCAGCAGCAGCGCGTCGCCATCGGCGCCCCGCGCGCTCACCAGCCAGGCCGAGGCCGCGCCGCCATGCCAGACCAGGTGCTTGGCGCCATCCAGCCGCCAGCCCTCGGCGGTCTCAATGGCCCGGCAATCCTGCGGATCCGCGTCGTAGCGGCGCCCCGGCTCCTGGTAGGCCACGCTGACGATGGCCTCGCCCGTCGCGATCGGCGGCAGCCAGCGGGCCCGCGCCTCGTCGCCGCAGGCATCGACCATTGCCGCGCCCATGACGGCGCTGGGGATGACGGGTTCGGACACCAGCCCGCGCCCCAGCTCCAGGTGCACCGGCAACAGACTGGCCGGCACTTCGCCGAACCCGCCGAAATCCTGCGCGATGTTCAGCCCCAGCACGCCCAGTTCCGCCAGCGCGCCCCAGGCCTGCCCGTCCAGCGTGGCGGCGGCCTGCCGGGCGCGGCGCTGCGGGAAGGTCCATGCCTGTTCCACCAGGCGGCGCAGGCTGTCCGCCAGCATGCGCTGTTCTTCGGTATAGATGAAATCCATGCGTCGTGTTCCTGTCGGATTGCGCCCGGCCGGCCTACAGGCCCAGCACCTGGCGGGCGATGATGCCCTTCTGCACTTCGGTGGTGCCGCCGTAGATGGAGGTCTTGCGCATGTCGGCATAGCCCGCGCCCGCCGCCGCGGCCATTTCAGGCCCCGGCCCGTGCCAGGCGGCGTCGGCGAACATCCAGTCGGGGTCGTAGGGCCAGGCGTCGGGACCCGCCACTTCCATCTGCAGCATGGCCAGGTCCTGCTGTATCTCGGAGCCGCGTATCTTCAGCACCGACGCTTCGGGGCCCGGCGAGCCGTCGTTGCTGGAAGCCACCCGCAGCAACAGCATCTCCAGCGCCATGATGTCCACCTCGATGCGCGAGATCCGGTCGCGCATGCGGCTGTCCGACAGCAAGGGCCGTCCGCGCGAGCGCGCGTTCCCGGCCATGCTCTTCAGGATCCCCAGTTCGCGGTGGCAATGGCCCAGTCCGGCGATGCCGGTGCGCTCATGGCCAAGCAGGTACTTGGCGTAGGTCCAGCCCTGGTTCTCCTCGCCGACGAGGTTGGCCGCGGGCACGCGCACGTTTTCCAGCCACACCTCGTTCACGTCGTGCCCGCCATCCAGCGTGCGGATGGGACGCACGGTGACGCCAGGGGCGCGCATGTCCAGCAGCAGCATCGAAATGCCGCGCTGCGCCCGCGCGGCGGAGTCGGTGCGCGCGAGGCAGAACATCCAGTCGGCGTATTGCGCCAGCGTGGTCCAGGTTTTCTGGCCGTTGACCACGTAGTCGTCGCCGTCTCGCTCGGCGCGCGTCTTCAGCGAGGCCAGGTCGGATCCGGAGCCCGGCTCGGAATAGCCCTGGCACCACCAGTCCTCGACCCGCGGGATCCGCGGGAGGAAGCGGGCCTGCTGTTCGGCGCTGCCGTACTTCATCAGCACCGGACCGATCATGGACAGGCCGAAAGGCAGCAGCCGCGGCGCGCCCGCCTTGAAGCACTCCACCTCGAAGATCAGACGCTGCAGCGCGTTCCAGCCGGTGCCGCCGTGTTCGACGGGCCAGCTCGGCGCGCCCCAGCCGCGCTCGGCCAGGATGTTGTGCCAACGCACGTAGTCGTCGCGCTCCAGCCGCTGATGCCGCAGCACCTTGTCGCGGATGTCCCCGGGCAGCTCGGCCTCGGCGAACGCGCGCACCTCTTCGCGGAATCGGCGTTCCTGCGGCGTCCAGGTCAGGTTCATGGTCTACCTCCTTTTGCCGATATCTAGCCATGGACCGCCCCGCCCGGCAATCTGCCTCTCCCGAAGACCGGCTTCGGACAGGATGTAGGGCACCCGGCCACTACCGCTCGGCGGAAGGCCTGCTTCAGCAATGAAGAATGGCCCAACGCGCCGCCAGTGCCGACACTAGCCGCTGTTGCCACTGAACGAAAGGTCCCCTCGCATCATGACCCTTCCCGACCACCCCGACGCGCCGCAAGGCGTCGAAGCACAGTACCGAGAGGCCCTGGATCAGGGCCGCTTCCTCATCCAGCGCTGCGCCGGCTGCGACCGCGCCGTGTTCTACCCCCGCATGATCTGCCCGCATTGCGGCGCGGACGCGCTGGCCTGGGTCGAGCCCGACGGCGGCGGCACCGTCTACGCCACCACCGTCGTGCGCCGCAAGCCCGAAGCCGGCGGCGACTACAACGTGGCGCTGGTGGATCTGCGCGAAGGCGTGAGGCTGATGAGCCGGGTGGAAGGCGTGGCGCCGGAGTCCGTGCATATCGGCATGGCGGTGCGCGCCCGAGTGGCGCGGCAGGACGGGCGCGGCCTGGTGGTGTTCGTTCCCGGCAAGGAGGCGCAATGAAGCTCGACGATTTGCGCGGCGCCGTGGCGGTGGCCGGCGTGGGCCACGCCGGCCTGGGACAGGCCGCGGGCTACACGGAGATGGAAATCCTGGTGCAGGCCGCGCAGCGCGCGGTGGCCGACGCCGGCCTGTCCATGCGCGACATCGACGGCATCTGCACGGCCAGCGTGGCCGCGCCGATGTGGGCGATGCCGGTCATCGAACACCTGGGCATCCGCCCCACCTTCATCGACAGCACCATGCTGGGCGGCTCCAGCTTCGTCGCGCACCTGATGCCCGCGCTGCATGCGCTGGCATCGGGCCAGTGCAACGCGGTCCTGGTGTGCTACGGCAGCACCCAGCGCACCTCCACGCTCAGCCGCGCCGAGATCGGCCGCGTGCGCAAGCAGTTCGATCCCCAGCCCTATGAAACGCCCTACGATCCGCTGAGCCCCTTGTCTTCGTACGCGCTGGCGGCCTCGCGCCACATGCATCAGTACGGCACGCGCCGCGAGCACCTGGCGCAGGTGGCGCTGGCCGCCAACCAATGGGCCCAGCTGAATCCCGAGGCGCAACTGCGCGAACCCGCGACGCTGGAGCAGATCCTGGCCGCGCGGATGGTGTCCGATCCCCTGAGCGTGCGCGATTGCTGCCTGGTGACCGACGGCGCGGGCGCCTACGTGCTGGTGCGCGCCGACCGCGCGCGCGACCTGCTCCGCCCGCCCGTCTACGTGCTGGGCAGCGCCACCGCCGTCTGGAACCGGCAGATATCGTCCATGGAAGACCTCACCGTGACGGCCGCCGCCGAATCGGGCCGGCGCGCGTTCGACATGGCGCGCGTGACGCCCGGCGACATCGACGTGGTGGAACTCTACGACGCCTTCACCATCAACACCCTGCTCTTCCTCGAAGACCTGGGCTTCTGCGCCAAGGGCGAGAGCAAGGACTTCATCGCGGACGGCGCCATCGCACCGGGCGGCAGGCTGCCCGTCAACACCAACGGCGGCGGGCTGTGCTGCGTGCATCCCGGCATGTACGGCGTCTTCATCATGATCGAAGCGGTGCGGCAACTGCGCGGCGAATGCGGCGCGCGCCAGGTTTCCGGGGCGCAGCTGGCGATGGTGCATGGCAATGGCGGCACGCTGTCCAGCCAGTCCACGGCGATCCTGGGCACCCGGGCCGCGCTTTGAACGACAGGGTTCCCCCCATGCCACAAACCGCCAACCCTACCCGCATCCATCACGTGCTGGCCCGCCAGGCCAGCCAGCGGCCGGACGCCGTCTTCCTGTACGAGGAAGGCGGCGGCATCGTGAGCTATGCGCAATTCTGGCAGCGTGTGCAGGAGGCGGCCCGATGGCTGGAAGATCAGGGCGTGCGGCCCGGCCACCGCGTCATGACGGTGGGCGAGAACTGCGGCGCCATGATCGCAGCCCTGTTCGCCTGCAGCGTGGCGGGGGCCTGGCCGGTGGGCGTGAACGCGCGCCTGTCCGCCCGTGAGATCGACACCATCCGCCGCCACGCGCAGCCGGAACTGACCCTCTACACCACAGGCGTCTCCGCCGACGCCCGCGCCCACGCCAGCGCCGCCGGCGCGGACGAGGCCGAGCCCGCGGTCTGGGGCGCGGGCTTGCAGGCCGTCCGGGCTGAGGCGCCCACCGCGCCTGAAACGGATTCCCGGGCGGACGACGTGGCCACCGTCATCTATACCTCGGGGACGACCGGCGCGCCCAAGGGCGTCATGGTGCCGCACGGCGGCCTGCTGCATTTCGCCCGGGTGTCGGCCGCGACGCGCCGCCTGGGTCCGCAGGACATCGGCTACGCGGCGCTGCCCATGTCGCATATCTTCGGCATCGCCACCGTGCTGATGGCCACGGTGCACGCCGGCGCCAGCCTGGTGCTGCGCAGCCGCTTCGATCCCGACGATGCCTTCAAGGCGCTGGCCTGCCCCGGCGTCACCATCCTGCAGGGCGTGCCCACCATGTTCAGCCGCATGCTGGCCGCGGCGCCGCCCAAGGCCAGGCTGCGCGCGCCCGCGCTGCGCTACGTGTACACCGGCGGCGCGGCCCTGGACCCGACGCAGAAGCGCGACGTCGAACGCTATTTCGGCCTGCCGATGCACCATGGCTACGGCATTACCGAATACGCCGGCTCCATGTTCGTCACCGACCTCGATACGCCCCGCGCCGATTGTTCCGCGGGATTCGCGGTCGAAGGCGTCGAGCTGCGCATCGGGTCGCCGGATGGCGGCACGCCCGCGCCCGGCGAACGCGGCGACATCCTGATCCGCGGCCCGGGCGTCATGCTCGGCTACTACCGCGACCCGGCGCAGACGGCGCAGGCCCTGCTGCCCGGCGGCTGGCTGCATACCGGCGACATCGGCTACGTCGACGCCGACGGCGCGCTCTTCATCGCCGGTCGCTCCAAGGACCTGATCATCCGCTCGGGCTTCAACGTCTACCCGATCGAGGTCGAGTCCGTCATCAATGCCTTTCCCGGCGTGCGCCTGTCCGCCGTGGTGGGCCGCGCGACGGCCGACCAGAACGAGGAAGTCATCGCCTTCGTTGAAACCCTGCCCGGCGCCTCGCTCGACGTCCAGCTGCTGACCCTGCACCTGCGGGCGCAGCTGGCGCCGTACAAGCGGCCCGCCATGATCATTCCCATCGACACGATTCCCACCACGGTCAGCGGCAAGATCCTGAAGCAGCCGCTGAAAGAAAGGCTGGCGTAACGCGGACTGGCAGCTCCGCTCCACGACCGGCCCAAGCACACAAGGAGACATGAGCATGCGCATCAAGACCCTGTTCGCCGCGGCAGCCGCCACGGCGATGATCACCGTCGGCCAATCGGCCTGGGCCCAGGCCGCCTACCCCGAGCGCCCCATCCGCCTGCTGGTGGGCTACGCCCCCGGCGGCCCCGTGGACACCACCGCCCGCGTGTTCGCCAAATACCTGGGCGACAAGCTCGGCCAGGCCGTGGTCGTGGAGAACCGCGCCGGAGCCAGCGGCATGATCGCCTCGGACGCCACCGCCAAGGCGACGCCCGACGGCTACCTGCTGGGTTTCGCCGCCAGCCCCACGCTCACCATGTCGCCGCTGGTCCAGCGCAGCACGCTGTTCGATCCTCGCAAGGACTTCTCGCTCATCGGGCTGGTCGTGGACTACGCCAACGTGCTGCTGATCGGCCCGCAGATCCCCGCCAAGAACGTGGGCGAACTCGTCAGCTACGCGCGGGCGCATCCCGACGCCATCTCCTTCGGATCGGCCGGCATCGGCGCGTCCAACCACCTGTCGGCCGAGCTCCTGAAAAAGCAGGCCGACGCCCCCATGCTGCACGTGCCCTACCGCGGCAACTCCCCCGCCATGATGGACGTCGTGAGCGGCAAGGTGACGTTCATGTTCGACATCACCAGCACCGCCATCCCCTTCATCAAGAGCGGCAAGGCGCGCGCGCTCGCGGTGACGTCGCGCACCCGCAATCCCGAGCTGCCCGACGTGCCCACGATGATCGAGGCCGGCATGAAGGACTACGAAGTCGTCGGTTGGTACGCGCTGGTGGGGCCTAAGCAGCTGCCCGAGGCCGTGTCCGCGCGCCTGGTGCGGGCGCTGGCTGACGTATCCAAGGACCCCGCGTTCCGCCAGGCCATGACCGACGGCGGCTACGCCATCAACAACGGAGACTCGAAAGCCCTGCAGGCGCGCATCGACCGCGAATACGCCTTGTGGGCCGACGTCATCCAGAACGCCAACATCCAGGCCAACTGACCCCCACGGAGCGCCATGATGAACCCGCCGCCCGCCCTGCGCGACCACACCCGCCTGCCGGTCATCGGCGCCCCCATGTTCCTGGTCTCGGGCCCCGAACTGGTGGTCGCGCAGTGTGGCGCGGGCATCATCGGAACGTTTCCCTCCCTCAACGCCAGGCCGCAGGATCAGCTGCACGCCTGGATCTCCCGCATCGAAGAGGGCCTGGCGGCGCGCCGCCGCGCCGACCCGGACGCCAAGGTGGCGCCTTACGGCGTGAACCTCATCGTCCATCCCAGCAACGCGCGCTGGGAGGGCGACCTGGCCATCTGCGCCGAGCGCCGCGTGCCCCTGCTCATCACCTCGTTGCAGGCGCCCGAAGCCGCGGTGCGCGCGATGCATCCGCAAGGCGGCCTGGTCTTCCACGACGTCACCACCGTGCGCCACGCCAAGCGCGCGCTCGACGCCGGCGTGGACGGCCTGATCCTGGTCGCTTCCGGCGCGGGCGGGCATGCCGGCCGGGTGAATCCCATCGCGCTGGTCAACGAAATACGCGCCTTCTACGACGGCCCGCTGGCGCTGTCGGGTTGCATCAGCCACGGCAAGGATATCCTGGCCGCTCAGGTGCTGGGCTGCGATTTCGCCTACATGGGCACGCGCTTCATCGCCACGCAGGAATCGCTGGCGGGCGACGCATACCGCGAGATGGTGCTGCGGGCGCAGGCCGCCGACGTGGTCTACACCCCTTATTTCTCGGGCGTGCCGGCGAACTATCTGTCGGCCAGCATCCTGGCCGCGGGGCTCGATCCCGCCGAGCTCGCGAACCAGGGCGAGGCCCCGCCTCCGAACCTGGACAAAAGCTCGCGTCCCAAGGCCTGGAAGGATGTCTGGAGCGCCGGCCAGGGCGTGGGCGCGGCGCAGGAGATCCTGCCGGTGGAGACGCTGGTGGCGCAACTGGAAGCCGAATACCTGAGCGCGCGGGCGGCGCTGGCGCGCTAGACGCGCCGGCCCAGGCCGTTGCCGCGCCCGGGCCGTTGCGCGGGCGGCGCGGCGCCGCTCTTCATTCCAGCTTGATGTTCGCCGCCTTGATCACGTCGCGCCACTTCACGATCTCGGCCTGGACGAACTCGCCGAATTGCGCCGGCGTGCCGGGCCGGGGCTCCGCGCCCGCGGCGATCATGCTCTGCGCGGTGGCGGGGTCCGACAACACCTTCACCATGTCGGCGTTCAGGCGGCTGACGATGGCGGCCGGCGTGCCCTTGGGCGCCATCACGCCGCTCCACGAATAGGCCTCGTAGCCCGGCAGGCCCGACTCCGCTATCGTCGGCAGCTCCGGCAGCATGTCCGAACGCGACGGATTGCCCACGCCCAGGGCCCGCACCTTGCCGGCCTTCAGGTGCGGAACGGCGGACGGCCCGTCGGCGAACATCAGCTGCACCTGGCCGCCCAGCAGGTCCTGCATGGCGGGCGCGCTGCCCCGGTAGGGCACATGCTGGATCTTCACGCCGGCCATCGCATTGAAGAGTTCCCCCGCGAGGTGGGTGCCGCCGCCGGTTCCGGAGGAACTGAAGGACAGCTTGCCCGGATTGGCCTTGGCGTAGGCGATCAATTCGCTGACGGAATTGACCGGCAGCGAGGGATTGACCACCAGCACGATCGGAAAGACCGCGGCCATGCCCACCGGCTCGAAATCGCGACGGATGTCGTAGCTGAGGTTATCGCGCAGGCTGGGCAGCACCGCGTGGTGGATGGAGGCGAAGAAGAAGCTGTAACCGTCGGGCTCCGCCTTGGCGGCGAACTGCGCGCCCACGATGCCGCCCGCGCCGGAGCGGTTGTCCACCACGGTGGGAACGGACCACAACTGGCCCAGCGGCTGCGTGGTGAAGCGGGCCGTGGTGTCCACCGGCCCGCCCGCGGGGAAGGGCACGATGAAGGTCACGGCATGGCCCGGCCAGGCGGCGGCCCGGGCCCAGGAAGGAATGATGGCGGCGGCGCATGCGGCGCCCAGCCCCGCGATGGCGCGGCGGCGTTGAGTATCGATCACGGCGGTCTCCTGGGTCTTTTTATGCCGCGGTCCGGCCAGGGGAACCCGGGCCTGCCGCGCCGCCTATTATTTTCCGAATGCGCGCGCGCGCCGCTACACATTTCCGGAAGCCCCTCTTTCGCACGGCGTTCGCGTTCGGTCACCGGACACTATCTCGTCCGGATGGCGTAGCGCGTATGGCCCGGCAGGCTACTGACCGCGCGCGGCGCGCTGCAAATGCCCGATGAAGCACTCTGCGAAGCTGGGCAGGTCGCGCCCGCGTTGGCGGCACAGCAGCCGGTCGCGCAGGGCCCAGGCGTCGTTCAGTTTCAGCACGTGCAGCGAATCGGGCCGGCTGTAGCGCGCCGCGCAGGCGCGCGGCACCACGGCGATGCCGGCGCCGGCCTCCACCATTCGGCATACCGCCTCGAAGCTGCCCACGTGCACGCGCTGGCAGATGCGTTTGCCCAGGCCGCTGGCGATGTCTTCGAGGAAGGTCTGGATGGCGCTGTCGGGATGGATGCCCACGAACTGATAGGCGTCCACCAGATCCACGAAATGCGCGGACGCCTGCGAGGCCAGCGGATGGTCCAGCGACGTCACCACCGTGAGCTCATCGCGAAACAATGGCGTGACGTCCAATCCTTCCACGTCGATATTGCCGGCCACCAGGCCCAGGTCGCCCGCGCCCCCGCGGATCGCGATGACGATGTCGCCCGAGATCTTCTCTTCCAGCTCCACGTCCACGTCCGGGTTTTCCGCCAGGAAAGTGGAGAGCGCGTCGGCCAGGAAGGAATTGGTGGCCGTGGTGTTGGCCAGCAGGCGCAAGCGCCCCTTCAGGCCGTTCGCGTAAGGCTGGAGATCGGCATTCAGGCATTCGAGCTGCCGAAAAACGGCGTTGGCGTGCTTGAGCAGCACTTCTCCCGCCGGGGTCAGCGCCACGCCCGTGGCCATGCGCACCAGCAGCCGCGCCTTGAACGCCTCTTCCATGTTCTTCACACGGGCGCTGGCCGCCGGCAGCGACAGAAAGGTCCGCTCCGCCGCTCGGGTCAGGTTGAGTGTTTCTCCCACGTTCAAAAACAAACGCAGGTCGGTCAGGTCATGTCTCATGTTCCACCACGCAGAAGGGGGTCATTTCTAATTTTGAATTCTGCGAAAGCCTTGCCGAATCTACCATGGGGCATTCGCATAAACCAGACGGGTTGATGCGGAACTGTTTTCCACGCGGCGCGCGCGCCGCAGCAAAGGAGTCACCCACAATGAGCGGTATCGTTTCCGGCAAGGTAGTGATCGTTACCGGCGCGGGCGGCGGCATCGGCCGCGCCGTCGCGCTGGCCATGGCGCAGGCCGGCGCCAAGGTGGTGGTGAACGACATCGGCGTATCGCTCACGGGCGAAGGCGGCGCGGAAGGCCCGGCGCAGGCCGTGGTCAAGGAAATCGTCGCGGCCGGCGGGCAGGCGGTGGCCAACACCGACAGCGTGGCCGCGTACGACAGCGCCAGTCGCTGCGTGCAGGCCGCCATCGACGCATACGGACGCATCGACGCCGTGGTCAACAACGCCGGCAATCTGCGCGACCGCGTGTTCCACAAGATGAGCGAAGAGGAATGGCGCCAGGTGCTCGACGTGCACCTCAACGGCTCGTTCTTCATGAGCCGCGCCGCCGCGCCCTACTTCCGCGAACAGGAATCCGGCGCGTTCGTGCACATGACGTCCACCTCCGGCCTCATCGGCAACTTCGGCCAGGCGAACTACGCGGCCGCCAAGCTGGGCATCGTCGCGCTGTCGAAATCCATCGCGCTGGACATGGCGCGCTACAACGTGCGCTCCAACTGCATCGCGCCGTTCGCCTGGAGCCGCATGACCAGCTCCATTCCGGCGGAAACCGACGAAGAGAAGGCGCGCGTCGAAAAGCTGAAGAAAATGGAGGCCGGCAAAGTCGCGCCCATGGCCGTTTATCTCGCCAGCGACGCGGCCAGCGAGATCACTGCGCAGATCTTCGCCGTGCGCGCCAACGAGATCATGCTGATGAGCCAGCCGCGGCCGCTGCGCACCGTGCACCACGGCGAAGGCTGGACGCCCGAGCGCATCGCGGAAATCGCGGTGCCCGCCATGCGCAAGCACTTCTACGCGTTGGAGCGTTCGCCCGACGTGATCGACTGGGATCCGATCTGAGGCCGCCATGCCCCTGGACTATGCAACCGTGAAGAACTGGCGCTTCGACGAAGTGCGCCAGCGCTACGACGAAAAAGACACCATGCTGTACGCGCTCGGCATCGGCCTCGGGCAGGATCCCGAAGACACCGGCCAACTGCGCTACGTCTACGAAAAAGACTTGCAGGCGTTTCCCACCCTGAGCGTGGTGCTGGGCTACCCGGGCTTCTGGGTCCGGGATCCGCGCGCCGGCATCGACTGGGTCAAGGTCGTGCATGGCGAACAGCGACTGACCCTGCACGCGCCGCTGCCGGCCGCGGGCGTGGTCACGGGCAAAAGCCGCAACACGCACGTGATCGACAAGGGCGCGGACAAGGGCGCCATCGTCGTCACCGAACGCACGCTGCATGGCGAGGACGGCGCCTGCCTGGCGACCCTGCAGCAAAGCACTTTCTGCCGCGGCGACGGCGGCTTCGGCCAAGGCGATGCCAGCCCCCCGCCCCTGCCCGTCGCGCCCGACCGCGAGCCTGACCTGCGCTGCGAACTGCGCATCCCGCCGAACGCCGCCTTGCTGTACCGGCTGAACGCGGACCGCAATCCGCTGCATGCCGATCCGGAAGTGGCGCGCCAGGCCGGCTATCCCCGGCCCATCCTGCACGGCCTGTGCTCCTACGGCCTGGCGGCGCACGCGATCGTGAAAACCTGCTGCGGCTACGACGCATCCCGCCTGGCCAGCCTGAACACGCGCTTCTCGGCGCCCGTGTATCCCGGCGAAACCCTGCAATGCGACCTCTGGCGAATGCCGGACGGGCAGATCCGCTTTCTTGCGCGCGCCCTCGAACGCAACGTGGTCGTGCTGAGCAACGGCACCGCGGAGCTGCGGCCATGATGCGGCCGCCCGCTCTCGACGGCATCCGCGTGCTGGACCTATCGCGCATCCTGGCCGGCCCCTGGTGCACGCAAAACCTGGCCGACCTGGGCGCCGACGTCATCAAGGTCGAACGCCCACGCGTAGGCGACGACACGCGCGCCTGGGGCCCGCCCTTCCTCAAGGACGGCAACGGCCAGGACACCAACGAATCCGCCTACTACCTCAGCACCAACCGCAACAAGCGCTCGATCGAGGCCGACATGGCCACGCCGGAAGGCGCGGCCCTGATCCGCGAGCTGGCGGCCGTGTCCGACATCCTGGTCGAGAATTTCAAGGTGGGCGGCCTGGCCCGGTACGGCCTGGACTACGAGAGCCTGAAGGCGATCAATCCGCGCCTGATCTATTGCTCGGTCACGGGGTTTGGACAAGACGGCCCCTACGCCCAGCGGCCCGGCTACGACTTCATGATCCAGGGCATGGGCGGCCTGATGAGCATCACCGGCGAACGCGACGACCTGCCCGGCGGCGGCCCGCAGAAAGCGGGCGTGGCCGTCACCGACATCGTCACCGGCATGTATGCCACGGTGGCGGTGCTGGCGGCCTTGCAGGAACGGCACCGCAGCGGCCTGGGCCAGCATCTGGACATCGCGCTCCTCGACAGCCACGTGGCCTTGCTGGCCAACCAGAACTCCAACTACTTCAACTCCGGCATGGCGCCCTCCCGCGCCGGCAACGCGCACCAGAACGTCGTGCCCTACCAGGTATTCGCCGCCAGCGACGGCCACTTGATCGTGGCCACGGGCAACGAATCGCAGTACCGCGCCTACTGCGCCGCCATCGGCAGGCCCGACCTGGGCGACGACCCGCGCTACGCCACCAACCGCCTGCGCGTCCTGAACCGCGTAGCGCTGATCGACACGCTGGCGGCAATCATGCGGCAGGGCCGCCGCGACGACTGGATCGCCAAACTGGAAGCCGTGGGCGTGCCTTGCGGCCCCATCAACGACATCGCGCAGGCGTTCGCGCATCCGCAGGCGCAGGCCAGGCAGTTGCGCCGCGACCTGCCGCATCCGGCCGGCGGCATCGCCGCCGTCACCGCCAGCCCCTTGCGGTTCTCGGCCTCGCCGGTCGCGTACCGCCGCGCCCCGCCGCTGCTGGGCGAGCACACCGAGGAAGTGCTGCGCGACGTGTTGGGGAAATCGGCCGAAGCGATAGCCGCGTTCAAGGCGGCCACCGCGAGGGCGGACTAGGACGGCGCAGCCCGCAACGTCCTGCAGGTCCTGCAAGCCGGATACGCTCAAAAAGAAAACGGCCGCTGATTCCAGCGGCCATTTTCAGGTCAGGTCAGGTCAACCCGTTACGCCACGGCGACGGGAATCTTGCCGATCTTGGCCTGCCATTCCTTGGGTCCAGTCGTGTGGACCGAGGTGCCCTGGGCGTCGACCGCCACCGTCACCGGCATGTCCTTCACGTCGAACTCGTAGATGGCTTCCATGCCCAGGTCGGCGAAGCCGAGCACCTTGGCGCCGCGGATGGCCTTGGACACCAGGTAGGCAGCGCCGCCGACGGCCATCAGGTAGGCCGAGCCGTGCTTCTTGATGGACTCGATCGCGACCGGACCGCGCTCGGACTTGCCGATCATGGCGATCAGGCCGGTCTGCTCCAGCATCATGTCGGTGAACTTGTCCATGCGCGTGGCGGTGGTGGGGCCGGCCGGGCCCACCACTTCGTCGCGCACCGGATCGACCGGGCCGACGTAGTAGATGACGCGGTTGGTGAAGTCCACGGGCAGCGGCTCGCCCTTGGCCAGCATGTCCTGGATGCGCTTGTGCGCGGCGTCGCGGCCGGTCAGCATCTTGCCCGACAGCAGCAGGGTCTGGCCCGGCTTCCAGCTGGCGACTTCTTCCTTGGTCAGCGTGTTCAGGTCGACCTGCTTGGACTTGTTGTAGTCCGGCGCCCAGTGCACTTCCGGCCATTCGGACAACGACGGCGGGTCGAGGCGGGCGGGGCCCGAGCCGTCCAGCTCGAAGTGCGCGTGGCGGGTGGCGGCGCAGTTCGGGATCATGGCGACGGGCTTGGAAGCCGCGTGCGTCGGGAACGTGTTGATCTTGACGTCGAGCACCGTGGTCAGGCCGCCCAGGCCCTGCGCGCCGATGCCCAGCGCGTTGACCTTTTCATACAGTTCGATGCGCAGCTCTTCCAGCTTGTTCTGCGGGCCGCGGGCCAGCAGTTCGTACATGTCGATGTCTTCCATCAACGACTGCTTGGCCATCAGCATGGCTTTTTCGGCGGTGCCGCCGACGCCGATGCCCAGCATGCCCGGGGGGCACCAGCCGGCGCCCATCGTGGGAACCGTCTTGAGCACCCAGTCCACCAGCGAATCGCTGGGGTTCAGCATGGCGAACTTGGACTTGTTTTCCGAACCGCCGCCCTTGGAAGCGACTTGCACGTCGACCTTGTCGCCCGGGACAAGTTCGACGTGCAGGATACAGGGCGTGTTGTCGCGGGTGTTCTTGCGCGCAAACAGCGGGTCGTCCAGCACGGAGGCGCGCAGCGGGTTGTCGGGATTCAGGTAGCCGCGGCGCACGCCCTCGTCACAGAGCTCCTGCAGCGTGCGCTTGGTGTCGAAGCGCACGTTCATGCCCACCTTGAGGAAGACGTTCACGATGCCGGTGTCCTGGCACAGCGGACGCTTGCCTTCGGCGCACATGCGCGAATTGGTCAGGATCTGGGCCATCGCATCGCGCGCGGCCGGGCTTTCCTCGCGCTCGTAGGCGCGCGCCAGGTGGCGGATGTAGTCCACGGGGTGGTAGTAGCTGATGAACTGGATCCCGTCGGCGATCGACTGGACGAAGTCTTCTTCTTTAATGATGACTGACATGGCGATTGACTGTCTGAATGGAAAACCGGAAAACACGGCCGGCCAGGCCGGCCGCAAGGGAAAAATGACCGTGCCGCCGCCGGGCCGCCCCTAGGCGGAAACGGCTCGCCGGGGGCAGCGGGCCGCGCGGCGGCGAACGTCGTTTACTTGCCCTGCCAGACCGGCTTGCGCTTCTCGGCGAAAGCGGTCGCGCCTTCCTTGGCGTCGGCGGACGAAAAAATATGGGCGATCAGCGGGCGCTGGCGGTCGAACATGCCTTCCTGGTCCCAGTCGCCCGACTGCGACACGATGCTCTTGGCGGTCTGCACGGCCAGCGGGCCGTTCTCGACGATGCCGCGGGCCAGTTCCAGCGCGCCGGCCAGCGCGCCGCCCGGCTCGGTCAGGCGGTTGACCAGGCCGAAGGAATGGGCGCGCTCGGCCGTCAGCATTTCGCCGGTCAGGATGACCTCCATGGCGATATGGTACGGCAGGCGGCGCGGCAGGCGCAGCATGCCGCCGGCGCCGGCCACCAGGCCGCGCTTGACTTCGGGCAGGCCGAACTTGGCATTGCTGGCGGCCACGATCAGGTCGGAAGCCAGGGCCATTTCGCAGCCGCCGGCCAGCGCGTAGCCTTCGACGGCGGCGATCAGCGGCTTCTTGGGCGGCCGTTCGTTCAGGCCGGCGAAGCCGCGGCCTTCCACGTAGGGGCGCTGCCCGGACTTCGCGAAGGCCTTCAGGTCCATGCCCGAGGAGAACGTGCCCCCGCCGCCCGTCAGGATGCCGATGCGCACGTCGTCGCGGCTGTCCAGCTGGTCCAGCGCGGCGGCCATGGCCTGCGCGGCTTCCAGGTTGATGGCGTTCTTGGCTTCGGGACGGTTGATCGTAATGATCTGGATGCCGTCGGTGACTTCCACCTTGATCAGGTCGGACATGGGGTTGCTCCTTCCGGGTTTTATATAAGACTGGCTCAGACCGGCATCATACGACCAATGCGCCGCGCACGCTGGCGCCCCGCCCTGGTCAGTATATTCACCAGCCCGCGCCGGGCTGCCCGCATTGCCCCGCGCCCCGGGAACCGCCGCTGCGGGCGGCTGGACGGGGACGGAACACCGCGCAACGGGGCGCGGCCGGTCAATATAGTGATCGCCCCGCCGCAGCCGTGAAACAAGGCGCGGCCCCGCTCTTATAGTGACCGCCACCCGCAACACATCCGTCACGAAGAGCCTTCCATGTCCGCAGCAAGCCAACTGAATTACGTCAAATCGCCCGCCGCCCGCGCCGAAGACAGCGCCAGCGCCATCGAGGATACGGTGCGCGAAATCATCGCCCAGGTCCGAGCGCGCGGCGACGCCGCCGTGCGCGAATACTCCCTGAAGTTCGACGGCAAGGACACGCCGGCGCTGGAGGTGTCCATGGAGGTCCGGCTGCAGGCCGTCGCCGACCTGGACGCGCAGACCCGCGAAGACACCGAGTTCGCCATCGAACGCGTCCGGGCGTTCGCCCAGGCGCAGTTGGCCACCGTGCTGCCCCTGGAAATCGAGACGCTGCCCGGGCTGCACCTGGGACATCGCGTCATCCCGGTGCAGCGCATCGGCGCCTACGTGCCCGGCGGCCGCTACCCGATCCTGTCAGCGCCCGTCATGACCATCGTTCCCGCCAAGGTCGCGGGCTGCGAGGAAGTGATCGCCTGCCTGCCGCCGGGCGCCCACCCCGCGATGATCGCCGGGTGCCACCTGTCCGGCGCCGACCGCATCTTCCTGGTGGGCGGCGCCCAGGCCATCGCGGCCATGGCCTGCGGCACCGAGTCCATTCCGGCCGTGGACAAGATCGTCGGCCCCGGCAACGCCTACGTCAACGAAGCCAAGCGCCAGGTGTTCGGCGAAGTCGGCATCGACCAACTGGCCGGCCCCAGCGAGATCTTCGTGGTGGCCGACGAAACCGGCGACGCCGATATGATCGCCACCGACCTGCTGGCGCAGGCCGAGCACGATGTGCGCACGCGCGTCGGCCTGATCACCACCAGCGCGGAGCTGGCGCGCGCCACGCTGGAGGCCGTGGAACGCCAGCTGCGGGACCTGCCCACCGCGCCCGTCGCAGCGCGGGCCTGGGCCGATTACGGCGAAATCGTGCTGTGCGAGGACGAAGCCGCCATGCTGGCCTACTCGGACCACGTCGCCGCCGAACACCTGCAGGTCCATACCCGCGACCCGCATGCCACGGCGGCCAAGCTGCGCAACTATGGCTCGCTGTTCATCGGGACCCTGGCCAGCGTGGTGTATTCGGACAAATGCTGCGGCACCAACCACACCCTGCCCACAATGCGGGCGGGCCGGTACACCGGCGGCCTCTGGGTGGGATCGTTCCTGAAGATCTGCACCCACCAATGGCTCGACGCGCGCGGCGTGGCCGCCGTGGCGCCGCCGGCCGAGCGCCAGAGCCGCACCGAAGGCATGGAGGGCCATCGCCGCGCGGCCGCGCTGCGCATGGCCTGATTGCCGCGGCCGCGCCGGGCAGCCACGCCCGGCGCGGCCGCGAACGCCTACCGTCAAACAAGGGGAAAACAATGAAACTCGGCATCATCATCGGCGCCCTGGCGCTCGCGGGCGCAGGACTCGCCGCGCCTGTCCTGGCGCAACAAACCTATCCGTCGCGGCCCATCAAGCTGGTCGTGCCTTTCCCGCCCGGCGGCACCACCGACGTGCTGGCCCGCAGCATCGCCGATCCGCTGGGCAAGCTGCTCAAGCAAACCGTGGTCGTGGAAAACCGCAACGGCGCGGCCGGCCGGATCGGCAGCGAATACGTGATCCGCTCGGACCCGGACGGCTACACCCTGGGCATCGCCACGGTCAGTTCCCATGCGGTGACGCCGGTGGTCTACGACAACATCTCGTACGACGTTACGCGCGATCTGGCTCCGATCACCAAGCTGGCATCCGTGCCCAACGTGCTGACCATCGGACCCGCCATCCCGGCCCGGGACATGGCGTCCTTCGTGCAATTGCTCAAGAACAAGCCCAACGTCTATACCTACGGTTCCGCCGGAACGGGCTCCGAGGCCAATATGATGGGCGAACTCTTCAAACTCAGCACCGGCACGGAAATGATGCACGTTCCCTACCGCGGCTCCAGCCCCGCGCTCCAGGACGCCCTGGGCGGGCAGATCGCCGCGGTGTTCGATAATCTGCCGTCGTCCCTGCCCTTCATCCGCAGCGGCGACCTGAAGGCGCTGGCCATCGCCTACCCGCAGCGCATCCCGGCCCTCCCCGATGTCCCCACGTTCGCGGAGGTGGGCATCCCCGAGGTCAACGATGCGTCGTGGTTCGGCCTGGTCGCGCCCAAGGACACGCCGCCCGCGATCGTGGACCAGCTGTACCGGGCAGTCGCGCAGGTCCTGGCCATGCCCGAGGTCCGCGAGAAACTGGCCGGTTTCTCGGCCGTGCCGGTGGGCAATCCGCCCGCGGAGTTCGCCGCGCAGCTCAAGGCCGAGATCGACAAGCAGCGGGCGACGGCACAGCGCGCCCACATCAGCCTGAAATAGCCACAAGGGCCTGGAAGGCCCTGCCTACGGAGAGACCAGCCCATGCCTGCCCGCTACCGCATCCTGGTGGGACAGTTGTTCCAGGAGACGCACGGATTCACCCCGGCAAGCACGCCCTTGTCCGCCTTCGAGATCGAGCGGGGAGCCACCATGCTGGGCGCCAATGCCAACGCCGACTCGGTGCTGGGCGGGATCCTGCGCACGCTGGAGGCGCGGGGCTGCGCCGCCGTGTCCACACTCGCCGCCCGCGCCCGGCCCGGCGGACGGGTGGAGGACGCCGCGTACGCAACGCTGCGCGCCGGCATCCTGGATGCGGCGCGCGCCGGCGGCTTCGATGCTATCGCGCTCTGTCTGCATGGCTGTATGCAGACCGCCAGCCTGGACAGCGCCGAGGCCGATCTGCTGGCCGGCTTACGCGCCATCGTCGGCCCGGACATGCCTATCGTGGCGGGTTTCGATCTGCACGCCCATGCCGTTCCCGAGCTGCTCGGCCATCTGGATTTCGCCTCGGCGTACAAGACCAACCCGCATGCCGACGCGGCGGAAACCGGCGCGCGGGTGGCGGGGGAACTGCTGCGCATGCTGGAGACGGGCGAAAGGCCCGCGGGCGTCAGCGCGCTGGTGCCGATGCTGACCCGGGGCAACGACGAAACCGCGCAGGGCCCGCTGGCCGAACTCCACGCGCGGGCCCAGGCCGCCGCGCGCGCCGGCCACGGCATCCTCGACGTCTCGATCTTCAACGTCAACCCGTTCATCGACGGCGCCGGCGTAGGGCAAACCGTGCTGGTCTACGCCCGCGACGCCTCGGCGTTGCCCCGCGCCCGCGCGCTCGCCGCCGACCTCGCGCAATCGATCTGGGACGGGCGCGACCGCTACGTGCACGCGCTGCCCGACATCGACACGCTGCTGCGGCAACACGACGGCTCGCCGCGGCGGTTGATCGTGGGCGACTTCGGCGACCGGGTGCTGGCGGGCGGGCCTGGCGACAGTCTGCACGTGCTGGACCGCGCCCTGGCGCTGACCCGGCGGCGGGTGGCCGCCATCGTCACGGATCCCGAAGCGCTGCGCCAGTGCCAGCAGGCCGGCCTCGGCGCCCAAGTGGAACTGGCGGCTGGCGGCCGATACAGCGCGGACTGCGCGGCGGTCACGGTATCGGGCCGGGTGGCGGCCCTGGGCGACGGCACCTTCCGCAACCGCGGCGCCTTCATGCGGGGGGCAACCCTGCTGCTCGGTCCCCATGCGGTGCTTCGCAACCCGCGCTATGACCTGCTGATCACCCAGGAGGCGGTCATGTCGCAGGATCCGGGCTGCTACCTGGACGCCGGCATCGACCTGGACGCCATGGACCTCATCGTCGTGAAGTCGGGCTACCACTTCAAGCTGGCCTTCGCCGACATGGGCGAGTGCGCCAGCGCCGAGACCCCGGGCCTGACGGGCTACCACCCCGAGCGGCTCCCCTTCGAGCGGGCCAGGCCGCTCTACCCGCTGGACCGATTCTCGTACCGTCCCCGGATAACCGATCTCCGCCCGCCGCGGGCATCGCCCCCGTGACCGCCGTCCGTGTATCCTGCAAGCCCGAACGACACCCGGTCCCGTGACCGGCCCGCAGGAGGAGACACGATGCCGAGAATCGGGGCAGACATCAGGGAATTACGCCGCCGCCGCGGCTTGGGCATACGCGAAGTGGCACAGCGTTCGGGCGTGTCGCACGCCTCGATCTCCCTGATCGAGCGCGACAAGATCAGCCCCTCGCTCGACACGCTGGCGGCCGTGCTGGATGCCTTGGGCACGACCATCGTCGGTTTTTTCTCGAACAGCCGGCTGCTGGTGGCCGAATCGCCGTTCTACGGCCCCGAGGACCTGCCCGAAATCGGCAATCCGAACGCGATTTCCTACCGCATGATAGGAAGCCGCTACGCCAATCGCGCCATGCTCATGATGCAGGAGCGCTACCTGCCCGGGGCCGACACCGGGGAACTGTTCAGCCATCCGGCCCAGGAAGCCGGCCTGGTGCTCTCGGGCGCGGTGGAGGTAACGGTGGGCGACAAGACCCGCGTACTGCAAGCCGGCGACTCCTACTACTTCGACAGCCGCGTCCCGCACCGCTTCCGCAACGTCCACGACGGCCCCAGCGAAATCGTCAGCGCGGTCACGCCGCCTACCTACTGACGGCCGGCGCGGGGCGGATTTTGGCCCGAACCGGCCCGGGCGGGCGCCCTGCCGGGACGGACCGCCCCGGCGCCAGTTAAAATGCCAGGTTTCCCACGCCCAGGGCAAGCCTTGCCCGGCGGCCGAATTCCAAGAATCCTATGCTCACCTTTCAGCAAATCATCCTTACGCTCCAGGAATACTGGGACAAGCAGGGTTGCGCCCTGCTGCAGCCCTACGACATGGAAGTCGGCGCCGGTACTTCGCATACCGCCACGTTCCTGCGCGCCATCGGCCCGGAACCCTGGCGCGCCGCCTACGTGCAGCCCTCGCGCCGCCCCAAGGACGGCCGCTACGGCGAAAACCCCAACCGCCTGCAACACTATTACCAGTACCAGGTGGTGCTGAAGCCCGCGCCCCCGGAAATCCTGGACCTCTATATCGGTTCGCTGAAGGCGCTGGGCATCGACCCCACGCAGCACGACATCCGCTTCGTCGAGGACGACTGGGAAAACCCCACGCTCGGCGCCTGGGGCCTGGGCTGGGAAGTCTGGCTCAACGGCATGGAAGTCACCCAGTTCACCTACTTCCAGCAAGTGGGCGGCCTGGACTGCACGCCGACCACCGGCGAGATCACCTACGGCCTGGAACGCCTGGCCATGTACCTGCAGGACGTGCAAAGCGTGTACGACCTGGTCTGGACCGAAGGCGCCAACGGCAACCGCGTGCTGTACCGCGACGTGTTCCACCAGAACGAGGTGGAGCAGTCCACCTACAACTTCGAGCATTCGTCGGCCGAGATGCTGTTCGCGCACTTCAATGACTACGAAGCCGAGGCCAAGCGCCTGATGGACGTGCCGCTGGCATTGCCGGCCTACGAGGCCGCGCTGAAGGCCGCGCACACCTTCAACATGCTGGACGCGCGCGGCGCGATCAGCGTCACCGAGCGCGCCGCCTACATCGGCCGCATCCGCAACCTGTCGCGCGCCGTCGCGCAGGCCTACTACGATTCCCGCGAACGACTGGGCTTTCCCATGCTGGGCCGCGACAAGGCCGCCGGGGAGGCAGCATAAATGACGACGAACATCCGCCCGCTGCTGGTCGAACTGCTGACCGAAGAACTCCCGCCCAAGGCCCTGCAGAAGCTGGGCCAGGCCTTTGCCGAAGGCGTCCGCGCCACGCTGGACCGTCACGGCCTGCTGGCCGGCGGCTGCGTCGCGACCGCGTACTCCACGCCGCGCCGCCTGGCCGTGCACCTGTCCGCCGTGCTGGCGCAGGCGCCTGACCAGCCTTATGCCGAAAAACTGATGCCGGTGAAGATCGGCCTGACCGAAGACGGCCGCGCCACCCCCGCGCTGCAAAAGAAGTTGGCCGCCAAGGGCCTGGAGAACCTCGACGTCTCCACCCTGGACCGCGAATCCGACGGCAAGCAGGATTACCTGGTCGCGCGCGGCACGGCCCCCGGCGCCCAGCTGGCCGCCGGCCTGCAGGAAGGCATAGCCGCCGCGATCGACGGCCTGCCCATCCCCAAGGTCATGCGCTACCAATTGGCCGACGGCGTCACCACCGTGAAATTCGTGCGCCCGGCGCACGGGCTGGTCGCGCTGTTCGGCGCCGACGTGGTGCCCGTTACGGCGCTGGGCCTGTCGGCCGGCCGCGAAACCCTGGGCCACCGCTTCATGAGCGCCGGCCCGGTGTCGTTCGCCGATGCCGACGCCTACGCCGCCACGCTGGCCGAGCGCGGCAGCGTCGTGGCCTCGTTCGAAGGCCGTCGCGACGAGATCAAGCGCCAGTTGCTCGATCATGCCGGCCGCCTGTCAGCCACCCTGGGCGACGATCCGGAAGTGGCCGCGCTGCTGGACGAAGTCACCGCGCTGGTCGAGCTGCCCACCGTCTACGAAGGCCAGTTCGAAGAGCAGTTCCTGCAAGTGCCGCAGGAATGCCTGATCCTGACCATGCGGCTGAACCAGAAATATTTCCCGCTGTTCGATCCGGCCACGGGCCGCCTGACGCACCGCTTCCTGATCGTGAGCAATATGCGCACGGACAATCCGGTGAACATCGTCGAAGGCAACCAGCGCGTGGTGCGCCCGCGCCTGGCGGACGCGCAGTTCTTCTTTGAAACCGACCGCAAGACGCCGCTGGCCGCGCGCGTCGAGCAGCTCGGCGCCATCGTCTATCACAACAAACTGGGCACGCAGCTGGAACGCGTGGAGCGCGTGCGCGCTATCGCCCGCGGCGTGGCCGGACAGCTGGGCGGCGACGTCTCCGCCGCCGACCGCGCCGCCCTGCTGGCCAAGGCCGACCTGGGTTCCAACATGGTCGGCGAATTCCCCGAGCTGCAAGGCGTCATGGGCGCCTACTACGCGGCCGGCGACGGCGAGCCCGAGAGCGTCGTGCAGGCGCTGCGCAACCAGTACCGCAACCGCTACGACGAGCCCGTCACCCGGGAATCGCTGACCGCCGCCGTGCTGTTCATCGCCGAGCGCGCGGAAACCCTGGTCGGCATCTGGGCCATCGGCCTGGCGCCCACCGGCGAACGCGACCCCTTCGGGCTGCGCCGCGCCGCGCTGGGCCTGATCAGCGCGTTCGAGCAGCTCGCCGCGGGCGGCTGGCTGAAGATCAGCCAGGACGGCCCGCTGTCGCTGGACGGTCTGCTCGACCTGGCGGCGAGCACGTTCCCCGCCGGCAAGATCCCGGCCGATACATTGCCCGAGGTCCGCGCCTTTATCTACGAGCGCTACCGCAACCAGCTCATCAACGAGTCCGACCGCAATGCGGTCGAGGCCGTCATTGCGCTGACCCCGCCCCTGCACCAGGTGGCCGAGCGCGTGCGCGCGGCCGCCGCCTTCGCGCAGCTGCCGGAAGCCGCCAGCCTGGCCGCCGCCAACAAGCGCATCGGCAACCTGCTCAAGAAGGCCGAAGGCGAAATCGGGGCGGTGAACGACGCCGCGCTGGTGGAGCCCGCCGAAAAGGCGCTGGCCGCCGCCGTGTCCGCCCTGCGCCCGAAGGCCGAGGCGCAGCTGGCCGCCGGCGACTTCGCCGGCAGCCTCACCACGCTGGCCCAGGCCCGCGAACCCGTGGACGCCTTCTTCGCCGACGTCATGGTCATGGCCGAAGACCCCGCCGTGCGCGCCAACCGGCTGGCCCTGCTCGGCCAGCTCCACGGCCTGATGAACCAGGTGGCAGACATTTCCAGGCTCGCACAGTGAAACTGATCATCCTCGACCGCGACGGCGTCATCAATCAGGACAGCGATGCCTTCGTCAAGAATCCCGACGAATGGATCGCGCTGCCGGGCAGCCTGCAAGCCATCGCCCGGCTGACCCAGGCCGGCTGGAGGGTGGTGGTCGCCACCAACCAATCGGGCCTGGCGCGCGGCCTGTTCGACATGGATACGCTGACCGCCATCCACGCCAAGATGCGGCGCGAGCTGGCCGCGGCCGGCGGCAGCATCGACGCCGTCTTCATGTGCCCGCACGGCCCGGACGACAACTGCACCTGCCGCAAGCCCCGGCCCGGCATGTTCGAGCAGATCGGCCACCGCTACGACGTGGACCTCGCCGGCGTGCCGGCGGTCGGCGATTCGCTGCGCGACCTGCAGGCCTCGTCGTCGGTCGGCTGCTCGCCCTGGCTGGTGCTGACCGGCAACGGCGGCAAGACGCTGGCCAAGGGCGGCCTGCCGGAGAACACGCGCGTGTGCGATGACCTGTCGGCCGTCGCCGACGCCCTGCTCCAGGACAGTTGACCCGATGGCCCGGCTACGCTCGCTGCTGTATTTCCTGTTCCTGGCCGTCACGGTCATTCCCTACGCCTTCGCCTGCATCCTGTGGGCGCCGCTGCCGCTGCACTGGCGCTACAAGCTGACTGTGGGCTGGCCGCGCCTGGCCATCTGGGGCGCCAAGGTCTTCTGCGGCATCCGCTGGCAGGTCAAGGGCTGGGAAAACCTGCCCGACGGCCCCGCCGTGATCCTGTCCAAGCACCAATCGGCCTGGGAAACGCTGTTCTTCCCGGCCCACATGCCGCGCGAAGTCTGCTTCGTCTACAAGAAGGAACTGCACATGGTGCCGTTCTTCGGCTGGGGCCTGGCGCTGCTGCGCATGATCGCGATCGACCGCGCCAAGGGGCGCGACGCCTTCGAGCAGGTCGTCAAGCAAGGCCAGACCCGCCTGGACGAAGGCCGCTGGCCCCTGCTGTTTCCGGAAGGCACCCGCGTCGCGCCGGGCAAGGTCGCGCGCTACAAAATGGGCGGCGCGCTGCTGGCGTCGCGCACCGGCGCCCTCGTCATTCCCGTGGCGCATAACGCCGGCGAATGCTGGCGGCGCAACGCTTTCGTGAAATACCCGGGCCTGATCACCCTGTCCATCGGTCCCGCGATAGAATCCAAGGGACTCTCCCCCGACGAACTGAACCAGAAGGTTCAGGACTGGATCGAAGGGGAAATGCGGCGTCTCAATCCTGAAAGGTATGTCCAGCCCTGATCAGCTCGAACTCCTGTTCGACATGCAGCCACACGGCGCGCCCGAGGGCGCGCCGCCGCGAACTGCCGCGCCCGGGCCGGCCGCGCTTCAGCCCACGCCTCCCAAGCCTCTCTTTCCCGACGCGCCGCCGGCGCCCGCTGCCGCGGGCGAGCCGCTGCTGACGCTCTCTCCCAACGCCTCGTCGCGCGTTCCCACGCCTTGCCCCGACCCACTGCCGCCCGGCGCGCGCTGGCGCGAGGTGCCCACCGAGCACCAGCCCATCGGCTTCGTCCTGCTGCGCTCGCGCCGCCGCAGCATCGGCTTCGTGGTCACCGACGACGGCCTGCGCGTCACCGCCCCCAACTGGGTCACCCTGACGCAGATCGACGACGCCGTGCGGGAAAAATCCCGCTGGATCCTCACCAAGCTGCGCGAATGGCATGCCCGCAAGCAGCAGCTGGCCATGGCGCACACGCGCTGGCAGCCGGGCGGCGAGCTGCCCTACCTCGGCAAGCGCATCGTGATCGGCGTGGGCGGAGACAGCCGCCAGGCCTATCTGTCCGGCGACGCCGAAGCCCCCCAGGACGGCGACACGCTGTGGCTGGCGCTGCCTTCCTCGGCGGACCAGGGCCGCATCCGCGATTCGGCCCAGGCCTGGCTGCAGCAGCGCGCCGGCGCCTGGTTCGGCGCCCGCCTTGCCCATTTCCTGCAGATCAGCGGGCTGAAGATCCGCCGCTGGCGCCTGTCGTCGGCCGCCACGCGCTGGGGCTCCTGCACCAGCGACGGCAACATCATGCTGAACTGGCGCCTGATCCATTTCGCGCCCGCCATCATCGACTACGTGATCGCGCACGAGCTTGCCCATCTGCGCGAAATGAACCACAGTCAGGACTTCTGGCGCGAGGTGGGGCAGATACTGCCCGACTTCGAAGACGCGAAGAACATCCTGCGGCGTCACGACCCCGCTTCCCTGCCCCAGTTCTGAGGCGGCTTGAAGATGAGTGCCTGTTCCCACTAAAGGAGCCTTGAAATGCTGCTGCTGATTCCGGGCCCGGTCACGACCGACGCGCGGGTGAAGGCCGCCATGGCGCAGGACTACGCGCCCTGGGACAACGATTTCCGCCATACCTACCGGCAGGTCTGCGACGGCGTGCTGCGCGCGGCGCAGGGCGCGCCCGACGAGCACGCCGCGCTGGCCTTGCCGGGCTGCGGCCACTTCGCCGTGGAAGCCGCGATCCGCACCTTCGTGCCCCCGGGCGGCAGGCTGCTGGCCCCTTCCACCGGCGCCTACGCCGCCCGCTTGCAAAGGCTGGCCGGCGATGCCGGCCGGATCGCCGTGCCCCTGCCCGTGGGCGCGACCGAACGCGTGGATCCGCAAGCGGTCGCCGCCGCGCTGGAACGCGATCCCTCGCTGACGCACCTGGCGCTCGTCTACAGCGAAACCGGCAGCGGCATCTGCCACGACGTGCCGGAGCTGGCGCGCATCGCGCACGCGCTGGGCCGCCGCGTCATCGTCGACGCGGTATCCGCCTTCGGCGCTCTGCCCCTGGACCTGGGCAGCCTGCCCGCCGTGGACGCCGTGGTGCTGACGGCCAACAAGTGCCTGGAAGGCCTGCCCGGCGCCGCCTTCGTCGTGGCCCGGCGCGACCGCCTGGAGGCCGCCCGCGGCAACGCGGGCAGCTGGTCGCTGGACCTGGCCGACATCTACCAGCACACGCTGCAGCCCAATGCCGGCCCGCGCTTCACCCCGCCCGCGCCCACGCTGGCCGCGCTGGCCGTGGCGCTGGACCTGTATCATGAGGAAGGCCGCGTCGCCCGCCTGGCGCGCTACACGGCCAACATGCGCGCCCTGTACGACGGCATCGGCGCGCTGGGGCTGACGCCGTACCTGCCGCCCGCCCTGCAAGGCCCCATCGTCGTCAACGTCCGGGCCCCGGACGCGCCGACCTGGAACCTGCAGCTGTTCGTCGATGCGCTCAAGCGCCGCGGCTACGTGCTCAGCAACTTCTACAACACCGAACAACCCACATTCCGGGTCGGCTGCATCGGCGCCTTCGGCCCGGACCAGATGCGCCAGGCGGTCGACGCCATGGGCGCCGCGCTGGGCGACATCGGAATCACCCGCCGGGAACCCGCCGCCAGCGGCGGGTTCTTCCCGCTTCCCCTAACCGCTTAAGGAAGACCTCCATGCGTATGCTCCACACCATGCTGCGAGTCGGCAACCTCGACAAGTCCATCGACTTCTACACCAACGTGCTCGGCATGCGCGTCCTGCGCCGCAAGGACTACCCCGACGGCAAGTTCACGCTGGCCTTCGTGGGTTACCAGGACGAGTCCGAGGGCGCCGTCATCGAACTCACCCACAACTGGGATACGGACAAGTACGACCTGGGCACCGGCTACGGCCACATCGCCCTGGAAGTAGACAACGCCTACGAAGCCTGTGACAAGGTCAAGGCCAAGGGCGGCAAGGTCACGCGCGAAGCCGGCCCGATGAAGCATGGCAAAACCGTCATCGCCTTCGTCGAAGACCCCGATGGCTACAAGATCGAGTTCATCGAGAAAAAGGGCCGGGAAGACTGAGCTTCCGGCGTCCGGCTCCCGGAAACCGAAAAAGGGACTCCATGATCCATCCCATCCTCAAAATGGGCGACCCCCGGCTGCTGCGCGTGGCCACGCCCGTGGACCGCTACGACACGCGCGAGCTGCACGCGCTGATCGAGGACATGTTCGAAACGATGGCCGCCGCCCAGGGGGTGGGCCTGGCCGCGCCGCAGATCGGCATGGACCTGCAGCTGGTGATCTTCGGCTTCGACCGCAACGAGCGCTATCCCGACGCGCCCGCCGTGCCGCAGACCGTCCTGTGCAATCCGGTCATCACGCCGCTGTCCGACGAGATGGAGGACGGCTGGGAAGGCTGTCTGTCGGTGCCGGGCCTGCGCGGCCTGGTGCCGCGCTACCGCCATATCCGCTATAGCGGATTCGACCCCTTTGGCCAGCCCATCGAACGGGAAGCCGAGGGATTCCACGCGCGCGTGGTCCAGCATGAGTGCGACCACCTGATCGGCCGCCTCTATCCGTCCCGCATCCAGGATTTCTCGAAGTTCGGCTTCACCGAAATCCTGTTTCCGGGCATGGATCCCAACCAGGACGACTGAGCGTCGGCGGCCGGCCGGGCGCCGCCTCAGGCGCCCTCGGCCGGCCTCTCTCCGGCACGCGCCGCGCCCGCTTGCGCGGCGGACGGCGACAGCTCTTCGGGCGCGAAATCGTCCACCTGCAAGACCCGCGACACCGTCGCCTCGGCCTCCTCGAACTGCGCGGCCTGCGTATCCGTGATGGCGCCGCGCCGGTGCGCCTCGCGCCAATCGCGCACGCCCGATTGGCGCAGCCGGTCGCGCAGCGGCTGCACCGCGTCCGCCAGGGCGAAAGCGCGGGTCAGCAGGCCCACCGGGTCGCCGCCGGCCTGGGGATCGGCCGGTTCCCGGTGCAGATCGGCGGCCAGCCGAACATGGGTGGGCGACGGCTTCAGCAGCAATTCCGCGCATTCGCGCGTCAGCGCGTCGCTCGGGCCCTTGGCCAGGCGCAAGGGCAGGATGGCCGCGCGCAATCCCCACGACAGCACGCGCCCGGGAAGGTTGCGCAGCACCTGGTCCATGCTTTTCTCGATGCTGGCGTAGCCCTGCTCCAGGCACCAATGCACCAGCGGCAGGTCATCGTGCTTGCGGCCCTCGTCCTCCCAGCGCTTGAGCACCGCGGACTGCAGGTACAGCTCCGACAGAATGTCGCCGAGCCGCGCGGAAATCATTTCGCGGCGCTTCAGGCCGCCGCCCAGCTGGGCCAGCGTCGCGTCGGCCAGCAGGGCGAAGCCCGAGGCGTAGCGGCTCAGCCGCCGGTAGTGCCCGGCGGTGGGGCCGGAGGCCGGCGCGGGCGCCAGCACCCCGCCGGTCCAGGCCCGGCCGATGGCGCGCAGGGCGTTGATCCCCGCGTGCCGCAGGTGGCGCCAGAACACGTCGTGGAACACGGCGATGCCGCGCTCTTCGTCGGGGTTGCCCAGCGCCAGCATTTCCGGCATCAGGTACGGGTGGGCGCGGATCGCGCCCTGGCCGAAGATGATGAGGTTGCGCGTCAGGATATTGGCGCCTTCGACCGTGATGGCGATGGGCACGGCGCGGTACAGCGCGCCCAGGTAATTGCTGGGGCCGTCGATGACGGCGCGGCCCGCGTGGATGTCCATCGCGTCGTTGACCGAGCCGCGCATGCGTTCGGTGGCGTGGTACTTCATGATGCCCGAGACCACCGCCGGCTTCACGCCCTGGTTCAGCGCGGCGCAGGTCAGGCGCCTGGCGGCTTCCACCAGGTAGGCATTGCCCGCCAGGCTGGCCAGCCGTTCCTGGACGCCTTCGAACTTGCCCACCGGAATGCCGAACTGCTCGCGCACGCGCGCGTACATGCCCGTGGTGTGCGCGCACATCACGGCGGCGGCGGCCGACAGCGAGGGCAGGGAAATGCCCCGGCCCGCCGCCAGCGCGCTCATCAGCATCTGCCAGCCATGCCCGGCGCGCTCGGCGCCGCCGATCAGCGCATCCAGCGGCACGAACACGTCGCGCCCGCGGTTGGGGCCGTTCTGGAAGACCTGCATGGCCGGGAGGTGGCGGCGGCCGATCTCGACGCCCGGGGCCTCGGTGGGCACCAGCGCGACGGAAATGCCGATGTCCTTGGGGCCGCCCAGGATGCCGTCGGGGTCCGACATCTTGAACGCCAGCCCCAGCACCGTCGCCACGGGGCCCAGCGTGATGTAGCGCTTGTGCCAGTTCAGCCGGATGCCGATCAGCTCGCGGCCGTCCACCACTTGCCGGCACACGACGCCCGTATCCACCATGGAGGCCGCGTCGGAGCCCGCCTCGGGGCTGGTGAGGCCGAAGCACGGCACTTCGCTGCCGTCGGCCAGGCGCGGCAGCCAGTAATCGCGCTGGGCGGGGGTGCCGAACTGCATCAGCAGTTCGCCCGGGCCCAGCGAGTTGGGCACCATGACCGTGACGCCCGCGGTGATCGAATAGGCGGAGATGCGCCGCACGACTTCGGAGTGCGCGTACGGCGAGAACCCCAGGCCGCCGTAGCGCCGCGGGATGATCATGCCGAAGAAGCGCTCCGCCTTCAGGAAGGCCCAGACTTCCGGCGGCAGGTCGCGCCGGTTCCAGGTGATGTCCCATTCGTCCAGCATGGCGCACAGCCGGGCCACCGGGCCGTCGATGAAGCGCTGCTCTTCAGGGGTCAGCGCGGCGGCGGGCACGTCCAGGAGCTTGCGCCAGTCGGGGTTGCCGGTGAAGAGGTCCGCGTCCCACCAGGTGTCGCCCGCCTCGATGGCTTCGCGCTCGGTCGCCGACATGGCCGGCAACGCATTGCGCGCCCAGCGGTACGCGGGTTCCGAGATGCGGCGCCGGCGCCAGGCATTGAAATCCATGAGTGTCTCTCACTGTTATGTGTTGTCGCCCCTGGGGCCAAAGTACCAGAATTGGCGACGGCGGGCCAAGCTGCGGCTTGCCGGGATGCGACAATGGGCGGCGCGACGAATCGCTATCCGGGCACTTTCCGCATGCTGAACAAACTCTGGCTGGCCTTCTTCCTTACCGCGGCGGCGGCCGCGCTGTACCGCTGGCTGGCCATCGGCGATCCCGAGGTCTTCCGCCTGATGGTGGCCAGCCTGTTCGACATGGCGCGCGTCTCCGTGGAAGTGATGGTGCTGCTGTTCGGCACGCTGACCCTGTGGCTGGGCTTCCTGCGCATCGCCGAAGGCGCCGGGCTGGTGGAAAAGCTGGCGCGGGTGCTGGGCCCCCTGTTCGCGCGCCTGATGCCCGAGGTGCCGCGCAACCATCCCGCCATCGGCCTGATCACGCTGAACTTCGCGGCCAACGGCCTCGGGCTGGACAACGCCGCCACGCCGATCGGGCTGCGCGCCATGCGCGAGCTGCAATCCCTGAATCCCACGCCCGAGACCGCCACCAACGCGCAGATCCTCTTCCTGGTGCTGAACGCCTCATCGCTGACCTTGCTGCCGGTCACGCTGTTCATGTTCCGGGCGCAGCAGGGCGCGCCGGATCCGACCCTGGTGTTCCTGCCCATCCTGCTGGCCACCAGCGCGTCCACCCTGGCGGGTTTCCTGGCGGTGGCGGCCTGCCAGCGCCTGCGCCTGGCGGACCCCGTCGTCATGCTGTGGCTGGGCGGCGCGGCGCTCATCATGGGCGGATTCATGGCGCTCCTGGCAAGCATGTCTGCCGCCGCCATCGCCTCGCTGTCGTCGCTGCTGGGCAACCTGACCCTCTTCGGCATCCTGATCGCATTCCTGATCGCCGGCGCCTGGAAGAAGGTGCCGGTCTACGAGGCCTTCATCGAAGGCGCCAAGGAAGGCTTCGACATCGCCAAGAGCCTGTTGCCCTATCTGGTGGCCATGCTGTGCGCGGTCGGCGTGCTGCGCGCCTCGGGCGCGCTGGACTTCCTGCTCGACGGCATCCGCTGGATGGCCGAGCACGCGGGCTGGGACACGCGTTTCGTGGACGCCCTGCCCACCGCGCTGGTCAAGCCGTTTTCGGGCAGCGCGGCCCGCGCCATGATGCTGGAGACGATGACGCACTTCGGCGTGGACAGTTTCCCGGCGCTGCTCTCGGCGGTCGTCCAGGGCAGCACCGAGACCACGTTCTACGTGCTGGCGGTGTACTTCGGATCGGTGGGGATACTGCGGGCCCGCCACGCCGTGGGCTGCGCGCTGATCGCCGACCTGGCCGGCGTGCTGGCGGCCATCGGCGTGTGCTACTGGTTCTTCGGTTGAGGCCGGCGCGGCCGGGAGCCTCCTCCCGGCCGGCGCGCGTCAATCCACCAGCAGGATCTTCATGCCGTTGGTGCCGCCGCTGTCGCGGTAGAAATCGCCCTTGGTGAGGATCACCCAGTCGCCGGCCTGCACCAGGTTGCGGCGGCGCAGTTCGTCGATGGCGGCATTGCTCAGGTCGGCCGGCTCGTAGTCCGAGGGCGCGAACGGGATGGTGTACACGCCCCGGAACATCGCCACGCGGTTCTGCGTGATGCTGTGCGGGCTATAGCAATAGATCGGCACGCCGGAGCGGATGCGCGACATGATGAGCGGCGTGTGCCCGCTTTCCGTCAGCGAGATGATGGCCTTCACGCCGGGGAAATGGTTGGCGGCGTACATGGCGGCCAGCGCGATGGTTTCATCGCAGCGCGAGAACGTCTCGCCCAGGCGATGGTGCGACTTGGTCGAGGTGGGATGCTTTTCCGCTCCCAGGCAGACGCGCGCCATGGCTTGCACCGTTTCCACCGGATACTGCCCCGAGGCGCTCTCGGCCGACAGCATGACGGCATCGGTGTAGTCCAGCACCGCGTTGGCGACGTCGGACACCTCGGCCCGGGTCGGCATGGGGCTGGAGATCATCGACTCCATCATCTGCGTCGCGGTGATGACCACCTTGTTCAGGGTGCGCGCGTGCTGGATGATGCGCTTCTGGATGCCCACCAGCTCGGCGTCGCCCACTTCCACGCCCAGGTCGCCGCGCGCGACCATCACGCCGTCGCTCGCGCGGATCAGGGCGTCCAGCGCCTCGTCGTCCGCCACGGCCTCGGCGCGCTCGATCTTCGCGATGATCCATGCCTGGCTGCCGGCCGCGGCCAGCAGCGTGCGCGCCTCGTCGATATCGCTGCCGTAGCGCGGGAACGACACGGCCACGTAGTCCAGCTCCATTTCGGCCGCCAGCTTGATATCGACGCGGTCCTTGTCGGTGAGGCTGGGCGCGGACAGGCCGCCGCCGCGGCGGTTGATGCCCTTGTTGTTCGACAGCGGGCCGCCCACGGTCACGGTGGTGTGGACCTCGTCTCCCTCGACGCGATCCACCACCAGCACGACGCGGCCGTCGTCGAGCAGCAGCTCGTCGCCGACGCGGCAGTCCTGCACCAGCTCGGGGTAATCGATGCCGACGATGCTGGCCGTGCCGGCCTCCTTCGGATGCGCGCGCGACAAGGTGAAGGGTTGGCCGACCTGCAGTTGGACCAGCTTGTCGGTGAAGCGGGCGATGCGGATCTTGGGCCCTTGCAGGTCGCCCATGATGGCCACGAAACGGCCCTGCTTCGCGGCGATCTCGCGCACCATCCGCGCGCGCTCGCGATGGTCGTCCGCGCTGCCGTGCGAGAAGTTCAGGCGGGCGACGTCCAGGCCCGCGCGGATCATCGCGTCGATGCGTTCGGGCGTCGAGGTCGAGGGCCCCAGGGTGGCGACAATTTTGGTGCGGCGCAATACGGGCATGACGGTCCACTCTCGCTAAAACAACGGAAGCGTTATGGTACGCCGGCTGCGTACAGCCGGGTATCATGGGCATCACTCCAACCCCTACCGGCCCGTTCGAATCCGTGAAAATCGTCATCGCTCCCGACTCTTTCAAAGAAAGCGTTTCCGCGCCCGACGCGGCCGCGGCCATCGCGCGCGGCGTCAAGGCCGCCTTCCCCGGCGCCCATACGGTGTGCATCCCCATGGCCGACGGCGGCGAGGGCACGGTCGAGGCCGTGCTGGCGGCCACCGGCGGCAAGGCGCGGCAACTGACGGTGAACGATGCGCTGGGCTACAAGGTCGACGCAACCTGGGGGCTGCTGGAAGACGGCACGGCCGTGATCGAAATGGCCGCGGCGGCGGGCCTGGAACTGATCCCCCCCTCCAAGCGCGACCCGATGCGCGCCAGCAGCCATGGCGTGGGCGAACTGATGCTGGCCGCCGTGAACGCGGGCGCCACGCGCATCATCCTCGGGCTGGGCGGGTCCGCCACCAACGACGGCGGCGCCGGCATGCTGACGGCGCTGGGCGTGCGCCTGCTCGACGCCGAAGGCCGCAGCCTGCCGCCCGGCGGCGGCGCGCTCGGCAAGCTGGCCAGCATCGATACCCGCGGCCTGGATCCGCGCCTGGCGGGCATCCGCATCGATATCGCGTCGGACGTGGACAATCCGCTGTGCGGCCCGCAGGGCGCCTCGCACATATTCGGCCCGCAGAAAGGCGCCACGCCGGAACAGGTGCTGGTCCTGGACCAGATGCTGGAGAATTTCGCCGACGTCTGCGCGCGGCACCTGGCGGCGGATCACCGCCACGAACCCGGCGCCGGCGCGGCCGGCGGGCTGGGCTTCGCGGCCAAGGCGTTCCTGGACGCCAGCTTCCGGCCCGGCGTGGAGATCGTGGCGGAACTGGGCGGCCTGGCCGAGGCCGTCGTGGGCGCCACCCTGGTGTTCACCGGCGAAGGCCGCATGGACGCGCAGACCCTGCGCGGCAAGACGCCCGCCGGCGTCGCCCGGATCGCGCAGCGCGCGGGCGTGCCGGTCGTGGCGCTGGCCGGCTCGCTGGGCGAAGGCTATGAAGCGCTGCACGCGGTCGGGATCAGCGCCGCGTTCAGCCTGGCGCCGGGCCCCATCACGCTGCAACAGGCGCTGACGGACGCGGAGAAACTGCTGAGCGACCGCGCCCGCGACGTCATGCAACTGTGGATGGCGGCGCAAAAACGCATGCTGTAGGGCCGCCCCGCCCGCAAACGAGAAAGCCCGCCGAGCGGGCTTTTTTGTTTGCCGGCGCCGAAGGGCTCAGCCGCCTTGCAGCACGCCAGCCTCGACCAGCGCATCCGACAGGCGGATGTAGCGGTCCACCGAGATATCCTCGGCGCGGGCCGTGGGCGCGATGTCCAGGGCTTCCCAGGGCACTTGCGCGGCCCAGTCGGCCAGCACGCGGCGCAGCATCTTGCGGCGCTGCGAGAAGGCGCGCGCCACCACCGTTTCGAAGGCGCGCGCGCTGACCGGGCGCAGGCGCTCGGCCGGCAGGGGCACCATGCGCACGATCGCCGACACCACCTTGGGCGGCGGATCGAAAGCCTCCGGCGGCACGTCGAACAGCTTGTGCATGCGGTAGCGCGATTGCAGCATCACGGAGAGGCGGCTGAAATCGCCCGAACCGGGCTGCGCCACCATGCGGTCGATCACTTCCCGCTGCAGCATGAAGTGCTGGTCGCGAACGTGGTCGGCCCAGGTCATCAGGTGGAACAACAAGGGGCTGGAGATGTTGTAGGGCAGGTTGCCCACGATCCGCAGCCCGCTGCCGAATTGGGAAAAATCCACCGTCAGCGCATCCGCCTCGACCACGGTCAGGCGGCCTTCCTCGAACTGCTTGCGCAGGCGCGCCGCCAGATCGCGGTCGATCTCCACCGCGGTGAGGTGATCCAGGCGTTCGAGCAGCGGCCGGGTCAGCGCCGACAGGCCCGGCCCGATCTCGACCACGGTATCGTCGCGGGCGGGCGATACCGCCCTGACGATGGACTCGACGACGCTTTCGTCGGTCAGGAAGTTCTGGCCGAAGCGCTTGCGCGCCTGGTGTTGAGACATGTAAAGCCCGTAATGCGTTTAGCGGTTGTTCTGTTGGATCTTCTGCTGCTTTTCCAGGCGGTTGTCGACATACGCCTGCGCGCGCAGCTGCTCCAGCCAGTCTTCGAACGCGGGCTGCGCGCGGCGCTCGAACAGCAGCTGGCGGGCCTTCATGCGGGCCATGTCGTCCGACGCGTCATGCTGCCGGCGCTCTTCGACCTGGATCAGGTGCCAGCCGAAAGGCGATTGGACCGGCTGGCTGATTTCGCCCGGCTGCAAGGCATTCATGGCGGCCTCGAACGGCGGGACCGTTTCGCCCGGGTTCAGCCAGCCCAGTTCGCCGCCTTGCGGCGCCGTCGCGTCCTGCGAGTACTGGCGAGCCATGTCCTCGAACTTGGCGCCGCCGCTCACCAGGCGCTGGCGGACCTGCTCCAGGCGCTGGCGCGCCAGCTCGTCGCTCATGACGGTGGAGGTTTTGATCAGGATGTGGCGCGCGCGGGTCTGCACGACCTCGACCGGCCCCTGCTGCGCCTGTTGGGGACGCGGCGCGGCGGGTTGCGGCGCGGGCGCCGGAGCCGGGGCGCGGGCCGTGCGGCTGGGCGCGGGCTGCGCCGATCCGCGATCCATCACCTTGATGATGTGGAAGCCGTTGCCGCTCTGGATCAGGCTGCTGACCTGCCCTTTCTGCAGGCCGCTGATGGCCTTCACGAACAGGTCGGGCCAGCCGTCCAGCGGGCGCACGCCCATGACGCCGCCCTGCAGCGCTTCGGGGCCGTCCGAGGCGGCCGCGGCCAGGCTGGCGAAATCGTCGCCGCGCTTGGCCTGGGCCAGCAGGCCTTCGGCCTTCTTGCGCAGCGCCGCCAGTTGCTCGGGCGACGACCCTTCGGGCACGCGCACCAGGATCTGGGCCAGCGCGTAGAGCATCGGGCCCGCCGGCGCGGCGGCCTGCTCGGGCGCCGGTTGCTGCTGGGCCTGCGGCTGGGCCTGAGGCTGCTGCTGCGCTTCCGGCGCCGCGGCGAACGCCGGATTGCGGCGCTGGTCCTTCAGGAAGGCGTCGACTTCGGCGTCGGAAATGACGATGGTGGAATCCACCGCGCGCTGGCGCAGGCGGTCCATGCGGATCTCATCGCGCAGCGACTTGCGATAGGCGTCCCAGCTGGTGCCCGATTTCTCGATTTCCTGGCGCAGCTGCGGCACGGTGATCTTGTTGCGGCCGGCGATGGTCTGGATGGCCATGTCGACCTGCGCGTCGTCCACGCGGATGCCCATGCGATCCGCTTCGTGGCGCTGCACGCGCTCCGTGATCAGGCGTTGCAGCACCTGGTGCTGCAGGGTCTGGTCGTCGGGCACCTGGATGCCGCGGGACTTCAGTTCCCCCGCGATGCGCAGGGACGCGTCGCGCAGTTCGCGCAGCGTGATCACGTCCTTGTCGACCACCGCGGCGATCCCGTCGACGAATTGTTCGCCCTGCGGAGCCGGAGCGGCGCTCTTCTGCGCGGACGAGGCTTTCGCGCCGTTCTGCGCGGAAGCGGCCTTGGCGCCGTTGTTCGAGCCCTTGCCGTTCTGCTCGGCCGCGTACGCGGCAGGCACGCCGGCGCACACGGCCAGCAGCAACGCATTGCGGGAGAGGCGGCGCAAAGAGTGCAACCTACGCATCATTCATACCTTTCAAATGTGGTCCCGGCAGGCACAGGCGGCGTAATGCGCGAGTAGCCGGGGATACTTCTGTTCAGCAGGTTCATCGGGTCGGTCCCCAGGGAACCCAGGCCGGTCAGCTCCAGCTGCAGGAACACCGCGGAGTTGGCGTCCGTGGCCGAAACGGCATAGCGCTGGTAGACCACGCGGCCCACCCAGCAGCAATCCCCTTTGTACTCCAGGCCGGCGATGGCCTGGGTCACGCGCGGGGAGTCCGTCGTGTTGGCGATCGTGCTGGAGGGGCCCGAACGCAGGGAATAGTCGACCCGGCCCACGCCGTACCAGCGCTTGCTGAACGGCCACTGGAGCGCCAGGCTGACCTGGTTCTGGCCTTGCGGCTGGTAGGCGACGCCCGGCTGCGGATCGCGCTGGTAGCGGTACGACACCGCCACCGTGGTCAGGCGCTGCGGGGTCCAGCGGGCGCTCACCAGGCCGCGCGACCAATTGTTGTCATACGGGTTGTACTGGCCCGCCACTTCCGTGGTGAGCGTGTCGGTCAGCGCCGCGCTGGCGCCCACCAGGAAATCGGAACGCACGTTCTCGCGCGGCGTCTCGCCGGGCAGCGTCACCTTCTGGTCGGCGAAATACAGCCGCTGCGCCACGGACAGCGACAGGCGCTCGAAACCGGTATTGGCATCCAGCCAGCGCGTGGTCAGCGCCGCCGTGAGCTGGTTCGCGTTCGCGATGCGGTCCCAGCCGCCGGTGTAGATGTTTTCCTCGAAGGCCTGCGAAAAGCTGAAGTCCGCCAGCGACGTGTCGTAGACCGGCAGCTTGGACTGGTCGCGGTACGGCACGTACAGGTAGTACAGGCGCGGTTCCAGGGTCTGCGTGGAAGCCTTGCCGAACAGCGACGTGTCGCGTTCGAAGATCAGGCCGGTGTCCAGCGACATGATGGGCACGGTGCGCGATTGGGAGCGGGGATAGCCCGCCGAGGTGCCCGCGGCCGAGGTCCCGGAATTCAGGCGCAGCCAGTCGCGGCCGTACCAGTCGGTCTGGTACTGGGTGTAGTTCACGCCCGCCTTCGGCACGATGAACCAGCCCGGCTTCACGATCGGGTAGGAGACCGTCGGGTAGCTCTGGAGGCGGTCGCCCTGGGGACCCTGGCGCACCCCGCCCACCGTGGGAATGCTGAAGCGCACGGCGGTGGAGGTCCAGTCGACGTCGAAACCGCCCCAGTCGTAGCGCGCGCCGCGCAGGTACAGCTCGGGAACCTTGTCGTACGGCGGCACCAGCGGCGCTTCCGGATCCTGCAGCGTCTGGTACTT
Source organism: Achromobacter denitrificans NBRC 15125 (assembly GCF_001571365.1). GTDB lineage: Bacteria > Pseudomonadota > Gammaproteobacteria > Burkholderiales > Burkholderiaceae_B > Achromobacter > Achromobacter denitrificans. The sequence continues at coordinate 49,449 of NZ_BCTQ01000024.1, read as the reverse complement.
GTAGACCTGGGCGTACGCGCTCCAGTACTGGGAGCCCCAGCCCACCCGCGCGCGCTGCGGCAGGTAGGTCGTGGAGGCCTGGTTCAGGCCCAGCTGGGAGATGTCGCGGAAATAGTCGTCGTCCGAGACCTTCGCCACGTCCCAGTCGGCATAGAAGCCGTGGGAGAACTGCTGCTGGTGGCGCCACCAGTACATCCAGCGGTCCTCGCCGGTGACGTGGTCGTCGGCCAGGTAGGTGCCGTTCAGCGTGCCGGCGTAGCTGGGCCCCAGGTAGCGGAATTCGCCGCCGAGCTGCAGGCCGCGCTTGGAGAAATAGCGCGGCTGGATGGTCATGTCGTAATTGGGCGCCAGATTCAGGTAGTACGGCACCGACAGATCGAAGCCGCCCTGGCTGGTGGTGCCGTAGGTCGGCATCAGGAAGCCCGACTTGCGTTCCTTCTTGACCGGGAAGGTCATGTAGGGCGAAGCCAGGATCGGGACGTCCTTGAAGTACAGCACGCCATTGCGCGCCACGCCTTCGTTCTCGTCGAAATCGATGTCGACGGTATTGGCCTTGATGTACCAGGATGGCGTCTCGCAGGCGCAGCCGCTATAGGTCACCGTATGCAGCCGCATCTGCGACTTGCTGAAGATGTCCGCGTGCTCGGCGACCGCGAAGCCGCCCGTGGCGCCCATCCAGAAATTGGGCTTCTCGACCTCGCCCGAGTACTTGTCCACGTTGAACTTGGCGTTCGGCCCCGTCACCAGGGTGCCGTCGCGCATCATGCGGGCGCTGCCCTGGACGTCGACCTCGCCCGTGTCCTTGCGGTAATTGATCCGGTCGCCCTTGATCACGCCGTCGATGCGGCGCACCTGGGCGTTGCCGGTCAGGGTCAGGTCGGAATCGGGGTCGCCCTCGATCGAGTCCGCTTCCATGAAGGCGGGAATGGCGTCGTCGGGCAAGCGATGCAGACGCAAGCCCGGCGAGCTGCGCAGCGCGGGCGTCTGCGTGGCTGACGGCGCGGCGGGAGCGGTGCCCTGGCTGCCTTGAGCCTGGACGGCTCCGGCGGCCACGCTGACAGCAGAGAGGATCAACCACCGAACCTTGCGCACGAGTGAAAACAGCCCTTTTTGACGATGGGGAAACCCGACACCGGCACCCACGAAGGGCCAATGCTAACGGAAACGAGCCGGTATTATAGAGAAGCCGCGCCATAGGCCCAGCCCTAAGTGCTCACGGCCGGCCTCTCGCCCCCGCGCGGCACAATTTTCCGCAATATTGCCTTTCTGACACGGATCTTCCTTGAAAAACGATCACGACCCCCGCCTTGAGCAGATCCGCAACTGGCTGGGCGGCCTGCCCGCCGCCCTGAATCTGGCTGTCGAGACGCTGCGCCCGGCTTCCTCGGACGCCAGCTTCCGCCGCTACTTCAGGCTGGACGCCGGCGAACGCACCCTGATTGTCATGGACGCCCCGCCGGCGCATGAAGACACCCGCCCGTTCCTGCAGGTGGGCCAACTGCTGGCGGATGCAGGCCTGAACGTGCCGGCCGTGCTGGAAAAGAACCAGGACCTGGGCCTGCTGCTGCTGTCCGACCTGGGCGAGCAAACCTATTACCAGCGCATCCAGTCGGGGCTGACCGACAGCCAGCTCCAGGCGCTGTACCGCGACGCCCTCCGCGCGCTGGTCCAGCTGCAGCAGGCGTCCACGGCCGGCCTGGGCATCTACGATTCGGCCCGTCTGGCCGACGAACTGAAGCTGTTTCCCGAATGGTACGTGGGGAAACACCACGGCGTCACGCTGGACGACAAGACCGCGAACGCCCTGGACAAGATCTTCGCCCTGCTGTCGGCCACCAACGGCAGCCAGGCGCGGGTGCTGGTGCATCGCGACTACCACTCGCCCAACCTGATGGTCTGCGACCAGCCGCAATATGGCCCCAATCCCGGCGTCATCGATTTCCAGGATGCGCTGGCCGGCCCCATCACCTACGACCTGGCCTCGCTCGTCACCGACGCCCGCACCACCTGGGAAGAACCCCAGCAGCTGGACTGGGCCATCCGCTATTGGGAAATGGCGCGCGCGGCCGGACTGCCGGTGGACGCCGATTTCGCCGAATTCCATCGCGCCTACGAATGGATGGGGCTGCAGCGCAACCTGCGCATCCTGGGCGTGTTCGCCCGGCTCAACCATCGCGACGGCAAGGCCCACTACCTGGCCCACCTGCCGCGCATGAACGCCTACGTCCGCCAGGTGGCCCAGCGCTACGGCGTCTTCACCCCGCTCCTGCGCCTGCTGGACAAGCTGGACAACCGCGAAGTCTCCGTCGGGTACACGTTCTGATGCGGGCCATGATACTCGCGGCGGGCCGCGGCGAGCGCATGCGCCCGCTGACGGACCGCCTGCCCAAGCCGCTGCTGTCCGTGGGCGGCAAGCCGCTGATCGTCTGGCATCTGCAACGGCTGGCCGCCGCCGGCATCCGCGACATCGTCATCAACCACGCCTGGCTCGGCCACGAGATCGAGCGGGCGCTGGGAGACGGCGGCGAATACGGCGTGCGCATCCGGTATTCGGCCGAAGCGTCCGCGCTGGAAACCGCGGGCGGCATCGCCCAGGCGCTGCCCCTGCTGGGCGACGCCCCCTTCCTGGTGGTCAACGGCGACGTCTGGTGCGATTGGGATCCGGGCCAGGCGCCCGGGCTCGGCCGGACGCTGCCCCCGGGCGGAGCCTGGCTGTTGCTGGTGGACAACCCCGTCCAGCATCCGGCGGGCGATTTCCACCTGGCGGCGGACGGCCTCGTCCATGCCCAGGGCGAACCCCGTTTGACCTTCGCCGGTATCGGCGTCTACCATCCTTCGTTGTTCGCGGACGTCGTCCGGGGCACGGCGGCGCCCCTGGCGCCCCTGCTCAGGCAAGCCATGGCCCGCGGCCTGGCGCGCGGCGCGCGCCACGAGGGCCGATGGACGGACGTGGGCACGCCTCAACGGCTGGCCGACCTGGACGCCGAGCTCGACGCCCTGGCCCGTTGATGTCCACATATTTCACAATATCAAGGTGCGCAACCAGGCTTGTCCGCGCACCCAACGCCCCGGCTAACGGGGTATTCTCTGACGCTTTGACCCGCGCGCAGCCCGCGGATGAGCCTAAATTACAGGAAGTTTTCTAGGAATGGGGATGTTCGGAAGATCGCAACGGGCCGTGTTCAAGCCCTCCGTATACCAACCGGGGCAACGCACGCGCCGCATGCCGCGCTGGCTCGTCCTGCTGCTGGTGGGCATTGCCCTGGGCGCGGGCGGCGTGCTCTTCCTCCAGACCAACTACGGTCCGCAACGGCTGACCGTCGAGCAATCCGAACAGCTGCATACCGAACTCAGCGCGTCCAACCTCGAACGCCAGCGCCTGCAAAGCCAGCTCGAAGAAGCCACGCAGCAGCGCGACGCCAACAAGTCCGGCCACGAAAAGCTGACCAGCGACCTGGCCGAGGCCCGCAGCAAGATCGACACGCTGAACAAGGAACTGGTCCTGTTCCAGGACGCCATGCCCGCAGACCCGCGCGGCGGCAACCTGGGCATCCGCTCGGCCACCTTCAAGCGCGCGCCGGGCCAGCTCGACTTCCAGGTCCTGGTCATGCGCGAAGAACGCCAGGGCGCGCCGTTCAAGGGCACGCTCACCTTCTCCATCGACGGCACCTACCCCAACGGCCGCGCCGCCACGGTCACGCCCGAAGGCCCCACCCTGAACGTGGACCGCTACGACTACGCGATCGGCCAGTTGAAGCTGCCCGACGGCTTCACGCCCAAGGTCGTGGTGCTGCGCGTCATGGACGGCGGGCAGAAGCAACACGCGATGCGCATCTACTACGTGCGCAACTGAACCGCCGCCCCGACCCGAAGCCCGCCCTGATCCGGCGGGTTTTTTTTGTCTTCAAAAAGTAGTTGCGCACACAACCACCCCAGCATATAGTTGCGCAAACAACCAAACTGCGGAGACACCATGACGCTCCCCTCTCACGTTCCCGTCCTCATCGCCGGCGGCGGCCCCGTCGGTCTGATGCTGGGCGCCCTGCTCGCCGAATACGGCATCGCCTCCCTTACCGTGGAAGCGGACGACGACTACTGCAGCGGCAGCCGCGCCATCTGCATTTCCCGGCGCTCCCAGGAAATCATGGGCTGGGTCGGCGCGGACCGCCCGCTCGCGGCCACGGGCCTGGCCTGGACCGGCGGACGCAGCTACTACCGCGACCGCGAGGTCCTGCATTTCGAAATGCCGCACGAGCCGCTGCAGCGCTATGCGCCCATGGTCAACATCCAGCAGTACGCGGTGGAGGAATATGCCCACCAGGCCATGCAGCGCCATCCGGAACTGGCCGCGCTGCAATGGTCGGCCCGCGTCGCCGGCCTGCAGGCCGACGACAGCGGCGTGACCGTCGAGGTAGACAGCGGCGGCCAGCGTCACAGCGTTCGCGCCGACTGGCTGATCGCCTGCGACGGCGGCCGCAGCACCGTGCGCGAAGCGATGGGCCTGAAGCTGGAAGGCATGCAGTACGAAGGGCGGTACGTCATCGTCGACATCGAACAGGAATCCCGGCGCCCGGTCGAGCGCCTGGCCTGGTTCGACCCGCCGTCCAATCCCGGGTCCACCCTGCTCATGCACCGCCAGCCCGGCAACGTCTGGCGCGTGGACTACCAGATCCGCGACGACGAGGATCCCGAAGAGGCCGTCAAGCCCGAAAACGTGCTGCCGCGCGTGCAGAGCCACCTGGACATGATCGGCGAGACCGCGCCCTGGAAGCCGCTCTGGATCTCCATCTACAACGCCAAGTGCCTGACCCTGGACAGCTATCGCCACGGCCGGGTCCTGTTCGCCGGCGACGCCGGCCACCTGGTGCCCATCTTCGGCGTGCGCGGCCTGAACTCCGGGCTGGACGACGCCGGCAACCTCGCCTGGAAACTGGCCTGGGTGCTGAAAGGCCAGGCGCCCGATTCGCTGCTGGACAGCTACAGCGTCGAGCGCGTCCACGCCACCCGGCAGAACCTGGCCTACGGGGCCAAGAGCACGGAATTCATGGCGCCGCCGGACTATGGCTTTCGCCTGATGCGCGAAGCGGCGCTGCGCCTGGCACTGGTGAACGACGCGGTGCGGCCGCTGATCAACCCGCGTCAGTCCGCGCCCATCTCGTACGACACCTCGCCGCTGAACCTGGCTGACCGGGCGCCGCATGCCGGCGCCGCGGCGCCCGGCCAGCCCGCGCCCGAGGCGCTGCTGCACGACGGCGACACATCCCGCCATCTGAGCGAATACTTCGGCGCCGGCTTCGTGGCGCTGGCGTTCTCCCCCGGCCCGGCGCTGACGGCGGACCTGGAGGCCCTGGCCGCCTCGTCCCGCGGCGCGCCCCAACCCTTGCGCGTGCTGCGCATCGGCACGGACGCCGGCAGCCTGCGCGACACCCATGGGCAACTGCGCCAGCGGTTCGGCGGCGACGCCGGCACCGTCTACCTCATGCGGCCGGACGGCTACGTGCTGGGCCGCTGGGCGGCGCCCGCGGCCAGCGCCCTGCTCGCGGCGCTCCAGCCCTACTACCCCTCGATCGACCTGACCCCGAACAAGGAAGGCCAAGCATGACCAACGACGAACTGGACCAGACCTACACCGGGATGGCGCAGGCGCTCACGCGCGTCGGCGAAGCGCAGGCGCCGCTCTTCCTGTCCATCCTGAGCCTGTCGCTGCTGACCCTGCTGACCGACGCCAACCAGGCTGCGGCGCTGCTGGCGCAGGCCGAGGCCGCCTGCCAGCCCGACGGCCCTGTGGCAAACTATCCCGCCCCCACCGCCGCCGCCCCGACGTGACCCAGCCCGCCCTCGAACGATTCCTGACCTATCGCCTGCACGTGCTCAACAAGATCACGGACCGGGACACGAATCGCGTCTATCTGGCGGATTGCGGCATTCCCCTGGGCGAGGCGCGCTGCCTGGCGGCCATCGGCCGCTATGCGCCCCTGTCCGTCAACGACCTGGCGCGCGCGGCCAACCTGAACAAGGGTCAGGCCAGCCGCTCGGCGCAGGCGCTGGTGGAGCGCGGCCTGGTCGAGAAAACGAATTCCGAGTCCGACGGGCGTGGCGTGGTGCTGGCGCCGACCGCGGCCGGCGTGGCGCAGTACCGGCGCGTCATCGACCTGATCGCCCGGCGCAACGACGAAATCTTCGCCTGCCTGAGCGCGGACGAACAGCGCCTCCTGGGCGGCATGCTCGACCGCCTGATCGACCACCTGCAGGCCCGCGACGACGCCGCGGACGACTGAACCCTCAGGCGCCGGCCTTCGGCGCGGTCCCGCCCAACTGCGCGGCCGCCTCGTCCATGAACTGCGCCATGCGCACGTCCAGCTCGGTCACGCCGCCCGCGTCATGGGTGGTCAGGGTCACGTCCACGCGGTTGTAGACGTTGGTCCATTCGGGATGATGGTTCAGCTTTTCCGCGAACATCGCCACGCGCGTCATGAAACCGAACGCGGCATTGAAGCTGGCGAAGCGGAAGCGCTTCTCGATGGCGTCGCGCATCGCCACCGCCTGCCAACCGGACAGGGCGGCCACCGCGGTATCGGTGCCTATGCGGGCGGGAGGAAACATGGACATGGCGGACTCCGGAAAAGTGCCCCTGTCGCCGGAGCCGGCGGCCGCGCAACGCGCCGGCCGCCAGAGGCGCAGGAACAGGGGCACGGGCCGGGAATTACTGCTTCACGGCGTACAGGTAGATCTCCACGCGCCGATTCAGCGCGCGGCCTTCTGCGGTCGCATTATCTCCGATCGGATCGTTCGGGCCGCGCCCTTCCACGGACAGGCGGCCGGCGGCCACGCCCTGCTTGCTCAGGTAGTCCGTCACGCTCTTCGCGCGGTTGACCGAGAGCGTCTGGTTGTGCGCGAGCGCGCCCGTGCTGTCGGTGTGGCCGACGACCTTCGCCCGCAACTCGGGATGCTGGTTGAGCGAACGCGCCACGCTGTCCAGGACGGGCAGCAAGGCGGGCTTGAGTTGCGTCTTGTCCGTGTCGAACGACACGCCGCTGGGGATGTTGACCTTGAGGCTGCCGTCGGGCATTTCCACCACGTCGATCCCGAGCGAGGACGCGCCCGAATTCTGCACGTCTTCCTTGACGACCTTCCAGTTGTAGCCGACCAGCCCGCCCGCCACCGCGCCGATACCCGCGCCGATGGCCGCGCCCGTGCCGTGGCCGATCAAGGCGCCGATGCCCGCGCCGAGCGCGGCGCCCGCGCCGGTGCCCACGGCGGTATTGGTCTGCTGTTGCGTGGCGCACCCGGCCAGCAAGGCCCCCGATGCCGCGACAATTGCGATACGGTTGAATATTGTTCTTGAACGCATGGCAACCTCCACTATCCCGTCGGTATGCCGGATCATTCCGGCTTGCCCATGCTAGCAAGCGGAAGGGCCGCCACGGGCAACATTTTGTATTGCCCAAGCGGCGGCCTGGAGGCCTATCCGGCGCGCTCAGCCGGCGTGGAACCCGGCCAGCCACGGCAGCGCCGCATCCAGCCCCGGCGACTCCCGCTCGGGGCGCGCCGCGCCGTCGGGCAGGGTCAATCCCACGCGGTTGTGCCAGTAGGTGCGCAGCCCCACCTTGCTGGTGCCGAACATGTCGTAGCCGGATCCCGCGATGAACGCCGCCTGCGGCGGCTCGACCTCCAGGCGCGCGAGGGCCAGCGCGTAGGGGCGCGGGTCGGGCTTGTAATAGCCGGCCTCCTCGGACGTCACCACCACGTCCCATTCCACGCCCAGCAGGGCGGCCGCCCGGTGACCCAGGCGCTCGGAACAGTTGGTAACTACCCCCAGCCGGCAATGCGGACGCAGCGCCTGCAACAGTTCGCGCGCGCCGTCCCAGACGGGCAGCTCGTCCCAGTGGGCTTCCAGCGCCCGCGGCGCCGCGGCGGGCAGGCCCACCGCCTGCGCCGCCTCCTCCACCAGGCGCTCATAGGGTTGATAGGCGCCGCAGCCGTAGGTCCGGCGCAGGTACTCCGCGCGCCAGGCCCGGCCGGCGGACTCGGCGCCTGCCGCGCGGTTCCAGACCGTCCAGGAATCGAGCAGGGCGGTCAGCAGATCGAACAGCACGGCGCGGGGATAGGAAGACGTAACGGCGGGACTGGGCATGCGGCGCTCTCTCGGAATGATGATGGGCCCACTATAAATAGTCCGGCGCTCGCCGTGATTCACGGCCCGTTTACCCACACTTAAGCCAGTCCTTAATGCGCCACGCTCGGCGCACCCGGCGTTCCCAGGCCGCAAGCGCCTCGAATGGACCGAGTTGCATCCAGGCGCACCTGCGGAAATCGCGCCCACCAAATCAGACAGGCCCTATATTCTTCGCGCAGCCATCTGTGGTCTATTGCTGGTCAAAACCTCGATCCCCCCGAATCGATGCGATCGCCATCGCCGACGCGGCGCGATCGGCTGCCCGCCCGTTCGGCAGGCGGTTTCGCACTCATCCGTGGACCAGCATTCATGAAATTTCTCCCAGCCAGCGCAGCCATTCTGTCTGCCGCGTTAGCCCTGGCAGGCTGCAGCGCCCGCCCCACCGCCCTCGTCGCCACGAAAGACGATGCCATCGACAAGAACCAGCAGTGCTACCAGGAATTCTCCGCGCTGAAGCAGTTGAACCCGGACGCCTACGAAACCTACAGGGCCCAGCTCGCCGCCATCAACGAAAACTACGTTCTCTACAAATCCAATGCTTCGGCAATCGACGGCAAGGCGGCCGAAGTCATGCAGACCGAAATCGACAGGGTGCTTTCGCTGGTGTGCTTCCGCATCAATAACGCCATCTATTCCAACATGCTGCAGCGTGCGCAGGGCCTGCACAGCCAGCTATGAAAAAACCCATCGGCACCGCGCTGTGCTGCGCGCTCATGTTTTCCGTTGCCAAGGCGCCCGCCTCCGAAACCAGCCTGCTGGATAGGTTGGCAGAAGAGAACATCATCGGCAGCGATTCGCATCGCCGCTCGATCCCTGCGCCTGTTCCCGCGCCCGCGCCACAGCAGGCGGCCGGGCAGATCGGCGAACTGACCCGGCAACTGAACGACGCGCTGGCGCAAAAGCAGGCGCTAGAGAACGAACTTGCCGCCCTGCAGGCGGCGGCTGCCAGCCGCCCCGCCCATGACGCATCCGAAGCCGGATCCGATGCGGCCGGGAAGGAAATCATCGGCCTGAACCAGCAGGTCGCCGAGCTTCTCGCGCAAAACCAGATCCTGGCGCGGCAGCGGGAGGAACAGGAACGGGCGCTGGCGGACTTGCGCAAGGCCAACCAGCAGGCGGGCAACAAGCCGGCCTCGCAACAGGCCGGCGACGCAAAGGGAGAAATCCCGGGCCCGGCAAGGCGTGTCGCCATCGACAGCACCGCCCCGAAGGATGTCCGCATCAGCTACGCGCTGGGCGCCTGGTACGGAGACAGCGCGCCGCAGGAAACACAAAAGCTGCAATCCATCGGCCGAAAGCTGGACCTGCCCGCGTTCGCGCAGGGGTTCAACGACCGGGTCGCCAACAGCATGCAATTGCCCCAGAACACGATTTCCGCCGATCTTGCCAGCGTGGACCAGCAGTTGGATGCCGCCATGCTGTCCAAGAATGAAAAGCAGAGCAAGGTCCTGCTGGCGGAGGCCGCAAAAGAAAAAGGCGCCGTCAAGATGCCGGACGGCGCCGTGTATCGCATCCTGAAGAAGGGCACGCCGCCCATGGTGACCGCCCAAAACGAAATCCTCTTCGAGCTGGAAGAAAAGCTGAGCTCCGGCGAAGTGCTTTCCACCAAGGAAGGAGTCACCAGCAAGGTCACGGATCTGCCGCCGGCATTCAAGGCGGCCGTCACTCAGTTGGGGCTGGGCGGCTCCGCGAAAATCCACGTTCCCGCGAAGCTGATTGAGGGCGATTCGGGCAGCGAAGACATTCCACCCGGAGCGAGCTTGATCATGACGATCAAGATCGTCGGAATCAAGTAAGGCGCGCCGGAACCTCGTGCCCGGAATTGGATGCGGCGGAATTGACGGCCATCTATGAATTGCGGCTGGACCTCGAAAGCGCGGTGGCCGCCTTGGCCGCTGAACGCCGCACCCAGGAAGACGTGGACGTCATGGAACACATCCTGCGGCGCCTGGAGGCAGCCCTGTGCTGCTCACCGCGCGCGAACACACGCAACGCGAAGAAGGACTACCCGAACAAGTGCATCGCGAGCACGTTGCGATCTTCGAGGCCATCGCATCGTCGACTTTCCGTCAATTGCCGGCCGTTCACAAGAATGGGCGTTGAACCATCGGCACCTTGCCATTGGAGACGAGCATGACCAGCTTCGAACCGCGCCCGGACGCGGACATCCCTCATTGCCTTGCCCCGCTGCCCCTGGGCGAGCATGAGCCCCCGGCATTCGATATCCCCGCCGGCGCCGTCGACACCCACGCCCACGTCGTGGCCGGGGACGCCGGCATATACCCCATGGTGCCGGAGCGCACCTACACGCCCCCGCCCGCGACCGAGCAGATGTACCTGGACATGCTCCGCAGCCAGGGCATGTCGCGCGGCGTGCTGGTGCAGATCAGCGTCTATGGCACCGACAATCGCTACATGCTGGAGGTGCTGCGCAGGCACCCCGACCAGTTGCGCGGCATCGGCGTCGTCGGCCCGGATGTCACCGACCGTGAGCTCCAGAACATGCATGCCGCCGGCGTGCGCGGCCTGCGCCTGAACGTACTGTTTGGCGGCGGCATCGGTTTCGACGCCATGGAAACCCTGGCGCACCGGACCAAGGACATGGGATGGCACATGCAGTTCCTGATGGACGCGCGCCAGTTGCCCGAACTGCTGCCCAGGATGCGCAAGCTTCCCGTGCCCGGCGTCGTCGACCACATGGGCCACATGCCCGTGGCCGAAGGCCTGCAAAGCGCAGGCTTCCAGGCCCTGCGCCATATGCTGGTCGACCATGGCTGGTGGGCCAAGCTCTCCGGCGCCTACCGCATCAGCACCCGATTCGATGCATACGAGGACGTCACGCCCTGGGCGCGGGCATTGATCGAAGCCGCGCCAGATCGCGTCGTGTGGGGCAGCGACTGGCCGCATGTGCACATATCGCCCATGGTCGACACCGGCCGGCTCCGCAACCAGCTGGCCGCCTGGGCGCCCGAGCCCGAATTGCGGCGACGCATACTGGTGAGCAACCCGCAGCGGCTCTACGATTTCCCCGCCGTCTAGGGCCCATTCACCTTCACCCGCGCGCCCGCCGCGGCGCGTCTTGGCAAGAAGAATCAGGAGTCGACACATGCAGTGGTACAGGGAAATGAACAAGACCGAGCGCCGGACGTTCATCGGCGCCTTCGGCGGCTGGGCGATAGACGCGCTGGATTTCATGGTGTTCACCTTCGTGATCTCCACACTCATCAGCCTGTGGGGCATCGAAAAGGGCCAGGCCGGCATGCTTGGCACCGTAACGCTACTGTTCTCGGCGATCGGCGGCTGGCTGGCGGGCATCCTGGCGGACCGCTACGGCCGCGTGCGCATCCTGCAAATCACCATTCTCTGGTTCTCCGCCTGCACGGTGGCCATCGGTTTCGCGCAGAATTTCGAACAACTCCTGATCCTGCGGGCGCTGCAAGGGCTGGGCTTCGGCGGAGAATGGGCCGTCGGTTCGGTGCTGATGGGGGAAATCGTTCGCGCGCAGCACCGCGGCAAGGCGGTCGGCACGGTGCAAAGCGGCTGGGCGGTAGGCTGGGGCGCTGCCGCGATTCTCTACACCATCGCGTTCTCGGTGCTGCCTCCCGAATGGGCGTGGCGCACGCTGTTCTGGATCGGCGTCGCCCCCGCGTTCCTCGTCATCTACATCCGCAAGCACGTCCCGGAACCCGAAGTCTTCCAGCGCGCGCGCGCCCAGGCGCAGAGCTCGGCGGAACGGCCCTCCTTCTGGAAGATCTTCTCCCCTTCCCTGCTGAAAACCACGATGGTCACCGCATTACTGTGCACCGGCGTCCAGGGCGGCTATTACGCCATTACCACTTGGCTGCCCACCTTCCTCAAGACGGAGCGCCAGTTGTCCGTTCTGGGCACCGGCGGCTATCTGATGGTCATCATCGTGGGCTCGTTCTGCGGCTACATCGCCGGCGCGTATTCCGCCGACAAGCTCGGGCGCCGGGCCAACCTGCTGATTTTCTCCGTTCTGTCGGCGCTGACAGTTTATGTGTACACGCTCGTGCCGCTGAGCAACGACGCGATGCTGGTCCTTGGCTTTCCGCTGGGTTTCGCGGCATCCGGGATATTCAGCGGTATCGGTGCCTACCTGACCGAGCTGTTCCCGACGGACGTGCGCGCAAACGGGCAAGGTTTCGCGTACAACTTCGGCCGGGGCATCGGAGCGCTGTTCCCCAGTCTGGTGGGGTTTCTTTCGCAGACGCATGGCCTGGGATGGGCCATCGGCGCATTCGCCACGGGCGCCTACGCCATCGTCATCGTCACGGCGCTATTGCTGCCCGAAACGAAGGGCAAGGTACTGAGCTGACGGTCGGCGGAATCGGCCCGGGCAATGAATGCCCGGCTCAGAACGCCGTTTCCACCCGCCAGCTGATCGGGATTTCCGCCACACTGGCCGTGGCGGAAAGCTCCAGCGCCATCCGGGCGATGCGGGCCACTTCCTGAGGCTGGGTCAGTTGCGCCTTGATGGAGTCGTCCACGCCATCGGCCATATCGGTGGCGACGAAGCCCGGGCAGATCGCGGTGCAACGGATGCGGTCCGGCTCGCCGGCATGGCGGATGCCATGGGCCAGCATCAGCGCGGCCGCCTTGCTCATGGAATACAGCCCGCCTTCGGCCGCGCGCACGCGCTTGCCGGCCAGCGAGGCGATGACCAGCACCTTGCCTTCCGGCGCGGCCCGCAAATGCGGCCATGCCAGCCGCGTCAGGCGCATGGGCGATTTGACGTTGACGGCGAAGATATCGTCGAAGTCCTCGTCGCTGGCCTCGACCACCGACTTGTCGCTCAGGATGCCGGCGTTGTGCACGATGGCGTCGATGCGGCCGAAATGGCCGTGCGCAGCCGCCACCCAGGCGGCCTCGCTTGCGGGATCGCGCGCGTCGAACGGCGACCAATGGCACCGGTCGGCCCCAAATTCCGCCAGCGCCGCCACGGGCTGGCGCGTTCCCGCGGATACCCGCCAGCCGTGCGCCAGCAACTCGCGCGCCAGCGCCAGCCCGATGCCTCGGCTCGCGCCGCTGATCAGCACGACGCGGCCCGCGCCTGCCCCGGATTCGGCAGTCCTCATGTCAGGCCCCCTGGCGCGTCAGATAGCCTTCCACCAGCGAATTGACGTTGGCGCGCAGCGTATCGACCTTGTAGCCCCCTTCCTGCACGAACAGGGTGGGCACGCCCAGCTGGGCGATGCGGTCGCCCAGCACCGCGTAATCGGCCGTGTCGATATCGAGGTTGCCGAAAGGATCGTGGCGGAACGTGTCGTAGCCCGCCGCCACCACCAGCGCGCCTGGCGCGAAATCCTTGATCCGCTGGAGCGCCCGGTCGAAGTGGCCGAGGTAGCCGTCGATCGCCGTGCCGCCTTCCATGGGCAGGTTGCAGTTGTAGCCCTCGCCCGCGCCAGTGCCGATCTCGTCGGCATAGCCGCAGATGAACGGGAACAGCGTTTCCGGCTTGCCGTGCAGCGACACCGTCAGCACGTCGTCGCGGTCGTAGAAGATCTGCTGCGTGCCGTTGCCGTGGTGCACGTCGATGTCCAGCACGGCCACGCGGCCAAAGCGCTTGGCCAGGCGCTGCGCGGCAATCGCGGTGTTGGCGATGTGGCAGCCGCCCATCGCCAGGTCGCGCATGGCGTGGTGGCCGGCCGGGCGCAGCAGCGCATACGCGCTGCGCTCGCCCGCGATGATCGCGTCGGCCGCCGCCACCGCGGTATCCACGCTGCCGTTCATATTGACCCAGGCGTCCTGGACCAGCGGCGAGCCGCCGTCGCCCAGGTACTGGCCGGCCAGCGTCACCGGGATGCGCGTGCGCAGCGTGGGAAAGTAGCGGTTGGTGTTGATGTACGGCCGCACCTCGAACGAGGCATCCGGCGCCTTGGACCATTCATCCCAGGCGGTTTCCAGGTAGTGCAGGTAGTCGGGCGCATGGACTTCGAACAATTCGACGGGACGCTCGGCGGCGCGCTGCACGAACCGGCAGTCCAGGCGCAGGTCGTCGCGCAGCGCGGCCAGGATTTCGATGCTGCGCTCGGCGCGGTCGTGGTGCTGCTTGAGCAAGCCACGGATCATGGCATTGCCGGGCCAGGGCACGTCATGGGTCGGGGAGATGAAGGCTTTCACTGCGCGATCCTATAAAGCGTGTGGGTGTGTTTATTTCCAGCTTCGTCCGGGCACCGCGGCGATCAGCTCGCGCGTGTACTCGTGCCGGGGATTCTCCAGGACCTGGGCGGTCGGGCCCTGCTCGACGATCTCGCCATGCTTGAGCACGATGACGCGATCGCACAACTGCGACGCCACGCGCAGATCGTGCGTGATGAAGAGCATGGACAGCCGCAGCTCCTGCTTCAATTGCCGCAGCATGGCCAGCACCTGGTCCTGCACCGAAACGTCCAGCGCCGACACCGGCTCGTCCGCCACGATCAGCTCCGGCGTCACGGCGATGGCGCGGGCAAAGCCCAGCCGCTGGCGTTGCCCGCCGGAGAATTCGTGCGGATAGCGGTCCAGCGCCGACGGATCCAGCTTGACCAGCCGCATCAGTTCGCGCGCCCGGTCCATGGCCGCGGCCGCCGACATGCCATGGCGGCGCATGCCGCCCGTCAGGATGCGCGCCACGGTATGGCGCGGGTTGAGCGAACCGTAGGGGTCCTGGAAGATCATCTGCACCGAACGGCGCCGCGCCGGATCGGCGAACGCGCCTTCAGCCAGCAGGTCGGCCCCGCGCAGGCGCATCTCGCCGCCGTCGGCCGACACCAGGCCGGCCAGCATGCGGCCGATGGTCGACTTGCCCGAGCCCGATTCGCCCACCAGCCCCACCGTCTCGCCGCGCCGGATATCGAACGACACGCCCTTGACCGCCGGGAAGCGCTGGGCCGGGCCGAACCACTTGCCCTTGCGCAGATAGGTCTTGCGCAGATCCTTGATCGTCAGCAGGGGATCGGGCTGGCTCGCGATCGCGGGCGGCGGCCGGAACGACGGCACCGCGGCCAGGAGCGACTGCGTGTAGGCCGCCTGCGGCTCGTGCAGCACCTGCCGCGCCGCGCCGGACTCGACCACCTTGCCGCCCTGCATCACGACGATGCGGTCGGCGATTTCGGACACCACGCCGAAGTCGTGCGTGATGAACAGCACGGCCAGGCCCTTGCGCTGCTGGATCTCCTTGATCAGCGCCAGGATCTGCGCCTGGGTGGTCACGTCCAGCGCCGTGGTCGGCTCGTCCGCGATCAGGATATCGGGTTCCAACGCCAGGGCCATCGCGATCATGACGCGCTGGCGTTGCCCGCCCGACAATTGATAAGGGTAGGAATCGGCGATGCGGGCATGGTCCGGCAGCCCCACCGACGTCAGCAGCTCGGCGACGCGCGCCTCCACCTTGGCCGCATCGCGCATGCCGTGCGTGCGCAACATCTCGCCGATCTGGCGGCCACAGCGCATCAGCGGATTGAGCGCGCTGAGCGGCTCCTGGAACACCATGGCGATGCGCTTGCCGCGCACCTTGCGCAACTCGCCCAGCGACATGCCGGCCAGTTGCAGTTCGCCCAGGCGGATCGCCCCGCCGGCGATCCGCAGGCCGCGCGGCAGCAGGCCCAGCACGGCATGCGCCAACGTGGACTTGCCCGATCCCGACTCGCCCACCACGCACACGATTTCATGCGGGTTCAAGGTCAGGCTGACGTCGTCCACCGCCAACTTGCGGTCGCCGCCCGCCGGCAGCGAAATCGACAGGTTTTCAATCTGAAGCAACGGCGTCACGGTTCACCCCTTGCGATGGAGACGGGGATTGAGCGCATCGTTGAGCCCCTCTCCCATCAGGTTGACCGCCAGCACGGTGACGAAGATCGCGACGCCCGGAAACAGGCACATCCACCAGGCCAGCCGCAGGAACGTGCGCGACGCGCCCACCATATAGCCCCAGGTCATCAGGTTGGGATCGCCCAGGCCCAGGAAGCTGATGGCGCTTTCCAGCAGGATGGCGTTGGCCACCATCAGCGAGGCCATCACGATCAGCGGCGACACGCAGTTGGGCAGGATTTCGGTGAACACGATGCGGGCGCGCGAATAGCCCTGCACCGTGGCGGCCTCCACGAACTCGCTGGCCTTGACCCGCATGAATTCGGCGCGCACCAGCCGCGCGATCGGCGGCCAGCTCACCAGCGCCACGGCGGTGATGACCGATCCGAAGGACGGCTGGAAGATCGCCACCAGCACGATGGCGAACAGAAAGCTGGGGATGGTCTGGAAGATTTCCGTCACGCGCATCAGCAGCTCGTCCCAGCGGCCGCCGAGATACCCGGCCGGCACGCCGATCAGCATGCCGATGAACACCGCCACCACCGTCGCCACCACGCCCACCAGCAGCGAGGCCTGCGCGCCGTGCACGATGCCCGCCGCGATGTTGCGGCCCATGGAGTCGGCTCCCAGCCAGGCGCCGGCTTCTTCAAACGGACGCAGGAACGGCGCTTCGGTGGTATCCCAGGGATTGAGGGGATAGAGCCAGTGGGCGCCCAGGGCCATCAGCACGATGGCGCTCAGGCAGACCAGCCCGACCACGGCGCCGGCATTGGTGAAATATCGCTTGATCAATGACTTCATGATTGACTCTGCATGCGGGGATCGACGAGGCGGTAGATCAGGTCGGTCAGCAGGTTGAACGCGACCACCACCACCGACGTGCAGAAAAACACCCCCAACAGGACGGGATAGTCGCGCTGCTGCAAGGCATCGAAGGCCAGCCGGCCGATGCCCGGCCACGCGAACACGGTTTCCACCAGCACCGACCCGCCGATCAGCTGCCCGGCCTGCATGCCCGCCAGGGTGATGACCGGCAGGACCGCGTTGCGCAACTGGTGCACCCAGACCACCCGACCGGACGACAGGCCCTTGGCCCAGGCCGTCTTGACGAAATCGGCCCCCTGGATCTCGTTCATGGAGGCCCGCGCCAGGCGCGTGTAGACCGCCAGGTTGAAGCCCGCCAGCGTGACGACCGGCAATAAGGCGTGCTTGGCGATGTCCAGCATTCGCGATATGCCGGTCAGCGACGAACCCATGGTTTCGTAGCCGAAGGCCGGCAGCCAGCCCAGGCTGACCGAGAACCCCAGCACCAGCAGCAGGCCGACCCAGAAGATGGGCGTGGCGTAGAACGCCAGCGACGCCGCCGTGATGGCGGAGTCCAGCCATGATCCCCGGTATCGGCTGGCCAGCGCGCCCAGCAGTATCCCGCCCAGCAGGGCGATCAGGAACGCCGGAATCGCCAGCACCAGCGTGGCCGGCAAGCGGTCGGCGATCATGTCCCAGACGGGACGCTGCTGCCGATAGCTGTAACCCAGGTCCAGCGTGGCGATGGATTGCAGATAGCTTCCCAGCTGCACCACGAGCGGTTGGTCGAGTTTGAACTCCCGGCGCAACTGCTCCAGGAACTTCGCGTCGGACGATCCGGCTTCGCCGGCCAGCACGCTGACCGGGTCGCCGGGCGCCATGTGGACCAGGGCAAAGTTGATGACGGCGACTGCGATCAGCACCGTGACCGATTTACCCAGCACCGAAAGTAAGGGCCGCAGCCACCTCATCATGCGTTCTCCCGCTTACTTCTCGATGTAGGTCGTCGCGAAGCTTTCCGCCACGCCGATGGCGGACGTCGTCACGTTCTTGACCTTCTTGTTGGTGATCGTGGGGAAGGCCAGTTCGACCAGCCACGCGGTCGGCGCATCCTTGGCGACCTGGCCGTAGGCCTGCGAATACAGCTGCTGGCGCTTGACCGGGTCCACTTCCTTCGCGGCGGCGATCAGCGCGGCGTCCACGTCCTTGTTCACGTAGCCCGAGGTGTTGGTGCCGTAGCCGCCCTTGTGGATGTTGTCCGAACGATAGGTGCGATCCACGCCCAGCGCCGGGTCCGAGTACTGGTACAGGTACTCGACCACCGTATCGAATTCCCAGTTGGAGTAGCGCCGGGCCCAGCTGCCGGCATCGGTGCTTTCCAGCACCACTTCCACGCCCACCTTGGACAGCGAGTTCTTCACGTACTCCGACACCTTGGTCCAGGTGTCGCCATACGGCAGGCCCAGCAGCTTGATGCTGGCGCGCTTGCCGCTGGCGTCGGGCTTCAGGCCCATTTCGTCGAGCAGCGCGATGGCCTTCTTCGGGTCGTAGTCGTAGCGCGGCAGCTTGTCGTCGTAGAAACGCGTCACCGACGACACCGGGCCCGTGGCCGGACGCGCGGCGCCGAAGAAAATGCGGTCGGCGAGGAACTTGCGGTCGATGGCGTACTGGATGGCCTGGCGGAAGCGCGCGTCGTCCAGCGGCTTGGCGCGATGGTTGAGCTCGATCGCGGCGTGCGAGCCGGTGAACTCATAGCCCTGGGTCGTGACTTCCAGCTGGGGGTTGGCCTTGATCTGCGGCAGGAAGGCGAAGTCGATATCGCCGAAGCTGGCCACCTGCACCGAACCGCTTTCCAGCGCCACCAGGCGCGAATTGGCGTCCGGGATCACCTGGAAGTAGATCTTGTCGAGGTAAGGCAGATTGGGGCGCCAGTACTTGTCGTTGCGCTCCAGCAGCACGAAGCGGCCGCGCTGCCATTCCTTGAACTTGAACGGTCCGGTGCCGATCGGCGTCTGGTTGGCCGGGTTGTTGCGGAAATCCGTGCCCTTGTAGATGTGGGCCGGCACGATGGGCGCGGACGACACCTCGAAGGCGTTGATGAAGGGCGAATACGGCTCCTTCAGCGTGATGACGATGGTCAGCGGACCGGTCTTCTCGATGCTCGCCACATGGCTCAGGTTGTTGCGGGCGCGCGCATGCACCTCGGGCAGGTATTCCTTGAGCGAAAACAGCACGTCGTCAGCCGTGAACGGCTTGCCGTCGTGCCAGGTCACGCCTTCCTGCAACTCGAAGGTGTAGGTCAGGCCGTCGGCCGACACGTTCCACGACTTGGCCAGGCTGGCCTGGGGATTCAGTTTGAAATCGTAGGTCAGCAGGCTCTCGTAGATCTTGCCGCCGACGATCTGCGTGGGCGTCTGCTGGTTCAGGCCCAGCATCAGGATGGGCGGCTCGGGATTCAGGATCACATTGAGCGTGCCGCCGTGCGTCTGCGCCATGGCGGCCGTGCCTGCCCCCAGGACGGCGGCGCCGGCCAGCAGGACATTCAGTGCGGTTTTCCTGAAGAACTTAGTGTTGCGCATGATGATTCCCTTGCGTATTCGACGTGGTGGAGTGGGACGGATCTTGTGAAACGTCTTGTTGTTGTGTTGTGGTATCGGCGTGTTGGCGCGGCTCAGCGCAGCGCGGCCCGGCACTGCTCGTCCAAGGCCGCGGCCAGGATGGCGGCATGCTCGGGCCGGAACACCAGCGGCGGGCGGATCTTGAGCGTGGAAGCATTGCGGCCCGCGGTGCCCAGCAGCACGCCGGACTGGCGCAAGCCGTTGACGATGCGCTGGGTCAGGCGGGCGGCATGCGCCGCATCGCCGTCGGGCGACACGATGTCGACCCCCCAGTACAGGCCGTGTCCGCGCACCGCGCCCAGGCATTCGTGACGCCGCGCCAGATCGGCCAGCGCCTGCCCCATGGCCTGGCCGGCGCGCTCGACGTGGGCCGGCGCGTCCATGCGCGCCAACTCGTCCAGCACGGCCAGGCCCACGGCCGACGACACGGTATTGCCGCCGAAGGTGTTGAAATAACGGCATTCGCGGCCGAAGGCCTCGACCAGGCGCGACTGCGCCACCAGGCCGCCTATCGGATGTCCGTTGCCCATGGGCTTGCCCATGGACACCATGTCCGGGATCACGCTGTCGCGCTGGAATGCCCACCAGTTGACGCCCATGCGGGCAAAGCCACCCTGCACTTCGTCGGCGATGAACAGCCCGCCCCGGGCGCGCACGCGTTCGGCCGCCAGGGTCAGCGCCTCGCCGGGATCGGCGTACAGGCCATCGCTGGCGAACACCGTGTCGACCATGAGCGCGGCCACCGGCGTGCCGGCGGCTTCCAGCTCGTCGGCCGCCGCGTCCACGCTGGCGGCGAACCTGGCCGCGACTTCCTGCGGCGTGCCTTCCAGCAGGCAGGGCGCCGGAATGGTGCGGACGTGCGCGCCGACCGGACGCAGCGACGGCGACACGTCGGCCAGCGCCATCGTCACGCCGTGATAGGCGTTGCCGGTCACGATCACGCCGCGCCGCCCCGTCGCCTCGAAAGCGATGCGCAGCGCCAGATCGTTGGCCTCGCTGCCCGTGCAGGTGAACATGGCGGTGTCGAGCGCGCTCGGGAACAGCGCCAGCAGGCGCTCGGCGTAGCGCACCACGCCGTCGTGCAGATAGCGCGTGTGCGTGTTGAGCACCGACGCCTGGCGCGTCAGCGCCTCTACCACGGCGGGATTGGCATGACCGACCACCGGCACGTTGTTGTAGGCATCCAGATAGCGGCGCCCAGACGCGTCGTACAGCCACACGCCCTCGCCGCGCACCAGTTCCACCGGCTCTTCATAGAACAACCGGTAGGCCGGCCCCAGCGCCTTGCGCCGCGCCAGCAGGTCCTGCTGCGTATTGCTGCCGTTCACCGTCATCGCATGTCCTTCGCTCGTTTCTTGCGCGGCATCGCGCAACTCCATGCGGGACGCGCTCAGCGCGCGCCCCGGCTCCATTCGTCGTACAGCTCGTTGAACAGCGCCGTCGCCGCCGCGCGGCTGCGCAGGATGTAGGCGCCGTTGCCGGGAAAGCGCAGGGCGCGCCAGGACGGGATCGCCATGCGCTGCACAAGGCGGGCCAGCACCAGGTCCAGCACGTGGCGCCGTTCGTCCGGCGTCAGCGGCAGCACCGACTCGTAGCCCGCCACCACGGCGGACAGCACGTCCAGGGGACGGCCGGGCGCCGTCATCTGATAGGACGCGGCGATCGCGACCTCGGCGATGCGCGGCGCGTGGACCATGTCGCCGAAATCCAGAATGCCCGCCAGGTCCGTGCCCGCCTCGTTCACCAGGATGTTGCTGGGAGACAGGTCGTTATGGATGATCTGGCTGGGCAGCGCCGCCAGCGCCGGCACCACGTCCCGCTCGAAGACGTCCAGGTAGGCGGCGATGCGCGCCCGCTCGTCGGGCGACTCCACCGCGTCCAGCATCGGCCGCACCCGCGCCACCTGACAGGCGTCCCACAGGAACTGCCGATGCGCCGCCGGATGCTCGAAATCGACAAGCTGCGCGTCCAGCCGCCCCGCCGCCCTGCCCACCGCCTGCCAGGATTGCGGCCCGGCCGCCATGGCCGCGCCGGGGCGGCCCGGCAGGAAGCCATAGGCCCGCACCCGCACCGCGCCCGCGAGGTCCGGAACGCGGAAGTCCAGCCAATCCTGCAGGGCCGCGCCATCGTCGCTGCCCGGCCGGATATCCGGATCCGCCGACAGGCCGGCCGCGTCCGCGGGCTGGTGATGCGGCGCCCGCAGCGTGCCCAGGCCCGTCTGGCGCGCTTCCAGGTGCTTCAGCACCGCGATCTGCATCCGCGTTTCGTCCGGGCTTTCCGCGCCGTTGATGAACTTCAGCGTCAAGGATGCGCCGTCCTTGCGGCTGATCCGGAAGTTCATGTCGCGCTCCCCCGAGAGCGGAACGCACTGCGCATAACCGGGGTAGCAGGCCCCGGCCACGCGTTCGGCATCCTCCTGCCGGATCGGCGGAGGCGAATTGACCAGCAGGGCGTCCACCGGTTCTTCCATGCCGGCGGCGGCGTCGGACAGCATCACTAGGCATCCCAATTAAAATATTTGATGCATCATGCATCAATATCGCGGAATTACGACATCGGTGTAATCCCGGAGATGGAAATCCCGGCAAAGCCGCTCTCAAGCGCTTGTTTTTCCTATAAGACTGATAAAGTAGGAGCTGGGCCGAAAGCGCGCCCTCCGCCCGCCCGGACAGCGTTTCCCGTGGCGGACTTATGACTTCAGGCACCTACCTTGATGCATCATCCGAGCGCAAGCCCTCCTATCCCGCCCTCCGCCGAGCCTCTCGCGCCCACTCAACTGCCCCCGCAGGCCGAGGCCCGTTTTTCGGCCATGCAGTACGAAAGCATGGGCAACCGGGTCTACACCAAGATCTGCAGCGCCCTGATGGAAGGCCAGCTCCGGCCCGGAGACCGGCTGCGCATCCGGGAACTGGCGGCGGAACTGGGCACCAGCATTACCCCCGTGCGCGACGGCGTGCTGCGCCTCGTGCAGGACGGCGCGCTCGTCATGCGCAGCGCGCGCGACATCCGGGTAGCCGAAGTCACCCTCCCCGAATACCTGGAAATCCGCGACATCCGGCTGGAACTGGAAGGCATGGCCGCCGCCCGGGCCGCCGAGGTCGCCTCCGCCGAAGACATCGCGCGCATGGAAGCGCTGATCGAACAGAACGAACAGGCGCTGGCCGCCGGCGAAGTCCTCGCCGCCATCAGCCTGAACCAGCACTTCCATTTCGAATACTGTCGCATCGCCAATATGCCGGTGCTCCTGAGCATCCTGGAGCGCCTCTGGCTGAAGATGGGCCCGCTGATCGCCCAGTGCTATTCAGAGGGAGGCCGCGACATGATCGACGGCCACTACTCGCTGCTCACCGCCATGCGCAACCGCGACAGCCAGGCGGCCCGGATCGCCGTCCAGACTGACATCCTGTCGGGCGGCCAGGTCATCCTGGAACTGAAGAAGCGTTCCGCGCAGGCTGCCGAAACCGGCGGCGGCGCAGCTGCGGCGACAAGGCAGGCGCGTTAGTCGGCTTGCGGGCTTGCGGCGGAGCCCGCCGCAAGCTGCGCACGATGGACTGCCCCGCGCTGCGTCAAGTGGGACGAGCCCGAGACATCGCCGAAACACATCTCCGATATGCGGATGCCCATCGCAGCCATGCGAACGTCGCTCAGCTGGGGCACATAGGCGCCGCTGTGTCACGCATACCGCCGGAACTTTCATACGCGAAATGCGCATCCCATGAATCATGCGCAGTCAAAATCCCCGGAAAAACAAAAAGCCCACCGAGATTCGGTGGGCTTTTTTCTGGGGCTTCCAGGAATTCTGGTGGGCTGTGAGTGGCTCGAACACTCGACCTACGGATTAAGAGTCCGCTGCTCTACCAACTGAGCTAACAGCCCTTGCAATTCACTCAGTCCTGATCCGCCTTGCTGCGCTTTTACTGCCGGCGCCGCTGCGTTTCGTTATGTGTGTACTGCGAAGAAGCAAGATTATATGCAGCTTTTTTGGTTTGTGCAAGTTGGGTGCGGAAAAATTTTTGGCGGGCCCTGCGTCAGGCCGCGAAGCCCCCGTCTACCGCCAGGCTCGCGCCCGTGATGTAGCGCCCTTCCGGGCCGGCCAGGAAGGCGACCATGCCGGCGATGTCGCGGGTTTCGCCGTAGTGCGGCAGGGCCAGCACCGCGACCAGGTCGCCCGCGTGCGCGCCGTCGGCGGGATTCATGTCGGTGTCGATCGGGCCGGGGTGCACCACGTTGACGGTGATGCCGCGCGGGCCCAGGTCGCGGGCCAGGCCTTGCGTCAGGCCGACCAACGCCGCCTTGCTCGCGGAGTACAGCGCCACGCCCGGGCGGCCGGCGCGCGCGGCGAGGCAACTGCCGATGTTGATGATGCGGCCGCCGTCGGGCATGACGGCCTGGGCAGCCTGGATCGCGACGAAGGGCGCGCGCACGTTGATATCCATCGTCCGTTCGTAGTCGTCCAGGCGGGCTTCGCCGATGGGGCCGGTAATGAACACGCCCGCGTTATTGACCAGCACGTCCACCGGACCGAGTTCGGCGATGGCTTGCTCGATCGCCTGCCTGACGGCGTCGGCGTCCGAGGCGTCGGCCTGGATGGCGAGGGCGCGGCGCCCATCCGTGGAGAGTTCGCGCGCCAGCGCCTGAGCGCCTTCGGCGGAGGATGGGCTCACGTAGGTGAACGCCACGTTGGCGCCATCGGCCGCCAGGCGGCGCACGATGGCCGCGCCGATGCCCCGGCTGCCGCCGGTCACGAAAGCGATTTTTCCAGTCAATTCAGGCATGGTCGGAATCCATATTTGTAGTGGTCAGTACAAATATATTCGCCGACCCGACGCCGGCCCGTCAACCATTTTTTTATCGATCAACACAAAATTCGCGCGACAGGTAAAATCGAGCCTATGGCAGAACGTGGGCGTCCCCGGAACTTCGACCGAGCCCAGGCCTTGCGCAAGGCCATGGATGTGTTCTGGTCGAAGGGATATGAAGGAGCATCGCTGACCGATCTGACGGAAGCGATGGGGATCAATTCGCCCAGCCTCTATGGCGCCTTCGGCTCCAAGGAAAGCCTGTTCCGCGAAGCGGTCGAGCTCTACCGCGACACCGAAGGCAGCTCGGGCAGGCGCGCGCTGCAGGATGCGCCCACCGCCCGCGAAGCCGTCCAGTCCATGCTGCTGGCCTCCGCCGAACGCTTCACCGCGCCCGGCCATCCTCCCGGCTGCATGATCGTGCTGGGCGCGCCATCGGGCTGCGTGAACCACGCCAGCGTGGGCGACTTCCTGGGCGACAACCGCCGCGAGATGCAGGGCCGCATCCTGGCCCGGCTGCATGCGGGCGCCGCCGGCGGCGAGCTGCCCGCCGGCGCGGATCTCAAGAGCCTGGCCGCGTTCTACGCCACCGTGCTGCACGGCATGTCGATCCAGGCGCGCGACGGCGCGACCCGCAAGACCTTGCAGGCCGTCGCCAGGCAGGCGATGTGCGCCTGGGACGCGTTGGCCGGACACCCGCCGGACCGCGCCAGCCTCTGACGGATCGCGTCATGTTCCGCATCGATTTGCGGCGCCTCATCCTGTGGATCAGCCTGCTCTCGGTGATCCTGGTGCTGGCGGGCGGCCTGCATGCCAGCTATCTGGTGCAGCGTGACCTGCTGCTGCGCAACGCGCTGGATGTCAACCAGGCCTATGCCTCGAAGCTGGCCAGCGCGACCGACACCTTCCTGACCGACCTGCAGCGCTACTTGGCATACAGCGCGGACATGCTGAGCGACATGGAGACGCGCCCGCAGGACATGGGCGCGGAGACCCGGCGCCAGGAACAGCAGCTGGGTCATTTCAATTCCAGCTTCGTCGTGTCGCCGCAGGGCAAGGTGCTGGCGGTGTCGACCTCGTCCCCGCAACTGCTGGGCCAGAACCTGGTCAGCGAAGCCTTCACCCAGGCGCTGTCCGCCAGGCGCCCGACCATCAGCGAGCCTTTCCAGACCCGCAGCGGCCGCTGGGTGATTCTCTATACCCATCCCATCGTCTCGCCCGACTACCGCTATCTCGGCTACATCGCGGGCACGCTGTACCTGCACGAGGACAATGTGCTGGACCGGTTGCTGGGCCAGCATTTCTACCGCGACGATTCCTCGCTGCTCGTCGTGGACCGCAACGGCACGCTGATCTATCACCCCGACCGCAGCCGCCTGGGGCAGCGCAGCCCCGACAATGAGGCCCTCGCCGCCGCCCGCCGCGGAGAGACCGGCGAGATGCGCTACACCGACGACCGGGGCCGCGAGATGCTGGCAGGCTATGCGCCGGTGCCGAGCACGGGCTGGAGCATCGTCGCGCAGCGCCCCGTCGACAATACCCTGCAGCCCCTGAGCGACCTGCTCATGGCCACGGCCAGTAATACCCTGCCGCTGCTGCTGCTGTCCGTGGCGTCGATCTGGCTGCTGTCGCGCTGGATCGCCCGCCCGCTGGGCGAACTGGCCGGCATCGCCAAGCACATGCAGAATCCGGATTCCGCGGACCGCATCCGCAAGGTGCGCTCCTGGTATTTCGAGGCGGCGCAGCTCAAGCGCGCGCTGCTCATGGGGCTGGCGTCGCTGCATCACAAGATCCGCGACCTGCGCCGCGAAACCACCACGGACACCCTGACCGGGCTGTTGAACCGACGCGGCCTGGACGAAGCGCTGGCGCTGCTGCAGGCCGAGGACGAGCCGGTGGCGATCGTGGCCATCGACATCGATCACTTCAAGAACATCAATGACCGCTACGGGCACGCCGCCGGCGACCGCGCGCTGCAGGCGCTGGCCCGGTTGATGAGCGAGGGTTCCCGCAGCGGCGATACGCTGGCGCGCGCCGGCGGCGAGGAGTTCGTGATGCTGCTGCCCGGCGCGCCCATGGCGGCCGCGATCGCCATCGTGGACCGCCTGCGCCAGCGGATGGCGGCGCAGCATGGAGCGGTGCCCGCCCCCATTACCATTTCGGCGGGCGTGGCGGCCTACCCCGAACACGGCACGACGCTGGACGCGGTCTACCAGCGCGCGGACCAGGCGCTCTACTACGCCAAGAACCACGGCCGCAATGCCGTCTGCGTGGCGGACGACAACACCCAGGCCGGCTCGCGGAGCGCGCCGCCGGCCTAGGGCCAGGCGCCGCCCTGCCCGCTTATTTCTTCGGAGAAGCCGGCGCTTTCGGCGGCTTGCGCATTTGCTCCAGCAGCGGACCGCAGGCGTTCTCGTCGGTGGTGCTGGGCGCGATCAGGGCCAGCAGGCCGGCGGCCGGCGTCAGCAGCACGCCCAGCGCCACCATGCCCGCGCCGCGCGCGGCCAGCGGCAGCGCATGCACGCCCACGTCGGGCGAGCCGAACGTGCCCCGCACATACAGCGGCGAACGCAGCGAAAAGATGCGGAAGCCCTTGCTGTCCGGCGTGATGTCCATGTCGACCGTCTCGTTCTTGAAGTCGGCCGTGCCGGTGATGCTGATGAGCGCGTTCTCCGTGTCGAAGACAAAGACGCGCGGCGTCATGACGCCGTTCTTCATCTCCAGGTCGGCGGCGCCGCAATTGATCTTGACCTCGTCGTCGCCGAACAGCTTGGACACGACGTAGTTGCCCACGTTCAGCCCCGCGATCTCCATCAGGCTGCGGCTGATCACCCCGTCGTTGACCAGCATTTTCACGTCGCCCGTGGACGTGCCCAGGAGCGCGGCCACCGAGTTGCCGGCGCCGCTCACGGCCAGGTCGCCGTTCAGTTCGCCCAGCGTTTTCTGCATCGCGGGCGTCGCCGGGAAAAGCTGCTTGAGCCGCAGGCGGCGCGCGTGCAGCTCCACGCGGCCGGTCAGCGGCGCGCCCGAGCCGTCCAGGCGGACGGTGGAATTGATGTTCCCGCCGGCCATGCCGAAGCGCAGGGGATCCAGCGTCAGCTTGCCGTCCTGCAGCACCACGTGGACGGAAAGGTCGGACAGCGGCAGCTTACTGTCGTGCACGATGCGGCCGGCTTCCAGCGCCACGTCGGCGTCCATGTCGCGCCAGCGATCCGTGCGGAATGCCTGGGTCGGCAGCACCTTGCCGCCCTTGGGCTTGGCGGGCGCGTCCTTGGCCTTGTCGGTTTCGGCCCCTGCCACCTTGCCCGAAGGAACGCCGATCAACGGCCCCAGATCCTCCATGCGCAGTTGCTTGGACGACAGTTTCCCGGTCAGCTTCGGCCGGGGCGCGCCCAGGGCGAACGAGATGTCGCCATGCAGGTCGCTGTTTCCGACCTTGCCGTTGAACGCCTTGTAATCGAACACGGCTCCGCCGGGATTGCGCAGCTTGGCGACCAGATGCCCGTCGGTGGAGTACGGCGGCGTATCCGGCAGGGTCACGCCGGTCAGCGGATACAGCTGGGCCATCGAGGCGCCCGACAGCTTAAGCCGCAGGTCGAGCGCGCCCAGGTTGACGGGATCGGTCAGGGTGCCCGCGATCGCCGCGCGGGTGCCGCCGATCGTGACGTCCGCCTGCACCGGGAAGGGCTGCCGGTCATCCTGCAGGGCCAGCATGCCGCCTACCTTGCCTTCACCCTTGGTGGCCAGCCCCTTGTACTTGCCGTCCACCTTCCAGCCGAACACGTAGTCGCGCGGCGCGGTCTTCGCGCCGTCCTCCTCCGCGAAGGCCGCGCCCGCCACGTCCGCGAAGGGCACCGGCTTGCCCAGGGGATCCACCTGCACGGTAAGGTCCGCCTTGAGGACCTCGTCGACCAGCCCGACGCGGCCCTTGTCGAAGCCGATCTCATTGATATCCAGCACCCAGGGCGACGGCTCGCCGGTCTCGGGCAACGTGAACTCCCAGTTCGCCCGGCCGTCGGCCAGGCGTTCCAGGTCGGCGGCGGGCTCGGTCAGCTGGATGCGGCGGATCACCACGCGCTGGCGCAGCAGCGGCAAGGGCGCGAGGCTGAACTCGCCGCGCTTGAGCGTGGCGAACTGCGGCGCCTTGGCCCAGGGGGCATTGCCCACCGAGATATCGTTCGCGATGAAGCGCGGCCACGGCACCCAGGCGCGCCAGCCGCCCTCGTCCGGCTGCCGCTGCCACTGCACCCTCAGGTCCCCGTTGATGGCGAAGGGCCGCCCGATCGCGGCGCTGACCCGTTCGTTGATCATGGGCCGGGCCCGATTCCAGTCGAAAGTGGCGATCCCCGCCACCGCCACCGCCACGAGGAGCGCCGCTCCCCCTACAATCCCGATCGCTATTTTTCTTGAGCGCGTCATGGTTATGATCCTTGCCATTGCGGCCGGCGTACCGCGGCCGGCCATCGCTACCCTTAAAGGGTATCGCGGCCCGCGGCGCCGGCCGGGCTCGCCGGCCCCATAATGTATGCGGATCTTTCCAGCCCATTCGCCTTGGCGGCGCCGCGCGGTGTGCCTCGTCCGGCATTTGCGCAGCATGATGCGTGCCCGGCCCCCCTACGGCCGGTTACAAAGCGAAATGGATCGCTGACCAACCTGGAGGCCCGATGCGGCATTCGACCTTGATTTTCGTGGTGGCGGCATTTGCGCTGCTGACGCTCAGCCGCCTGGCGCTGGCCGCCTGGCAGTTCAAGCGGGTGCGCGATGCCGGGGGCCTGCTGCCCCTGCTTCTGGGGGGCCTGCGTATCGATGCCCACCAGATCGCCGTGCTGGCGGCGCTGCCGGCCGTGCTGTCGCCCCTGCTGGGGCACTTTCCGCTGGCCGCCACGCTGGCCGGCTACTGGTACCTGGTCGCGTTCATCCTGCTGGCGTTCCTGGAAGTGGCCAGCCCGCCCTTCATCCTGGAATACGACACCCGTCCCAACCGCCTGTTCGTCGAATACCTGAAACACCCCCGCGAAGTCTCCGGCATGCTCTGGCGCGGCTACAAGACGGCGCTGCTGGGCGGCCTGGGCGCCCTGGCGCTGATCGGCTGGGGCGCCTACGGCCTGTTCGGCGACGCCCGGCCGGACGCGCAACTCACGTGGTGGCAAATGCCGCTCGCCAGCCTGGCGATCCTCGCCATCGTGATCCTGGCCATCCGCGGCACCCTCGGACACCGCCCGATCAACCCGTCCTCGGTAGCCTATTCCTCGGACGGCATGCTCAACACCCTGGCGCTGAACTCGCTCTACAACGTCTTCTACGCCATCTACAGCATGAAGAACGAGAAGTCCGCCTCGGCCGTCTACGGCGGCATGGACGACGCCAGGATGCAAGGGCTGGTGCTGGCGCAGGCCGGCCTGCCCGACCCGCCCGCCAACCCCGATTTCCCCAGCCTGCACCACCAGCCGGCCACCCGCAAGACGGCGCGGCCGCTCAATCTCGTGATCATCCTGGAAGAAAGCCTGGGCGCGCAGTACTGCGCCGGCCTGGGCGGCGCCAACCTGACGCCGGAACTCGACGCGCTGGCGCGCGAGGCCTGGGCCTTCACGCGCTGCTATGCCACGGGCACCCGCTCGGTGCGGGGGCTGGAGGCGGTGGTCACGGGCTTCCTGCCCACGCCGGCGCAGGCCGTGCTGAAGCTGCCGCGCTCGCAACGGGGCTTTTTCTCGCTGGCCGACCTGCTCGGCCGCCATGGCTACCATTCGCGCTTCATCTACGGCGGCGAATCGCACTTCGACAATATGAAGGGCTTCTTCCTGGGCAACGGCTTCAAGGAAATTGTGGACCGCGCCGATTTCGTCGACCCCGCCTTCGTCGGCACCTGGGGCGCCTCGGACGAGGACATGTTCACCCAGCTGGACCGGCTGCTGCGCGAAGACGGCGACCGCCCCACCTTCACGCTCGCCTTCAGCGTGTCGAACCACTCGCCCTGGGAGTATCCGGCGGGCCGCATCCAGACCGAAGGCAATCCGGCCACCGTGGAGAACACGGTCCGCTACGCCGATTGGGCGCTGGGCCGCTACTTCGAGCGCGCCAAGGCCGCCCCCTACTGGGAAAACACCGTGTTCCTGGTGGCCGCCGACCACGATTCGCGGGTCTTCGGCGCCAGCCTGGTGCCGGTGCGCCACTTCCACATCCCCGCCGTGATCCTGGGCGCCGGCGTCGAGGCGCGCCGCGACGACCGCCTGATGAGCCAGATCGACCTGCCGCCCACCCTGCTGTCGCTGATCGGCGTGGATACCGAGCACCCCATGATCGGGCACGACCTGACCCGCAGCACGCCGGGCCGGGCCATCATGCAGTACGACAACACCTATGGATATCTGAAGGAAAACGACCTGCTGGTGCTGGCACCCAACAAGCCGCCGGTGCAGTACCGCTACACCGCGCCTGAAGACTACGCGCCCGTGGACCTGGACCCGGCCCTGGCCACCGAGGCGCTCGCGCACGCGCTGTGGCCCAGCTGGGCCTACCGGGAAGGACGCTACTGCCTGCCGGGCGCCGTGGTTCCCGAAGCGGCGGCCTGAACCGCTACGCGGACCGCTTGAACGCCTTGCGCGCCTTTTCGCTGGCCGCGTGGCAATGGCAGTCGGGGCTGTGGTCGTTCACCATGCCCACCGACTGCATGAAGGCGTAGACCGTGGTGGGCCCGACGAACTTCCAGCCCAGCTTCTTCAGCGCCTTGGACAGCGCCTCGGATTGCGCCGACGTGGACGCGCCGTAGGTGGACGGCGCGCCCGGCGGGGCTTCGAAGCGCCACAAGTAGGCGCCCAGCGAGCCCTCGCGCTCGATCATCTCCAGCGCCCGCGCCGCGTTGTTGATCACGGCCTCGATCTTGCCGCGATGGCGCACGATGCCGGCGTCGGCCAGGAGCGCCAGCACCTCTTTCTCGCCGAATCTCGCCACCTTGGCGGGATCGAACCCGGCGAAGCCGCGCCGGAACGCCTCGCGCTTGGACAAGATGGTGCGCCAGCTCAGGCCGGACTGGAACCCTTCCAGGCACAGCTGCTCGAACAGCGCGCGGTCGTCGGCCTCGGGATAGCCCCACTCGCGGTCGTGGTAGGCCATGTATTCGGCGGAGGTATCCACCCAGCGGCAACGGGCCAGGCCGTCGGAAAATTCAGTGTTGGCGTTCAAGGCAAGCTCCTGGGCGCGTTCGGGCCATCGATGCTACCGCAGCCGGGGCGCCAGCCCCAAAAAAACCGTGGCGGCCGCGGTTCATATCCAGCTAATATTTGCGACCCTGATCCCGCGCCGGCCCTGACCGCGCGCTCCGGCGCCCCATGTCCCTGCTCGACTCTACCCTCGTCACCTTCGTCTCGCCCTCCGTCCTGGCGGGCGACGACCCGGCCGCCAACCCATGCCTGGACTGCGGGGCCTGCTGTTCGCACTTCAGGGTGTCGTTCTATTGCGGCGAGCTGGCGGGCGAAAACGGCGGCCACGTGCCCGTGGAGCTCGTCACCCAGATGAGCCCGCTGCGCGCCTGCATGAAAGGCACCGAAACCGGCGGCGGGCGCTGCATCTCGCTGCGAGGCGAACTCGGCCGCCCCGGCATCCATTGCGCCATCTACGAGCAACGCCCCACGCCCTGCCGCGAATTCGACGTCTGGATGCCCGACGGCTCGCCCAATCCCGACTGCCAACGGCTGCGGTTGAGCCTGGGGTTGCCGCCGGTTCCGCCCCGCCCGGACGCCGAGAACGATCCCCAGGGCCCGCTGCATCCCAACCAGCCGGCCGCGGCCTGACGCGGCCGCTCAGTTGACGCGCGCCGCGGCGACCAAGCGCCGCTATCCCCGCCCCGCCAGGTAGCGGGTGGGCGTGGCGCCGAACGCGGCGCGGAAGCTGCCGATGAATGCGCTGGTGCTTTCGTACCCGACGGACAGCCCGGCCTCGGTCACCGAACCGCCGCGGCACAGCAGTTCCAGGGCGCGCAGCAGGCGCGCCTGCTGCCGCCATTGCCCCAGCGTCACGCCGGTTTCCTGGCGGAACCGCCGCATCAGCGTGCGCGACGACATATTGAGCCGCTGCGCCCATTCATCGATGCCGGCGGTGTCGTCCGGCGTATCCAGCAGCGTGTGCGCCAGCTCCTGCAGGCGCGGGTCGGCAGGCATGGGCAACAGCACGGGATCCTGTTCCCGGTGCTTGAGCTCCTCCAGCAGCACGTCGAACAACTGCTCCTGGTAGGCGGACGACAGCCTCCCTCCGTCCGATCCCGTGAAACGCTCGACCAGGGCTTCGATCAGCCTGGAGGCCGGCCAGGACCGGCAGCGATCCGGCAAGCGCCCGCAGGCATCCTGGCGCACGTACAGGAACGAACCGCGCGCCTCGCCGAACCATCTGGCGCCGTGCTGCACGCCGGGCGGGATCCAGCCCAGGCTGCCCGGCATCACGGTCCAGACCTCGGCGCCCGCCTGCACCACCACCAGGCCCTCGTGCACCAGCACCAGCATGCCCTCGTCATGGACATGCGAGGGCACGGCAATGCCTTTGGATTCGCGGCGCCCCTGGACACTGAAGGGGGTCAGCAAGACATCCGGGAGGACGGGCGCGATGGCCACGTGAAGCATGGTTGGCAGGTTTGAGCTACTGGTTGACGGTTTCCGGCGAGCGGGGCTTTTTGAAAATGTACATCATTCTCACCAAGACCGGTTCATACCGAAGGGCGCCCCCACGGGCCCCAGGACATCAGCCCCCCTGACGGAGCAACCTCATGGATCACTCACGGCTGCGCCTTGCCGGCATCAAGGCCACTTTCCCGCGGATGAAGATCCTGGACATCTTCTACCAGCACGCCGGCCTGCACATGAGCGCGGCGGACGTTTACCGCAACCTCATTTCGGACCACAGCAGTATCGGCCTGGCCACCGTCTATCGCGTCATTACGCAACTAGAAGGCGTCGGCCTGCTCAAACGAACTCAGCTCGACACGCATACCAACGTGTACGAACTCAACGACAAAGGACATCACGACCACCTGGTCTGCACGCATTGCGGGCGGATCCTGGAATCCAGCGACCCCGCCATGGCGCAATTGGTCAGGAAGATCGCGAAACAGAGCGGCTTCCTGCTGGACTCCTACAGCCTGGTGCTCTATGGCGGCTGCGGATGCCACCTGGACGCGCCCACTTCCCCTCACGGAGAATTCGAATGAACCGCGAACAATTTTTCTTCCACGACCTATCCCAGTTTCCCATCGTCACGGCCAGGCACGGCGGCGCGCCCGACGGCTATTCGGCCACCTGGATACGCGAAATGGAAATGCTGGTGGATAACCCCCAGACCTTCGTCATGGTGGTGCCCGACATGCGCCAGGAGGCCGGCCAGGCCGACCGCAAGGCCATGATCGAGTGGCAGACCGCCAATATGCCGCGCCTGAAAGCCCGCTGCCGGGCCTTCATCGCCGTGGAAAGCGACGCCGAAGCGCTGGACAAGCTGCGCAAGCGCGGCGAAAAAATGGCCCGCGCCTTCGGCATGCCGTTCCTGGCGGTGGCGACCGCCGGGCAGGCGACGCAGTGCGCCCGGGAACTGCTGGGGCAGTCCGGGCCGGGCGGCTTCGTCGTCGATTGAACGACCGCGGTTCCGCCCCGCCGGGCGGCATAGTCGACCGGGCCGGCTTAAGAGTTCGCGCGCCGCGCCGTTGTCCTAGACAGGGCACCGGCATTCGCGGCGTCCGCGTTCCCGCCAACCCGTGAATGAGCCGCCAGACGCATGAACCTCGCCCTCGCTTGTATCTTCTGCCGATCGACGCTCGCCCAGGGCGCGCCGCTGCTCGAAAAAAACGGCGCGGCCATCTGCAAGGGCTGCGTCGACAACTTCTCCGCCCTGTTCGCCGAACGCGCCTGGGTCATGGCGGCCACCCTGGAAGAGCAGCTGGACGTGCTGCTGGAAGAAAGCCAGCGCGCCCTGGCCCACAGCGAATCCCTGTCCGAGCGCGCCCGCAGCTGCGGGCTGAGCCTGCACGAGCTGTCCGCCCTGCCGGCGCGCAGGCTGGCCTCCTGAGAGGCCGGCGCGGCGCCGCCGGCCCCGGCCTTACTTACTGGCCTTGACCGTCGAGTACGAGGCCATCAGGTTGCGGTAGTCCGGGATGTGGTTGGCGAACAGCGTGCCCAGGCCTTCGATGTCGTTGCGCCAGTCGCGGTGCAGTTCGCAGGCCACGCCGAACCAGCTCATCAGTTGCGCGCCGGCCTGCTCCATGCGGCGCCATGCCGCGTCGCGGGTCACTTCGTTGAAGGTGCCCGATGCGTCGGTGACGACGAACACGTCGAAGCCTTCCTCCAGCGCCGACAGCGCCGGGAAGGCCACGCACACTTCCGTGACCACGCCCGCGATGATCAGCTGCTTCTTGCCCGTGGCCTTGACGGCCTTGACGAAGTCTTCGTTGTCCCAGGCATTGATGTTGCCGGGACGGGCGATGTAGGGCGCCTTGGGAAATTTGTCTTTCAGTTCCTGCACCAGCGGGCCGTTGGGGCCGTCTTCGAAACTGGTGGTCAGGATGGTGGGCAGCTTGAAGTATTCGGCCAGGTCGGCCAGGGCCAGGACATTGTTCTTGAACTGGTCGGGCTGGAAGTCCCGCACCAGCGATAGCAGGCCGGTCTGATGGTCGACCAGCAGCACCGCGGCCTGGGTCTTGTCGAGTTTCACGTAGGGCTTGGCCATGAGTTTCTCCAGGAAAATGTTGAACTGCACCCAAGAGTAGTGCAGTCCGGCCGCGCCGCGGGGCAATATGGGTTTCCTTCGGCCGAACGCCGGATTCGTCCCTACAGAACGGCCCGGGACGCGGCCTGCGGGGCCCTGCGGCCATCGCCCCCCGGCAGTACACTACCGGCCTTGTTCGCACGAACGCCGATGAGCCGTAGAAACAACCATGCAGTGGCGATACGACGACATGGAAACCTTCGTGCAGGTGGTTCGCTGCGGAGGGGTCACGGGCGCGGCGAAGCACCTCACGCTGACCAAATCGGTGATCAGCAAGCGGATCCGCGATTTCGAACTGGCCCTGGGGCTGCAGTTGTTCCAGCGGCTGCCCGGCAGGCTGGAACCCACCGAGGCCGGCGAGGCCCTGTACGACCGCATCGCCCCCTTGCTGGGCGAACTCCACGAAGCCGTGGAAGACATGCTGCCGACCAAGGGCGATACGCTGCGCGGCCGCCTGCGCATCTCCACGCCCATGTCGTTCGGCATCCTGTACCTGGGCCCGGTCATCGCCGATTTCGGCCGGCAGCATCCCGGCCTGGAGATCGCGGTCGACTACGACGACCGCCCCGTCTCGCTCGCCCAGGGCGGCTATGACGTGGCCGTCCGGATCGGGCACTTCGAGGATTCGTCCCTGAAGACGCGCACGCTGGGCGAATGCGAACGCCTGATCTGCTGCAGCCCCGATTACGCGCAGCGCCGCGGCCTGCCCACCCGCGTGGCCGATCTGGCCGAACATGACGCGATCGATTACGCGCTGGTGCACGCCAGGCGATTCTGGCAATTCGAGGGCCCGCAAGGCGAGCCGGTCACCGTGGCGATGCGCTCACGGATCCTGGCCAACAATGGCGAAGCCATCCGCGACATGGCCATCGCGGGGCTGGGCATCGCCTCCCTGCCGGCCTTCCTGGTGGACGAACCGATACGCAAGGGGCTGCTCGTCGCCCTTCCCCTGGAGCTGCGGCAGCGCCCCTACACCATGGCGGCCCTGTACCCGAACACCCGGCACGTGCCCGCCAAGGTGGTCCGCGGCTTTATCGACCACCTGGTGCGGATGCTTCAGCTGCACGCGCCGCAAGAGGCGCCGGCGGGCGGCAAGAACGCCGCCCGCAAGGCGAAGCCGGCGCCGGTCAGACGCCCGAATACATGACGCGGCCGGGCACCGGCATCGGCGCCTTCAGGATGGACCCCGACTCGGACTCGGTGATGTAAAGCGTCTTGCGGTCCGGCCCGCCGAACGCGACATTGGTGGTCAATGCCCCCAGCGGGGAATTGACGCGCAACATCGGTTCGCCGCGGTTGCTGAACAGCCAGACCGCGCCCAGGCCGACGTGCGCGACCGCCAGGTTGCCCTCCTCGTCGATGGCCAAGCCATCGGGCCCGCCGCCGCCGGACATCTGGATGAAGGTGCCGACCTTGGTCACGTGGCCGTCGCGCGTCAGCGGAACGCGCCAAATGGCATTCGCCCGCGTTACCGCCACGTAGAGAACGGACTCGCTCGGATCCAGCACCAGGCCGTTGGGGCTGGGGATGTTGTCCAGCAGGCAGTCGACGCGGCCGTCCGCCCGGCGCCGGAAGACGCGGCCCGTCTGGTCGTGCCAACCCGTCAGGCCCTGGTCGGTGAAATACAGATCGCCGTTGGACGCGAACACCAGGTCGTTCACCGCCTTAAGGCGCTCCAGGTGGACGCGCTCCAGGACGGGCGTGACCTCGCCCGTGTCCGGATCGAGCTGGACGATGCCGCGGGCGTAATCCGCGATGAAAATGCGGCCGTCCCGATGGATCTTGAGGCCGTTGGGCTCCCCGTCGTAGTCGGCGATCAGCGCGAAGCGGCCTTGTTCGTCGACCCGGAACACCCGGCCCCAGGGCACGTCCACGCAATACAAACGCCCCTGGGCATCGAAGGACGGCCCCTCCAGCAGGGAATGCGGCGGCTGGTTGCCCGGCTGGTAGCGATGCCACTCGGACGTGCCTTCCGGCTTCCTGAAGGCGTCGGGCAGGCGGGCAAAGACTTGGGCTTCAATGGCTGGCGGAGCGGCGTACATGGTTTCCCCGTGGCAACTGCTGATTCATGGATGGCGTAGATCGTGACACGAAAGCCTCAGGAAATCCTGTCGGTCGTGCCGACGAATTCCAGGGGGCAATAGAAGCCGCCGTGGAACTGCGCGGCGATCGGGTCCTCGGGAATGTTCCTGGCCAGGATCTCCGCCGCGAAGACCTCGGAGTCGTCCTGCGGCTGGTAACCCAGGAACTTCACGTTGGAATTGTCCCAGCGGTTGCGCAGGTTGTTCGACACCCCATAGGCCACGGCGAAATGGTACGACTCGTGCTCGATGCAGCAACGCGTCAACTCCGCCATGTCCTTGTGGCTGATCCAGGTCAGCAACTGCCGGGCCTCGCTCGGATGGTCCGGCGTGCGGAACGTCCCGATCCGCAGGCACGCGACCGACATGCCGTACTTGTCGGCGTACATCCGGCCCAGGGCCTCGCCGAATACCTTCGACACCCCATACAGCGAATCGGGCCTGGGTTCCACGGTGTTGTCCAGGAACTTTTCCCTCCGGTGGTAGCCCACGGCATGGTTGGAGCTGGCGAAAATGACGCGCGGCACGTTTTGGCGGCGAGCGGCTTCGAATACGTTGTAGCAGCCGTCGATGTTCATCGGGAGGATCTTCTCCCAGGTGTCCACGCCGGGAATCCCGGCGAGATGAACCACGCAATCGATGCCTTCCATGCAGCGCTCGACGGAGCTCATGTCCCGCACGTCGATCGCGCAGATTTCCTCGCCCTCGCGGGCGGGCTCCTGCTCGGCGATGTCGGCCAGGCGCAGCAGGGCATAGCGGCCGCGCAACTGGTCGCGCAGGCATTTTCCGATGTTCCCGGCCGCGCCCGTGATCAGCACCCGCAGGTTTTCAGGTTTGGTGAAGCAAGTCATTGGTCTTCCTGTGTCTGTCCCGAAGCCGGGCTAGGGATTATTTCTTGGCGGTGGCCTTGGCGGCGATCACGGCGTCATACAGCGCCTGGCCGTTGGGCGCGTCGCCGATCAGCTTTTTCGTCACCGGCCGGGTTGCCTGCACCAGGGAGTCCAGGTCGCTCGGATAGACGATCTCGACGCCCTTTTTCTTCATGGTTTCCATGCCCTCGTCATAGACCTTCTTGTAATAGTCGCGGGCGTAGGCCATCGCTTCGTCGGCCGATTCCTTGACGATCTTGCGCTGATCTTCGGAGAGGGAATCCCAGCGGGTCTTGGACATGACCAACAGCGCGGGATGGATATTGATGTGCGTCATGTTGAAGTACTTGGACACTTCGATGAACTTGTCGGACACGAACTGGTCGGGCGTGGTCTCGCCGCCATCGATGACCTTCTGCTGCAGCGCCAGGTACAGCTCGGAGTACGCCATCGGCGTGGCTTGCGCGCCCAGCGTCTTGTAGCTTTCCACGTATCCCGGCGACTGGATGACGCGGATCTTCATGCCTTTCAGATCGCCGGCGGAATTGATGGCCCGATTGCCGAAGACATTGCGCTCGATGGCGGAGAACCAGCCCAGGCCCACCATGCCGTATTTCGGCAGGATAGCCATGAACTTGTCGCCGACCGGACCGGCGAGGATGTCGTTGGCCTGCTCCACGCTGTCGAACAGGAACGGCGTATCGAATACCAGGAACTCCTTCACCACGTTGTTCAGCGCCGGCTGGCCGGTGACGAACAGGTCGGTCGCTCCGGCCACGGCGCCCTGGATCATGGTGAGTTCCCCGCCCAATTGCGAGTGCGGGAACACCGTGACGTTGATCTTCCCGTTCGATTTCTCTGTCAGGATCTCGGCGAACTTCTGCGTGCCGACGTGGAAAGGGCTGTCCGTGGTGAGCGTATGCCCCACGTCCATGTTCAGCGCATGGGTCGGCGCGGAGAACATCAGCGCGCTCAGGGCTCCGATGCCCAGCATTTTCTTGAAAGCCTTCATTGTTGTCTCCTGGATTATTTCTGGATTTATGTTTGTTCGGTTGGCGCCGGGCTGCCGCCCGGCGCCGCTATCTACAGAAAGGCCGTGCTGAGGGCGGGAACGTACGAGATGATCAGGATGTCCACGACCAGCACCGCGAGGAAGATGACCAGGTAGCGGGCCAATTGATGCATCTTCAACTGGGCCACCTCGCACACCACGAACAGATTGACCCCTACCGGCGGCGTCACCATGCCCACGGCCAGGTTGGTGATGACGATCATGCCGAAATGGATGGGATCGATGCCGAAGCTCACGCTGATCGGCGCCAGGATCGGCACGATGATGAGGATCGCCGCCAATGCTTCGATGAACATGCCGACCACGAACAGCAGGCCGTTGACCAGCAGCAGGAAGACGAAGGGGCTGGTGGTCATCGAGCCGAGCGCGGCGGCCACGCGTTGCGGCACCTGGTTGATCGTCAACAGGTACGCGAACACGGCGGCGAAGGCCACGATCAGCAAAATGATCGCGGACATCACCGCCGCCCGGCCAAAAATGCCGAGCAGGTTCTTGAGCGTGATTTCCTTGTAGACGAACATGCCCAGCGCCAGGCCGTAGAGGACCGCGATGCAGGAGGCCTCGGTCGGCGTGAACAGGCCGCCATATATGCCGCCCAGGATGATCACGGGCATCATCAGGGCCAGCGTCGCGTCCCGCAACGCCACCAGCACGCCTTTGGCCCAATCCTTCAGGCTCACCGGGCGAACTTCGTCGAAGCCCATGATGCTGGCGACCACGCACACCGTCAGGATCAGCGAAATGGCGATCAGCAGTCCGGGAAGGATCCCCGCGATGAACAGCGCCCCGACCGATACGTTGGCCGTCAGCGCGTAGACGATCATCGGAATGGAGGGCGGAATGATCGCGCCGAGCTCCCCGGAAGAAGCCGCGATCGAGGCCGCGAAGGATCTGGGATATCCCTTCTTTTCCATTTCGGGGATCAGCACGGATCCGATGGCCGCGGTGGTCGCGGACGAGGACCCCGATACCGTGGCGAACAGCAGGGACGTCAACACGGCGACGGCGCCCAGCCCTCCCCGGATCCAGCCGACGAAGGCGTTGGCCAGCTGCACCAGCCTGCGCGCGACGCCTCCGGACTGCATGAGATGGCCCGCCAGGATGAAGAACGGCACGGCCATCAGGCTGAACGAATCCAGGGACTGGAATGCCATCTGCGCGACGATCAGCAACGACCGGTCGCCCGACTGCAGCGCCATGGCCGCGGACAGGCCCAGCGCCGTCATGATCGGCGCGCCTATCAGCATGATCAGGAAAAACGATAAACCGAGAACCAGGATCATATTGCCCCCTCGACGCTATTTTTTATTTCCATCGCTTCTTCCATTTCCGCCGATTCCCGCTGCGGCAATTCAACGTTCAGCAGTTCCTTGACCGCATTGGTGAGCGTGTTCGCGCACATGAGCAGGCAGCCGATCGCCATCAGCGAATAGACATAGGCCATCGGCATTTCCAGCGCGGGCGACCACTGCCGCATTCCGAGTTCGATCAAGTGGATGGATTTCCAGACCAGCAGCAGCGCAAGCGCCAGGGTCAGGAGATGGGACAGCAGCCGCAGCCAGCGCGCGGTGCGCTCCGGAATCATGCTGATGAATACGTCCACGCCGATCAGCCGCAGGTGATAGGCGGCCACCGCGCCGCCGATGAAGACGCTGCCGACCATCATGTAGCGCGCGATTTCCTCCGCCCACGGCGCGGACAGCGGAATGCCGGTGTAGGTATAGAGAAGCCGGGCAAGCACGGAAATCGAAATGGCGACGATCATGCCTAGCAGCAGCAGTCCGGCGCATTTCTCCGCAACGTTGTTTACGGTATTCATGGTTCGCTGCAAAGCCATGAATTTCATGTGGGAGGCAGAGCGTTCGCTCATATGGCCTCCCCGGTTTTTTTGTCTCGCTTCATCAACCCACCCCTTTTGCTAGATAGGAGCCTGCGTCGCAGGCTGGTCTTTTTGGTATTTTTTTATGGATGCTGCGTTTGCCTTGCGTCGGCGGAGATCAGTGGTTGGCCTCTTCGTCCGCGAGAATGCGCGCCGCCTTGAGCAGCGCCGTCTCGTAGCGCTTCTTTTCGAGCGCCACTTGTTCCGGGGTCCATTGGTAAAACCCGCGCAACGAGGGAGACTTCACTCCGATATTCCCGTTGGCCACCAGCTCGCGCATATAGGCGCTGGGCTCCTGGTCGGTGCGCAGGTAGGGATACATGGTCGCCGCGGCGGCGCAGTGGATATCGATCCCGGCCAGGTCCTTCTGCAGCAGCGGGCCGGCGGCGATATACCGGAACCCGAACCCATACCGGACGGCCGCGTCCACGTCTTCCGGAGAGGCGAAATCCTCTTCGACCAGGGCGATCGCCTCGCGCATCAAGGCATGCTGGATCCGGTTGGCAAGAAAGCCCGGAATATCGCGCTTGACGCGTATCGGCTTTTTCCCGACCGCGCGCATGATGTCGCTGACCCGGTCGGCGGTCGCTGCATCCGATTGCGCGCTGCAAACCACTTCGACGGCAGGCACCAGGTGGGCCGGCATGAAGAAATGCAGGCCGAGCATGCGGCATTGCGTCGCCAGGTTTTTACCTATCTGGCTTATCGGGAAACTCGACGAATTACTGGTCAACGGCGTCGGCGCCGGACACAGGGTTTCCAGCTCGGCAAAAACCGCCTGCTTCAGTTCAAGATTTTCGAATACGCATTCGATGACGATATCGACGCCGGCCCAATCGACGTCCGCCAGCGCGCCATGAACGGCGGGCGGGGCTTCGCCGCCGTCGGCGCCGAGCGCCTGCGCCGCGGCATCCACTTTCCCCGGCACCGCAAGCCGCGCCGTTGCATCCGTTTCAACGACATGGACGCTCCAGTCCGCCACCTGGAACATGGCGGCGACCGCGCATCCCATTGTTCCTCCGCCGACCACAACCACCTTATTGACGCTGCTCATTATTTTTCCCGTTTAAAGGCCAGGTTAAGTGCTGAGCATCAATGTACAGAGATGGCTGTGATTGGTAAAATTCAAATATACGAATAGAGTTTTCAAGAATATTAATAACTCAAGCTATCGCAGTATTGAATGGAGTTTCGGCAATGCTGGGGGATCTGAAGCAACTCCGCGCGTTTCTCGCGATTGC
This sequence comes from Achromobacter denitrificans NBRC 15125, assembly GCF_001571365.1. Classification (GTDB taxonomy): domain Bacteria; phylum Pseudomonadota; class Gammaproteobacteria; order Burkholderiales; family Burkholderiaceae_B; genus Achromobacter; species Achromobacter denitrificans. Next base: position 7,364 of record NZ_BCTQ01000024.1, on the reverse strand, counting down.
CCGCTTGGGAAACTTCACGCGCGCCGCGTATGAGCTGAACATCTCGCAATCGGCGCTCACCATACAGATCCAGCAGCTCGAAACGCATTTGCGCACGCACCTGTTCGATCGCAATCGCCGAAGCGTGAACCTGACGCCGCAAGGCCTGGAACTGCTTCCGAGAATCGAGCGCGTGGTGACCGAAATCGAAGACCTGGTCACGCACGCTCGGGAGGCCAGCGATCCGGAACGAGGCACCGTGACCGTCGCCGCCCTGCCCTCGCTGGCGGCGGGCCTGCTGCCCCACGCGATACACCGGCTGAATCGCGAATACCCCGGCATCACCGTCCGCATACGCGACACGGTGGCTTCGCGCCTGACCTACATGATCCGGAACGGCGAAGTCGACTTTGGCGTCGGCAGCCCGGTCAAGCGCGATCAGGAATTGGTGTGGGACAAGCTGATGACGGACCGCTTCTGCGCGTTCGTCGCTCCGGACTATCCCTGGACGACGCAAGACACGGTGACGCTCAAGGACCTTGCCGGCCCGCCGCTCATCCTTCCGGTAAGGGAAAGCAGCATCCGCATGCACATCGAAGCCGCGGCCGACAAGAACAAGATTTCGCTGCCGGCGGCGTATGAGGCCGTGTACAACTCCACCATCATGGCGATGGCGGCGCAGGGGCTCGGGGTGGCCATCCTGTCGGAGCTGGTGGCGCGCGGCGGAGACACGAGCCGCCTGCGGCGCATTTCGATCGATGATCCGCCGCTCTACCGGTACATCGGCATCCTGCGACGCGCCGGCCGCTCGCTGTCCCGGCCCGCCGAACTGCTGGCCGAGGCCTTGCGCGAAGTCGCAAGCGTGGACCCTACGGACGAAAAAAAAGCACCGCGATCGCTCGCAGGTGCTTGATTCTCTTTCCGCCTTCGCAAAAAAGGCGGAGGTGGTGGGCTGAGCGAGACTCGAACTCGCGACCAACGGATTAAAAGTCCGCTGCTCTACCGACTGAGCTATCAGCCCGACCGAAGCCAGAAATTATGGCGCACTTGAAGGCGTTTGTCAAAAAAAGGATGCCATCACCCCTTCCCGCGCCCTCCCCGCCAATGAAAACGGCCGCCAGCGGCGGCCGTTCCGGGTAGTCGATGGACGCTTACCAGGCGGCCACCACGGCGCCCTTGTACTTGGTCTCGATGAATTGCTTCACGGCCGGGCTGTGGTAGATGCTGACCAGCTTGGCGAACTCGGGGCGGTCCTTGTCCTGTTCACGCACGACCAGCACGTTGGCGTACGGCGAATCCGAGGCTTCCTGGGCGATGGCGTCCTTGGCCGGATCCAGGCCCGCTTCCAGCGCGAAGTTGGTGTTCACGGCCGAGGCGTCCGTGTCGTCCAGCGAACGCGGCAGCTGGGCGGCGTCCAGTTCGATGAAGCGCAGCTTCTTGGGATTCTCGACCACGTCGATCGGGGTGGCCTTCAGGCCGGTGTCGGGACGCAGCTTGATCAGGCCGTTGGCCTGCAGCAACAGCAACGCGCGGCCGCCGTTGGTCGGGTCGTTCGGCAGCGCAAAACGGGCGCCTTCCTTCAGTTCCGACAGGGACTTGATCTTCTTGCTGTAGATGCCGATGGGGAAGATCACGGTCTTGGCGATGCTGACCAGCTTGTAGCCGCGATCGGCGTTGGCGTTGTCCAGGTAGGGCTGGTGCTGGTAGCTGTTGGCGTCGAGGTCGCCCGAGGCCAGCGCCACGTTGGGCTGCACGTAGTCGGAGAATTCGATGACCTCGATCTTCAGGCCCTGCTTGGCGGCTTCCTGCTTCACCACGTCGAAAATCTGGGCGTGCGGGCCGGCGGTGACGCCGATCTTCAGCGGCTTGTCCTGGGCCAGCGCGGGCTGGGCGATTACGGCGGCGCCGAGGGCAAACGCGGCCAGCGACTTCAAAACCTTGATGCTCATGTTGCAAGTATCCCGAATGACGGAAGTGGGGGAAGAAAGCAGGGGCTCGCGCCCGGTCAACGATGCGAAATGCGGCGCACGTAGCGGTCGCCCAGGCTCTGGATGACCTGGACCAGCACGATCAGCACGATGACGACCGCGGCCATCACGTCGGACTGGAAGCGCTGGTAGCCGTAGCGGATGGCCAGGTCGCCCAGGCCGCCGCCGCCGATGGCGCCGGCCATCGCCGAATAGCCGATCAGGCTGACGACCGTCACGACGGTGGCCGCCACCAGGCCGGGCAGCGATTCGGGCAGCAGCACCTTGAGAATGATCTGCATGGGCGACGCGCCCATGGCGCGCGCGGCGGTGATCAGCCCCGGATCGACTTCGCGCATGGCGTTCTCGGCGATGCGGGCCATGAACGGAATGGCGGCGACCGACAGGGGCACGATGGCGGCGGTGGTGCCGATCGAGGTCTGCGCCACGAAGCGCGTGAACGGGATGATCGCCACCATCAGGATGACGAAGGGCACCGAGCGGGTGGCGTTGATGACCGCGCCCAGCACGTGGTTCACGGACTGGTTTTCAAGCATGTTGCCGCGGGCCGTCACGGTCAGGATCACGCCCAGCGGAATGCCGACCACCACCGCGATGGCGCTGGCCACGCCCACCATCAGGAGGGTGTCAAGCAGCGACGTAATAAGCAGGTCGATCAGTTGCGGGCTCATGGGCGATTTCTTCAACGGTAATGTCACGGGCGGTCAAGGCGGCGATCGCTTCCTTGACGGCGGCGGGCGCGCCCTGGGCCAGCACGAACATCGTGCCCACGGCCACGCCCTGGATGTCTTCGACGCGGGCCTGGATCAGGTCCACGTCCAGCGAGAACTGCTTGTACAGGTCGGACAGGAACGAGCCCGACGCGTCGTTGCCGGTCAGCGACAGGCGCAGCAGGCGCAGGGCCTGGCCCGGCCGGTCGGCGGCCAGCGTGGCGATGCGTTGCTTCACCGCCGCCAGCGTGGCGTCGGTCAGGTCGGACGCGGTGGCGGCCGACACCATGGCGCGGGTCACTTCGTGGCGGGGCTGCGCGAACACTTCGCGCGTGCTGCCCAGTTCCACGACTTCGCCCTGCGACAGCACGGCGACGCGGTCGCAGACTTCGCGCACGACTTCCATCTGGTGCGTGATCATGACCACGGTCACGCCGGTCTTGCGGTTGATGTCGCGCAGCAGGGCCAGGATGTTGTGCGTGGTTTCCGGGTCCAGCGCGGACGTGGCTTCATCGCTGAGCAGCACGTCCGGATTGTTGGCCAGGGCGCGGGCGATGCCGACGCGTTGCTTCTGGCCGCCGCTGATCTGGCTGGGATAGCGATCGCGCAGGTGTTCCAGGCCCACCAGCGCCAGCAGGCGCTCGACGCGGGCCGGGATCTCGGCCTTGTCCACGCCGGCGATTTCCAGCGGCAGCGCCACGTTGCCGTACACCGTGCGACGCGACAGCAGGTTGAATCCCTGGAACACCATGCCGATGCGGCGGCGCTGGGCGCGCAATTGCGCTTCGCCCAGGCCCGTCAGCGGCTGGCCGCCGATGGCGATCGTGCCTTCATTGGGGCGTTCCAGCAGGTTGATGCACTGGACCAGCGTGCTTTTACCGGCCCCGCTGGGGCCGATGATGCCGAAGACCTCGCCCTGCTCGATATGCAGGTTGATGCCCCGCAGCGCCTGGAATTGGCCATGCGGCGTGGCATAGGTCTTTGATAGGTTCTCGATGTGAATCATGGCAAGCGATTTTGTATCTTCTCTCTTCTAAAGAGAACGACCGTTTTTTCCATTTTTAATAACTTTAAGTAATATAAAAGCCCGAACTGCCGCCGGCCGGCCTCGCCGCGAGGCGCCAGCCATGAACGCGGAAATGGGCAGCGGGGAAGGAAAGCCCTTCCCCGCTGCCCACCTGTTTCTCCGGGCTGCCCCCCTCAAGACCGCCTGCGCGCCCGCGCGGCGGGCGCCTGGACCGGGGGATCCTGTTTCTTATCGCGCTCTTATCGCGCGCGCGAGATGCGGACTTCCGCGCCGCGGCGCTTGACTTCCAGCCCCTCGGACGGCGAGATGCGCAAGCCTTCCAGGCCCTTGATGTAGCTGGATCCCTGCATCTGCATCACGCGGATCTTGTTGCGCATGACGACCGGGTTGTGCACCGGCATGCCGAACATCCAGACCTCGTCCAGGATGCGGGCCGAGTTGAACTCGCCCGTATGCTGCGCGGCCGGCCCGAGACAGAGCATGTGCCCTTCGCGGCCGAACACCGGGAACTGGCCCAGTTCGCAGTCGATGGTCCAGGTGGTGCCGCCCTCGTAGCGGTGCCCCGTGTTCAGGTCCCACCAGGCTTCGCCCTTGGGCAGGTAGACGCGCACCTGCTTGCCGGGTTCCGTGACGGGCGCCACCAGCAGGGCCGGTCCCAGCAGGTATTGCAGGTCCCAGTCGTGCGCGTGGGGATCGTTCGGGAACGACATCGCCATGGAACGCTGCACCGGCAGGCCGGTGCGCGCCGAATCCTCGATGGCGCCCAGCACATAGGGCACGAGGCGATAGCGCCATTGCATCCAGGTCTTGGCGTGCGCCAGGGTTTCTTCGCCGAAGTCCCAGGGCATCAGGCCATCCACGCCCTGGAAAGAGAAGTTCGACGAAAACACGCCGACGGTGAGCCAGCGCAGGTAGAGCTCGGGCGTCATGCCGGCGCGGTCGCGCGAGGCCGAGCCGATGCCGTGCACCTGCACGGGCAGGCCGCTGGCGCCGATCGACAACGCGGTGCGCAGGGTATGGCGCAGCCCTTCCCAGCTGTTCTCGACCTGCGGGCCCACCTGCCACGGCAGGCGCTGCGCGGCGGGGAACAGGTCGGCGCTGGGCACCACGCCCTCGGGCGGCACCTTGAGGCCGGCGACCGCATCGAACAGCGCGCGGCGCACCAGCAGCGGATACATGCTGCGCAGCGCGGGGCCGGTTTCGCCGTTGCGGGCCGTCACGCCGTCGGGGATGGCGATCTGGGCGTCGCACGCGGGCGCGTCCAGGCCGTCTTCCACCAGCTGGCGATGGCGCTCCACCCACAGGTTGTAGATGTCGCGGTAGGTCAGGTCCAGCAGGCCGTACGGTTGGCCGGAGGTGGCGGCGTTGCCGTCGAACACCTGGGCGGAGCCGTCGTCCTTGGCAAGCAGCCAGCCGCGGTCTTCCAGTTCCTCGAACAGCGGGCTGGTCTTCAGCACGCCAGGGAAGCCGGACGCCGCGACATGCACGTTGTGCTTGTGGAAGAGCGCCAGCATCTGCTTGGCATCCGGGAAGCGCTGGGCGTCCCATTCGAATACCGTCTTGTCCGCCTGGAAGCCCCATGCCGCCGGCTGCGCCAGCGTCACGGCATCCACCGGGATCTGGTTTTCGCGCATGCGCGCCACCAGGGCCACGGTCTCGGTGGGCATCTGGCCCGCGGCCTGCTGCAGCCACGCGCCCATCGCCCACAACGACGGCTGGCCCGCGCGGCCGGTCAGCGCGGTGTACTGATTGAGGATCTCGCCGGGTTCGCCGACGAAAAGGAACAGGTCCAGGACGGCATCGTCCACGGTCAGCACGTACGCGGAATCCGCGGGCGCGACGCCGACCGAATGCTCGACGCGGCGCATGGTGTTCACGTAGACGCCCCAGCCGCGCGGACTCCAGGCCAGCGGCAACGCCCGGTGCTCGGGGTCGTCCGAGACCACGGACTCTTCGCGGCGGTTCAGATCGCCCGGGGTTTCGCCGAGACCGAACACGCGTTCGTCGGCCTGCAGCGTGAAGCCGGCCGTCCAGACCGCGTCGTCGGCCTGTTCCAGCGCGTTATGCCCGAAGGCGGGCGTGTGAGCGGACACTTCCGACTCGAACACCCGTTCTTCGTTGCGATAGAGCGCCACGCGCACAGGATTGGAGAGGATCTCCAGGACGACGTCGCCCTGGGAGATCCGCCAGCCTTCGCCGTCATCGCGCGGAGCGATAGCGGCCTCGCCCACGGCCTCCTGGCGCGCGAGCAGCATTTCCGCCACGGCGCGCGCACGCGCGCCGGGCTTGTCATCGGTAAGGTGATTCGCCGCGCCGCAGCGCAGGCGGAAAACACCAGGCGCATGCGCCTCGACTACCAGGTGCAACCCATCGCCCGCGTCGAAATCGATGCGACTGGGGCGGGACGTCAGCAGCTCGACGTTATCGAGCTGGGTAGTATGGGCAAAGTCGAACTTGGGCGGCACAGAGCATCCCCCGGCTTAAGCCAAAAACCATCAAAAGACGCTATTTTGACGGATTTGGGCTTTGAAATAAACTCGGTCCCTCTTTTGGACGGCCAACTCATCCATAAAAGGGGTCTAAAGCCCCCGGCCATTGCCCACGGGCGCAGAGCTCCGAGGGGCCGCCGAAACGCCGGGTCTGGCACCAATTCAGGCCCATTTGGCGCCAAATCCTGGCAATTCCTGCATTCTACGCCACCTGGGGACCCTCTTTCTCTCTCCGTCCCGGCTTTTTTCAACGGGGTGAAACCAGCCTGGCCAAGTCCGTTTCCAGCGGCGAAGGTTCGCCCGCCAAGCGGGCGGCGATCACGTCGCCCATCAGCGCCGACCACGACAGCCCGCGCGACGCGTACCCGATCGCGAGCCACAGGCCGGGCGCATGCGGCAACGCTCCCACGGCGGGCAGCCGGCCGGGCAGCACCGCCCGCCAGCCCGCCCAGCCCGGCAGGCTGCCGGGCGCCAGCGCCTCGAACGCCGCGGGCAGGCGGCCCAGCAGGCCGGCCGCCTTGTCCAGGGTGACCCGCTGCCCCTCGGCGCCGATCCGCGCCTCGCTGGCGCCGTGCACGTAGGTGCTGCCGGCGACGCAACCCTCGCCCGTGTCCGGCAACAGATAGCCCTCCCCGCCGACGATGCAGCGCGGCCCGCCCTCCAGGGCCTCCGCCGGCACCAGCGTCACCTCCCCGGCCAGCGCGTGCATCTGCGCCACGCGCGGCAGCGGGTCCAGCAGGCCGCTGGCCGACAAGACGCCCTGCGCGCCGACCGCGTTGGCCAGGATGACCGTTTCCGCCTGCGCAAGCTCCTCGCCCGCCTCGTCCCGCACGCTCCAGGCCGCTCCGGTCCGTTCGACCCGCGCCACCGCGCCCGGCAGCACCGTCACGCCGGGCAGGGTCAGCAAGGCCTCGATCAGGCGTCCCGGCCGCACCAGCATGCCTCGCGAGAAAAACACGCCGCCCCGCGCCAACGGCAGGCCGGCCAGCTCGCTGGCCTCGTCCCGGCTCACCTGGCGCACCCAGCGGGATGGAAACGCCAGCGCCTCCAGGGTATCGGCCATGGCGGCGGACCGGCCCGCGTCGCGTTCGAGCTGGACGGTGCCGCAGACCCGCGGCGCCGCGTCCGCGGCCAAGCCGAGCCAGCGCGCCAGGGCGCGCTGGCTGCCCGC
>NZ_BCTQ01000023.1 GCF_001571365.1 Achromobacter denitrificans NBRC 15125 | reverse complement strand
GTGCTCAGGCGCTCCTCGAACACGACCTCGATGGTGGCGTGTTCCCGGGCGCCGCGCTCGCCGTCAAGACGGTCGAGCAGGAACTGGCCGGCGCGCCGGCCCACCGCGGCGGCATCCACGCCCAGCGTGGTCAGTCCTTGCGCCCATTGCGCCGCGCTGCCGTCGTCCGTAAAACCCAGCACCGCCAGATCCTGCGGCACGTGCAGGTCCCGGTTGTGTGCCTCGGACACCGCGGCGGCCGCCAGCAGGTCCGAACTGCAGAACACGGCGTCGAAGATCGTATTGGTGGACAGCAGGCGCAGAAAGGCCATGCGGCCGTCGTTCATGTGCTGCACCTCGGGCTGCACGATATCCGCCACCTGTTCCAGCCCGAGCGCGGCTGCGCCGGCGACGAAGCCTTCCCGCCGCGCGCGTTCCCAGGGGTTGTCGGTGCTGATGCAGGCGACCCGGGTATGGCGCTTGGCGGCGAGGTGGCGCGCCGCCTGGCGGCCCGCCTCCGCGTTGTCGATCACCAGGGCGCCGTCCAGCGGCTGGGCGGAGGCGCTCCAGGTCTCGACCACGGGCACTTCCAGCGCGGCCACGGTCGAGCGCAGGCCCGGATCGTCCAGCGGACCGATCACGAGCGCGGCCGCGGGCCGCAGCTCGCCCAGCAGCGACAGGCCGGGCGCGCCCTGCCAGGGCGCAGCGGCCAGGTAATAGCCGGCCGGGGCGAGCAGTTCGGCGCACGCCTGCATGGCGCGGGCGGCAAGCCCGGTGTCCAGGCGGGGCGCGATCAGGGCGATGGGGCGGGGTGGGGGCAGGGAAGCCATGGAGAAAATTCGCGGATTCGTCAGGCGTGACGATAACCCAGCCGGGCCGCTACGCGCCCCGCGGCCGGCCCCGGTTGGGGCGGATCCCGCCGGCCAGGGGTAAAATGCCGTTTTTGTCCCAGACCCGGCCCGTCCGCGCGCCGGTCATGAAGGTGTCCCATGTCTACGCTCGCCGAGTCTCCTGTTCCCTCGAACGAATCCGCCGCTGCGCCCGCGGACGCCACCTACGATCCGACGCAAAAGCAGAAATCGCAGGCCAAGACGGCGCGCATCCCCATCAAGATCGTTCCCGCCGAGCGCCTGAAGAAGCCCGAATGGATCCGCGTGAAGGCCGCCGCGCCCGGTTCGCGCTTCTACGACATCAAGCGCATCCTGCGCGAGCACAATCTGCACACGGTGTGCGAGGAAGCCTCCTGCCCGAACATCGGCGAATGCTTCGGCAAGGGCACCGCCACCTTCATGATAATGGGCGACAAGTGCACGCGCCGCTGCCCGTTCTGTGATGTGGGCCACGGCCGTCCCGATCCGCTGGACACCAACGAGCCCGTCAACCTGGCGCGCACCATCGCCGCGATGAAGCTGTCCTACGTCGTGATCACCTCGGTGGACCGCGACGACCTGCGCGACGGCGGCGCCGGCCATTTCGTGGATTGCATCACGCACATCCGCGAACTCTCGCCCACCACCCGCATCGAGGTGCTGGTACCCGACTTCCGCGGCCGCCTGGACCGCGCGCTGACCATCCTGAACGCCGGTCCTCCGGACGTGATGAACCACAACCTGGAAACCGTGCCGCGCCTGTACAAGCAGGCCCGCCCGGGGTCGGACTACATGCACTCGCTGAAGCTGCTGGCCGAGTTCAAGAAGTTGCACCCCGAGGTCCCCACCAAGTCTGGCCTGATGCTGGGCCTGGGCGAGACCGACGAGGAAATCCTGCAAGTGATGCGCGACATGCGCGAGCACAACGTGGACATGCTGACCATCGGCCAGTACCTGCAGCCTTCGGAACACCATCTGCCGGTGCTGCGCTACGTGCATCCGGATACGTTCGCCATGTTCGAGCGTGAAGCCTATGCCATGGGCTTCTCGCACGCGGCGGTGGGCGCGATGGTGCGGTCCTCGTACCATGCGGATGAGCAGGCGCACGCGGCTGGGGTGAATTGAGTCAGCAGGTTTCAGCGTCGGCCAGCGACGCGCCGCCGCGATCCTTCTCGGAAAGCAGTGGCGTCTGCTGGCAGGGCCACGGGATGGCCAGAGCCGGGTCATCCCAGCGGATGCAGCGCTGATGCTGCGGTGCGTAGTAGTCCGTGGCCTTGTACAACACGTCGGCGGAATTGGACAGCGTTAGGAAACCATGGGCGAACCCTTCGGGTATCCATAGCTGGCGCTTGTTCTCCGCGCTCAGGATGGCGGCCACCCATTTCCCGAACGTGGATGAGCCGCGCCGCAGGTCTACCGCGACGTCGTAGATCTCGCCAGCGCACACGCGCACGAGCTTGCCCTGGGCCTGGGTGACCTGATAGTGCAGCCCACGCAGAACGCCCCTGGCCGAGTGCGAATGATTGTCCTGCACGAAGTCGCGCCGCAGGCCGGTCGAGGCTTCGAAAGCGGCCTGGTTGAAACTCTCGAAAAAAAAGCCACGCTCGTCCGCCAGGACGCTGGGCTCCAGGATCAGCACATCGGGAATGGCGTGCGGAATGGCTTTCATCAGAACACCCTGTCTACCAGGACGCGCATCAGGTATCTGCCATAGCCACTCTTTGCTAGCGGCTCGGCCAGCATTTCCAGGGCATCGGCGGTGATCCATCCTTGGCGGAAGGCAATTTCTTCGGGGCAAGCCACCTTCAGGCCCTGACGATGTTCCAGCGTGGCGATGAACTGGCTGGCTTCCAGCAGCGATTCATGGGTGCCGGTGTCCAGCCAGGCGTAGCCGCGACCCATGATTTCCAGCGCCAGCCTGTTCTGTTCCAGATAGCGCTGGTTGACGTCGGTGATCTCAAGTTCGCCACGTGCGGAGGGCCGGATGTCGCGGGCGATGTCGATAACGTCATTGTCGTAGAAATACAGGCCGGTCACCGCATAGCCGGAACGCGGCCGTGCGGGCTTTTCCTCGATAGACATTACCTTTCCGTGCCGGTCGAACTCGGCCACGCCATAGCGCTCTGGATCCTGAACGTGGTATGCGAAGACGGTAGCGCCGGCCGGGCGCGCATCGGCACGTTGCAGCAGCCTGGGCAGTTCATGACCGTAGAAGATATTGTCGCCCAGCACCAGCGCCGAGGTGCTCTGGCCGATAAACGGCGCGCCGATGACGAATGCTTGCGCCAGCCCGTCGGGAGAGGGCTGGATCGCGTATTCGATATTGAGGCCCCACTGCGAACCATCGCCCAGCAGTTGCTGGAAACGGGGGGTGTCCTGGGGCGTCGATATGACGAGGATGTCTCGGATGCCCGCCAGCATGAGCGTGGTGAGCGGATAGTAGATCATCGGCTTGTCGAAAACGGGCAGTAGCTGCTTGCTGATGGCGAGCGTCGCTGGATGCAGACGGGCTCCCGACCCTCCCGCCAGAACTATGCCTTTGCGCGCCATGTTGATTCTCCGAGTTCGATGAGCCGATCTAGCACCAAGTCGACGTGCGCGGTCCACGCGGGCGGCTGGAGGCCGAGCGCGCGCGACAGCAGGGTCGTGTTCAGCCGGGAATTGAGAGGTCGCTCCGCCGCCGCAGGATAATTCCGCGTCGGGATCGCCCGGATGCGTTCAGGCGCGAGCGTCAGCGTTGCGCCACGAGCCACCGCGGCCGCCACGATATATTGCGCGAAACCGTGCCAACTGGTCGAGCCGCTAGCGGCCAGGTGATAGGTCCCGCCCCGAAGCCGTCCGCCGAGATGCCGCTGGATAGCTAGCGCCGTGGTGTCGGCCACCAGCGTGGCAGATGTGGGCGCGCCATATTGGTCCGACACCACTTCCAGGCTTTCCCGGGTCTGTCCCAGACGCAGGATGGTTTTCAGGAAGTTATGGCCGTGCGCCGAATAGACCCAGCTGGTCCTGAATATCAGGGCGTTGCAGCCCACGTCCCGGATAGCCCGTTCGCCCGCGAGCTTGGTGACACCGTACGCGTTGAGAGGATTGGGGGCGTCGGTTTCCACGTAGGGCTGCCGCGCCGCGCCGTCGAAAACGTAATCGGTCGAATAGTGGACCAGCAAGGCTTCTACGGCCTTGGCATGGCGGGCGAGGGTGGACACCGCGAGTGAGTTGACTTGGTCTGCCTCGGCGCGCTCGGTTTCGGCCTTGTCCACCGCCGTATAGGCCGCGGCATTCACGATCGCGTCGGGCTGGTGCGCCGACAGAGCCGCGCACAGGCCGTCCGTATCGCGCAGGTCGGCGGAATCGCGGCCGAACGCCACCAGCTGCCCCAACGGTGCCAGTGCGCGGTGTAGTTCCCGGCCCACTTGGCCGTCCTTACCCAACAGTAGGATTTTCACGCGGTCCTTATTGCTAAGTCTCGTACTGTTTCCTGGCCCAGTCGCGATAGGCGCCACTGGTGACGTTCGCTACCCAGCGTGGGTGGCCCAGATACCAGAGTACCGTTTTTCGCAGGCCGGTTTCGAAAGTCTCGGCCGGCATCCAGCCCAGTGCGCGTTGCAGGCGGCTCGCGTCTACCGCATAGCGGCGGTCGTGCCCGGGTCGGTCGGGAACGTGGACGATCTGGGTCGAGTAGGAGCGGCCATCCGCGCGGGGTCTGAGCTCATCAAGCAGTGCACACAGGTGGCGCACGACGTCGAGATTCGTTTTTTCGTTCCAGCCGCCGACGTTAAAGGTTTCGCCCGGATCGCCCGCTTCCAGAATCTTGCGGATGGCATCGCAATGGTCGGTGACATAAAGCCAGTCCCGGATCTGCATGCCGTCTCCGTACAGCGGCAGGGGTTGACCGGCGAGGGCATTGTGGATGACCAGGGGAATGAGCTTTTCGGGGAACTGGTAGGGCCCGTAGTTGTTTGCGCAATTCGACGTCAGCACCGGCAGGCCGTAGGTTGTGTGGAAGGCCCGCACGAGATGGTCGCTGGCAGCCTTGCTGGCGGAATAGGGACTGTTCGGAGCGAACCGCGTCGTTTCGGTGAATGGCGGTGCGCCGGCTTCCAGGGAGCCGTACACCTCGTCGGTGGAGATATGCACGAAGCGGAAGCTGGCCTTGGCGTCCGGTGCCAGCCGGATCCAATAGTCGCGGACCGCCGTCAGCAGACGCGACGTTCCGACAATATTGGCCTGAACGAATGCGTCTGGGTCGGCGATGGAGCGGTCCACGTGGGTTTCCGCGGCGAAGTTGATCACTGCCCTGGGCGAGTGCGCGTCCAGCAGTTGCGATACTGCCGAGAGATCGCTGATGTCGCCCTGGATCAGGGTGTGCCTTGCGTCGCCTTGCAGGGACGATAGGTTGTCGGGGTTGCCGGCGTACGTCAGCTTGTCCAGCGTAACGATGGGCTCGTCACGGTGGGCAAGCCAATCCAATACGAAATTGGAGCCGATGAAGCCGGCTCCGCCGGTAACGATTATGCTCATGTTGGTGAAACCCTCTGGGCTCCGAGGCCCGGGCGCATCCTTGACGCGGGGCTAGCGGCGCGCCTGGGCGCCCGCCCAGTACGTGTCCATCTGTCCCGCATGCTGGTTTATACAACGCGCCAGCACGAACATCAGGTCCGATAGCCGGTTCAGGTACTGCCTGACGGGCGCATTCACGCTGTCCACCCGCGCCAATGCCACCACGGCCCGCTCCGCGCGCCGGCACACCGTGCGCGCCACGTGCGCCAGCGCGGCCGCTCGGGAACCGCCCGGCAGGATGAATTCCCGCAGGGGGGGCAGGGTGCCGTTGTAGTGGGCCAGGCGCGCGTCCAGGCGGGCGACCTGTTCGTCGGTTACGGCGACGTGCCCGGGGATGCAGAGTTCCGCGCCCATGTCGAACAGGTCGTGCTGGATGGCGGAGAGGTCGGCGGAGACTTCGGCGGGCAGGCTTTCGGTCAGCAGCAGGCCGATGGCGCTGTTCAGTTCATCCACGTCGCCCAGGGCGGCGATGCGAGGCGCGTCCTTGGGGGCGCGGGATCCGTCCCCCAGGCCGGTGGTGCCGTCGTCTCCCGTGCGGGTGGCTATGACAGATAAGCGGTTGGCCATGGGAATTCCTGAAGTGGTGACGAATGGTTCGGGTTGTGTGTCCGGCTGTCGGCGGGGCGGGGTACCGCCGCGGGCGACGCAATCAATAGTCAGGATTGTTGCGTTCCCGAGGGCGGACTGTTGCACAAGGGCGGTATCCTAGCATTGTGGAAAGCCGGGGCGGCCGCATTCGCCGCGTCGCGCTTTCGCTGTAATCGGAGGATATCTGCATGGTTTTTGACCGCAAGTACGCAATCCCCATGGCCGCGGCCGCCGTCGTGGCCGTCGTGGCGGTGGCGGCGCCGTTGGCGTTCGCGCAGCAGGCCCAGGCCAGCGGCGAGGTGCGGCGGGTGGACCCGGCCGCGGGCAAGGTCACGATCAAGCACGACGCCATCAAGCAACTGGACTTGCCCGCCATGACGCTGGTGTACGAGGCCAATCCGGCCTTGCTGGCCAAGATCAAGGCGGGCGACAAGGTTACCTTTACCGCCGAGCGCAAGGACGGCAAGTACATCGTGACCGAGATCGCGAACTAAAGCCTGCGCTCGCGACCCCAAAAGAAAAAGCCGTTTGCCGCAGAATCGCGGCAAACGGCTTTCGGCCGGCGGCCAGGGCTGCCGGGCGCTTACAGCACGTAGCGGGCCAGGTCCTGGCTGCTGGCGGCTTCGGCCAACTGGGCGTTGACGTAGGCGGCGTCGATCCGGACGTGCTTGTCCTGGCTGGAGGTGGCGTCGAACGACAGTTCTTCCAGCAGCTTTTCCATCACGGTGTAGAGCCGGCGAGCGCCGATGTTCTCGGTGGTTTCGTTGACGTCGAAAGCCAGTTCCGCCAGGCGGCGCACGCCATCCTCGGTGAATTCCAGGTCGAGGTCTTCGGTGGCCATGAGCGCCTTGTACTGCTTGGTGAGCGAGGCGTCCGTGTCGGACAGGATGCGCACGAAGTCTTCGGCGGTGAGCGATTCCAGCTCGACGCGAATGGGGAAGCGGCCCTGCAGTTCGGGGATCAGGTCGGACGGACGCGACAGGTGGAAGGCGCCGGACGCGATGAACAGGATGTGGTCGGTGCGGACCATGCCGTAGCGCGTGTTGACGGTGGTGCCTTCGACCAGCGGCAGCAGGTCGCGCTGCACGCCCTGGCGCGAGACGTCGGCGCCGCCGCTTTCCTGGCGGGCCGCGATCTTGTCGATTTCGTCCAGGAAGACGATGCCGTTCTGTTCGACGTTGGTGATCGCCACGGAGCGCAGGTCTTCTTCGTTGACGCGCTTGGCGGCTTCTTCTTCGACGATCAGCTTGAAGGCTTCGCGCACCTTCATTTTCTTGGGCTTTTTCTTGTCGCGGGCCATGCCGGCGAACATGCCGCGCAGCTGCTCGGCCATTTCTTCCATTCCCGGAGGCGTCATGACGTCCATTTGCGGGACGGCCTGGGCCACTTCGATCTCGATTTCGAGATCGTCGATCTTGCCTTCGCGCAGGCGCTTGCGGAAGGTCTGGCGGGCGCTGTTGTCTTCGCCGCGCTCGGGTTCGCCGGAGGCGCCGCGCGCGGGCGGGACGAGCGCGTCGAGGATGCGGTCCTCGGCGGCGTCTTCCGCCTGGGTGCGGACGCGGCGCATTTCCAGCTCGCGGGTCTGCTTGATCGAGTATTCGGTCAGGTCGCGGATGATGGTGTCGACGTCGCGGCCCACATAGCCCACTTCGGTGAACTTGGTAGCCTCGATCTTGATGAAGGGCGCGTTGGCCAGCTTGGCCAGGCGGCGCGCGATTTCGGTCTTGCCCACGCCGGTGGGGCCGATCATCAGGATGTTCTTGGGGTGGATCTCGTGGCGCAGGGGCTCGGCGACCTGCTGGCGGCGCCAGCGGTTGCGCAGCGCCACGGCCACGGCGCGCTTGGCGCGATTCTGGCCGACGATGTACTTGTCGAGTTCGGAGACGATTTCTCCGGGCGTCATGTTGGATGCGGACATGAGGGCGGATCCTTGAAGCTAGGACGGGCTGGGAGGGCGGCGCGGCGCCCGGGGCGCCGCGCGGCGGGCGTTAGTCGCCCAGCGTTTCGATGACGTGGTTCTGGTTGGTGTAGATGCAGACGTCGCCAGCGATTTCCAGCGATTGCTTGACGATGGTCTCGGGCGGCAGCTCAGTGTTGCGCAGCAGGGCCAGAGCCGCCGATTGCGCGTAGGCGCCGCCGGAGCCGATGGCCGCCAGGCCGTGTTCCGGCTCCAGCACGTCGCCGTTGCCGGTCAGGACCAGCGTGTGCTCGGCGTCGGCCACGATCAGCATTGCTTCGAGGCGGCGCAGCACGCGGTCGGTGCGCCAGTCGCGGGTCAGTTCGACCGCGGCGCGCATCAGGTTGCCCTGGTGCTTTTCGAGCTTGGCCTCGAAACGTTCCTGAAGGGTGAATGCGTCGGCGGTGGCGCCGGCGAAGCCCGCCAGGATTTTGTCGTGGTACAGGCGACGGATTTTGCGGGCCGTGCCCTTGATGACGATATTGCCCAGCGTGACCTGGCCATCGCCGCCCAGTGCGACGCGGTTCCCGCGGCGCACGCACACGATGGTGGTGGCGTGAAATTGTTCCATGCGTTCCTTCCTTTGAAAGGACTAGCTGGGGGCGCGCCGGAAAAATTCAAGGCGTGGCGCGGCGCCTGGAGGTGGAGCGAATGCCTGGCCGGGTACCGCGTGCCGCCGGCCTGGCGCCGCGACAGGCCGGTTGCGTCCCGGAAAAGAAAAAGGCCATGCCGGAAACCAGCATAGCCTTTTCGGAACGACGGGTGGATTACGGGACGCATCAGCGGGATATGTCTGTATTCACATCACCGGCGACGCATGCAGCGGATGCCGCTCCAACGATGCCGCCCAGGGGAAAGCGCGGCGCTTTCAGGGTGGGTCAGTCTCCGTAGAGCTTCTGGCGCATTTCGCGGCGTTCCTGCGCTTCGAGCGACAGGGTGGCCGTGGGGCGTGCCAGCAGGCGGGGAATGCCGATGGGCTCACCGGTTTCCTCGCACCAGCCGTACTCGCCGCTGTCGATGCGGGCGATGGACTGTTGCACCTTCTTCAGCAGCTTGCGCTCGCGGTCGCGGGTGCGCAGTTCGAGGGCGTGCTCTTCCTCGATGGTGGCGCGGTCGGCGGGATCGGGCACGAACTGCGTTTCACGCAGGTGCTCGGTGGTTTCCCCGGCGTTGGCCAGGATGTCCTGTTCGAGTTGTTTGAGCCGTTCCTTGAAGAAGGCCAGCTGGCGTTCGTTCATGTAGTCGGACTCGGGCATGGCCAGCAATTCTTTTTCGCTGGGCAGATCAATCGCCGTATCGCTCGTCGACTTGCTTGGTTTCTTGGTTGCTGCCTTGGTAGCCATGAAAACACTCCACTATGAATCGATCCTGGCGCGGGCTTCCACTCCCGGTCCGTGTTACTTGTTGCCTACGCTATTCGTACCTCACAGTACTGCCTTCGTCGCATCGCGTCACGTCAGGAAGGGGATTACCCCGCCAGGCACTGCTCCAAGCCCCGGGTAAAAATCTCCTGGGGCAGCTTACGTCCGATGAATACCATCTTGGTGGACGGTTTGTCGGCCGCGGTCCACGGCTTGCCGGGTTCGGCGCCCATCATCATGTGCACACCCTGGAACAACATGCGGCGGTTGATGCCCTTCATGTACAGGATGCCCTTGTAGCGCAGCAGGTCGGGACCATAGACCTGCACCACGCCGCCCAGGAATTCCTCAAGACGCGCGGGATCGAACGGCTTGTTGGAACGGAACACGAACGCGCCGATTTCGTCGTCGTGCTGGTGGTGGTGGTGATGATGCGCATGATTGCAATGCGCCCCGCAATCGCCGTCGTGATCGTGGTCGTGATCATGTCCATGGTCGTGGTCGTGACCATGCGCATGGGCGGCGTCGGGGTGCTCATCGGCCAGGAATTCCGGGTCGATATCCAGAATGGAATTCAGGTTGAAGCCGCTGATGTCGATGATGGACTTCAGGTCGGCGTCGCCGAAGTTGACGGCGGTGATCGGCGCGCGCGGGTTCATGTGAACCAGGCGGTTGCGCAGCGCTTCGTAGTCGACTTCGTTGACCAGGTCCTTCTTCGAGATCAGGATGCGGTCGGCGAAACCGACCTGCTTCTGGGCTTCGGGCTGTTCGTCCAGCGTCGACATGCCGTGCTTGGCGTCGACCACCGTGACGACCGCGTCGAGGCGGTAGTATTCGGCGATGTCGTCATCCATGAAGAACGTCTGGCAGACGGGGCCGGGGTTGGCCATGCCGGTCGTTTCGATGATGACGCGTTCGAAATTCAGTTCGCCGGCTTCGCGCTTGACGCGCAGCTCGGCCAGGGTGCGCATCAGGTCGCCGCGCACCGTGCAGCAGACGCAGCCGTTGGACAGCTCGATGATCTCTTCGTTGCTGTCCTGGACCAGCAGGTCGTTGTCGATGCTTTCCGGCCCGAACTCGTTTTCGATGACCGCGACGCGGCGGCCATGGTATTCGGTCAGGATGCGTTTGAGCAGGGTGGTCTTGCCCGCACCGAGAAAGCCGGTGAGGATGGTGACGGGAACCATTTTGTCCAAACTGCGCGGGGTGTTCATGGCGAAGCTGCTAGCGTGAAGTCAAGGCGTTAAACAGGAACTCCGGCATGGGGATCTGCAACCCCTCCTTACGTTCTGGATCGGGGTTTCCCTGGCTTGGCCGGAGGGTGTTTGCCACAGGCTGCGAAGGCCGCCGACAGCGGCCGGACGCAGGATTACAGCACAGTCGGGGGCAGGGGGCAAACCCAGGGTCAACCCTGGGGCGCCAGCCCTTCAGATGGCTGCCGTACGCCGTCAAGTATCGGGCGATACCACTATTTTGGGGCGGTTTTCCGGATTTCAAGAGCGGACGGGTTCGCCTGGGCTAGACCGGGCGCGCGACTTCCGTCGGCGGGAGGGGGCCGGACGGATGAGGGCCGTCCGAGGCGGCCGCGTTCAATGATGGTGGTGATGGTGTCCGGCGTCGTCCGCGGGCTGCTTCTTCTGGCATTGCGGGCAGAGCGCGCGGATTTCGGTTTCGTGCGTGGCCAGGGCATAGCCGGTCTGGGCCACGCGCTCGGCCAGTTGCCGGCTCATGGCGGGGTCGGACACTTCCGCGACCGCGCCGCAGCCCGTACAGACCACCAGCAGGTCATGGGGGGCGCCGCCGGCGTCATGGCAGGCGCTCCAGGCGTTGACGGCGTCCAGGCGGTGGATCAGGCCTTCGTCCATCAGGAAGTCGAGGGCGCGGTACACGGTGGGCGGCGCGGCGCCCGGATGCACCGCGCGCATGGCGTCCAGCAATTCGTAGGCCTTCAGGCTGCGGCCGTGGCGCAGCAGCAGTTCCAGCACCTTGCGGCGGATGGGCGTGAGGCGGCGACCGCGCTGCTCGCACAGCGTCTCGGCGACGCCGAGCTGGGCGTCCACGGTGTCGCTGCGGGGGGAGCGGGGCGTTGCGGGCATGGCTGGCTTCATGTGTATGGATAACGCGCGCGATGCGCGCGAGATGCCAGGAAGGTAGCAGAAAACACCCAGATGCGGGCGAAACCCGCCGAATCAAGAATTTTGGTTATGATATAACATAATAAAATCTGTGCTCCTCCCGCATTTCCGCCTGCCGATTTTCCATGTCGCATTTCACGCTTTTGCCTCCGCGGCCGGGTGCCGCGCCCGGGCAGCGTCCGCCGCCGCGCTCCGCTTTCCTCGTCTCCGCCTGGCGCCGCATGGCATACGCGGCGGTCGCGGCCGCCGCCTTGTGGGCGCTGACCGGCTGGGCGCTCGATTGGTGGCCGCGATGAGCGCGCCCGTCGCCATCGAGCTGACGGACGCCTCGTTCGGCTGGCATGGCCATGCCGCGCTCAAGTCGGTGTCGGGGCGCTTCGCGGCCGGCGGCATGACCGCCGTGGTGGGGCCGAACGGCGCCGGCAAATCCACTTTGATCAAAGGCATCATGGGCGTGCTGCGCCCCATGACCGGCAGCGTGCGCGTTACCGGGGCCGGCCGGGCCGGGCTGGCCTGGTTGCCCCAGGCGGCCGAACTGGACCGGTCGTTTCCCGTCTCTGTGCTGGAACTGGCGGCCATGGGCGCCTGGCGCCGCGTTGGGGGATGGCGCCGAATCGGGGACGAGGAACTGGCGCGCTGCATGCATGCGCTGGAAACGGTGGGCCTGGCCGACCTGGCCGGGCACGGCGTGGGCACGCTGTCGGGCGGACAGATGCAGCGCGCGCTGTTCGCGCGGATGCTGGTGCAGGACGCGCCCGTGCTGTTACTGGACGAGCCGTTCGCCGCCGTGGACAGCCACACGGCCGACGAACTGATGGCCCTGCTTTGCGGCCTGCATGGGCAGGGCCGGACCGTGATCGCGGTGCTGCACGATCTGGACTTGGTGCGCGACCACTTTCCCGAATGCCTGCTCCTGTCCGGTTCGGTGGTGGCCTGGGGCGATACCGCCACCGCGCTGGACGACGCGCACCTGAAGCTGGCGCGGCAATGGCTTGGGGGAGGCCGGGCATGAGCCTCGCGCAATGGGTGCTGTCGCCCTTCCTGGACTACGGTTTCATGCGGCGGGCGCTGGCGGGCGCTTGCGCCCTGTCGTTGGGCGCCGCGCCGCTGGGCGTGTTCCTGGTGCTGAGGCGGATGAGCCTGATGGGCGACGCCATGTCGCACGCCATTCTGCCCGGCGTGGCGGCGGGTTTCCTGCTGTCGGGCCTGTCGCTGGGCGCGATGATGCTGGGCGGCATCGCCACCGGCCTGGCCGTGGCCTTGCTGGCGGGGCTGGTGGCCCGGCTGACGCCGCTGCGCGAGGACGCCAGCTTCGCCGCGTTCTATCTGATTTCGCTGGGGCTGGGCGTGCTGCTGGTGTCGCTGCGCGGTTCCAACATGGATCTGCTGCACGTGCTGTTCGGCACGGTGCTGGGGTTGGACGATCCGGCGCTGCTGCTGGTCACCGCCGTGGCCAGCGTCACGCTGCTGGCGCTGGCCGCGATCTACCGGCTGCTGGTGGCCGAATGCCTGGACCCGGGATTCCTGCGCGCCAGCGGCGGCGCGGGCGGTTGGGTGCACATGGCGTTCCTGGTGCTGGTCGTGGTGAACCTGGTGGCGGGTTTCCAGGTGCTGGGCACGCTCATGGTGGTCGGCATCATGATGCTGCCCGCCGCCGCGGCGCGCTTCTGGGTCCGCTCCGCGGCCCGCCAGATTCCGCTGGCCGCCGGCCTGGGCGTGGCGGCCTCGGCGGCCGGCCTGCTCGTGTCCTACCACTTCAACGTGCCGGCCTCGCCCGCCATCATCCTGGCGGCCGGCGCCTGCTACCTGTTTTCCATCGTGGGCGGCCCGCAAGGCGGGTTGCTGCGGACGCCGCGCCGACTGCGGCGGGCCTGACTTCAAAAGGAGATTCGCCATGCGTTCCGTTTTCCCCACGCGCCGCCGCGCGCTGCTGGCCCTGGCCGGCCTGTGCCTGTCGGCCGCTTTCGGGCCATCGCTGGCCGCCGCGCCCCTGAAGGCCGTGGCGAGCTTTTCCATCCTGGGCGACATCGTGCGCGAGGTGGGCGGCGGCGACGTCAGCGTGGACACGCTGGTCGGGCCCGACGGCGATGCCCACGAATACGAGCCCACGCCGGGCGACGCGAAGAAGCTGTCGGCCGCTGGGGTGCTGTTCGTGAACGGGCTGGATTTCGAGACCTGGATGCCGCGCCTGGCGAAGTCGTCGGGGTTCTCGGGCCAGACCGTGGTGGCGTCCAAGGGCGTGGCGCCGCGCAAGTTCGCGGAAGCGGGCGGGAAGGGCGATCACGACGACCACGACCACGGGCATGACCACGGGCACGACCACAAGGAGGCGCATCATCACGGCGATGCCGATCCGCATGCCTGGCAGGACCTGTCCAATGGCGTGATCTATGCCCGCAACGTGGCCGAAGGACTGGCCGCCGCCGACCCGGCGCATGCGCAGGCTTATCGCGAGCGGGCCCAGGCCTACGTCGCGCGGTTGCAGGCGCTGGATGCCGAGGTCCGCAAGACGTTCGCCGCGATTCCCGCCGAGCGCCGCAAGGTGGTGACGTCGCACGACGCATTCGGCTATTTCGGCGATGCCTACGGCGTGGCGTTCATCCCGGCGATGGGCGTGTCGACCGATGCCGAGCCGTCGGCCGGTGAAGTGGCGCGCATCATCGAACAGGTCAAGCGCGAGCGCGTGCCGGCCGTGTTCGTGGAGAACATCAGCAGCCCCAGGCTGGTTCAGCAGATCGCGCGCGAAACCGGCGCCAAGGTGGGTGGTACGCTCTATTCCGATGCCCTGTCCAAGCCCGGACAACCGGGCGCCACTTACCTGGAAATGTTCGAATGGAACGCACGTCAGCTCGCCGCGGCCTTGCAGCCCTGACCGCCGTCACCGGCCTGCTGGGAGCCGCCGCCGCCAGCGCGCATCCGCATATGTGGATCGACGCCCGCGCGACCATCGAGATCGATGCCGGGCAGCGCATCACGGCGCTGCGGCAGGTCTGGCTGTTTGATGAGATGTTCGGCGCTTATGCCACGCAGGGCTTGAAGAAGGGCAAGGACGGCTCCCTGCCCGCCGACGTCCGGCAGGGCATGGCGCAGGATTGGATGAAGGCGCTGGGCGAGCCGATCTCGCACTACTTCACCCGGGTGACGGTCGGCGGCAAGACGCTGGCCTTCGCCGAGCCGCGCGATGCCCGCGTCGACTGGAACCCGAAGACCGCGCGCCTGACCCTGTCCTTCACGTTGCCCCTGGCCGAGCCCGCCGCGCCCGGCGCGGACGGCGCGCAGGTGGACATCTACGATCCGACGTACTTCGTGGCCTACGCCTTCGATGGCAAGGACGCGGTTGCTCTTGGCGGTCCGCAAGCCGCGGCCTGTACGTCGGCGTACCGCAAGCCCAAGGAACTGGATTGGAAAACCCTGCAGCAACTGGCCGCGATCCCGGCCGATCCGGACGCATTGCCCGACGAGCTTTTCGCCATTACCAAGGGGCTGACGCACCGCATCGAGGTGCGGTGCCCGTAGCGAGGCCGTCGCGGCCCGCCGCGGCGCTGCTTGCCTTGCTGTTGATGCTGACCGGCGCGGCCTGGGCGACGGCGGCGGCGGCCCAGGGCGCGCATCCTTTCGGGGTGCCGGAAAGCGCAGGCGCGGGCGGACCCGGCTGGCTGGCCGGCTTTTTCGGCCAGGTCTCCGTCTGGCAATCCCATTTCTACCGGCAGCTGACGGGGGCGGTGCGCGCCTGGCAGGCCGAAGGCGGCGCGGCCTGGGCCCTGATCGGCCTGTCGTTCGCCTATGGCGTTTTCCACGCGCTGGGCCCGGGCCATGGCAAGGCGGTGATTGCTTCCTATGTGCTGGCCAACCGCCAGACTGCGCGCAACGGCGCGTTGCTTGCGCTGCTGTCCGCGCTGATCCAGGCGTTGGTGGCGATCGCGATGGTGGCGGTGCTGGCGGTCGCGTTCAACGCCACCGCGGCCACGATGAACAACGCGACGCGCTGGCTGGAGCTGGCGTCGTACGCGCTGGTGACGTTGCTGGGTGGATGGCTGGTGTGGCGCAAGGCGATCCGGCCCTTGCTGCGCCGTCCGGCAGCGGCGCCCGTCCATGCTCCCTCTCATGCCCATGCCCACAGCCACGCGGGGCACGATGACGATTGCGGCTGCGGACATGCGCACGCGCCCGCGCCGGATCAAGTGGCCGGTCCGCTGAACTGGCGGCGCGCGTGGTCGGCCATCCTGGCCGTGGGCCTGCGTCCTTGCAGCGGCGCCTTGATCGTGCTGGTGTTTGCCTTGTCCCAAGGCTTCTTCCTGGCCGGCGTGGCGTCCGCCTTGGCAATGGGACTGGGCACGGGGCTGACCGTTGCGGCCCTGGCTTGCCTGGCCGTGGCGGCCGGCGGCGCGGCCAATCGCCTGGGTCGCGGGCTCTCGGGCAAGGGCGCGGCGCGTTTGCGCTATGGCGTGGAAGCGCTAGCGGCGGTCGCGGTGCTGTTGCTGGGTGTCGCCTTGCTGGGCGGCGTGGTGGCGGGGGGCGGCTAGGGTTGCCCGCGATCAGGACTTGCGGCCCGCGCGCGGATGCGCCTGGTCGTAGGCGCGGGCCAGGTGCTGGAAATCCAGCCGCGTGTAGACCTGAGTGGTGGAGATGTTGGCGTGGCCCAGCATTTCCTGCACTGCGCGTAGGTCTTGCGCGGATTGCAGGACGTGGCTGGCGAAGCTGTGGCGCAGCACGTGCGGATGCACGTGGGTGGGCACGCCGGCGGCTTGCGCGATGCGCGCCAGCTGCAGTTGCACCACGCGCGGCGAGATGCGGCGTCCGCGCGCGCCCAGGAACAACGCGGCGGCGTCTTCGGGCTGGGCCGTGAAGGGCGCCAGTTGCGGGCGCGCCGCGATCCATTTGCGCAAGGCGTCCAGGGCGGCCTGGCCGACGGGCACCGACCGGCGCTTGCCGCCCTTGCCCAGCACCACGACCTCGGCATCGTCCAGGTTCAGCCAGCCGCGGGATTCGTAGCCGTTGGCGCGCTCGTAGCGCAAGTCCAGTCCGACCAGCTCGGAGAGGCGCAGGCCGCTGGAATAGAGCAGTTCGAGCATGGCCTGGTCGCGCAGCGCCGAAGGCTCGGTCGCGACCTGCGCCGGGGCGCGGTCCAGCAGGGCCTGGGCCTGTTCCACGGACAAGGCCTTGGGCAGGCCGCGGGGCGCCTTGGGCGCGCGCACGCCGGCCACGGGATTGCCGGCCAGTTCGATGGCTGGCGCCCACCATTGATAGAAGCCGCGCCAGGCCGCCAGCGTGCGCGCCAGGCTGCGCGGGCCGCGGCCCTCGGCGTGAAGGCGCGCCACGAACTGGCGGATGTGGCCGTTGGCGATCTTGTCCAGCGGCAGGCCGGCCTTGTCGGCCAGCGCGCGCAGGAAGCGCAGCTCGCGGCGGTAGCCGTCCAGCGTATGCGGCGAATAGCGGCGGTTCGTTTCCAGGTGGCGCAGCCAGGCGCTCATCGCGTCGGGCAGGGGCGCTTCGGGCGATTCGGGCGGATCGGTGTCGTGCGCGGTGGGTCGCAAGGCGTGCTCCGTGTCCGCCCGGGTCCTAGGCCTTGGGGCTCGCCGGGTTCAGGCGGTGCAGCGCCGCCGAGGCCAGCTGGCCGATGGATTCCAGGAAGGTGGTGCCCATTTCGGGGGTGAAGCGGTCGACGTCGTCCGAACCCAGCACCAGCAGGCCGACGGCGGGGCCGTCGGCGACGAGGCGCAAGGGGACCAGCGCCAGCGACTTGGGCTTGGCGTCCAGCCAGGCGGCGGCCTCGAAGCCGGTGTCGGTGCCGCAGTACGGCGCCTTGAGGCTGTCGGTGAAGGTGCGCACGTCCTGCGTGACGGGCTCGCCATAGCCGGTCTCGGGCAGTTCGGACAGGTCCCACAGGCGCAGGGCCACGTGGTTCAGGTCGAATTGCTCGGCCAGGCCCAGGGCGATCTCGCCGGGCACTTGCTGCGGATCGCATTCCGACAGCAGGCGGCTGCACCACTTGGCCACGTGCGTGCCGATGGTTTCATTGGCGGTGGCGTTGCGCACGAGCTCGTTGAGCCGCCATTCCAGTTCGCGGTTGCGTTCGCGCAGCGTCATGATCTGGCGCTCGCCCAGCGAAATGGCGCGCGAGCCGTGCGGGTGCGGCACCTGCAGCGTGGCGAAGACGTCGGCGTGTTCGTCGAAAAAGCCGGGATTCTCTTGCAGAAAGCCCGCGATGTCCTGGGCGGTAAAAACGGTATCAGTCATGGCTTATCGGTTCAGCCCCATGGAGAAGACGAGCTTGTCGATGTCGACCTGCCCCGTGAAAACGGATTCCGCCGGGCCGGTCATGCGGAGCTGTTCGCCATTCCAGGCGACGGTCAGCACGCCGCCGCGCGCTTGCACGCGCACCGGGGAGTCGAGCAGGCCGCGGCGGATGCCGGCCGCGACGGCGGCGCAGGCGCCGGTGCCGCAGGCCAGGGTTTCGCCCGCGCCTCGTTCGAAGACGCGCAGGCGGATGTTGTGCCGGTCCAGCACTTGCATGAAGCCCGCGTTGACGCGGCGCGGGAAGCGCGGATGGGTTTCGATCAGCGGGCCGAGCACGGAAACCGGCGCGGTATCGACGTTTTCCACGACCTGCACGGCGTGCGGGTTGGAGATCGCCACCGCCGAGATCCAGATGGCGCCAGTCAGGCCCGCGGGCGCGTCCAGCGGCAGTTCCCACAGCGTGTCGTCGCCTTCGGGCCGGGAGGCCAGGCCGTCGGTGTCGAACGGCAGGGCGGCGGGCTCGAAGCGGGTGCTGCCCATGTCGACGGTGACCTGCTCGTCGTCGGCTTCGTCCAGCACCAGGATGCCGGTGGCGATTTCGGCGCGCAGCGGATTGCGGTCGGACAGGCCTTGCTCGTGCACGAAGCGCACGAAGCAGCGGGCGCCGTTGCCGCAATGTTCGACTTCGCTGCCGTCGGAGTTGTAGATGCGATAGCGGAAGTCGGCGTCCGGCCGGGTGGCGCGTTCGACCACGAGGATCTGGTCGGCGCCGATGCCGAAATGCCGATCGCCGAGCGCGCGGGCGCGCTCGGGCGTCATTTCGATCGTTTGGCGGACTCCGTCGAGCATGACGAAATCGTTGCCCGCGCCATGCATTTTGGTGAAGTTCCAGTTCATCACCGGATTATCGCCCATATTGGGGCGCGGGCGGCGCGCCGGCGGGTCAGTAGAGTTTGGGCTCGCCCGGCGGCCGCGTCTTGAAACGGCGATGGACCCAGTAATACTGGCTGGGGCAACGGCGCACCCAGGATTCCAGTTCGCGGTTGAGGCGGGCGGTGGCGTCTTCGAGCGAGCCTTCGCCGGGGAAATCCTCCAGCGGCGGCAGGACATCCACATGGTAGCGGCCCGTATCCGGATTCCAGAAACCCACGATGGGCACGACGGCGGCATTCCACTTCTTGGCCAGCTGCGCCGTGGCGAGCAGGGTCGCGGCCGGTACGCCGAAGAACGGCACGAACACCGAGCCCTGGCGGCCGAAGTCCATGTCGGGCAGGTAGTAGACGGGGCGGGGCGCGCGCAGGTGGCGCAGCAATTCGCGCACGCCGTCCTTGCGGCTGACCAGGAAAACCTCGTTGAAGCGGGCGCGGCCGGCGGCCACGACCGCGTCGATGTGGGGGTCGCTTTGCGGGGTGTACATGGTGGCGGCGCTGGGCACGTCCATGGTGAGGCGGGTGGCCGCGGCGTCCAGCGCGATGAAGTGCGGCGCCAGCAGGATCACCGAGCGGCCCTCGGCCGTCAGCGCATTGATCCGGTCGCTGCCGGTCTGCGTCACCATTTCCTTGACGGCTTCGGGCGCGCCGTACCAGAGCACGCCGCGGTCCACGATGGATTGCGCCAGCGCGCGGAAGTGCTCGGCCAGCCAGCGTTCGCGCACGGCGGCCGGCTGGTCTGGAAAGCACAGTTCCAGGTTGCGCCGGACGATGCGCGCGCGCGATTTGGCCAGCCGCGGCGCCAGCCAGCCCAGGCAGGCGCCGATGCGCAGCCGGGTCGACGGCCTGATGCGGCCGAACCATTTCAACAGGGAGACCAGCGCGCGCGTTTTGAAATCAGTCATGGTGTCAGCAGGGGGACGACGGGCGGGGGCGCGGCGGGGCTCAGCCCGCCGTGGAGGCCGTATCGGCGGCCGGCGCCGGGGGCGCCCCGCGCGGCGTCTTGTAGCGGTTGTAGCTCCAGAGGTATTGCTCGGGGCAGCGGCGGATCAACGTTTCCATGGCGGCGTTGAGCAGCGCCGCCTGCGACTCGGCGTCGGCCGGCAGCGGCTCGGGCACCCGCACGTAGTGGATGCGCCAGCCCCGTCCGCGCGGCAGCCGTTCGCCGGCGGTGAGAATGATGGGAACGCCGGTCTGCGTGGCCAGCTTGCCCGGCAGCGTCATGGTGTAGGCCATGCGCCCGAAGAAGGGCGCCCAGACGCCGTCGCCCACGCCGGGCGCCTGGTCGGGCAGCATGCCCACGGATTCGCCCCGGCGCAGCGCCCGCACGAATTCGCGCACGCCCTGCATGGTGGCCGGCACCGCATTGACCGCCGAGCTGTTGCGCGCGGTTTCCAGCAGCGGGGCCAGGACATCCTTGCGCGGCGGGCGGAACATGACCGTCATGGGCATCTGGCGGGCCAGGTAGCGGGCGGTGATCTCGAAGCACCCCAGGTGCGGCGTCAGGAAGAGGATGCCGCGGTTTTCGGCGCGGGCCGCGCTCACCACGTCGTTGTCGTCCGACACCACGCGGGACAGGCTGTCTTCGTTGCGGAACCAGACCCGCGGACTTTCGAGGATCATGGCGCCGATCTCGCCCGCCGCGCGGCGCGCGAAGGCCGGGGCCGGATAGCCGGCCTGGGCGGCGTTGGCCTGTAGCCGCCGCCGGTACTTGCCAGGCCAGGCGTAGATCGCGCGCCCGGCGAGGCGCCCCAGGGCGTGCGCGACAGGGAGGGGAAGGGCGGCGAATAGTCTGAACAGGAAGAGCAGCATGCGGCGATGGGTTGGGCTGGCGAAGGCGCGTCTGGGGCCGGGAAACGGGCACGGGGCCCGGCGCCGGCAGCAGAACGGCATTTTCGCTTAAAATAGCGGCAGTCGCCGAGTTAACCGACAACTTGCGGGGCGACGGCAAGGGTGTAGCGCTTTGCGCGGCCTTTGCCAAATCCGCTAAAGCGTCGCGCCCAGATCAGTGTATGCCGAGAGGCATGCGGTCCGAGGTGCAACGCGCCTCGTGAACCTATGCGCCGGCAATGCCGGGCACGTAAGGACGCATCTGTGGCCAACAACGACTTTCTCTTTACTTCCGAATCCGTCTCCGAAGGGCATCCCGACAAGGTAGCCGACCAGGTTTCCGACGCGATCCTCGACGCCATCTTCACGCAGGACCCGAACGCGCGTGTCGCAGCCGAAACGCTGTGCAACACGGGCCTGGTCGTGCTGGCCGGCGAGATCACCACGACCGCCAACGTCGACTACATCCAGGTCGCCCGCGACACGATCCGCCGCATCGGCTACGACAACACCGAATACGGCATCGACTACAAGGGCTGCGCGGTGCTCGTCGCCTACGACAAGCAATCGCCGGACATCGCCCAGGGCGTGGACCGCAGTTCCGAAGACTACCTGAACCAGGGCGCGGGCGACCAAGGCCTGATGTTCGGCTACGCGTGCGATGAAACGCCCGACCTGATGCCGGCCCCGATCTGGTACGCGCACCGCCTGGTGCAGCGCCAGAGCGAACTGCGCAAGGACGGCCGCCTGCCGTGGCTGCGCCCGGACGCCAAGTCGCAGGTGACGTTCCGCTACATCGACGGCCGCCCGGCGGAAGTCGATACGGTGGTGCTGTCGACCCAGCATTCGCCTGAAGTTTCGCAAGAAACCATCCGCGAAGCGGTGATCGAAGACATCATCAAGCCCAGCTTCCCCGAAGGCCTGATCACGCCCAAGACGAAGTTCCTGGTCAACCCGACCGGCCGCTTCGTCATCGGCGGCCCGCAAGGCGATTGCGGCCTGACCGGCCGCAAGATCATCGTCGACACGTACGGCGGCGCTTGCCCGCACGGCGGCGGCGCGTTCTCGGGCAAGGATCCCTCGAAGGTGGACCGTTCGGCCGCCTACGCCGCGCGTTACGTGGCCAAGAACATCGTGGCCGCCGGCCTGGCCCGCCAGTGCCAGGTGCAGGTCAGCTATGCCATCGGCGTGGCCGAGCCGATCAACATCACCGTCTACACCGAAGGCACGGGCGTGATCCCCGACGACCAGATCGCCAAGCTGGTGCGCGAACACTTCGATCTGCGTCCCAAGGGCATCGTGAACATGCTGGACCTGCTGCGTCCGATCTACACGAAGACCGCGGCCTATGGCCACTTCGGCCGTTCCGAGCCGGAGTTCTCGTGGGAAGCCACGGACAAGGTGCAGGAACTGAAGAAGGCCGTGTAAGCGCGCCTTGCTTCAAATGGAATACGCCCCCGCGCTGCGGGGGCGTATTTCATTGCGGCGTCGGGATCACAGTCCCCAGGCCGACAGGTCCGGGTGGCGAACCGCCGGCGCCAGCACGGGCTCTAGCGCGGCCGCGCAGTCCAGCAGCGCGGCGTCGGCGCCCGCGGGCGCCAGCAGCTGGACGCCCATGGGCATGCCTTCGGCGTCGTAGCCGGCGGGCAGCGCGATGGCGGCCGAGCCCAGGAAGTTGGCGGGCCGCAGCAGCTTGCCCAGCCCCGCGTGGCGGGTGTCGTCCGGATCCAGCGCCTGGGCGGCCTGGTCGCAGGCCGGCATCAGCAATGCGTCCACGCCGGCCATGGCCTGCGCGAAGGCGGCCATGTCGGCGGCGCGGCGCAACAGGGCGGCTTCATAATCGGCAGGCGAGATCCGGCCGCCCGCGGCGATGCGGGCCCGCACCACCTCCCACAGCGGCTGGGCGGGGTCTTCGGCGAGCGCGCCGTAGTGGCGGTAGGCCTCGTAGGCCAGCACCAGCGAATTGTCTTGCGCCATGCGCTCGAACGACAGGGCCGCCGGCGGGTGCCAGGGGGTGGGCGTGAAGCCGGCGCGTGCCAGCTGTTCCAGCGCCTGGTGCCAGGTCCGCAGGCCGGCATCGGCCAATGGCGCGGGCCAGGCCTCGGGGGGCAGCACGGCCACGGGACCGGCGCCGCGCGCGGCGGGCTCGTTCAAGGCGGCGATGGCGCTGGCCGGAAACGCCAACGTGGTGTCGTCGCCGAGGTCGGGGCCGGCCAGCAATTGCGTCAGCAGGCGGGCGTCCGTCACGCTGCGCGAAATCGGGCCCAGCACGTCCAGCGTTTCCGACAGCGGCAGGCAGCCCGCCCGGCTGATGACGCCGGTGGAGGGTTTGTAGCCGACCACGCCGTTGAGCGCTGCGGGTGCGCGCACGGACCCGCCGGTGTCGCCGCCCAGCGCCAAGGGGGCCAGCCCCGCGGCCACGGCCACGCCGGCGCCGCTGGACGAGCCGCCCGGCGCGCGCGCCGTTTGCGCGTCCCAGGGGTTGCGCGCCGTGCCTTGCGTGGCGTTCTGCCCCGACAGCCCGAATGCGAATTCGGTCATGCGGGTCTTGCCCAGGACGACCAGGCCTTGCGCGGCCAGCTTGCCGAGCGCTGCGGCCGTCTGGCCGCTGACTCGGCCCCGCAGGGCGCTGGAACCCAGGCTGGCCGTGACGCCTTCCCATTGCACGCTGTCTTTCACCGCCACCGGCACCCCGTGCAGGGGGCCGAGCAGGATGCCCGCCGCGAGCAGGCGGTCGGCGGCGTCGGCCAGGGCCAGCGCGCGTTCCGCCGTGACCTCGCTGTAGGCGCCGAGCGCGGGCGCGCGCTCGATGCGGTCCAGGAAGTGAACGGTGACCTGGCGCGAGCTCAGTTGGCGCTGGCGGATGGCGCGGGCGAGTTCGCGGGCCTCTCGGAAATGCAGGGCGGTGTCTTGTGCGGGCATGATTATTTCAGGTCCTGGCCCTTGGTCTCGGGCATGCGGATGAAGGTGATCAGGGTGATCACGGCGCCCGCCAGCACGTAGTAGAAGAACCAGCGCTCCATGCCCTTGCTTTGCAGCCAGGTCAGCAGGTAAGGCGTGGTGCCGCCGAGCAGCGCCACGACCAGGTTGTACGGCGTGCCGATGCCGACGGCGCGCACGCTGGTCGGGAACTGCTCGGACATGATGGCCGGCGCGATGGCCGTGTACATGGCGTACAGCACCAGGCCGAACAGCTCCACGGCCAGGATCGAGCCGAACGAGGGGCCGAGCGTGGTCATCAGCGGATAGAAGAACACCAGGTAGCCGCCGGCGAAGAAGATCAGCTGCGGTTTGCGGCCGATGCGGTCGGACAGGATTCCGAACAGCGGCTGCACCAGCATGAATACGATCAGCGCGACGGTGTTGGCGGCAAACGCGGTCTTCGGATCGGCGCCCACCTGGCGGATGGCGTAGGTGGGGACGTAGGCCACGAAGATGTAGAACGCGAACGTGGTCAGGATGGAGAAGCCCACGATGCGCAGCACTTCGCGCGGATGGTCGCGCAGCAGGGTGCGCAACGGCTGCTTTTCGACGCCGGCCTTCTTGGCGTGGGAGAACGCCTCGGTTTCCGGGATCGAGCGGCGGATCCACATGCCGGCCAGGCCGCCCAGGGCGCCCAGGAAGAACGGAATGCGCCAGCCCCAGGCGGCCATGTCGGCCTTGGTCAGCGTGGAGGTCAGCACCCAGCCGATGGCCGAGGCGGCCAGGATGCCCACGGCCGCGCTGAAGAACACGAAGCTGGAATAGAAGCCGCGCTTGTTCGACGGCGCCATTTCGGCCAGGAAGGTCGTGGCCGAGGCATACTCTCCGCCCAGCGACAGGCCTTGCAGGAGGCGGGCGGCGGTCAGCAGCAGCGGGGCGGCCAGGCCGATGGTGGCGTAGGTGGGGGTGACGGCGATGATCAGCGAGCCGCCGGCCATCATCAGGATGGTCAGGCCCAGCGCGGCCTTGCGTCCGTAGCGGTCGGAGAAAATGCCCAGCAGCCAGCCGCCCACCGGGCGCATGAAGAAGCCCACGGCGAAAATGCCGAACGTCGCCAGGAGGGCCGTGGTTTCGTTGCCTTCGGGGAAGAACTGGCTGGAAAAGAAGATGGCGAAGGACGCGTAGATGGTCCAGTCGAACCATTCGACCGCATTGCCTACACTACCGGCCAGGATGGTGCGCGAGCGGGAGACGGGCGCGGTGCCGGTCGAGGCGGCTGCCCTCTGCGGCTTGCGCAGGGGCGCTGAAGTGCTGCTCATGGAAACCTCAAATAAGAATTTATTTTTGGTCAAAAAGACCGTTTAATTTTGTGTTTTTATCAATGCGCGAACGTTAATTTAATGAATATGGACACGTCAAGTAAGGGTAAGCCCCTAGCCTCAGGGCTGGACGACACCGATCTCGCCTGTCTGATCGCGCTGCAGGCCGACCCGCGCGCATCCTGGCGCGAGCTGGGCGCCGCGACCGGCATCGCCGAGCGCACGGTCGCGCGCCGCATCAAGCGCCTGATGGATGCCGACGCCTTGCGTGTCATCGCCGAGCCCGATCCCCTGGCCACCGGCCGCGGCGTGGTGCTGCACGCCTGGGTGCGCTGCCGTTCCGGCCACGTGCCGGAGGTGGCGGACCAATTGGCGCGGCTGGATATCAGCCAGCTGGTGGTCACGCTGGCCGGTTCGGCCGACCTGATGGCCGAGCTGACGCTGGCGGATGCGGCCGACATGCCGGACGTGGTGACGCGCGTGCTGCCATCCATTGCCGGCGTGGAACACGTGGAGGCGCGGCTGGTGCTGCGGCCGTTCCGGCGCGCCGGCCAGTGGCGCATCCAGGCCCAGGCGGCGGACACCACGGCCGAGCCCGCCGCGGCGCAGGCGCCTGCCGCCCTGACGGATGCCGAGCAGCGCATGGTGGCCTACTTGATGCGCGACGGCCGCGCCAGCCTGGCCGAACTGGCCGAGCAGGCCGGCGTCAGCGAGCCCACCGCGCAGCGCCTGTTGCAGTACATGGTGGAGCGGCGCGCCCTGAGTTTCCGCGTGGAGGTGGAGCCGGCGCTGGTCGGATTCCCGGTGGAGGCGGTGATTTCCGTGCAGGTGCGGCCGCAGGCGGTGGATGCGCTGGCGGCGCATCTGGCGCTGGATCCGAACACGCGCTGCCTGTTCGGCACCAGCGGCGCGTCGCAGCTGTTCTGGCACGTGCTGTGCCGCGACAGCCTGCATCTGTGGGACGTGGTGACGCGCCGCCTGGGCGAACTCGACGGCGTGCTGAACAGCGAAGTCGGCGTGGTGATGCGGGCGCACAAGCGTTGCGGCATCTTGCGGGCCGGCGCGCGCCTGGGACCGGACGCCGTCTAGGCGCGGTTCACCAAGGGCGAGGGGGCGCTACCAGACCGCGTCGTCCGAACCCGGGGCCCGCAGGTGCCGGGCGAAACGCTGCGACAGGAATTCCACGAAGGCCAGCGTCTTGGCCGGCAGGTTCAGCCGTTCGGGATACAGCGCGTGGATGTCGGCCGCCGGCGTGTGCCAGTCCGGCAGCACCACGCGCAGGCGGCCCGCGCGCAGGTGCGCGGCCGTTTCCCATTCGGAGCGCATCACGATGCCATGTCCATCCAGCGCCCATTCCAGGGCGCTTTGGCCGTCGTTGGAACTGACCGGGCCGCGCACCTTGACGGTTTCCGCGCGCGGGCCGGACTCCAGCCGCCAGGTGCCGTAGGCCACGTCGTTCTCGCGCACCACGATGCAGCGATGGCGTTGCAGGTCGCCCGGCGCGCGCGGCTCGCCGTAGGTGTCGAGATAGCGCGGCGAGGCGCAGAGCAGCCGCCGGTTCGACGCGATCTTGCGGGCAGTCAGGCGCGCGTCCGGCAGGTCGCCGAAGCGCACGGCCACGTCGAAGCCTTCCTCGATCAGGTTCAACGGCCTGTCGGTCAGCCGCATCTGCACTTCCACCTCGGGATACTGGCGGGCGAAGTCCGACACCGCGGGCACGATGTGGGCGCGCCCGAAGCCGAAGGTGGCATTCAGCCGCAGCAGGCCCTGCGGTTGCGCCCGGGCGCTGGACACCGAGCGTTCCAGGGCTTCGAGATCCGCCAGGATGCGCCCGCCCTCGGCCAGATAGAGCTCGCCTTCCTGCGTGACGCTGACCCGGCGGGTGGTCCGGTTCAGCAGCCGCACGCCCAGGCGCTGCTCCAGCTTGGCCAGCCGCGTGCTGACCGCGGGTGGCGTCAGGCCCAGTTCGCGGGCGGCCGCGGACAGATTGCCGTGTTTGACCACTAGCGAGAAAAAAGCGAGATCCGATAGGGCGTCCATACGCCTATTTATAAATCAAATTTAATAAAGCTTTCTGTTAATCATTAATTATAAGAATCCAATGGGCCTATACACTGGACTCGCCACCATAGAGCCGCAGAACGCGGCCACACGAGGAGACCAGGAATGAAGATCAAACCCGCGGCCGGCGCCCTGTGCGCGGCCCTTGCCGTCGCATCCTGTTGGACCGGAACGGCCATCGCCGCCGGCGCGTTTCCCGAACGCGCCGTCACGCTCATCGTGCCGTTCGCGCCCGGCGGCAGCGTGGACATCGCGGCGCGCCTGATATCCGACGCCTGGGGCCGTGCCCTGGGGCAGAGCGTCATCGTGGAGAACCGCGCGGGCGCCTCCGGCAATATCGGCATGGCCGCCGTGGCGCGCGCCGAACCCAACGGCTACACGCTCGCCATCAACACCATGTCGCTGGCCATCAACCCCGCGCTCTTCCAGAGCATGCCGTTCGACACGAAGAAAGACCTGCGTTCGGTGGGCACGGTCGGGACGTCTCAGCACGTGCTGACGGTGACCAACAGCCTGCCGGTGGCCAACGTGAGCGACCTCCTCGCCTATGTGCGCGCCCGGCCGGCGAACGACCTGAGCTTCGGTTCGGCGGGCACGGGCAGCACGTTCCACATGGCCGCGGAACTGTTCAAGTCGGTGTCGCGCACGCAGATCCTGCACGTGCCGTACAAGGGCGGCGGCCCCGCCATGCTGGACACCATCAGCGGCCAGGTCCAGATGAGTTTCCCCGTGCTGTCGGCGGCCAAGCCGCAGGTGGACGGCAAGAAGCTCCGCGCGCTGGGCGTGACCGGCACGACGCGGTCGCCGCTGCTGCCGGATGTGCCCACCATCGCGGAATCCGGCCTGCCCGGCTACGAGTTCAACACCTGGTTCGTCATCAGCGCGCCCGCGGGCACGCCGCAGCCCGTGATCGATACCTTGAACGCCAAGCTGGCGCAGGCCTTGCAGTCGCCGGAGCTCGCGCAGCGCATGGGCAAGGAAGGCTTCGAACCGCTGATCTCCACGCCCGACAAGACCGATGCCATGGTCGCCGACGAGATGACGCGCTGGGCCGGCATCGTCAAGGACGCCGGCATCCAGGCCAACTGAACCGCTTTCGATACGCGCCTCACGCGGGGCGCATTATTTTCAGGATGCAAGACATGCGCGGCATGACGCTGTACGACAAACTGGTGGCCAGCCATGAGGTGGCCCGGATCGACGAGGAGCACGTCCTGCTCTATGTCGACCTGCACATCATGAACGAATACACCAGTCCGCAAGCCTTCAGCGGCCTGGCCGCGCGCGGGCGCGCGGTGCTGCGGCCCGGCCAGCAGATGGCGGTGGTGGACCACATCATCCCCACCCATCCGGTGCCGGCGGCACTGCGCGTGATCGCCGACGAGGCGTCCGCCCGCCAGGCGACCAACCTCAAGCGCAATTGCGAGGCGCAGCGCATCGCGCTGTTCGACACCACCGACCCGCTGCAAGGCATCGAACACGTGATCGCGCCCGAGCACGGCATGGTGCTGCCGGGCATGGTGGTGCTGTGCGGCGACAGCCACACCACGACCTACGGCGCGCTCGGGGCGCTGGGCTTCGGCATCGGCACTTCCGAGGTCGAGCACATCCTGGCCACGCAGACGCTGGTGTACCGAGTGGCGCGCAACATGCGCATCCGCGTCGACGGCGTTCTGTCGCTCGGCGTGACGGCGAAAGACCTGGTGATCTGCGTGGTGCATCGCATCGGCGCGCAGGGCGCGCGCGGGCATGCGGTGGAGTTCTGCGGCGAGGCGATAGACGCGCTGTCGGCCGAAGCCCGCATGACGCTGTGCAATATGACGGTCGAGGCCGGGGCCCGCGCGGCGCTGATCGCGCCCGATGCCACCACCGACGCGTACGTCACCGCCCGCGCGCCGCAATTGCGGGGCGAGAGCCTGGCGCAAGCGCGCGCGTGCTGGGCCGAACTGCGTTCAGACGCCGATGCCTGCTTCGACGTGGAGCATGTGCTGGACGCCGCGTCGATCGCGCCGTTCGTCACCTGGGGCACCAGCCCCGACCAGGCCATGCCGATAGACGGCGTCGTGCCCGATCCGCGGGCCGAGCCCGACGCGCTGGCCCGCCTGGCGCTGGAGAAGGCGATGGCGTACGTCGGCCTTGCGCCGGGAACGCCCATCGCGGGCCTGCCGATAGACCGCGTGTTCATCGGGTCCTGCACCAATGGGCGCATCGAAGACCTGCGCGCCGCGGCCGGTATTGCGCGCGGCCGCAAGGTTGCGGCGGGCGTGCGGGCCATGGTGGTGCCCGGCTCGGGGGCGGTGCGCGCCCAGGCCGAGGCGGAGGGCATCGCCGCGCAGTTGATCGAGGCGGGGTTCGAATGGCGCCAGCCGGGCTGTTCGATGTGCCTGGCCATGAACGATGACGTGCTGAGCCCGGGCGAGCGCTGCGCGTCCACCACCAACCGGAACTTCGAAGGCAGGCAGGGCCGCGCGGGGCGCACCCACCTGATGAGTCCGGCCATGGCCGCCGCCGCCGCGCTGGCTGGCCGCATCGTCGACGTCCGCGCCTGGGAGCAGCAAGCATGAATCCGATCATTGAAGGCGTGGCCGCGCCCTTGCCCTTTTCCAATCTGGATACCGACCAGATCATGCCGAAACAGTTCCTGCGCATCATCGACAAGTCGGGGCTGGACCGGGGCCTGCTGCATGACCTGCGTTTCGACGCCGACGGCGCGCCGCGCCCGGACTTCGTGCTGAACCGGTCGGCCTACGCCGGCGCATCCATCCTCGTGGCCGGGCCGAACTTCGGTTGCGGCTCCAGCCGCGAACATGCCGTGTGGGGCCTGCAGCAGTTCGGGATCCGCGCGGTGATCGCGCCCAGCTTCGGCGAGATTTTCTATTTCAATGCGGTGAATAATGGCCTGCTGCTGGTCAGCCTGGCGCCGGCGGAGGTCGACGCGCTGCTCGCCCGGGTATCCGAGGTGGCCACGAACCGCGTGGGCATCGACGTGGCCGCCGGCCGCGTGAGCGCGGCGGACGGCTGGAGCGCCGGCTTCAGCCTGCCGGAGCGCCATCGTCACATGTATGTCCAGGGCCTGGATATGGTGGGCGCGTCGCTGCAGCGGCTGGACGAGGTGGAACGCTTCGAGGCCGCCCACTGGGCGCGCCATCCGTGGATGAAGGACGTGGCGCGCCGGGTGCGCGACCGCCTGGACGCCAGCGCTGCAGACTAACGACGGTTCGCGCCGGCGCAAGCCCGCGCAGCCCGCAAGGAGAGACCCATGACCGATTTCTTCGATCTTCCCATCCGCCGCATCGCCGCCAACGGCATCGAGATCGCCGCGCGTATCGAGGGCTCCGGTCCGCCGATGCTGCTGCTCCACGGGCATCCGCAGACCCACGCCATCTGGCACCGCGTATGGCCGGAACTGACGCGGCACCGGACCTGCGTGGCGGCGGACCTGCGCGGCTACGGCGACAGCGACAAGCCCGCCGCCAGCGCGGACCACGCCGCGTATTCCAAGCGCGAGATGGCAGCCGACATGGTCGGGCTGATGCAGGCCCTGGGCCATTCCAGCTTCGAGGTGCTGGCGCATGACCGCGGCGCGCGCGTGGCGCATCGGCTGGCGCTGGATCACCCCGACGCCGTCACCCGCCTGATGCTGCTGGATATCGCGCCGACCCTGGATATGTACGAAGGCACGACGCGCGCCTTCGCCCAGGCGTATTACCACTGGTTCTGGCTCATCCAGCCCGCGCCCCTGCCCGAAACCATGATAGAGCGCGACCCCGTTTTCTATCTGCGTTCGGTGATGGGCGGACGGCCCGGCGGGCTGGCGCATTTTTCCGAGGCGGCGATGGCCGAGTACGAGCGCGCCGCCCGGCTGCCCGACTGGGCCACGGGCATCTGCGAGGACTACCGCGCTTCCGCCGCGCTGGACCTGGAGCATGACCGCGCGGGCCGCGCCGCGGGCGAGCGCGTGCGCCAGCCGTTGCGGGTGCTGTGGGGCGAGCGGGGCGCCGTGGGGAAGAATTTCGACGTGCTGGGCTTGTGGCGCGCCGTGGCGGACGACGCGTCCGGCGGCCCGCTCGCGGGCGCGCACTACCTCGCGGAAGAATCCCCCGACGCCCTGCTGGCGCAGGCGCGCGCCTTTTTCGGCTGGGACGCGGCGCCGGGCCGATAGCGCCAGGGGGGAGCGGCTGTCAACCAAGCCTGGACGCCCTGTAGGGCCATCCAAAAGGGGACGCACTCCGAGTGTTAACCTTCGCCCATGAACCGCTACACCGTCGACCTGTCCGAATTGCCTGCCGCCGAAGACGCGCAACGCGCCTTCAAGGCCACGGATTCCCCCTGCGTCGCGGTCTGCTCCACGCTGTTCGACGAAATCTGCCGCGGCTGCGGCCGCACGGCCATGGAAGTCGCCAACTGGGTCTTCATGACCGAAGAGGAAAAGCGCGAAGTCTGGGTGCGCATCAAGGCGCAGGGGTATCCCCGCCGCAACAACTGAGGGCCGGAAAGGGCCGCCTCCCGCGCGGCGCGGCCGGGCGGTCTTGGGCTTGTCACATGGCGCGGGCTAAATCGCGCTATTGCCCACTTCCGGCTCGATCATGCGCATCGTCCTCGTCACGGATGCCTGGCATCCGCAAGTCAATGGGGTCGTCCGCACCTGGACGACCATGCAGCAGATCCTCGGCGAATGGGGCCACGAGCTGATCGTGGTGAATCCCCAGGGCAGCCGGACCGTGCCGGCGCCATCCGAGCCGGACCTGCGCCTCTGCCTGCAACCGGGCCGGCAACTGCGCCGGATCCTGGGAGACATCGTGCCGGACGCGCTGCACATCGCCACCGAAGGGCCGCTGGGCCTGGCCGCGCGCCGCATGGCGCTGGCGCGGGGCTGGCGCTTCACGACCTCGTTCCATACCCTGTTCCCGGACTACCTGCAGGCGCGCATGGGCATCCCGGCGGCGCTGCCCTGGCGCTACCTGCGCTGGTTCCACCGGCCGTCGCAGCGCGTGCTGGTGCCCACGCCCACGGTGCGCGACATCCTGGCGCGGCGCGGCCTGGCCAACCTGAGCATCTGGTCGCGCGGCGTGGATCCCCGCAAGTTCCAGCCCGGCCCCAGCGCGGCTTTCGAGGGCCTGCCCCGTCCCGTATTCCTGAGCGTGGGGCGGGTGGCGCGCGAGAAGAACCTGGATGCCTTCCTGTCGCTGGACCTGCCGGGCAGCAAGGTGGTCGTGGGCGGCGGGCCGGACGAGGCGCGCCTGAAAAAGCGTTTTCCCGATGCGATCTTCACGGGCATGCAGCAGGACGGCGCGCTGCCGGCGCTGTACGGCGGCGCCGACGTGTTCGTGTTCCCCAGCCTGACGGATACCTTCGGCCTGGTGATGCTGGAAGCCATGGCCTGCGGCACCCCGGTGGCCGCCTTCCGCAGCGAGGCGCCGCTGGCGGTGGTGACGCAGGGGGCGACGGGCTTCCTCGACGAGGACCTGGCCCATGCCTGCCGCGCCGCGCTGTCGCTGGACCGCCACGCGGTGCGCGAG
The DNA here is from genome assembly GCF_001571365.1 of Achromobacter denitrificans NBRC 15125. Taxonomy (GTDB): domain Bacteria; phylum Pseudomonadota; class Gammaproteobacteria; order Burkholderiales; family Burkholderiaceae_B; genus Achromobacter; species Achromobacter denitrificans. Next base: position 81,138 of record NZ_BCTQ01000023.1, on the reverse strand, counting down.
CACGCGCTGACCCGCAGCTGGGATGCCGTGGCGTCGGACCTGCTGGCGGCGCTGGTGCCGCTGGACGGCACCGCCCACGGCGCGGCCGACGCGGACGTGTCCTGCGTGCCGGAGGGAACGTACACGCTGGAGGCCGCCCGACGCGGAAATGGCCGATAAGGCATGCTGCCCGTCGGCCGGTTACCGGGTACAATGCCCGGCAATCCTGAGGAGCGTTGCGACGACCCTGCGGTTCGCGTGGCACACACTGCCCGCGGAACCCGGCTCGCCAGGCTCAGGAATCCTTGTTCAAGCGGCGCGCCTTGCGCGGCGCTACAGCAACGGCGCTCACCTTTGTCGCATATGGCGGGAAAGGCGAGCACTCGACTGTCGTGGTGTATTCGCGTTGTCCGGCCATCCTGCGCGCCGTTCGTATTTCACGTGGAGCCTACACACCATGAACGCTGTGACTGACAAATCCTTCTCCGACTATATCGTCGCCGACCTGTCGCTGGCCGGCTGGGGCCGCCGCGAGCTGGCCATCGCCGAAACCGAAATGCCCGGCCTGATGGCCATCCGCGAGGAATTCGCCGCCCAGCAGCCGCTCAAGGGCGCCCGCATCGCCGGCAGCCTGCACATGACCATCCAGACCGGCGTGCTGATCGAAACGCTGGTGGCCCTGGGCGCCGAAGTGCGCTGGGCTTCGTGCAACATCTTCTCCACGCAGGACCACGCCGCCGCCGCCATCGCCGCGTCGGGCACGCCGGTCTTCGCCGTCAAGGGCGAGACGCTGGAAGAGTACTGGCAGTACACGCACAAGATCTTCGAATGGCCCAATGGCGAAAACGCCAACATGATCCTGGACGACGGCGGCGACGCCACCTTGATGCTGCACCTGGGCACCAAGGCCGAAAAGGACATTTCGGTGCTGGCCAATCCGGGCAGCGACGAAGAGCGCATCCTGTTCGCCGCCATCAAGGAAACGCTCAAGCGCGATCCCAAGTGGTACTCGACCCGCCTGGCGCTCATCAAGGGCGTGACGGAAGAAACCACCACCGGCGTGCATCGCCTCTACCAGATGTCGCAGAAGGGCGAGCTGGCGTTTGCCGCCATCAACGTCAACGACTCGGTCACCAAGTCCAAGTTCGACAACCTGTACGGCTGCCGCGAATCGCTGGTGGACGGCATCAAGCGCGCCACCGACGTGATGGTCGCCGGCAAGATCGCCGTCGTGGCCGGCTACGGCGACGTGGGCAAGGGCTGCGCCCAGGCGCTGGTCGCCCTGCGCGCGCAAGTCTGGGTCACCGAAATCGACCCGATCTGCGCCCTGCAGGCCGCCATGGAAGGCTTCAAGGTCGTCACGATGGACGAAGCCGCCGCGCACGGCGACATCTTCGTCACCGCCACCGGCAACTACCACGTCATCACGCGTGAGCACATGGCCGCCATGAAGGACCAGGCGATCGTGTGCAACATCGGCCACTTCGACAACGAAATCGACGTCGCCAGCCTGGCCGACTGCCAGTGGGAAGAGATCAAGCCGCAGGTCGATCACGTGATCTTCCCGGACGGCAAGCGCATCATCCTGCTGGCCCAGGGCCGCCTGGTGAACCTGGGTTGCGCCACCGGCCACCCCTCGTTCGTGATGTCCTCGTCGTTCGCCAACCAGACGATCGCCCAGATCGAACTGTTCACGCGCAACGAGGCCTACCAGTCCGGCCAGGTCTACGTGCTGCCGAAGCACCTGGACGAGAAGGTCGCCCGCCTGCACCTCAAGAAGCTGGGCGTGAACCTGACCACGCTGCGCAAGGACCAGGCCGACTACATCAGCGTGCCGGTCGAGGGCCCTTACAAGCCCAACCACTACCGCTATTGATGGTTGTAGCAAAATAGGAAAGTGCCGCGCCATGTCGGCGCGGGCTTTCCGGTCCGCGGAGCCCCCTCGCGATTGCATGACGTCCGCGGGGCCGCCGGACTCAAAACAGGAGGTCGAACATGGCATTGATACTCGTCTGGATCCTGAACGCGGTGGCCTTGCTGGCCGTTGCCTACCTGCTGCCGGGCATCACGGTGGCCAGCTTCGGATCGGCGCTCATCGCCGCGCTGGTGCTGGGCCTGGTGAACATGCTGGTCAAGCCGGTGCTGGTGCTGCTCACGCTGCCCATCACGATCGTCACCCTCGGTCTCTTCCTCATCGTCATCAACGCCCTGTTGTTCTGGTTCGTCGGCTCCGTGCTGAAGGGCTTCCAGGTCAACGGGTTCTGGTGGGCCGTGGGCGGTGCGATCCTGTACAGCATCATCTCCGGCCTGCTGACCAAGCTGATTCCCTGAATGTAGTTAGGGCTCACCCCCGAAGCGCTGCGCGCTCCCCCCTCCAGGGGGCATGCCAGCGGGCCGGCAAAGCCGGCTCCGCGGCATCCCGATGGGGAGGAGCCCGTTTCATGCGATGCGCGTGGCGCCATGGATAACTGATAATGTCTGATTCGATTTCCCCAGCATTCAGTCTGGAATTCTTTCCCCCGCGCGACCTGGCCGGCCAAGAACGGCTGGTGCGCGCGGCCAAGCAGATGCTGGCCATCCAGCCCAAGTACGTCAGCGTGACATTCGGCGCCGGCGGTTCCACCCGCGCCGGCACGGCGGATGCCGTGCGCACGCTGCGCAACCTGGGCTGCGATGCGGCGCCGCACCTGTCGTGCGTCGGCTCCAGCCGCCAGGACCTGCGGGACATCCTCCAAGCCTACAAAAACGAAGGCGTGCGGCGCGTGGTCGCCTTGCGCGGCGACCTGCCTTCGGGCATGGGCGGCGACGCGGGCGAACTGCGCTACGCCAACGAACTGGTGTCGTTCATCCGCGAGGAAACGGGCGACTGGTTCCACATCGAAGTGGCCGCCTACCCAGAAATGCACCCCCAGGCGGCCAACCCCTCGGCCGACCTGGACCATTTCGTGCGCAAGGTGCGGGCGGGCGCCGATGCCGCCATCACGCAGTATTTCTTCAACGCCGACGCCTATTTCGACTTCGTCGACCGCGCCCAGGCCAAGGGCGTGGCCGTGCCCATCGTGCCGGGCATCATGCCCATCACGAACCACACGCAGCTGCTGCGTTTCTCGGAAATGTGCGGTGCCGAAGTGCCGCGCTGGATCCGCCTGCGCCTGGCGGAGTTCGGCGACGACAAGGCTTCCATCCGCGCTTTCGGCGTGGACGTGGTGACCGAGCTGTGCCAGACGCTGCTGGACAACGGCGCGCCGGGCCTGCACTTCTACACGCTGAACCACGCGGAAGCGCCGATGGCGGTGTGGAAGGAACTGTCGCTGCAGGCGTAAGCGCCACGCGCCAGCCCGCCGCCGGGCAGACGTAGAAAGCCCACCCGCGAGGGTGGGCTTTTTGCTGCTCGCCGAGGGGCGCCTATTCCGGCTGGATGCCCGCCTGGCGGATCTGTTGTCCCCAGGCGTCGTATTGCGCCTTTACGAATTGCTGCAGGGGGTCGCCCACGGCCAGGTCCGGCTCCATCCCCATCGCGCGCAGCCGTTCCTGCACGGCGGGGTCGCGCATCGTCGCCGTCAACTGGTCGGACCACCACTTCGCGGCCCCGGGCGCCAGGGCGGCGGGGCCGGCCACGCCGATCCATCCTGTCAGGTCGAGGCTGCCCATGCCCAGTTCCTGGGCCGTGGGTACGGCCGGCAGGATGGTCGAGCGCTTGCTGGATACCAGGGCCACGGCATTCAGGTTCTGCGCGCGGATCTGCGGCAGCACCGCTCCCAGGTCGGCGGCCACGAAATCGATGCGCCCGCCCAGCAGGTCCGTCACCGCGGCCGGCTGGCCCTTGTACGGCACACCCAGCACCTCGGCGCCCGCGGCCCGGCTGAAGGCGGCCGCGACGACCTGGCCCGTTCCCGAGCCGTAGCCGCTCGTCACGGCGTTGGGCTTCTCCTTGGCCGCCGCCACCAGTTGCCGGGCGTCGCCGTGCTTGCCGGCGGCGCGCGTGACGATCACGACGTCGAACCGGACCACGCGGCCGACCTGGGTGAAGTCCTTGATGGCGTCGTAGCGCTGGAACGCCTTGGACAGGTAGGGGCCCGACGAGCTGGTGGCGCTTGAGCTCGGCATCATGGTGTAGCCGTCGGGCGCGGCCCGCGCCACGGTGTCCACGCCCAGCACGCCCAGCGCGCCGGGCTTGTTCTCGACGATGATCTGCGCGCCGGTGCGGGCGCGGATATCGTCCACCACCACGCGCGACACGTTGTCGATGGTGCTGCCGGCCGGAAAGCCGACGACGAAGTGGATGGGCTTGTCCGCCTGCGGATAGTCCGCGGCGCCGGCCAGCGCGGGCAGGCACAGCGCGGCCGCGATGACGGCGGATCGGGTCGTTGTTTTCATGGTTGTCTCCTCATGCTTGTCTCGTGGCGTCAGCGGTTCCGCCCGGCGCCGGCTTCCGCCAGGATTTCGGCGGTGTGCTCGCCCAGCCCGGGCGGATGCCGCCGGATGTCGGCGGGCGTGCGGCTGAACCTGACGGGCAGCCCGGCCTGCACCAGGCGCCCTTCGGTGGGGTGTTCCGATTCGTGCCAGAAGCCGGTAGCCCGCAGGTGCGGATCGGTCAGCAGCTCCTCGAAGCCGTTGACCGGCGCGAACGGGATATCCGCGGTCGCCAGCAGCCCGGTCCATTGCGCCGTGGTGCGTTCGGCCAGCACCGTCTCGACGTAGCGGTACAGCTCGGGGAAATGCCGGCTGCGGCTGTTGAGGGTCAGGTAGCGCGGGTCTTGCGCCATGTCCGGGTGTCCGGCCAGGGCGAAGAAGCGTTGCCACTGCGGCGTGGTGTAGGGCACCACGCTCATGTAGCCGTCGCGCGTGCGGAACGGGCGACGGTATTCGTTGAGCAGGCGCGCATAGCCGGCCGGGCCTTCCGGCGGCACGAACGTCAGGCCGGCCAGATGCTCCGGCGCCAGGAAGGCGACCATGCATTCGAACATCGGCACTTCGACCGCCTGGCCGCCGGCGCCGCGCTCGCGTGCCAACAGCGCGCTGGTTACCGCGTTGGCCACGTAAAGGGCCACCACTTTGTCGGCGACCACGGAATTGACGTAGCGGGGAGCGCCGGCGCCCGCGCCGCCCTGCAGCCACGCCATGCCGGACGCGGCCTGGATGGTGTCGTCGATGGCGGCGCGCCCGGCATACGGACCCGCTTCCGAATAGCCATAGCAGGCGCAATAGACGAGGCCGGGAAAGCGCGCCGAAAGCGTCGCGTAGTCCAGGCCGAGGCGGCGCATGGCGGGGGCGCGCATGTTCGAGATGAACACGTCGGCGCCGCCGATCAGGGCATCGAGCTGCGCCCGGCCCTCGGCGGTCTTCGCGTCGATCACGGCGCTGCGCTTGTTGCGGTTCAGGTTGAGGTGGGTATGGCTCATGGCGGCATGGCGCTGGGGGGTGACGTGGCGGAACACATCGCCCTCCGCCGACTCGATCTTGATCACGTCCGCGCCCATGTCGCCGAGCATCTGGGTGGCCATGGGGCCCATTCCGACGCTGGTCATGTCGATGATTCGTATCCCGTGCAGCGGTCCGGGCATGATCAGTCCTCCCCCAGCAGCCGGCGCGCCAGGCGCAGGTGGGGCCGGTCGATCATCTTGCCTTCCAGCCGCAGCGTGCCCGCGCCCGGATTTCCGGCAAATGCGGCGATGACGGCCCGCGCCCATCGCAACTGGCCTTCGTCGGGCGAGAGTGCCGCATTGATCCCGTCGGCATGGCGGGGATGGATCGCCATCTTGCCGACGAAGCCGTCGCGGAACGCTTCGCTGGCCTCGTCGGCCAATACTTCGGGCGCATCGAGTTCGACGCAGACCGTGTCGATGGCGCGCACGCCCGCCGCCGCGGCCGCCATCAGGCACAACGAGCGCGCCAGGCGGAAAGGTTCGGTATAGCGGCCCACGTCGCGGTTGAGCAGCGCGCCGACGTCCGCGGCCAGGTCTTCCGCGCCCCACGCCAGGCCCCACAGGCGGGGCGTGGCGCCGCGGTAGTCGTGCAGGCCGAACAGCGATTGCGCGGTTTCGGTGACGATGGCCAGGATGCGGGTGGCGCCCGGGATGGCGCCGGCCGCGGCCTCGAACGCATCGAGGTAGTGCGACAGCTGCCGCATGTTTTCGCGGCCGGTGCATTTGGGCAGCACGATGCCGTAGGGGGCGGCCGGAATCACGGCGGCCAAGTCGGCCAGGGCATCGCAGCCGTCGAGCGCATTGATGCGCACCCACAGCGGCTTGCCGGCGGCGCCGCGTTCCAGCATGGCGCGGACCTCCATGCGGGCCTCGGCCTTCCGGTCGGGCGCGACGGAATCTTCCAGGTCCAGGATCAGCGCGTCGGCGGTACTGGCGGCCGCATGGTCGAATTTGCGCGCGGAATCGCCGGGCACGAACAGCAGGGATCGGGTCATGGCGGAGTTCCTAGGGCCGCTTGCGCATCAAGGCCGAGCGCTTGCAGACGGCGACCACTTCGTCGCGGTGGTTCAGCGCGGTGTGTTCGAACTCGACGATGCCCGCATCGGGCCGGGAACGGCTTTCGCGCATCGACAGCACGCGGGTGCGCACGTGCAGGGTGTCGCCCGCGAAAACAGGCTTGGGGAAGGCCACGTCGGTCATGCCGAGGTTGGCCACCGTGGTACCCAGCGTGGTGTCGTTGACGGTCATGCCGATCAGCAGGCCCAGCGTGAACAGGCTGTTGACCAGCGGCTTGCCGAATTCGGTCTGCGCGGCGAAGTGCGCGTCCAGGTGCAGCGGCTGCACGTTCATCGTCAATGAACTGAACAGCACGTTGTCCATCTCGGTCAGGGTGCGGGTCCAGGCATGCTCGAACGCCTGCCCGGCGGAAAACTGTTCGTAATAGAGGCCAGCCATCTTCCTTCCTTCTGGGTAGCGCGCCGGGCGGCAGCCCGGGGTTGGCGCCGCCTCGACGGACAATTGTCGAATGCGTTCTTACTCTTGAACAAAAGTTTATAGATATGAACGATGGCCGGCAACGATTTTTGCTTGGTGTAAACCCGCAAGCCCTGCCGCAAGGAACGGACGTGCAGGGCGTCGCCGCTCGCGGGGCGAGGCGTAGGAGCAAAGGGGGGATGGAACAGGGGCGGCGTCAAGCCGGAGAAGGCGCCCGAGGCAGGGCGCCTTCGGGGGATTTACTTCGCGGGCGAGACGGCCGGACCGTCGATGCGTTGCGCAAGCTGCCGTCCGGCCGCCAGCAGGGTCTGGCCGATGGCGTCGGCCTTGGCGGCGGAACGATCCAGCGGCGCGCCCACGACGAGCGCCAGCACGGTGCCGTAGAGCACCAGGGGCGCGGCGACCGATAGCGTGTCGGCTTGGTGTTCGGCCAGGTTCACGTGCCAGCCTCGCGTGGCCTCGGTTTCGATCAGCCGCAGCAATTGCTTGTGGGTTTTGACGGTCTGGCTGGTGTAGCGGTCCAGGCTGAGGCGGGAGGCCAGCGCTTCGCGCTCGGCCGGCGCCATGGCGCCCAGCAGCGCGCGCCCGGAAGCGGAAGCGTGCAGCGGCTTGAGCTGGCCCACCCTGGCCGTGAACCGCACGATGCGGTCGGGTTCGGCCACGTCGAGATAAACCACGTGGTCGCCGGACCGCTGCGCCAGGATCAGCGTTTCACCCAGCTCGTCGCGCAGCGCTTCCAGCGTGGGCCGGATGCGCGTGGTCAGCTGGTCGTGCTCGGCGACGGTACGGGCCTCGTTCAGCCAACGGCGGGTCAGGTAATAGCGCCCCGCAGTCTGGTGCGCATAGCCATCGCCCTCCAGGGTGTCCAGCAAGGCCAGGCAGCTGGACTTGGGGATGCCCAGCCCGGCCGAGATCTGCGACAGGGTGGCGGGGGCCTGCGTGGCCGCGAAGAATTGCAGGATGTCCAGCACGCGCCTCGCGCTTTTTACGTCGTTCGTACTCATGCACGCGAATATATATTCATGAACGGGCAGCGGCAACAGCCGCTGCCCTCCGCGCCTCAGTCCGCGTACACCCCCGCCTTGCGGATGATGCCGCCCCATTTGTCGACTTCGGTCTGCAGCCAGGTTTGCAGGCCTTCGGGCGTTTGCTTGGATTCAGGCACGATCTCGGCCCCCAGTTCCGTCATTTTCTGCGTGAAGACAGGGTCCTTCAGCGCGGCGCGCAGGGCCGCGTTGACCTTGGCGATGGCTTCCGGCGGGGTGCCCTTGGGCGCATAGACGCCATGCCACACCTTGACCTCGAAGCCCTTCAGGCCGCTTTCCTGCAGGGTCGGCGTGTCGGGCAGGGCCTGGATGCGGTCCAGCGTAGTGACGCCATAGAGCTTGACCCGGTCCGCCTTGATGTGCGGGATGGTCTGGGTGGTCTGGTCGCACAGCACGTCCACCTGGCCGCCCAGCAGCGCGGTCAGCGCGGGGGCCGTGCCCGCGTAGGGCACGGTGGTGAACTGCGCGCCCAGCGATTCCTGCAGCAGCATGCCGCATAGCTGCGACACCGCGCCCAGGCCGGCGTTGGCCAGGTTGACCTTGTCGCCGTTCTCGCGCGCGTACTTGATGAACGCCGGCATGTCGCCGGGGGGCAGGTCCTTGCGGCCGAGCAGCGTCATGGGCACGTCCGCCACCTGGCCGACGTAGGCGAAATCGGTCAGCGGATTGAAGGGCAGCTTGCGGTAGAGGGCGGGCGCGGTGGCCATCCCGTTGTGGTGGATCAGGAAGGTATAGCCGTCGGGCGCGGCGCGCGCGACGTGCGTGGACGCCAGGGTTCCGCCCGCGCCGGTGCGGTTTTCGACGACGATGCTCTGGCCCAGCGTTTTCGACATGGAGGCGCCCAGGCTGCGGGCCACCACGTCGGTGGGGCCGCCCGCCGCGAAGGGCACGACCAGCGAAATGGGATGGTTGGGATAGGTGCCTTGCGCGGATGCGTTGCCGAAAGCCAGGCACGACAGGGCCAGGACCGGCCAGGCGGCGGATTTCGCCGCGCGCGCGAAAATAGGGGGCATGTCTCACTCCTGTGGTTGTGCCGTCTAGTGTCGGCCGACACGCCAGGAATGAGAATTCGCGGTTTCGCAAGCCGGGCTTCGGCTGGCGGAAAGCCGGGTTTACGCGTGCTTGCGCGGCCCGGGAGCCTCGTGCTTCAGGCGGCCTGGTCCTTGCCGGGGTCCTCGGCCAGCACCTGCGGCGCCGGATAGCTCGGACCGGGCTCGTTCACCGGCTCGGCGCGCAGCGGCTGGTGCACCCGGCCGGAGGGCACCAGCGAGACGGGGTCTTCGGGGCTGGTCCACAGCGGATCGGGGATTTCGGCGAAGACCTGCCGCAGCCGTTCGCCCCAGGTGCCGCGGATCATGCGGAAGTATTCGTTGTGCTCGTCGATGCTGGCGAAATGCGTGACGCGCAGCGCGTGGGTGTCGTAGACCAGCAGGTCCAGCGGCAGGCCCACGGAAATGTTCGAGCGCAGCGTGGAGTCCATCGAGATCAGCGCGCACTTGGCGGCCTCGTCCAGCGACGTGTCCGGCCGCAGCACGCGATCCAGGATGGGCTTGCCGTACTTGGCCTCGCCGATCTGGAAATACGGGCATTCCTGGCCCGCCTCGATGAAGTTGCCGGCGGCGTACACCTGGAAGAGCCGGCAGCGCTCCGGGCCGATCTGGCCGCCGAAGATCAGGTTGACGTTGAAATCCACGCCTTGCTCGTGCAGGGCCGGGGCCTCGCGGTGAAAGACTTCGCGCACGGCGGCGCCGACGCGGTGCGCGGCCTCGAACATGTCGGGCGCGTTCCAGAGCGTCTCGCCGCCTTCGGCATTCTGGCGCGTCAGCGCGTTCAGCACGGCCTGGCTCACCGCCAGGTTGCCGGAAGTCATCAACACCATCACGCGGTCGCCCGGACGCTCGAAGACGGTCATTTTGCGGAAGACGCTGATCTGGTCGACCCCGGCATTGGTGCGGGAATCGGACAGGAAGACCAGGCCGGAATCAAGGCGGGCTGCTACGCAGTAGGTCATGATCGGAAATTGGGGAAACCACGCCGCATTGTATTGCGGCGCGGCCTGGCGAATGTTACTGCTGGGCGCTCGTCTGTACCTGCACGCTGACCTCCATGGATTCCTCGCCGCCGCCGCTGCGCACGCCGCGCACCGGCGAGGCCGAGTCGTAATCCCGGGCCACCGCCAGCCGGCAGTGGCAGTCCGAGGCGAACTGGCGGTTGGTGATGTCCACGCTGGTCCAGCCGATGCCGGCCAGCCACACGTCCGCCCAGGCGTGGCTGGCCGCGTGCTCGGCGGTGGTGTAGAGGTAGCCGCTGACGTAGCGGGCCGGCACGCCCAGGCCGCGCACGCAGGCCAGGAACAGGTGGGCATGGTCCTGGCAGACGCCGTGGCCCATCGCCAGCACCTGGGCGGCGGCGGTGGTGACGTCGGTCGTGCCGGGCTCGTAGGCGACGCGGTCGCTGACGGCGGTGGCAAGCGCCAGGACGTCGTCGGGCGTATTCAGGCCGCCGGGCAGCGCTGCGCGCACGAACGCCATGACCGTATCGTCGGCCTGCGTCAGCGGCGTCTGCACGCAGTAGGCGTGCACCGGCAGCCGGCTGTCCTCGCCGCCCAGCAGGCCGCGCGCAAGCGGCGCCACCATCACCTGCCCGGTTACGCGCAGCTCGATGTCGGTATGCGGATGGTTCAGCGTCAGCGTATGGGTGATGTTGCCGTAGGCGTCCACCTGTTTTTCCAGCGCGCCGGGGGCCTCGATGTGCCAGCGCAGGACGCGCTGGTGCTCGTCGTCGCGGGGCGTCAGGCGCAGCGTCTGGATGCTGTAGGTGACAGGCGCGGTGTAGCGGTAGTGCGTGAGATGCGTGATGAGCTGTTTCATTCCTGCCTCCGTATGAATATCAACAGGCCCTAGGCCGACAGCGGCACCAGGAAATCCTGGCTGATCCGGTTGCCCAGGTCGTTGATGCGGTCGAGGAAATGGTCCAGGTACTGGTGCAGACCGCTGGCCAGAATGTCCTCTACGCGGCCGTATTGCAGCTCCGCGCACAGCATGCCGGCGCGCCGTTCGGTTTCGGTCGAGCGCTGGTTGGAGACGCGCGCCAGGTCGTCGGCCACCGCCCGCATCGTGGCCAGCAGCGAGCGCGGCATGTCGCCATGCAGGATCAGCAGTTCCGCCACGCGGTCCGGGGTGATGACGTCGCGGTACACCTTGCGGTAGATCTCCAGCCCCGACACCGAGCTGAGCAGCGCCGACCAGCGGTAGAACTCGCTTTGCAGCGCCGCGGCGCCGGCAGGTTCGGCGCGCTCATGGCCGTTGCCGTCGCGCTCGTGGAATTTCACGTCCAGCATGCGTGCGGTGTTGTCGGCGCGTTCCAGGTGCATGCCGATGCGCAGGAAATAGAGGGCTTCATCCTGCAGCATGGTGCCGATGGTGACGCCGCGGGCCAGGTGCGAGCGGAACTTCACCCATTCGAAGAATTCGCCGGGATTGCGCTCCAGCAGGCCGGTATGCAGGTGTTTCAGCAGTTCCAGCCAGGTGGTGTTGTACGTTTCCCAGACCTCGGTGGTGAGGCTGCCGCGCACGGCGCGCGCATTCTCGCGGGCCGCGCGCATGCAGGAGAAGATGGAAGACGGATTCTCGGGGTCGCGCACCATATATTCCAGCACGTCGTGCGGCGAAATGGTCGCGTATTTCTGCTGGTACAGGCCCTGCAGCTCGGAGATGCGCAGCACGCCCAGCCACGAGCCTTCGCGCGTCTGCGCGTCTTGCGGCAGCAGCGACATCTGCAGGTTCACGTCCAGCATGCGGGCGGTATTCTCGGCGCGCTCGGTGTAGCGGCACATCCAGAACAGGTTGTCGGCGGTTCGGCTCAGCATGTTCAGTCCTCCAGTACCCAGGTGTCCTTGGTGCCGCCGCCCTGGCTGCTGTTGACGACCAGCGAACCTTCGGTCAGCGCCACGCGGCACAGGCCGCCGGGCACGGTCCGGATATCCTTGCCGCACAGGACGTACGGGCGCAGGTCCACGTGGCGCGGCGCCACGCCGGATTCCACATAGGTCGGCACCGTGGAGAGCGCCAGCGTGGGCTGCGCGATGTAGTTGGCGGGATTGGCGCGCACCCGCTCGCGGAAGGCGTCGACCTCCGCGCGCGAGGCCGAGGGGCCCACCAGCATGCCGTAGCCGCCCGAGCCGTGGACCTCCTTCACCACCAGTTCGTGCATGTGGGCCAGCACGTGCGACAGTTCCTCGGGCCGGCTGCAGCGCCAGGTCGGCACGTTGGACAGCACCGGCTCTTCGCCCAGATAGAAGCGGATCATGTCCGGCACGTGCAGGTAGGTGGACTTGTCGTCCGCGATGCCGGTGCCGATGGCGTTGGCCAGCGTGACGCGGCCGGCGCGGTACACCGACAGCAGGCCGGGCACGCCCAGCGCGGAATCGGCGCGAAACGACAGGGGGTCGAGGAAGTCGTCGTCGAGCCGGCGGTAGATCACGTCCACCTTGCGGGGGCCTTGCGTGGTGCGCATGTAGACGGTGTTCTGTTCGACGAACAGGTCCTGGCCCTCGACCAGCTCCACGCCCATCTGCTGGGCCAGGAAGGCGTGTTCGAAGTAGGCCGAGTTGTACATGCCCGGGGTCAGCACCACCACGGTGGGATCGTCGCCGCCGTGCGGGGCCACCTCGCGCAGGTTGTCCAGCAGCAGGTCGGGGTAGTGCGCGACCGGCTCCACCTTGATGCGGCTGAAGGCGTCGGGCATCAGCCGCATCGACATCTTGCGGTTCTCCAGCATGTAGGACACGCCGGAGGGCACGCGCAGGTTGTCTTCCAGCACGTAGAACTCGCCCGCGCCGGCGCGCACGATGTCCACGCCGGCGATGTGGCAGTAGATGTCCTCGGCCACGTCCACGTCCTGCATTTCCGGACGGTACTGCGCATTCAGGAACACCTGCTCGGCGGGCACCACGCCGGCGCGCACGATGTCGTGCCCGTGGTAGATGTCGTGGATGAACATGTTCAGCGCGCGCACGCGCTGCTTCAGGCCGGCTTCCAGGAGGCGCCATTCGTCGGCGGGAATGATCCTGGGGATCAGGTCGAAGGGGATCAGGCGCTCGGTGCCGGCGGCGTCGCCCGCGACCGAGAAGGTGATGCCGACCCGGCGAAAGCTCAGGTCCGCTTCGAGCCGGCGCACGGCCATGGCCTCCGCGGACTGCTCGGCATGCCAGCGCTCGAAGGCCTGGTAATGGGAGCGTATGCCGCCGGTGCTGTCGTGCATTTCGTCATAGGCGGCGGGACGGGATGTTCTGTCCTTCATGGCTCCTCCGGTACTGGTGCTGGCGGCCGGCTGGCGCGCGGCCCCTGCGAAACAAGCAACCCGCGTGCCAGCTTTGCCGGAGCGGGGACCTCTTGGGACAATATCCTCCCAAGGACGTTGGAACGCCATCCCCGTGTCGGTTGACGCGCGGGAATGGGCTTATGGCGCAAGCGCCGGCCGCGGCGCGGACGAGGCGCGCGCCGAGGGGTGGAAGGGGCGGCAGAACGGCGGGCGCGGAGGCCGGCCGGCTGCATCGGATGGGCGGCGGCAGGCAAAGGCGCCATGACGCCGGGCGCGCCGCGCGCAAGGCGCGGCGGGAATGCGGGAAGGGGGCGGAACGGGCCGCAATCCGCCGGGGGCTGATGCCGCGGGCGTAGGGGTTGCGGGCGGGGAACTGCGGCGGCCTCGGATCGAGGCCGAAGCCCGCTATGTTACATCATGCACCGTTTTGGTGCAAGTCGCCGGGCGATGCTGGTGCGTCAGTTCATCCGGTAGCTGTGCAGGGTGGTGCCGCCGGCTCCCCCCTGTTCCAGCGGTGCCTGGGGCACCCAGCCGTCCTGGGTCAGCACGGCGTCCAGCGGGAAATCATGGGCCGCGGGCTGGTAGCCCGGGTCCAGTTCGCCGCAGCTCCAGGCGATGCCGATCGCGATGAACGGATGGCCGCGCTCGCGCAGGGCGGCCAGGCTGCGGTCGTAATAGCCGCCGCCGTAGCCCAGGCGGTCGCCGTGTTCGGTATAGCCCAGGGTCGGCACCAGCACCACGTCGGGAAGCACTTCGGCGCCATGGACCGGCTCCTGGATGCCGTAGGGGCCGGCGCGAAGCTCGGCGTCCGGCGTCCAGGGCAGGAACGCCAGCGGCGCGTTGCGTTCCCGCACCACCGGCAGCGCCACCGCCACGCCGCCATCGACCCATTGCTGCAGCAGGGGGCGCAGGTCGGGCTCGTCCGCCATGGGCCAGAAGGCGGCCACGGTGGCGGGCGCCGGGCGGCCGGCGCGGACGGCTTCGTCGCGGGCCACGTTCAGCCAGGTGAACAGCCGGGCGCGCATCAGCAGGCCGCCGCGGCTGCGCTGGTCTTCCGGCAGTTCTGCGCGCATTTTCCGCAATCGCGTGCGTAGCTGGACTGCGGTATCCTCTGGAGTATTTTGCGTAGTCATGCGGTGGCTGTGATGGGGATGGACAAAGATGGCGGATGTGCGGATGGCCGGCATGCGGATTGCCAGCATGCGGACGGCCGGCAGGCGGGCTTGCGGCATGGCCCGTGCATGAGGGGCAGGGCATGACACAGACTCTCCAACCCGGACGGTATCAGAAAACCGAGCGCATCGCCGCCGAGGCCGGGTCCGGCCTGCGCCGATGGTTGCCGCTGGTGGCGCTTTTCACCGCGGCCTGCGCGCCGGTGGACGCGCAACAGCGCAGCGCGGCCGTCAACATCCAGCCGCAGCCCGCCGTCCAGGCCGCGCAGCCCGTGATCTCGGTGCCGCCGGCGGTGCTGGCGGGCCTGCCTCCCACGGCCGACACGCCGGCGCTGGCCGCCGTGGTCGCCGCGCGCGAGGCCATGAACCGCAAGCAATGGTCGGTCCTGGGCGCGCTGGTGCCGCAAGCCAAGCCCGACCCTCTGGGCATGTACCCGGAATACTGGCTGCTGCGCTACCAACTCTGGACGCCGCCCGCCACCGGCCGGCCCACCGCCGCGCTGCAGCAGTTCATCAACAACAATCCCGACGCCTACCTGGCCGACCGGCTGCGCGCCGACTGGCTGCTCGCGGCCGCGCGCAGCGGCGACTTCGAAACCGTGCGCAAGCTCGCGCCCGTGCGGAACAGCAACGCCCAGATCGAATGCGCCATCCTGGACGGCCGCCACATGACCGGGCAGCGCGCCACCGCGGCGCAGGCCGTGGCGGTGTTCGCGCCGGGCGGCGCCTGCTGGGCGCTGTACGACCAGCTCGTGGCCGACGGCATCCTCGGCTGGGAGCAACTGGAACCCCAGCTGCGCGATGCCATCGAGGCCAACAAGACGACCGACGCGCGCAAGTTCGCGCAATACATGTTCGAGCCGCAGGACCTGAAAACCTACGACCAGCTCATGAAGGATCCCATGAAGTGGCTGACGCGCCAGGACCGTCTGCCCGTGGGCCGCAACGAGAAGGAACTGGTGACCATCGCGCTGGCCCGCCTGGCGCGCTCCGACGTCAGCGTGGCCGATTCCTATCTGCGCCGCGAATGGGCCAAGTCCGCGGAATGGTCCAAGGCCATGGCCAAGTCGAACCTGGCCTGGGTGCGCGGGCAGTATGCGCTGGTGGCCGCGTTGAACCTGGACAGCCGGGCGGACGATTGGTACCACGAGGCCGGCCATATCCGCATGACGGAATACAACGCCGCCTGGAAGGTGCGCGCCGCCCTGCGCCAGCCCAAGATCGACTGGAAGTGGGTGATCGAGTCCATCGAGCAGATGCCGGCCTCGCAGCAGGCGGATACGTCGTGGGTGTACTGGAAGGCGCGCGGGCAGGCCGCCCGCGGCAACACGGAACAGGCCGCCGCGGCCTACGCCAGCATCGCGGACCGCTTCGATTTCTACGGCCAGCTGGCCGCCGAGGAACTGGGCCGGCGCATCAACGTGCCGCCGCGTCCCGCGCCCATCAGCGACCAGGAGATCGCCGAGGCCCGCGCCAATCCGGGCCTGCGCCGCGCCGTGCAGCTGTTCCGCCTGGGCTGGCGCTCCGAAGCCGTGCCCGAATGGAACTTCAGCCTGCGCGGCATGAGCGACCGCCAGCTCCTGGCGGCCGCCGAACTGGCCCGCGCCGAGAACATCTACGACCGCGTGGTCAATACCTCCGACCGCACCGAAAAGGAAGTCGATTTCAGCCAGCGCTTCATCGCGCCGTTCGAGGGCCGCGTCACCGCCAAGGCCAATGCCATCGCGCTGGATCCGGCCTGGGTCTACGGCCTGATCCGCCAGGAATCCCGCTTCATCATGGATGCCCGTTCGCACGTGGGCGCCTCCGGCCTGATGCAGCTGATGCCGGCCACCGCCAAATGGGTGGCGGGCAAGATCGGCATGAGCAACTTCACGCCCGATAGCGTGAACGACTTCGACACCAACACCGAGCTCGGCACCAATTACCTGAACATGGTGCTGCGCGACCTTAACGGTTCGCAGATGCTGGCCAGCGCGGGCTACAACGCCGGCCCGCGGCGCCCGCACAACTGGCGCTCGACGTTCTCGCATCCGGTGGAAGGCGCCATCTTCGCCGAGACGATCCCCTTCAATGAAACCCGCACTTACGTGAAGAACGTGATGTCCAACTCGGTGTATTACGCGGCGATGTTCAGCGGCCAGCCCCAGTCCTTGAAGGAACGCCTGGGCAACGTCGTGCCGCTGGGCGCCGAAAGCACCTCGATCCCATGAGCCGGGATTCGGCTACAGAGGGCTTGCAGGTCTATGTCGTAGGCGGTGCGGTGCGCGACGCGCTGCTCGGCCTGCCGCCCGGCGACCATGACTGGGTGGTCGTGGGCGCCACGCCCGAAGAGATGGCGCGGCGGGGCTTCATCCCGGTGGGCGGCGATTTCCCTGTTTTCCTGCATCCCCGCAGCAAAGAGGAATACGCGCTGGCGCGCACCGAGCGCAAATCGGGGCGGGGCTACAAAGGCTTCACGTTCTACACCGGCGCCGACGTCACGCTCGAAGAAGACCTGCGCCGCCGCGACCTGACGGTCAACGCCATTGCGCAGACGCCGGAGGGCGGCCTGATCGATCCCCTGGGCGGCGAGGCCGACGTGCGGGGCCGGGTCCTGCGCCACGTGGGCGAGGCCTTCGAGGAAGACCCCGTGCGCATCCTGCGGCTGGGACGCTTCGCGGCGCGCTTCGGCGATTTCACCATCGCGCCCGAGACGCTGGAACTATGCCGGCGCATGGTCGAGGCCGGCGAGGCCGACGCGCTGGTGGCCGAGCGGGTCTGGAAAGAACTGTCGCGCGGCCTGATGGCGGCGACGCCCTCGCGCATGCTGGGCGTCCTGCAGGCTTGCGGCGCGCTGGCGAGGGTGATGCCGGAGCTGCAAGGCGTGGACGAGGTGGCCGCGGACGTCGATCGCGCGGCCGGCATGGGCCTGTCCTTGCCGGGCCGCTACGCGTTGCTGTGCCGCCTGACGCCCGAGCGCGAGGCCCTGGGCCGCCGGCTGCGCGTGCCCACGGAATGCAACGACTACGCGCGGCTGCTGCCCGAGGTGCTGGCCGGCCTGGACGCTTCCACGCAGCATGCGGATCCCATCGTCGCGCAACTGGTTCTGATGGAGCGCGCCGACGCGCTGCGCAAGCCGGAACGATTCTTCGATCTTCTGGAGGCCGCGTCGGTGCGCCAGCCCGTGGACCGGGCGGCGTGGCGCTTGCGCGTGGCCGCGGTGCGCGGCGTGGACGCGGGCGCGATCGCGAAAGCCTGCGCCGGCGATCCGGCGCGCATCAAGGAAAGCGTGCGCGAAGCCAGGCTGGAGCGCCTGCGCGCGGACGCCGCCTCGCCATAGCGCCGCTATAGCTTGCCCAGTCGGTCGCCGCGGGAGAAACCCGTCAGCGGCTCGGTCATGCCGCGTCCCACCGCCAGCACCTTGAACAGCTCGCCCATTTCCGCTTCGGACAGCAGCTTCTGCACCGGGGCGACGGTTTTCGCGTAGTTCTGCACATCCGCGGGATCGAGCTGGGCCAGCAGGTCCATCAGCCCCGCATTCATCAGGAAGCGGGCCTGCGAGGTATAGCCCAGGACTTGCAGGCCGGCCGCCAGCGCGGCATCGGCCATCGCGGTGAAGTCGACGTGCGCGGTGATGTCCTGCAGGCCCGGCGCGGTGAACGGATCGCCGTGCGCGTGATGCCGCAGATGGCACATGAGCGTGCCGCCCGCCCGCTGCGGATGGTAATACTCGCCGCGGGGGAAGCCATAGTCCACCAGCAGCGCGGCGCCCCGTTCGAGCCAGCTGCCCATCGCGGCGATCCAGGCCTCGCCTTGCAGATTGATTTCGGACATGTAGCCGGGCAGCGCCGGCATGCGGCCGGCGACGGCGGCCGCCAGCTCGGGCGGCGCGGGCCGGTCGTCCCACGCGAATGCCTGGGAGGCGTCCAGCGCCACGCCGCGTTCCAGCACCGTGCTCCCGTCCTCGCTCCAGCGGAAAATCGAAATGGGCATCGCGTCCAGGACTTCGTTGGCCAGTACGCAGCCGGCGAAGGCGGCGGGCAGCGCATCCAGCCACTGCACGCGGTCGCCATACGCCGCCAGCCTTTCGGCCTGGCGCGCGCGGAGGTCGGCGGACACTTCCAGGATCAGGTAGCGGGTCTGCGCCAGCCCCATCGCGTCCAGTTCGCCCAGCACGCCTTCGGCCAGCGCGCCGGTGCCGGCGCCGAATTCCAGCACGGCGTCGGTGCCGGTCTGGCGCAGCACCTGGGCGGCCTGGCGCGCCAGGGTGCGGGCGAACAGCGGCGTCAGCTGGGGGGCGGTGACGAAGTCGCCGGCCGGCGCGCGGGCGTCGCCATCCGCATCGGCCAGCTTGACGTTGCCCGCCGCGTAATAGCCCAGCCCGGGCGCGTACAGCGCCTGCGCCATCCAGCGGTCGAAGGGCAGCCAGCCGCCATTGGCCATGATGGCGTCGCGCAGGTGGGCAGCCATGGCGGCGCTGTGTTCCTGGGCGGCGGGGTCCAGAGGCGGGAGATGGGCGGGAGAAGGGCGTTGCATGGAGCGGCTATTTGAAGAATCGGGCAATTTTAGCCGGGCCTCGGAGGCGCGCCGGATTCAGGCCGCCTGCTGGCGCTAGCCTTTTTACTCACTATATGAGATTGATACTTATATATTGATAATTTAAAAAAACCTCCCTACACTCGCTCCCACGTCGAAGCACAGAACGATGCCAGGAAAGAGGAAGGAGCCACGTGTCGAACACCCAACGCAAACTCAAGGCCGCCATCATTGGCAGCGGCAACATCGGCACGGATCTGATGATCAAGATCCTGCGCCATGGGCAACACATCGAAATCGGGGCGATGGTCGGCATCGACCCGCAATCGGACGGCCTGGCCCGCGCGGCGCGCCTGGGCGTGGCCACCACGCACGAGGGCGTCGAAGGCCTGGCGCGGCTGCCGGTCTTCCAAGAGATTGACTTTGTGTTCGATGCCACCAGCGCCGGCGCGCATGTGAAGAACGATGCCTTCCTGCGCGCCCTCAAGCCCGGAATCCGCATGGTGGATCTCACGCCCGCCGCCATCGGCCCGTATTGCATTCCCGTGGTCAATGGCGAGGCGCACCTGGACGCGCTGAACGTGAACATGGTGACGTGCGGCGGCCAGGCGACGATTCCGATGGTGGCGGCCGTGTCGCGCGTCGCCAAAGTGCACTATGGCGAAATCGTGGCGTCGATCTCCAGCAAGAGCGCGGGCCCCGGCACGCGCGCCAACATCGACGAGTTCACCGAGACCACGTCCAGGGCGATCGAAGCGGTGGGCGGCGCCACCAAGGGCAAGGCCATCATTGTGCTGAACCCGGCCGAGCCGCCGCTGATCATGCGCGACACCGTCTATACGCTGAGCGAGCTGGCCGACGAAGACGCGATCGCCCGTTCGATCGAGGAGATGGCGGCCGCCGTGCAGGCCTACGTGCCCGGCTACCGTATGAAGCAGCGGGTGCAGTTCGACCGTATCGACACGCCGGTGCGCCTGCCTGGCGTGGGCGATGCGCTCACGGGACTGAAGACCTCGATCTTCCTGGAAGTTGAAGGCGCGGCCCACTATCTGCCGGCCTACGCCGGCAACCTGGACATCATGACCAGCGCGGGTCTGCGCACCGCGGAACACATGGCCAAGCGCATGCTGGCAACCACCGTGGCTGTTTGAGAGCGGCAACACACCATGAATCAAGCCAAGAAAATCTACATTTCCGACGTGACGCTGCGCGATGGCAGCCACGCCATCCGTCATCAATACAGCGTTGAAGACGCCAGGCGGATCGCCCAGGCGCTGGATGACGCCAAAGTGGATTCCATCGAGGTCGCGCATGGCGACGGCCTGCAGGGATCGAGTTTCAACTACGGTTTTGGCGCGCACACCGATCTGGAATGGATCGAGGCCGTGGCCAGCGTGGTCAAGCACGCCAGGATCGCGACGCTGCTGCTGCCCGGCATCGGCACCGTGCACGACCTGAAGAACGCCTATGACGCCGGCGTGCGCGTGGTGCGCGTGGCCACGCACTGCACCGAGGCCGATGTGTCCCGGCAGCACATCGAATATGCCCGCCATCTCGGCATGGAGGCGGTGGGTTTTCTGATGATGAGCCACATGACCGAACCGCAGGCCCTCGCGCGGCAGGCCAAGCTCATGGAGAGCTACGGCGCGACCTGCTGCTACGTGGTGGACTCCGGCGGCGCGCTGGGCATGCAGGATGTGCGGGACCGCTTTCGCGCGTTCAAGGATGTGCTCAAGCCTGAAACGCAGACCGGCATGCATGCCCACCACAACCTGAGCCTGGGGGTGGCCAACTCCATCGTCGCGGTGGAAGAGGGCTGCGACCGCGTGGACGCGAGTCTGGCCGGCATGGGCGCCGGCGCGGGCAATGCGCCGCTGGAGGCCTTCATCGCCGCCATCGACCGCATGGGTTGGAACCATGGCACCGATCTCTACAAGCTCATGGACGCGGCCGACGACATCGTGCGCCCGTTGCAGGACCGTCCGGTGCGGGTGGACCGCGAGACGCTGGCGCTGGGCTATGCGGGCGTGTACAGCTCGTTCTTGCGCCATGCCGAGGCGGCGGCGGCGAAGTATCGGTTGAAGACGGTGGACATCCTGGTCGAACTGGGCAAGCGCCGCATGGTGGGCGGCCAGGAGGACATGATCGTCGACGTGGCGTTGGACATCCTCAAGCAGCGCGCCTGAGCCGCGGGAAACCAAGCCCGCTGCCGGCCGCTCCCGCGTGGGCAGCCGGCAGGCTTGAGGCGGGCTGGGTCCGAGCCGGCGGTTTGCCGGCGCAAGTACAAGAAAAGCACGGCATCCATTTCATGCGGGGAATTCTCCGCGGATGTCCGATCGAACACTCACGAGACAAACAAGACCATGAGCGCAACACAACTGGCCCCGACCGCGGGCAACAGGCCGGCGGGCAACAACGCCGCTTCGGCAACCGCCGCCATCAGCCCGGCCGACCGCCGGCGCGCGCTGTTTGGCAGCGCGGTGGGCAGCACCATCGAGTGGTATGACTATTTCCTCTACGGAACCATGTCGTCCATCGTCTTCGGCAGGCTGTTCTTTCCCTCGGACGACCCCGTGACCAGCCAGTTGCTGGCGCTCGCCTCGTTCGCGCTGGCGTTCCTGATACGTCCCATAGGCGGCATCGTCTTTGCGCACGTGGGCGACCGCGTCGGCCGCAAGAAGACGCTGGTGATAACGCTGTCCATCATGGGGATCTCCACGGTGCTGATCGGCCTGACGCCGACCTATGCGAGCATAGGCGTATGGTCGCCCATCTTGCTGACCCTGCTGCGCTTGTTGCAGGGGCTGGCGCTGGGCGGCGAATGGGGAGGCGGCGTATTGCTGGCGGTGGAATACTCGCCCGCCGAAAAGCGGGGCTTCTACGGCGCGGTGCCGCAAACCGGCGCGCTGTTCGGCCTGGCGCTGGGCAACTTCGTCACCTCGGGCCTGAGTGCGCTGTTTTCGGAAGAAGCCTTCCTGTCCTACGGCTGGCGCATCCCGTTCGTGCTGTCCATCGTGCTCGTGCTGATCGGCATGTGGATCCGCAACAAGGTGGAAGAGACGCCGTCCTTCCGCAAGGTGGCCGCAGAGGCGCGGGCGAATCCCAAGAGCGCCGAACACAAGCGGATGCCGCTGGTGGAAACGCTGACCCGACATTGGCGCGCCGTGCTGATCGCCATTGGCGCCAAGTTCGTGGAGACCAGCACCTTCTTTCTCTTCGCCACGTTCACCATTTCGTACTTGGTGGGCCTGGGCTATGAGCGTGTCGCGGCGCTGAACGTGGTGCTGGTCGCCGCGCTGATCGCCGTGCCGGTCATGCTGTATTTTGGCGCGTTGTCCGACCGGATCGGCCGCAAGAAAGTCTTTGTGTGGGGCTCGGTCGCGATCGTGGTCTATGCGCTGCCTTACTTCTGGCTGCTCAACCAGGGTTCGGCGCTGATTTCCACGGCGGCGGTGGTGGTCGGCTTTTCCATCATCTGGTCCACCTACGGTTCGGTGCTGGGCACCTTCTTCGCCGAGAGCTTTCCGCCGAATGTGCGCTACACCGGCATTTCGCTCGGCTACCAGGTAGGGGCCGCGCTGGTCGGCGGCCCGATGCCGCTCATCGCCACGGCCTTGCTGGCCCGGTATCATGGCAGCTATGTCCCGGTTGCGATCTTCATTGCCCTGTGCGCTTTGGTATCGCTGATCGCGATCAGCTTCACCAAGGATCGCACCGGACAACCGCTGGATGCGTGACGCAGCGAGTGCGTGAGGCATCGGCGCCGGCGGCGCCGATGGCTGGCCGATGCTTCACGATCCGTCACTCACTGCTCACGAAATGACCGAAAAGCCCGACACCAAGACCGCCAAGATCGCTAAGCCGCTCGCCAGCCAGACCCTCTTTCGCGGACTCGACGTGGTGAGCGCGGTGGCCGAAGGCTGCCGCAGCGTGAAGGACATCTCGGACAGAACCGGCATTGCCTTCAGCACCACGCACCGGCTGGCTTCGGCGCTGGTGCAGATCCGCTACCTGCATTTCGAGCCCCGCAAGGGATATCGCCTGGGCAGCCGGCTGGTCGAGCTGGGTTTCCTGGCCTATCGCGAATCGGCCATCACCACGACGGCCCGTCCCTTGCTGGAGGAACTGGCCGAGCAGACGCAAGACACGGTGCATCTGGCCGCGCTGGATGAAGACGAAGGCATCATCTATCTCGACAAGATCGGCGGCAAACGCCCCATCGAAGTCAATACGCGCATAGGCGGGCGCAAGCCCGTGTGTTGCACCAGCGTGGGCAAGGCGTTGATTCTCGATCAGGGGCGCGCCGCCTGGACGAAGCGCTACGAACAAGAGGCGGCAAAAGGGCTGGCCGGACCGCTGTCGCTGGAGCAGTGGCTGGAAGCCATGGCGATCTATGCCGCGAAGGGATACACCTTTGACCTGGGCGAAAACGTCGACGGGATCCGTTGCGTCGGCACGCCTGTGCGCGATGCCAGCGGAGAAATCGTCGCGTCCATCAGCGTGACGAGCACGGACGCCTATACCGATGAAGCCCGCATGCACGAGATCATTCCGCTCGTGCAGAACGTCGCCCGCAAGATCAGCATGCTGCTGGGCGCGAGAAGCACGTAGCCGGAGATCCGCGTCAGGCGGATTGCTGGCCGAGAATGCAAAACACCCCAGGGATCGGATTGTCCTCCGATGCCTGGGGTGCGGTCAGATCGCCGGCGCGGTTCTTGTCGAACCGCTGGGGCCGGGATCAGTCGCGGCGCGCGCCGGCCGGCTTGGCGAAGCGCTTGGCGGGGCCGCCGGGGCGCTTGTCGAACGAAGGCTTGCCGCGGAAACCGCCTTCGGGACGGTCGCCGCCACGGAAGCCGCCTTCGCGTTGCGGACGGTCGCCGAAGCTGGCGCGGTCGTTGAAGCTCGGACGCGAATCGCGGTCGCCGCCGCGGAAGCCGCCTTCACGCTGCGGGCGCTCGCTGAACGGGCGCGCATCGCGCTGGGGACGGTCGCCGAAGCTGGGGCGGTCGCCAAAGCTCGGGCGCGAGTCGCGGTCGCCGCCACGGAAGCCGCCTTCACGCTGGGGACGGTCGCCCCAGGGACGATTGCCCTGGTAGCCGCCTTCGCGCTGCGGACGATCGCCGAAGCTGGGACGATCGCCGAAGCTGGGGCGATCGCCGAACGAACGAGCCGGGCGCGCGTCGCGATCGCCGCGGAAGCCGCCTTCGCGGGCGCCCTGGTAACCGCCTTCACGCGGCTTGAACTCGCCTCGCGGGCCGCCGAAGGAGCGGCCTTCGCGGTTGCCCTGGTAGCCGCCGCCGGGACGCTTGCCGAACGGCTTGCCGCCACGCGGGGCGCCGCCGGTCGACGGACGCGGGGTGCGCTTGGGCTCCAGGCCGGCGATCACTTCAGGATTGATCGATTGGCCGATGTAGTGCTCGATGCGGCGAACCTTGTGGCGCTCGGAGTGCGTGGCCAGCGTGAAGGCCAGGCCGTTGCGGCCGGCGCGGCCCGTGCGGCCGATGCGGTGCACGTAGTCTTCGGCCTGCATCGGCAGGTCGAAGTTGACGGCGTGGCTGATGCCTTGCACGTCGATGCCGCGGGCGGCCACGTCGGTGGCGACCAGGATGCGCAGTTGGCCGCGCTGCAGTTGCGTCAGGGTGCGGGTGCGCTGGCGTTGGTTCATGTCGCCGTGCAGGGCGGCGGCAGCAAAGCCTTGGTCGGCCAGGCGGTCGGCCAGGTCGTCGGCGCCGCGCTTGGTCGACGTGAAGACGATGGCCTGGTCCAGCGAGGCGTCGCGCAGCACGTGGTCCAGCAGCTGCATCTTGTGGCTGGCGTCGTCCGCGTACAGCAGGCTTTGCGTGATGTTGGTGTGCTTTTCCTTGGCGCCGGCGATCTCGATGCGCTGCGGCTCGCGCATCATGCGCGAGGCCAGCTTGGCAACGGTGCCGTCCAGCGTGGCGGAGAACAGCAGCGTCTGGCGGCCTTCCGGCAGGCGCTCGACGATGGTCTCGATGTCCTCGATGAAGCCCATGTCCAGCATGCGGTCGGCTTCGTCCAGCACCAGCGTGTGCACGGTGTTCAGCTTGACGCGGCCGGATTGCAGGTGGTCGATCAGGCGGCCGGGGGTGGCGACCAGCACGTCCACGCGGCGCGACAGCGCCTTGAGCTGCGCGCCGTAGGGCATGCCGCCCACCACGGTGGCGGTGCGCAGGTCGGCCAGCTTGCGGCCGTAGGTCGCGGTGGCGTCGGTGACCTGCAGGGCCAGTTCGCGGGTCGGGGTCAGCACCAGCACTTGCACGCCGACGCCCTTGTTGGCGGGTTGCTGAGCGATACGGTGCAGCGCCGGCAGCATGAAGGCGGCGGTCTTGCCGCTGCCCGTCTGCGAGGACACCATCAGGTCGTGACCAGCCAGGGCCTGCGGAATGGCGGCGGCCTGGACGGCGGTGGGGGTGGCGAAGCCGGCTTCTTGGACGGCCGACAACAGGGCGGGCGCGAGACCCAGGGTTTCGAAAGACATTACTTTCCCTTGCCGCAATCAATGCGACGCAGTGCTTGGTCGGGCCAGGAGATTAGGCGGCCGGATCCAGGCGACGGTTGATGGAGCATCGTGCCGACCGGATCAACCATGCGCGTGGCGCGTTCTCGTGTGGAGATTGGAACGCAGGGCGAAAGGAAAGGGGTCAGGAATCGATGATGGTTCGGCAGTGGCCGGGGCTGTTTGCCCGGCAGACTGCGAAAACTTCCGCTAAATCAAGGCGGTAAATGCCGAACTCGTTTTGTGCAGTGCGGCGATCATAACCTGAATTCGCCTTGCATGGAAACTGTTTTTTTGTCCAGCCCCCAATCAATAGGGTTTTTCCCTTGGTTGGCCAGCCATTCATTGGTGGCCAGGAAGTGACCGCAGCCCAGGAAGGGCACCGGCGGGCGCCTCGCGGAGAGCGGCGACGGGTGATTGGACATCAGGACCAGATGCCCGCTGTTGTCCGGCAGCAACAGACGCTTGGCTTGGGCATGCGCGCCCCAGAGCATGAAAACCTTGGGGGACGGGTCGCGGGCGACCAGCGAGATCAGCGCGTCCGTCACCGTTTCCCAGCCGCGCTTGGCGTGAGAGGCGGGCGTGCCGTCCTCCACCGTCAGCGCCGTGTTCAGCAGCAGCACGCCCTGCTCGGCCCAGTGGCTCAAGTCGTTGCCGGCCGGCACGGGAGTGCCGGGAAACTCCTGGGCGATCTCATTGAAGATATTGCGCAGGCTGGGCGGACGCTTGCAGTCGTCCGGCACCGAGAATGCCAGGCCCTGGGCCTGGCCCGGGCCATGGTAGGGGTCCTGCCCCAGGATCACCACCCGCACGTCCGACGGCGCCAGCCCTTGCAGGGCGCGGAAGGGCGTGGCGGGGTAGATGACGGCGCCTTCGCCCAGGCGCTTCTCGACGTGGGCGGTCGCCGCCGCCAGCGCATCGGCCACGCCCGGGTCGGCGAAGGCCGCAAGCCAGGCGGCGGGGAGTTGCGCCGTCTGGGCGGCGAGGGCGTGGGGAATCAGGCGGTTATCGGTCGGCATGGGCGCGATTTTGGCATAGCCCGGCACGGGCGGCTGTGCGGTGGCGCAAGAGCCTACCCAGGGTTTGTCCGCCGGTGCTTTTTGGGAACAGTCCGATGGCGCCGGCAATAAGGTGTCAGACTGGACTTCTCTCCCCTGCGCCCTACAGTCCGAAAAAGCGTAGTCTGAAACCCTGTCTACGGCACCAAAAATACATGCTAATAAGAAATGGCAACTTCAAACGCTGGGTGCGCGGTGTGCTCTCGTTGGTAGGTATTGCATTGCTCTTTGGCGGGCTTAGATATGATTCCTACTTGGTGATTTTGCTGGGTTTCTTGATTGGTTCAGTCGGGATGTATGCGTCGAAAGCGTCGATGCTTGGTATCAAGCCATTCTCTGATGGCCCTAAGGCGCAGCCAAAACCAGGCAAAGAGGATTCTGGGTTGCCGTAGGGGGAAACAAAATCAATTCTGGGCGGGATCGGGCGCGCGCGGCAAGGCGCGCGCCGTGCCAGGGCCTCAGACCGGCCAGCCGGCCTGCCGGTATGCCGAATCCCAGAACATCCATTCCAGCTGGGCGGCGTGCGTGTAGGCCTGGTGCATGGCCTCTCGGGTTTCCGCGGACGCGGCTTCCGCGCAGCGGTCCACCGTGGCGATGACGGCGCGCACCAGCGCGTGGAAATCTTCGCCCGCGTAGGCGTCGATCCAGGCGGAGTACGGGTTGGGCGTCACGGCGCGCGCCTGGATATCGCGGCCGATTTCGGCGTAGATCCAGAAGCAGGGCAGCAAGGCGGCGAGCGCGACCGGGTACGGGGCGCTCCAGGCGGTGGCGATCAGGAAGCTGGTGTAGTGGTGGCTGGCGGGCGACAGCGGCGTGGCCTCGAAGGTGGCTTCGTCGATGCCGAACTGCTTCATGAAGCCGGCGTGCAGGCTGCGTTCGACGACGACGGCGCCCTTGGCGGCGTCGGCGAACTGCACCACGCCGTCGGCGTGGTCGGCCTTGGCCGCCGCGATGGCCAGGGCGCGGCCGAACGCGACCAGGTAGTGCGCGTCCTGGATCATGTAGTGGCGAAAGGCGTTCTCGTCGAGCTGGCCGCTGGCCAGCTCCAGGTTGAACGGCATGGTGCGCGTTTTTTCGTAGAGCGCGGCGTTGCGCGCCCAGGCGTCGGAACTGAACGACATGGCGTTTCCTCAAGGCGTGTCCGCCGGCGCGCAGGGTGCGCGCCGGCCGGCAAAGCGGCTAGGGTACCAAAGGCCTCGCGGACGCCGCGGGACGCGGCTATTGCATGTACCAGCCGTGGCTGACCACGAACGATTGGCCGGTGAGCGCGGCGCTGGGGAAGGCGGCCAGGAACAGGGCGGTCTGCGCCACGTCCTCGACGGTCGTGAACACGCCGTCCACCGTGTCGCCCAGCATGACCTTCTTGACGACGTCTTCTTCGCTGATGCCCAGCTCTTTCGCCTGTTCCGGAATCTGCTTTTCGACCAGTGGCGTGCGCACGAAGCCCGGGCAGATCACGTGCGAGCGCACATTGTGGGCCGCGCCTTCCTTGGCAAGCACGCGGGCCAGGCCCAGCAGCGCGTGCTTGGCGGCGACGTAGGCGGATTTCAGCGGCGAGGCTTCGTGCGAATGGACCGAGCCCATGTAGATGACGACGCCGCCCCGGTTGTCCTTGTACATGTGCTTGAGGGCGGCCTTGGTGGTGAGGAAGGCGCCGTCGACGTGGATCGCCTGCATCTTCTTCCAGTCGGCATAGGCGAAGTTCTCGATGGGGTTCACGATCTGGATGCCGGCGTTCGAGACCAGGATGTCGACGCTGCCGTAGGCGGCGGCCACGCGGTCGATCCCCTGGTTCACGGCCTCTTCGTTGGTGACATCCATCGCGACGCCCATCGCCTTGCCGCCAGCCTGCTCGATTTCCCGGGCGACGGCCTCGGCGCCCGCCAGGTTCAGGTCGGCGATCGCAACCGAGGCGCCGGCGCGCGCGAGCGTGAGCGCGATTTCCTTGCCGATGCCGCTGGCGGCGCCGGTGACGACGGCGGTTTTTCCGTTCAGATCATGCTGCATGCTATTACCTCCAGGTTGGGATTGACTGTGGGCCGGGCTGGGCCGCGTCGCCCACGGGTGCAGGGAGCATGGTTCGATGGTAGCGCTTCAGCATGAGAGCTGGCTGAACGCCGGGCGGGCCGCGCCCGGCCCCGGACAGCGGCTCAGGCGGATCGTTTGCCGTGATGGCCGGCATAGGCCAGCAGGGCGTCGCGCAGCACGACCGCCTGATTGTGCTCGGCATCGTGGGCGCCGTAGAGCAGGGTCAGGGGCTTTTTGCCGGCGGCCTCCAGCAGGGCGGCCATGCGCGCCTGCTGGTCGGGCGCGGCCAGTTCGGCCAGGTATTTGCGGCGGAAGTCTTCCCAGCGTTCTTCGATATGGTTGAACCACTTGCGCAGTTCGGTGGTGGGCGCGAGATCCCGGGCCCATTCGTCCAGCCCCAGGTCGGCCCGGCGCAGCCCGCGCGGCCAGACGCGGTCCACGAGCGCCCGGTAGTTGCCTTCCGGGCCGGTGCCTTCGTAGACGCGTTGCAGGGTGATGGCGGGCGTTTTCATGGCGGCTCCTCGGGATCGTGGCGGCGTACCCCGCCTACTTTAGCGCCCGCGGAGCCCCTTCACGATTTTTCGGGGTGGCCGGCGGGCGCGCCGCAGGCGCGCAGCAGCACGAAACCGGTCACGGCCGACACCAGCGACCCCGTCAGGACGCCGATCTTGGTGGCGTCAACGGCGGCCGGGTCGGTGAAGGCGAGGGCGCCGATGAACAGGCTCATCGTGAAGCCGATGCCGCACAGCAGCGCGACGCCGTACAGCTGCGCGAAGGTGGCGTGCCGCGGCAGGCTGGCGATGCCGCTCTTGATGGCGAGCCAGGCAAAGCCGAACACGCCCAGTTGCTTGCCCAGGAACAGGCCCAGGGCCACGCCCAGCGGCACGGGCTGCGCCAGGCTGCCCAGGCCCAGGCCGGAGAAGGACACGCCCGCGTTGGCGAATCCGAACAGCGGAACGATCAGCAGGGCGACCGGCTTGTGCAAGGTGTGTTCCAGCGCATGCAGCGGCGAATGCGTGCCGGGATGGCCCTGGTTCTGCGGGCGCAGCGGGATGGCGAGCGCCAGCGCCACGCCGGCCAGCGTGGCATGCACGCCGGACTTCAGGACGAAATACCACAGCACTACGCCGATCAGCAGATAGGGCGCCAGGCGCAACACCCCCATGCGGTTCAGGCAGAACAGGCTGGCCAGCAGGGCGCCCGCCATCCCCAGGGCGAAGGTATTGAGCGTCGACGTATAGAACAGCGCGATGATGATGATGGCGCCCAGGTCGTCCAGGATCGCCAGCGCGGTGAGGAAGATCTTCAGCGACGTCGGCACGCGGCTGCCCAGCAGCGCCAGGATGCCCAGCGCGAACGCGATGTCGGTCGCGGCGGGGATGGCCCAGCCGCGCAGGGTGTCGGGGCTGCCGGCGTTGACCAGCACGTAGATGAGCGCCGGCAGCGCCATGCCGCCCACCGCGGCGATGCCGGGCAGGACGATGCGGGCGGCCCCGCGCAACTGCCCGTCGAGCACTTCGCGCTTGATCTCCAGCCCGACCAGCAGGAAGAACACCGCCATCAGGCCGTCGTTGATCCAGTGCAGGGCGGTTTCCTTGAGCACGATAGGGCCCGCCTGGAAGCCCAGCTTGGTTTCGAGCGCGCCGAAGTAATGGGGGGCGGCGGGGCTGTTGGCGACCACCAGCGCGATCAGGGCGGCCAGCATGAGGACGTAGCCGCCCAATGCTTCGGACCGCAGGAACGCTTGCAGGAACGAGGCGGATTTGGGCGGGGGCGTAGCCGGAAGAGTCACTGTCTTGGAGTCCTTGTCGACCGCGTGGGCCGCGTGCGGGCAAACCTGAATTTTATCTGAATGACGCGGCGCTGCCCGTTTTACTTCGGCGAACCTCGTCTATTTATCGGGGAAAATGCGCGATTCGAAACAACTCGCGTCAGGTGGAACCCACGCGGGGATGGCGGCGGTCTCCGACGTCCGTCCCTGAACGGGCGGGTCGGGTAGAACGATGGCGGGGCTTGAGCGGACCCGCCGGGTGCAGCGAGGCCGACCGGAAGGGCGCACGGACCGGATAGCGCTGACCTGCGCCCCGGCACTGCCCGCCCAGGCCGTGGATTCAGTGCCAGAGCAGGGCGTTCATTCCCTCGACCAGGCGGTCGCGGTAGCGCGGCAGCAGGGCCTGCACCCGGGCCTGCCGTTCCTTCCATTCCGCGGATTCCGCGCCCGCCGCCACCCGCGGCGGCGCCCAGATGGCATCGGGGAAGTGGCGGTCGCCGCGCCAGCGCGGAATGACGTGCCAATGCAGGTGCGGGACCATGTTGCCCAGCGACGCCAGGTTGATCTTGTCGGGCGCCAGGATGGATTGCTGCGCCTCTTCGACGACGTACACGGCCCGCATCAGCAGGTCGCGCCCATGGGTGGACAGGCTGGTCATTTCGGCCAGGTGGCCGTTCCAGACCACCCGCGTGAAGCCCGGGTAGTCCGGGTCGCTTACCTCGATGATGCGCAGGTGCGGCCCCCGCCACAGCAGCGTGCCGCCGTCTTCCTGGCACAGCGGGCAGTTGGGGTCGCGCGCGCTCACGGCATCACCTTGCGGTACTGGATGAAGCCGGAGCGGTCTGCGATGCGGTCGTACAGCTGGATGGCGGTGGCATTGGTTTCGTGGGTCAGCCAGTACACGCGCGCGCAGTTGGCCGCGGCGGCCTGCTCGTAGACGTGTTCGATCAGCTTGCGCCCGGCGCCGGTGCCGCGCACGTCCGGGGCCACGTACAGGTCCTGCAGGTAGCAGTAGTCGCCGGCGGTCCAGGTGGAACGATGGAAAATCCAGTGCACCAGGCCGATGGCCCGGCCGCTGTCGTAGGCCAGCGCGGCATGCATGGGTTCATTGCCGTCCAGGAAACGCGACCAGGTGTTGCGCGTGACGGCGTCGTCGATGTCGACGCGGTAGAAGTCCTGGTAGCCCTTCCACAGCGGCAGCCAGGCTTCGAAGTCGGCGGCGACGATCGGACGGATTTCAACGGTACTCATGGCTTGCGGCCTCCCGGGGCGGTTCAATGTTGGTTTTCCATGGCTTCGACGATGTGCCGCAGCACCTGCACCCGAGCGTACCGCTTGTCGTTGGCAGATACCAGATGCCAGGGCGCGTGGGCGACGTCGGTCCGGGCCAGCATTTCGTTGGCGGCGGCCGCGTAGTCTTTCCACTTGTCGCGGTTGCGCCAGTCCTCCTCGGTGATCTTGAAGTTCTTGAAGGGCGATTTTTCGCGTTCCTTGAACCGTTCCAGCTGCACCTCGGGCGTTACCGCCAGCCAGAATTTCAGCACCATCGCGCCGCTTGCGACCAGCTGTTCCTCGAAGTCGTTGATTTCGGCGTACGCCCGCCGCCAGGTAGCGGGCGCCGCCAGTTTTTCGACGCGTTCGACCAGCACGCGGCCGTACCAGGAGCGGTCGAAGATGGCGATGCGTCCGTGGCGCGGCACCTGGCGCCAGAACCGCCACAGGTAGGGTCGCGCGAGCGCTTCGCTGTTGGGGGCGGCCACGGGGGTGATGTCGAACTGGCGGGCGTCCAGCGCGTGCGTCACGCGCCGGATGGCGCCGCCCTTGCCGGCCGCGTCCTGGCCTTCGAACACCAGCACCAGCGAGCGGTCCTGGAATTTCCGGGCGCGCGCCGCGCGCGCCAGCCTGCCTTGCAGCAGGCCCAGTTCCGAGTCGTAGTCGCTCTTCTCGATCTTGGCGTCGTAGTCGAGCTGGCCGAGGCGGTCGGCGACGCGCGCGGGCCGCGAATGGGCCACGAAGGAGGGCGAGATGCGGGGCACGCCGCGCTGGCGCATGGCGGCCAGGACGGCCTCGGCCGTGCGGGCGGAACGCATGTTCTCGTCGGCGCTGGGGATCACGACCCAGGGCGCGTGGCCGCTGTCGGTATGGTTCAGCACCGTTTGTCCGGCGGCGCGGATGCGGTCGTATTTCTTGTAGACCTTCAGGTCGATCGGGCTGACCTGCCAGGAGGTCTCGGGGCTGGCCAGCAGGCGTTCGGCGCGCGCCTTCTGGGCGTCGGCCGACAGGTGGAACCAGAGCTTGATGATCTGCACCCCTTCGGCGGCCAGCATGGACTCGAAGCGCCGGATGGTGGAGGCCTGCGCCTCGATGCTGTCATGGTTGGGCTTCTTCCGCGTGGCTTCGTAGATCAGCGACGCGTACCAGGAACCGAACACGATGCCGGTGCTGCCCTTGGGCGGGAGGTCCTTCCAATAGCGCCACAGCGGCGGGCGCTCCAGTTCTTCGCCTTCGCGGGGGCCGTAGGCCAGGGTCTTGATGTGGCGAGGGTCCATCCACTCGTTGAGCAGATTGACCGTGGCGCCCTTGCCGGCGCCGTCGATCCCCGCCACGACCACCAGCAGCGTCTTGTTCGCGTTGGCCAGCCGCTGGTACTGCGCGTTCAGCAGGGCGACGCGCAGCCGTGCCTCCAGCGGTTTGAATTCTTCCTTGGACAGGCTGGGGTCGGCTTCGGCTTCGGCAAACATGGAGGGATCCGTCGGGTCGGCAATTCTGCGATCGGACGATCTTGCGGGATAAGCCTGGGGCGCGCAAGCCCGGACGCGTCAGGCCCCCGCGGGATTCACAAGGCGTCGACGGGAATCTTGAGGTAGCGAACGCCGTTGTCCTCGGCGGGCGGAAAGTGCCCGGCGCGGATGTTCACCTGGATGGCCGGCAGGATGAGGGTGGGCATCGAGAGCGTCGCGTCGCGGCGGGTGCGCATGGCGACGAAATCGTCTTCGCCGATGCCTTCGCGCACGTGGATGTTGGCGCGGCGCTGTTCGGCCACCGTGGTCTGCCAGGAGGCGTCGCGGCCGCTGGGCGGGTAGTCGTGGCACATGTACAGCCGGGTGCCGGCGGGCAGGCTCAGCAGGCGCTGGATCGAGCGGTATAGCTGGTGGGCGTCGCCGCCGGGGAAGTCGCAGCGCGCGGTGCCCACGTCCGGCATGAACAGCGTGTCGCCCACGAAGGCGGCGTCGCCGATCAGGTAGGCCATGTCGGCCGGCGTATGCCCCGGCACGTGGATGGCCTGCGCCGTCAGCTCGCCGATGCGGAAGGTTTCGCCGTCGGCGAACAGGTGGCCGAACTGCGAGCCGTCCAGCTGGAACTCCGGCTCCAGGTTGAAGATCTTCTTGAACACGCCCTGCACGGTCTGGATGCTCTGGCCGATGGCGATAACGCCGCCCAACTGCCGCTGCAGGTAGGGCGCGGCCGAGAGGTGATCGGCGTGCGCATGGGTTTCCAGCAGCCATTCGGTTTTCAGGCCGCGCTGGCGCACGTAGTCGGCCACGCGGTCGGCGCTGGCGGTGCTGCTGCGGCCCGACTTGGGGTCGTAGTCCAGGACCGAATCGATGATGGCGCAGGCGCCGCCCGGCGCGGCCTCGTGGACCACGTAGGTGATGGTGGCGGTGACGGGATCGAAAAAGCCTTGGATCTGGGGGGACATGGACGCTCGCCTGGCAGCGTTTCGCTGCATGGTCAAAACAATATATCTTTTTCAATAATATTGTTGAATATTCTATTGGTCAATATAATGATCAAACTCTCCAAGGCCGATTGATGCTCATCAAATGAACGAAGTCCTGACCGAGTGCGAGGTCGCCGTCCTGCGCGAATCCGCCTCCCAGGCCTGCGCCCTGCTCAAGGCGCTGGCCAACGAAGACCGCCTGCTGCTGCTTTGCCAGCTGGTGCAGAACGAGCGCAATGTAGGCGAACTCGAAGCCCTCACCGGCATCCGCCAGCCCACCCTGTCCCAGCAATTGGGCGTGCTGCGCGATGAAGGGCTGGTGGCGACGCGGCGCGAAGGCAAGTACGTCTACTACCAGATGGCCAGCTTCGAGGTCAGCCAGGTCATGAAGACGTTATCCAGTTTGTACTGCGGCCGCGCCATGGAGTCACTCAAATGAATCTGGACTGGTCCGCCTTCACTCCCGTGTCGTCGGCCCTGGGCGGCTTGCTCATCGGCGCCGCGGCCGTGCTGCTGATGGGCGGCGCCGGCCGCATCGCCGGTATCAGCGGCATCCTCGGCGGCTTGTTGACGCCTGAGCGCGGGGGCGCGTGGCGGCTGGCCTTTCTGCTGGGCCTGTTCGCCTCGCCCTGGCTGTACCGCCTCGGCGCGGCGCTGCCGGCCATCACGGTCGAAGCCGGCACGGGCCGCCTGATCGTGGCGGGCCTGCTGGTCGGCCTGGGCACGCGCTACGCCTCGGGCTGCACCAGCGGCCACGGTGTGTGCGGCGTCTCGCGCGGTTCTCCGCGGTCGCTGGCGGCGACGGCATTGTTCATGGCCGCCGGCTTCGCCGTGGTCTACGTCATGCGCCATCTGGCGGGAGGCTGACATGAACGCCCTGTTCGCTTTCGTGTCGGGACTGGTCTTCGGGCTGGGCCTGATCGTCTCCGGCATGGCCAATCCCGCCAAGGTGCTGGGTTTCCTGGATCTTGCCGGCGCCTGGGATCCGTCGCTCGCCTTCGTGATGGGGGGCGCGGTGCTGATCACGGCGATCGGCTTCGCCGTATTGCGCCGCTTCCGGGCCAGCCTGTCGGGCGAGCCGATGCATTGGCCCACGGCCACCCGGATCGACCGGCGCCTGGCGGTGGGCAGCCTGGTTTTCGGCGCCGGCTGGGGGCTGGCCGGCTTCTGTCCGGGGCCCGCGCTGGTGGCGGCGTCGGCCGGCGTGCGCGAAGCACTGGTGTTCGTGGCCGCCATGCTTGCCGGCATGGCGATATTTTCAATCCTGCAGAAAATCAGAAGCCGGTAGACCGGCAGCGGAGACAAGCATGCCCATGGCACAAGGCCAACGCGATTTCGACGTGGTGGTGGTGGGCGGCGGGGCGGCAGGCATCGGCGTGACCGCCAGCCTGTTGCGTCGGCGTCCGGACCTGCGCATCGCGGTCGTGGAACCCAGCGACAAGCACTATTACCAGCCCGCCTGGACCCTGGTCGGCGGCGGCGCCTTCGACGTGAGCAAGACCATGCGCCCGACCCGCGCCGTCATGCCGCGGCGCGCCACGTGGCTGCAGGCCGCGGCCGCCGGCTTCGAGCCCGAGGCCGATCGCGTCCTGCTGGCGGACGGCCGCGCCGTGACCTACGAGCAATTGATCGTCTGCCCGGGGCTGCGCCTCGCGTGGGAGCAGGTGGACGGCCTGGCCGAGACGCTCGGCCAGCACGGCGTCACCTCCAATTACCGCTACGACCTCGCGCCCTACACCTGGGAGCTGGCGCGGGGCTTGAAAGGCGGCCGCGCGCTGTTCACGCAGCCGGCCATGCCCATCAAGTGCGCCGGCGCGCCGCAGAAGGCGATGTACCTTGCCTGCGACCATTGGCGCCGAGCGGGCGTGCTGGACCGCATCGAGGTGGAATTCGACCTCGCCGGCGCGGCGCTCTTCGGGGTGCCGACTTTCGTGCCGCCGCTGATGCGCTACGTGGAAAGCTACGGAATCGCGCTGGCCTTCAACTCGGCGCTCGTGGCCGTGGACGGCGCGGCGCGCAAGGCCTGGTTCGACGTGAAAGGCCCGGACGGCGCGGTCGCGCGCGTGGAAAAGCCCTTCGATATGCTGCATGCGGTGCCGCCCCAGGTGCCCCACGCATTCCTGAAGAACAGCTCGCTGGCGGACGCCGCCGGCTGGTGCGAGGTCGATCCGGCCACGCTGCGCCACGTCCGCCATGGCAATGTGTTCGGCCTGGGCGACGGCATCAGCACGACCAACGCCAAGACGGCCGCGGCGGCGCGCAAGCAGATCGTCACGGTCGCCGAGAACCTGCTGGCGCTGCGCGAAGGCCACGCCATGCCGGTGACCTACGACGGCTACGGATCCTGCCCGCTGACGGTCGAGCGCGGCCGCATCGTGCTGGCCGAGTTCGGCTACGGCGGCAAGCTGTTGCCGACCTTTCCTCTGGATCCGACGGTGCCGCGCAAGAGCGCCTGGTTCCTCAAGGCCAGGATGCTGCC
Source organism: Achromobacter denitrificans NBRC 15125 (assembly GCF_001571365.1). Taxonomy (GTDB): domain Bacteria; phylum Pseudomonadota; class Gammaproteobacteria; order Burkholderiales; family Burkholderiaceae_B; genus Achromobacter; species Achromobacter denitrificans. The sequence goes on along the minus strand of NZ_BCTQ01000023.1, from coordinate 44,607 downwards.
GTGGATCTACTGGAACGGCATGCTGAAGGGCCGCGAATGGCTTGCCCGCCCGCTGGGCAACTGAGCGCGCGCCCATGATCGCCACGGTATGGGCGGCCAGCGCCGCGTTGGGAGGATGCGTCGGCCTCATCCTCGGGCTGACCGGGGCGGGAGGCGCCATCATGGCCGTGCCCCTGCTGGTTTTCGGGCTGCATTTGCAGGTGGCGCAGGCCGCTCCCATCGCCCTGCTCGCGGTCGGGCTGTCCGCCGCGCTGGGGGCCGCGCTGGGCCTGCGCAAGGGCCTGGTCCGCTATCGGGCGGCGGGGTTCATGGCCGTCACCGGCATCATCGTGTCGCCATTGGGCCTGTGGGCCGCGCGCCGGCTGCCCAACGCGCCGCTGGCCATCATCTTCGCCGGCGTGCTGGGCCTGGTCGCATGGCGGATGTGGAACCAGGGCGCCCGGCCCGCGGCCGCCGCGCAGGCGCGGCGCGTGCCGCCCTGCCAGCTCAACGCCAGCACCGGCCGGCTGCGCTGGACGGCTCCTTGCGCCCGCGCCTTGACCGGCACCGGCGCGATCGCGGGCTTCCTGTCGGGCTTGTTGGGCGTGGGCGGCGGCTTCGTCATCGTGCCGGCGCTGCGCCGCTCGACCGACCTGCCGATGCAGGCCATCGTGGGCACCTCGCTGGCCGTGATCGCGCTGGTATCGGCCAGCGGCGTCGCGGCCGCGGCGGCGGGCGGCCATCTGGACTGGGGGATCGCGGCGCCGTTCACGGCTTCCGCGGTGCTGGGCATGCTGGCCGGCCGGGCGGTCGCCGATCGGTTCGCGCCGCGCCGCCTGCAGCAGTGTTTCGCGCTGTTCGCGGCGGCGGTGGCCGTGGCGATGCTGGCAAAAGGCGCGATGGCGCTGATCGCGGCCGCGTGACTCTGCGCGGCCGCGTCGTTCACTCGTAGGTGCGCACGTCGTCGATGACCTTGCCGTCGTTCGGCAGGCTGCCGGCGTCCACCCATTCCACGTCGCTGCGCAGCTTGGTGACGTCGCGCACCGATTCCGCGATGCGCTTGCCGAGTTCCTCGCTGCGCGATTGCGATTCCACCTTGAGCACCATGCGGTCCGACCCGGTGTTGCCGCTGATCACCAGGCGCGCCCGCAGGATTTCGGGGTGGCGGCGCGCCACGTCGGCGACCTGCGACGGGTGCACGAACATGCCGCGCACCTTGGTGGTCTGGTCCGCGCGCCCCATCCAGCCCTTGATGCGGGTGTTGGTGCGCCCGCAGGGCGAGAGTCCGGGCATGACGGCCGACAGGTCGCCGGTGCCGAACCGCACCAGCGGGTAGTCGGGGTTCAGGGTGGTGACCACGACTTCGCCGACCTCGCCGTCGGGCACGGGCTCGCCGGTGCCGGGGCGGACGATCTCGACGATGATGTCCTCGCCCAGCACCAGGCCTTCGCGGGCAGGCGTTTCGAAGGCCACCATGCCGAGATCGGCGCTGCCATAGGCCTGGTAGCCCTCGATGCCGCGCGCGGCGAGCCAGTCGCGCAGCGACGGCGGGAATGCCTCGCCGGACACCAGCGCGCGGCGCAGCGAATCCAGCTTCACGCCCAGCTCGTCGGCTTTCTCCAGAATGATCTTGAGGAAGCTCGGCGTGCCGGTGTAGCCGGTGGGCGCGAGATCCTGGATGGCGCGCACCTGCTGCTCGGTCTGCCCGGTGCCGCCCGGGAACACGGTGCAGCCCACCGCGTGGGCGGCGGTTTCCATCATCGAGCCGGCGGGCGTGAAATGATAGGAAAAGCAGTTGTAGGCCAGCTCGCCGGCGCGAAAGCCCGCCGCGTGCAGGGCGCGGGCGAAACGCCAGTAGTCGGCGCGCGCGCTTTCCGGCTCATAGATCGGGCCCGGCGAGGCGAAGACGCGCATCGCTTCGCCCCAGCCGATCGCGGAGAATCCGCCGAAGGCCTTGCGCGGCCCCGCGGGCACGGCGGCATCGTCGCGGCTGTGCTGCTGCCGCTCCAGCAGTTCGTGCTTGCGCAGCACGGGCAGGCGCGCCAGGGCCTCGCGCGACGTGATGGTTGCGGGGTCGATGCCGCGCAATTGCTCGGCGATGGCCGGCGCCCGGGCAATCGCGCGGGCGATCGCGCCGGGCAGGGCGGCCATCAGGTCGCGCTCGCGCTGCTCGGGCGCGCGGGTTTCCAGAACATCGAAAAACTCGGACATGGGATCGCACCCTCTCGTGTGCCGTACTGCGGTGTCGTTGCCGGCGGCGGGCCGGACCGCGCCGGCTTCGCCGCTCCAGGAATCAGGCCAGCCAGCGCTTGCGGCGGCGGTAGAACTTGTTGTCGCGGAAACTCTTGCGTTCGCCGCTGGAAATGCCGAGGTAGAACTCCTTTACGTCTTCGTTTTCGGCGAGGTCCGAGGCCGCGCCGTCCATCATCACGCGCCCGTTTTCCAGGATGTAGCCGTAGTCGGCGTAGCGCAGCGCGATGTTGGTGTTCTGCTCCGCCAGCAGGAAGCTGACGCGTTCGCGCTGGTTTAGGTCGCGCACGATCTCGAAGATCTCCTCGACGATCTGCGGCGCCAGCCCCATGGACGGCTCGTCCAGCAGGATCATGTTGGGATTGGCCATCAGCGCGCGGCCGATCGCGGTCATCTGTTGCTCGCCGCCCGAGGTGTAGCCGGCCTGGCTGGCCCGGCGCTGCTTCAGGCGGGGGAAATACTGGTAGACCCGTTCCAGCGCCGCCGCGGTATCGCCGCGGCTCATGCTGCGCGTATAGGCGCCGGTCAGCAGGTTTTCCTCGATGGTCAGGTGCGCGAAGCAGTGGCGGCCTTCCATGACCTGCACGACGCCGCGCTTGACCAGCTCGGCCGGCGACAGCTTTTCGATGCGCTGGTCGCGGTATTGGATATAGCCCTTGGTGACGTCGCCGCGTTCGCCCTTGAGCAGGTTCGAGATGGCGCGCAGCGTCGTGGTCTTGCCCGCGCCGTTGGCGCCCAGCAGGGCCACGATCCGGCCTTCCGGCACTTGCAGGGACACGCCCTTGAGCACGAGGATCACGTGGTTGTAGATCACCTCGATGCCGTTCACGTCGAGCAGCACCTTGGGCGCGTCCGTGGCGGTGGCAGTATTGGCGGTATTCATGATCGTTCCTGCTGCGTGGTGGCGACCGGCCCGGTGTGGGCCAGCCTCCGGTTCATATCTGCTATCGGCGGTACATCCTCGCGCTCCCCCCCGCATGCAATCGGCGCCCCCTGGGGGGGAGCGCCAAAGGCGCTGCGGGGGGCAACTCACCCTCTACTTGCAATCACGCGGGGTGATGTTCTTTTCCTTGGCGTACTTGGCCGCGCCTTCCTTGACCATGGGGTCGAGGATGGTCTTGTCCGACTGGTACCAGTCGGAGACGACCTTGAACTTCGAACCGTCCCACTGCACGATGCGGGCCCAGTCGTCGCCCTTGTGGTTGTCGCAAGAGGTCTTGACCGGACGCATGATCTGGCCGAAGCCCAGCTTGTCCAGCTTCTCCTGCGTCAGGTCCAGGTTCTCGAAGCCCCAGCGCACCTGCTCCGGCGTCAGCGCCTTGCCCTTGCCGAACTTCTCCTGCGCGGTGCGGATCGCTTCCACCTGCAGCATCGAGATCATCATGCCGCGGGTATGGGCGATGGTGCCCAGCGTCGTCTTGCCGGTCTTGTCCGCGCCCTGGCCCTTGTCGTAGACGAACTTCTTCAGGTCGTCGTAGACCTTGTCGTGCTCGGCGCCGCTGTTGTGGATGGTGATGGCGTTGTAGCCCTTGGCGACATCGCCCAGGTCCTTGACGTCGCCTTCGGAGCCGGCCCACCAGATGGCGTACATCTTGTCGCGCGGATAGCCGCTGGCCTGCGCTTCGCGGATCGCGGTGGGCGTCATGATGCCGGCGCTCCACAGCAGCACGTAGGCCGGGCGCGCCTGGCGGATCTGCAGCCAGGTGGACTTCTGTTCCACGCCGGGCGCGGTCACGGGGTAGAGCACCAGCTCGAAGCCTTCCTTGGCCGCGCGCTTCTGCAGCAGCGGGATCGGTTCCTTGCCATACGGCGAGTCGTGGTAGACCAGGGCGATCTTCTTGCCCTTGAGCTTGTCCATGCCGCCTTCTTTCTTGGCGATGTCCTGGATCATCACGTCGGCCGCGGTCCAGTAGGTGCCCAGCAGCGGGAAGTTCCATTCGAATACGCTGCCGTCGACCGATTGCGACAGGCCGTAGCCCATCGTCTCGACCGGCACCTTGTCGACCATGGCCTTGTCGCTGACCGCGAAGGTGATGCCGGTGGACTGGGTGTCGAAGCCCGATGCGCCGGTGCCCTTGCCCTTCAGGCGTTCATAGCATTCCACGCCGCGGTCGGTGGCATAGGCGGTTTCGCATTCCTCGTACGTGATCTTGACGCCGTTGACGCCGCCATCGCGCTCGTTGACCAGCTTCAGGTAGTCCAGCTTGCCGTCGGCCCAGGGAATGCCCAGGGGGGCGAAGGATCCGGTGCGGTACACCAGCAACGGAACGAACTGCTCTTCGGCCGCCATTGCCGGCGTGGCCACGGCGCCGACGGCGCCGGCTGCGGCCACCAGGGCTGCCGCCAACTTCAGGTTAAGACGCTTCATCTCCATTTACCTCCTGCGTGGTGTTTGGGTCCATAAACCCTGGGACACCGGGATTGGCCCGGTCTTGAGCCGGGTATTCAGGATGCCGGCCGCGAAGTTTTGCCGCGCGGCAGACGATGATCGGTACGACGTAACGCAACTCCGGTACTGAACCTGCTTCGGCGGGGCCCGCCCCTAGTGGGGGAAGGGCCAGATCCGCAGCTTTTCCTTGCCGATGCTCCACAGCCTGGCCAGGCCGTGCGGCTCGGCGATCAGGAAGAACACGATCAGCGCGCCGAACACCATGTGCTCCACGTGCGCCGCCGTGTCCACGGACAGCGGCAGCCCCAGCATGTGCGGGATGTTGGTGAGCGCCACCGGCACCAGCACGATGAAGGCCGCGCCGAAGAAGCTGCCGATGATCGAGCCCAGCCCGCCGATGATCACCATGAACAGCAGCTGGAACGAGCGCGACAGGTCGAACGCCAGCGGCTCCCAGGAGCCCAGGTGGATGTAGCCCCACAAGGCGCCGGCCACGCCGACGATGAACGAGCTGACCGCGAACGCCGTGAGCTTGGCGTACATGGGGCGGATGCCGATGACGGAGGCCGCCACGTCCATGTCGCGGATGGCCATCCACTGGCGGCCGATCGCGCCGCGCACCAGGTTCTTGGCCAGCAGGCTGAACACCACCACCAGGATCAGCACGAACAGGTATTTCTCCATCGCGCTCTGGACGGGCAGGCCGAAGGCGGTCAGCGGCGGCACCGACACGTTGCCGGACGAGGAGTAGTTGGTGAAGAAGGGGATGCGCAGGAACGCCCAGTCCACGAAGAACTGCGCGGCCAGCGTGGCCACCGCCAGGTACAGGCCCCGGATGCGCAGGCTGGGTATGCCGAAGATCACGCCGACGATGGTGGCGAAGAATCCGCCCAGCAGGATCTGCGCGATCAGCGGCATGCCGGGAAAGCGCACCCCGAAGTTCCAGGCCGCATAGGCGCCGACCGCCATGAAGGCGCCCGTGCCCAGCGAGATCTGGCCGCAATAGCCCACCAGGATGTTCAGGCCCACGGCGGCAAGCGCCAGGATCAGGAACGGGATCAGGATGGCGCGCAGCAGGTAGTCGCTGGCCAGCGCCGGGATGGCGATGAACGCCACCGCCAGCAGCAGCCAGATGAAGATGCGGTCCTGGCGGATCGGGAAGATCTGCTGGTCAGCGCGATAGCTGGTCTTGAATTGGCCGTTTTCGCGATAGAACATGTTTTATTCCTCAGACCCGGTCGATGATCTTCTCGCCGAACAGCCCTTGCGGACGGAACAGCAGGAACACCAGCGCCAGCACATAGGCGAACCAGATTTCGATACCGCCGCCCACGAGCGACCCCAGGTAGACCTCGGACAGCTTCTCTCCGACGCCGATGATCAGGCCGCCCAGGATGGCGCCCGGCACCGAGGTCAGGCCGCCCAGGATCACCACCGGCAGCGCCCGCAGGGCCGCGGTGGACAGCGTGAACTGCACGCCGAACTTCGATCCCCAGATGATCCCCGCCACCAGCGCCACCAGGCCCGCCACGCTCCAGACGATGACCCAGATGCGGTTGAGCGGGATGCCGATGGACTGCGCCGCCTGGTGGTCGTCGGCCACCGCGCGCAGGGCGCGGCCGGTCGAGGTGTACTGGAAGAAGAGCGCCAGGGCCGCCACCAGCAGCGCGGCGATCACGGCCGCCGTCAGGTCCTCAAGGTTGATCAGGAGCCCGCCCTCGAAGACGGAGTCCAGGATCATCAGCGGATCCTTGGGCATGCCGACATTGATGGAATACACCGAGCTGCCGAACGTGATCTGGCCCAGGCCGTCCAGGAAGTAGCTGATGCCCAGCGTGGCCATCAGCAGGGTGGTGGCCTCCTGGTTGACCAGGTGGCGCAGCACGAAGCGCTCGATGGCGACCGCCAGCAGGAACATCACGGCCGCGCTGACGATGAACGCCAGCACGTTGGCCAGGATCATGTTTTCGAAGCCGAACCAGCGCGGCAGCCATTCGGAGAAGCGCGCCATGGACAGCGCGGCCACCAGCACCATCGCGCCCTGCGCGAAGTTGAAGACGCCGGATGCCTTGAAGATCAGCACGAAGCCCAGGCCGATCAGGGCATACAGCATGCCGCTCATCAGGCCGCCGAATAAGGTCTCTAGAAAAAATCCCATGTCTGTCCGCCTTAGTGCGACACGCCTAGATAGGCTTTTACGACGTCTTCATTCGCGCGGACTTCGTCCGGCTTGCCGTCGCCGATCTTCTTGCCGTAGTCCAGCACCACCACGCGGTCGGAAATATCCATGACCACGCCCATGTCGTGCTCGATGAGCACGATGGTGGTTCCGAATTCATCGTTCACGTCGAGGATGAAGCGGCTCATGTCTTGCTTCTCTTCGATGTTCATGCCCGCCATCGGCTCGTCCAGCAGCAGCAGGCGCGGCTCCATCGCCAGGGCGCGGCCCAGGTCCACGCGCTTTTGCAGGCCGTAGGGCAGGCGGCCGACCGGCGTCTTGCGATAGGCCTGGATTTCGAGGAAGTCGACGATGTTCTCGACGAACTCGCGATGCTGGATTTCTTCGCGCTCGGCGCGGCCCAGGCGGAAGGCCTGCGCCAGCAGCCCGCACTTCATGCGCAGGTTGCGGCCGGTCATGATGTTGTCCAGCACGCTCATGCCCTTGAACAGCGCCAGGTTCTGGAAGGTGCGCGCGATGCCCATCTCGGCGGCGCGGCGGGGGTTCATGCGCGAGAAGTGCTCGCCCCGGAACGCGATGGCGCCTTCCTGGGGCGTATAGACGCCGTTGATGACGTTGAGCATCGAGCTCTTGCCCGCGCCGTTGGGGCCGATGATGGCGCGGATCTCGTGCTCTCGCACGTTGAAGGAAATGTTCGTCAGCGCCTTGACGCCGCCGAAGGACAGCGAAATGTTCTGCATGTCCAGCATGACGTCGCCGATACGCTGGTCGCGGTCGTTGTGGCTCATGGTCTTTACGCGGCTCGGGCGGTGATGGCGGGGAACGTCTTCACCGGGCGGATCTTCAGGTCCGCCGAGATCTTGCCGGTGCGTCCGTCTTCGAATTTCACTTCGGTCTCGATGAATTGCGATGGCTTGCCGCTGTAGAGCGCGTCGATCAGCACACCGTACTTCTGCGCAATGAAGGCGCGGCGCACCTTGCGCGTGCGGGTCAGCTCGTCGTCGTCGGGATCGAGTTCCTTGTGCAGGATCAGGAAGCGGCTGATCTGCGAGGCCGAGAGCTTGGGATCGGTGGCCAGGTCCGCGTTCACCTGCTCGACGCATTCCGCGATCAGCTGGTAGACCTCGTCCTTGGACGCCAGGTCGGTATAGCCCGCGTAGGGCATGCCGCGGCGCTCGGCCCAGTTGCCCACCGCTTCCAGATCGATGTTGATGAAGGCGCAGACGTCGTCGCGGTCGGCGCCGAAGGCGACGGCCTCCTTGATGTGCTGGAAGAACTTGAGCTTGTTCTCGATGTACTTCGGCGCGAACAGGCTGCCGTTGGCGAGCTTGCCCACGTCCTTGGCGCGGTCGATGATCTTCAGCTGGCCGTCGGTGTCGAGATAGCCCGCGTCGCCCGTGTGGAACCAGCCGTCGGCGCTGCGCGCCTCGGCCGTGGCCTCGGGGTTGCGGTAGTACTCCTTGAACAGGCCGGGGCTCTTCACCAGGATCTCGCCGTTTTCCGCCACGCGGATCTCCACGCCGTCCACCGGGGGGCCGACGGTGTCGTCGCGCACCTGGCCGTCAGGCTGCACGCAGACGAACACCGAGGTTTCGGTGGAACCGTAGAGCTGCTTCAGATTGATGCCGATCGAGCGGTAGAACACGAACAGGTCGGGCCCGATGGCTTCGCCCGCGGTGTACGCCACGCGCACGCGGCTCATGCCCAGCGCATTGCGCAGCGGGCCGTAGATCAGCGCGTTGCCCAGCGCATAGCGCAGGCGGTCCCAGGCGTTGACGGATTCGCCGTCGAGGATCCTGGTGCCGACGCGGCGCGCCAGCTTCATGCAGCTGGCGAACAGCTTGCGCTTGATGAAGCCGGCATCTTCCATGCGGATCATCACGTGCGTGAGCAGGCCTTCCAGCACGCGCGGCGGCGCGAAATAATAGGTGGGGCCGATGTCCCGCATGTCGATCGACACGGTGTCGGGCGACTCGGGATGGTTCACGGTGAAGCCGGTGACCAGCAGCTGCGTGTACGAGAACATGTTCTGGCCGATCCACGCGGGCGGCAGGTAGGCCAGCACGTCTTCCTGGTCGGTCAGCTTTTCGAGTTCGGACACGGCGCGCGCGCGGTCGATCAGCGCATGGTGCGTGAGCACCACGCCCTTGGGCTTGCCGGTGGTGCCGGACGTGTAGAACATGGCGGCCGGGTCTTGCGGCTGCACGGCGGCGATGGCGGCATCCAGGAAGCCGGGATGCTGCGCGGCGTACTCGGCGCCCAGCGACTCCAGGCTTTCATAGGACATCAGCATCGCGTCGGTGTAATGCCGCAGGCCGCGAGGATCGTCGAACACCACGCGCTTGAGCGCGGGACATTGCTCGCTGATCTCCAGCATCTTGTCGACCTGTTCCTGGTCTTCGACGATGGCCACGCTGATCTCGGCGTCCTGCAGGACGTAGACCATTTCCTGGGCGACCGCGTCCTGGTAGAGCGGAACGGGAATCGCGCCCAGCGATTGGGCGGCCATCATGGCCATGTACAGGCGGGGACGGTTCTCGCCGACGACGGCCACGTGCATGCCGGGGCGGATGCCCAATGCGGCCAGCCCATGGGCGACGTGCCGGACATGCTCCGCCACTTCGGACCACGTAAGGGTTTGCCAGATCCCCAGATCTTTCTCGCGTATCGCGGGCCGCGACCCACGAACCTTGGCATGCGTGAACAGCAGCGCCGGAAAGGTGTCCGACGCCGCCGGCATCCGTGCGGATGCGGGCGGTGTATGTGCCACGTTGTCTCCTCCGGTTTGGGCGCATCGGGCCAGGAGTCCGCGCGGGCGGCGGTGGCGATGAGGTGCTTGACCAGTTGGTTTTAGATTTACGGCAGGAGTTAAGGTATAAGGTTGGGTTGCTACCAACTGTCACCATCGCGACATTCAAGGACCTTTTAGGGTATTCCCGATGCAGCTATCCGACTCCCTGCAACTTGCCGCGGCCTGGTTTCGCGTGCTCGATCGCGAACAGCAAATGCGCGTCGAGCGGGACCTGACCGTGCAGCAGGTCGTTGCCGGGTCGATCATAGAGCGCAAAGGCGAACTCGCACAGGCTTGGATCGGCGTGTTGGCCGGCCTGGTCAAGGTGTCCGTGGGCAATGCCGAAGGCAAGGTGGCCTCGCTGACCGGCGTGCCCGCCGGCGGATGGATAGGCGAGGGCTCGCTGCTCAAGCGCGAAGTCCGCAAGTACGACATCGTCGCGCTGCGGGATTCGGTGGTGGCGCGCCTGCCCGGCGCGACGTTCGACTGGCTGCTGGACACCAGCATCCCCTTCAACCGCTATCTGCTCCATCAATTGAACGAGCGCGTGGCGCAGTTCATCGGCAAGGCGGAGTACGACCGTCTGCTGGACCCGGACGCGCGCGTGGCCCGCTGCCTGGCTGAACTGTTCAATCCTTTGCTGTATCCCGGCATGGGGATGCGCCTGACGATTACCCAGGAAGAAGTAGGCTATCTGGCCCGGGTATCGCGCCAGCGGGCCAACCAGGCGCTGCGCAAGCTGGAAGAGGCCGGGTTGCTGAACGTGGAGTACGGCGCGGTCCGGGTGCTGGACCTGGAAGGCTTGAAACATTATGGGTCGGATCGCGGCGCGGCCGAGGGAGAGCCGGCGGCCGGCTAGCGCGCCTCGCGCCGAAAAAAACGCTTGACGTTAAATAGCGCGCTATTTAATATTGCGCAATGAAATCCAGATCCAAACCCAAGAGCGGCTTCAATCCGCTGCTGCTGGACAACCAGCTGTGCTTCGCCCTGTACTCGACCTCGCTGGCGATGAACAAGGTGTACCGCAAGCTGCTGCGCGATCTGGACCTCACCTACCCGCAGTATCTGGTGATGCTGGTGTTGTGGGAAGGCGATGGCATCACGGTTACGGATATCGGCGAACGCCTGTTCCTGGATTCGGCCACGCTGACGCCCCTGCTCAAGCGGCTGGAAGCGGCCGGCCTGGTGACGCGGCAGCGCGCCCAGGAAGACGAGCGCCAGGTGATCGTGGCCTTGACCCGGCAAGGCCGCGATCTGCGCGAGAAGGCGCAGGCAGTGCCCCAGGCCATCGCCTCGGCCGCGCAATGCACGCTGGAAGAGGCGCAGGGCACCATGAAGGCCCTGCATGCCCTGCGGGAGAAGCTGGTCGGCAGTCTTTGAGGCGGAGGGTGGCGCCTGCCATCTTCCGGTCATTTAAGTAGTGCACGATATAGTTGTGTGCGATGTTGTTGGTAGGCCGTAGCGGGAATGGTCCCGCCAGGCCAGGCAGTTCCCCTTTTCTCTTTACGAAGGAAACCCATCATGTCTATCGAAAAAGTGCTGTACCGCGCCCACGCGCACGTCACCGGCGGCCGTGAGGGCACGGGTGCCTCCGACGACGGCAACCTGAACGTCAAGCTGACCACGCCCAAGGAACTGGGCGGCGCCGGCGCGGCCGGCACCAATCCCGAGCAATTGTTCGCGGTGGGCTACGCGGCCTGCTTCATGGGCGCGATGAAGTTCGTCGCCGGCCGCGACAAGATCGCCATGCCGTCGAACGCCACGATCGACAGCGGCGTGGGCATCGGCCCCATCCCCACGGGCTTCGGGATCGAAGTGGAACTGAAGATCTCGCTCCCGGGCATGGACCGCGCCGAAGCCGAGAAGCTGGTCGCGGCAGCCCACATCGTTTGCCCGTACTCGAACGCGACGCGTGGCAACATCGATGTGACGTTGACGATCGTCTGATATCGTTCTTCGAGCGGGGCTCAAGCCCGCCCCATGCGCGTGAGCGTCATAGGCACGACGCAAGACACAGCGTAAGCCCCAAAAGGCCGCCCGCGCGGCCGGCCTGGGGCGGGCCCCGCAAGATCCTCCCCCACCCACCACCGTTGACCCGCGCCACGCGAGTCACCCCCGCGCCGGGCGTCTCAAGAACTCAAACAAGCAGCCGGCAAACAAACCAAACTAATGCGAGCCACCAAGATAGGCCGCTACAACCGCCGGATCATGCTTCAACTTATCCGCCGTCCCATGAACGGAAATCCGCCCGTTCTCCAGCACGTATCCATAGTCCGCCACGTTCAGCGCCGCGGCCGCGAACTGCTCGACCAGCAGCATCGTGACCCCTTCTTCCTTCAGCCGGGCGATGATCCTGAACACTTCCTCCACCAGGATGGGCGCCAACCCCATCGACGGTTCGTCCAGCAGCACCAGTTCGGGATTCAGCATCACGGCACGCGCCATGGCCAGCATCTGCTGCTCGCCGCCGGATAGCGTGCCGGCCAGCTGGTCGCGGCGTTCCTTCAGGCGTGGAAACAGATCCATGGCGCGGCCCAGGTCGGCCTGCACGTCCCCCTTGGGCCGGCTGCCCGTCAGGCGCGGAAAGGCGCCCAGGAGCAGGTTGTCGGTCACCGACAGGGTCGGGAACACCCGCCGGCCTTCGGGCGAGTGCGCCAGCCCCAGGCGGGCGATGCGGTGGGATTCCAGCCCGTCGATGCGCTTGCTGCCCAGGGTGATCTCGCCCGCGGTGGGGCGGATCATGCCGGACAGCGCCCGCATCGTGGTCGTCTTGCCGGCGCCGTTGGAGCCGATCAGCGTCACCACCTTGGCCTTGGGCACTTCCATGCTGATGCCGTGCAGCACCTTCACCTTGCCGTAGCCCGCTTCCAGATTCTTGATCGATAGCATGTTTCGTCCCCTTGGCGTCAGGCGGGCGCGCCGCCCAGATACGCCTCGATGACCTTGGCGTTGCTTTGCACTTCGTTGGGCAGGCCCTCGGCGATCTTCTGGCCAAAGTCCAGCACCGAGACCGTGTCGCAAACCCCCATCACCACGTCCATGTGGTGCTCGATGAGGATCAGCGTAATGCCGTGGTCGCGCACCTTGCGGATGATGGCCAGCAGCTCCACGATGTCGGGCGCGGTCAAGCCGGCCGCGGGCTCGTCGAGCAGCAGCAACTGCGGATCCAGCGCGAGGGCGCGGGCGATTTCGAGCAGCCGTTGCTTGCCGTAGGGCAGGTTGCGGGCCTCTTCGCTGGCCAGCGATTCCAGGCCCACGAATTCCAGCAGTGCCATGGCGCGCGCGCGGGCTCCTTGTTCCTCTCCCTTCCACTTCGGCGTGCGCAGCGCGATGCCGGCCAGCCCGGTGGTGAAGGTGTGGTGCAGGCCGACCAGCACGTTTTCCAGCGCGGTCATTTCCCCGAAGAGCTGCACGTTCTGGAACGTCCGCGCGATGCCCGCTTCGGCGATGTCGGCGGGCGCCAGGCCCACCAGGGACTTGCCCGAGAATTCCACCGCCCCGGCGGTCGGCACGTAAATGCCGGTCAGCACGTTCATCATCGTGCTCTTGCCGGAACCGTTCGGGCCAATCAGGCCATGGATGGTGCCGCGCTTCACGGTGAGGTCGACCTGGTTCAGCGCCTTGAGGCCGCCGAACTGCATCAGCACGCCCTTGGCCGCCAGCAGGGTCTCGTTCTTGCCCTTGGCGGCGTCGGGCACCGCTTCCTGCTCCTTGACCAAGTCCGACTTGACGGTGAGCGCCGTGCGGCGGCCGGAGAAGAACAGGTTGCGCACGAAACCCACGATGCCGTCGGGCAGGTAGTACACGACGAAGAGGATCATGGCGCCGAAGATGGTCAGGCGCCAGTCGGTCACCGCTTCCAGCCAATAGGCGAAGGCTGCCAGGACGATCGTGCCGATCACCGGCACCGCCACGCGGCGGGGCTCGGTGCGGCCCTTGGCTATCGCCATCGCGCTGCCCGCGGTGACCAGGACGGCCACGCCCAGCGCGATCAGCCTGAAGGTGGAGATGTCGTCCAGCATCTTGGGCAGCAGCACGATGATGGAGGCGCCCAGCAGCGCGCCGGTGCGGCTCTTGCGGCCGCCCATGATGATGGCCAGCAGGAACAGGATGGTGAGTTCGAAGTTGTAGGTATTGGGGGAGATGTACTGTTCCGAGTACGAGTAGAGCGCGCCCGCCAGGCCGGCGAAGCCCGCGCTGATGACGAAGGCGAACACCTTGTGCCGGTAGACCGACACGCCCATGCAGTCCGACGCGATCGGGCTGTCGCGCAGGGCCTCGAAGGAACGGCCCAGGTGCGACTTCAGGATGCGGTGCACCACGATCAGGGAGAGCACCAGCAGCGCGGCGACCAGCCAGAAATACTCGCTCTTGGTGAGGATGTGCCCGGCGATGGACGGCTTGTTGATCTTGATGCCCAGGGGACCTTCGGTGAGGAAGGTCATCTCGTTGATCAGGATCTGGATGATGGTGCCGAACGCCAGCGTGACCATGGCCAGGTACGGGCCCGTGACCCGCAGCGCCGGCAGCGCCAGCACCGCCCCGAAGGCCGCGGCGATCAGGATCGCGGCCGGGAGGATGATCCAGATCGGCATCTGCAGATGGAAGAACAGCACGCCGGCCACATAGGAACCGATGCCGAACAGGCCGGCATGGCCCAGCGAGACCTGGCCCGTGTAGCCCACCACGATATCGAGCCCGAACAGCAGGATCGCGTAGATCATGATGGTTTCGATCAGGTGCAGGTAATACGTGTTGGTGACGCCCAGCGGCACGGCGGCCAGGCAGGCCACGGCCACGATGGAAAGCAGGAGGTGCAGGGGTTTCATCGTCGTTACACCTTCTTGATCGCGGTCTTGCCGAACAGGCCGGCGGGTTTGAAGGTCAGGACGAGCAGCAGCAGCACCAGGCCGGGCACGTCCTTGTAGCCCGTGGAGAGGTAGAAGCCGGTAGTCGTTTCCGCAATGCCCAGGATCAGCCCGCCCACCACCACGCCCATGCCGCTGGACAGGCCGCCGATGATGGCGACGGCGAACGCCTTCAGGCCCAGCACCGCGCCCATGGTGGCGCCGGTCAGCGTCAGCGGCGCCACCAGCACGCCCGCGAAGGCGGCGGTCAGCGACGACAGCGCGTAGGAGAACGTGATCACCATGCCGGTGTTGATGCCCATCAGGCCGGCGGCGTCGCGGTCATTGGACGTGGCGACGAAGGCCTTGCCGTAGATGGACTTGCGGTTGAAGATTTCGACCAGCAGCATCATGGCCAGCGCGCCGAACACCACCAGCAGTTCCATCGGCAGGACGTTGGCGCCCAGCACCTGGATCGGCGCCTCGGGCAGCGGCGAGGGGAAGCGCAGGTCGTCGCGGCCCCAGATGTTCTCGGCCACGTTCTTGAAGATGATGCCCAGCGCGATGGTAGCCATGATCCAGCCGAACTCGGAGCGGGTCTTGATGGCGGGCCTGACGCCCACGCGCTCGACCAGCGCGCCTTGCGCGAAGCCGAAAATGCAGACGATGGGAATCATCACCCAGTAGTTCACTCCCAGTCCGACGAGGGTGAGCCCGACGAGCGCGCCCAGCATCAGGGCTTCGCCCTGGCCGAAGTTCAAGGTGCCCGACGTGGCGAAGGTGAGCTGGTATCCGAACGCGATGACGGCATAGATCATGCCCAGCGCGATACCGCTGTAGATAAGCTGTAGAAGAATCATGGTGTGTGTTCGTAGCGCCGGCGTTCCGATCCAGGCGATGTGGGCGGAACGCGGCGTTTAGTTGTCCAACGCGAAGAGCTGCGGCTCGGCAACGCCGCCCCGGTCCGGGCCGCGCGGAGCCGGCTTTGCCGGTCCGCAGAGGCGCCCCCCCTGGGGGGGCGCGAACGCGCTTCGGGGGGGCGTCTAGTTGGCCTTGACCACACGGCCGCCCTTGACCTCGCCGATGACCACTTCCTTCGCGGTGATCGCGTCGTGGTTCTCGTGGCTGAACGGCTTGTTGTAGGTCATGACCACGCCTTCGACCGGCGTCTGCAGGTTTTCCAGCGCTTCGCGGACCTTCGGGCCGTCGGTGGAATTGGCCTGCTTGATGGCGGCGGCGAGGAGGAAGATCGAGTCATAGCCCTGGGCCGCCGACACCGGGGAGTCGATGCGGTTGTTCTTGGGCTTGAACTTGGTCAGGTAGGCGTCGATGAACGCCTTGCGCTTCGGCGTGTCCGGATCCTGGATGAAGGTCTGCGGCATGCGCGCGCCTTCGCCGTTGGCGCCGGAGTTGTCGATGTAGTTGGCCATGGACAGGGTCCAGCTGCCGATGATCGGCACCTTCCAGCCCAGCTTGGTCATGCCGTTGGCGATCTGGGCCAGCTCGGGGCCGATGCCGTAGGTCAGCACGGCTTCGGCGCCGGCGGACTTGGCCTTGAGCAGCTGGGCCGTCATGTCGACGTCCTTGATGTTGAACTTCTCGACGGCGACGGGCTTGATGCCCTTGCTGTCCAGGGCCTTTTCCAGGTCTTCGCGGCCAAGCTGGCCGTAGTTGGTGGAGTCGGCCAGGATCGCGACCTTCTTGTAGCCGCGGCGGGTAATCGCTTCTTCGACGATCATCGGCGCCTGGATGCTGTCGTGCGCCGCGTTGCGGAACACGTAGTTGTCCGGGTACTCGGGGGCCTTGAACTGGTGCGTGATGACGCTGCCCGTGGCCACGTTGTTGAACACCGGGATCTTGGCGTCCTGGTAGAAGCGCTGCGAGGCCAGCGCCACGCCGGTGTTGATGTAGCCGACGGTGGCGGCGACCTGCTCCTTGTTGATCAACTCCTGGGCGATCTGCACGCCGCGCTCGTTCTTGGCTTCGTCGTCGCGTTCGACGGCGATCAGTTGCCGGCCCAGCACCCCGCCGTTCTTGTTGATTTCTTCGATGGCCAGGCGCACGCCGTCACGCATGCTGACGCCCATGGAGGACGAGCCTCCGGTGTAGGGGCCGGCGACGCCGATCTTGATCGGGTCGGCCGCGTGGGCGGCGGCCGTTGCGGCAAATGCGAGGGTTCCTGCTAGCAGCTTCAAACGAAAATCCATGGATGTCTCCGTTGTAATTGGTAGAACTGCGTGGAAAACCGTATGCCCGCGCCGAGTATCCCGGCGCTCTCCTGTGTTGCGTGTCGTGACTCTCTGCCCAATCGCTTACGCGAATCTGACCCGGCGGCGTTTTTCCGCGTAAATACCTAGTACGAGCGCACGGGGGCCTCGGTCATGCGTTGCAATGCAGCAAGGGATGGAACGAGAGGAACGGGGCCGGGAATGCGCCGTGGCGGCCAATGGGACAGTTGCGTTGGCCGCATCCTAGCCAGCGCGGCGCGCTGTTGCGCGGAATTTCATTCCGCCCCAGGCTGGAAATTTATTCCTGGCCGCCCCGAAGGCCGCATGGCCATTGGGATGCCTGTTTGCACACGTCTTCCAGCCATAGGGAAAACGCTTGCCGCGCGCCGCCGGGCGGACGCGAGGATTCGGTGCACAGGTAGTACTGGGATTCCCCGGGGATTTCGATGTCGAGCACGCGCACCAGCTTGCCTTCGTCCAGCCATTCCGCGGCCAGCGTGCGGCGCGTGAGCGCAATGCCCTGGCCGGCGCGGGCGGCGGCCAGCATCATGCCCAGGTCGACCAGCCACACGCCCCGCGAGGGCTCGGGCCAGTCCAGCCCCGCCGCGGCGAGCCAGGGGCGCCAGGGCTCCATCGGACAGCGCAGCAGCTGCGCCCGCGCCAGGTCGGCGGGCCGCTTGAAGGGGCCGCGCGCGTCGCGGTAGCCTGGCGCGCAGACAGCGAAGACCGGATCCTCGGTGAGCGGATGGGCGTGCAGGCCGGGGTATTTGCCGCTGCCGAAGCGGATCCAGACGTCCGCGTTCGGCGGCATGATGTCCAGGTAGGGAATGGACAGCATGATTTCCAGCTCGATGTCAGGATGCGCGGCGGTGAAGCTTGGCAGGTAGGGAATCAGGACCTGCCGCGCGAAGGTCGGGGTGGAGACCACGCGCAGCGGCTCGGGCTTGGGTTCGCCGCGCTTGTGCAGCGAGGCGTCCGACAGCAGGTCGAGCGCGGTGCGCACCTGATCCAGGTATTCGCGGCCGGCCGAACTGAGCGTGGCGCCCCGGCTGCTGCGGATGAAAAGCGAGACGTCCAGCAAGGCTTCCAGGGCGGCGATGCGCTTGCCGATGGCGCTGGCCGTGACGAAAAGCTCTTCGCTGGCACGTTCGAAGGAGCCCAGGCGCGCGGCCGCTTCGAACGCCTGGATGGCGGCCAGCGGCGGCAGGCGCACGTCTTTGGGGGAGGGTCCGCGCATGATCGTCTGGGGGGCCGGCGCTGCGCCTGACGAATGATTGGCAACGGACCGATTATAAGGACGGCGGCGCCAGCCCCTCTCCGTACTGCCGGAGCACCTGGGAAATCACGACGCGGTAGCCGCCAAGCCAGCGCGATTGGGCGGCTTTCTCCTCCCGGTGCGCGGGATGGCGGTTCAGACGCCTTTGATCGCGAGGCTGACGGCCAGGGCGGCCATGACCACGGCGATGAGGCCGTCCAGGATACGCCAGGCCGACGCGCTGGCGAAGAACGGCGCGAACAGGCGCGAGCCGATGCCCAGCACGGCCAGCCACAGCAGGCTGGCGGTGAGCGCGCCGGCGGCGAATGCCATGCGGGCGTCTTCGAAGCCATGCGCCAGCGAGCCGACCACCACCATGTCGAGCCAGAAGTGCGGATTCAGCAGCGAAAAGCCCAGCGCGCCCAGCATGGCGGCGCGGCGCGAGGGCACGGCCTCGCGCGCCGCGGCCAGCCCGCCCGTGGCCGTCCAGGCGCGGCGCGCCGATTGGAACGCATACCAGGACAGGAAGGCCACACCGAACCACAGCACGGCGGTCGTGAGCCAGGGGAACCAGGACGTCAGGGCCTGGAGGCCCGAAACGCTGGCGAAGATGAAGACGGCGTCGATCAGCGCGCAGATGGCGACCACGCTCAGGAGATGCGCTCGCATCAGCCCCTGGCGCAGGATGAAGGCGCTTTGCGCGCCCACGACGGCGAACAGGCCCAGCCCGGTGGCCGTTCCGCTGGCCCAGGCCGTGAAGAAAAGGGGGGAGGAAAACGTGGCGAACATGACGCATACACCTTATGACTGCTGCGCCTGTGGCGGCGCTTCTTTACCGGTGCCGGACACGGCTGGGGTGTCGGCAATGCGTCATTTTCCCTTGCCAAGCGTATGAATTAAAGCTAATTTTTCTTCACTATCTTAAGTAAAACTAATCTTATGAGACTCGATCACGGAAACCTGCGCGCGCTGGCCGCGGTGGTGCGCGAAGGCAGCTTCGAGCGCGCGGCGCTGTCGCTCAACGTCACGCCGTCCGCGGTGTCGCAGCGGATCAAGGCGCTGGAAGATCGCATGGGCCGCCTGCTGGTGCAGCGCACGGTGCCGGCGGCGGCCACGTCGGACGGCCAGGTGCTGGTCCGGCTGGCCGAGCAGACCGCGCTGCTGGAGCACGACGCCCTGAACCGGCTGGGCGTGGAAGACGACGACGTGCCGTATGCCAGCATTCCGGTGGCGGTCAACCACGACAGCCTGGAAACCTGGTTCGTCGACGCGGCCCTGCAGTTCTCGGCGCGCACCCGCGCGACGCTGGACATGCAATCGGAAGACCAGGACCACACCGCCGCCCTGCTGCGCAACGGCTCGGTGCTGGGCGCCGTGACCGCGCTGGCCGAGCCCGTGCAGGGCTGCCGCATCCATGCGCTGGGCAGCATGCGCTACGTGGCGACGTGCACGCCGGCTTTCCACAAGCGCTATTTTTCGCAAGGCGTGAATGCGCAGACGCTGGCGCAGGCGCCGGTGCTGGTGTTCAACCGCAAGGACGCCCTGCAGGCCCGCTTCGCGCACAAGATCGCGGATCCCGCGCCCTGGCAGCCGCCCGTCTGGTGGGTGCCGTCCACGCGCGCCTTCGTGCAGGCCACGCTGGGCGGCCTGGGCTGGACCATGAATCCCCTGCCGCTGGTGCAGGAGCATCTTGATGCAGGTCAGCTGATGCTGCTTCGGGGGCGGGCATGGGAGGATGTGCCGCTGTACTGGCAGCATTGGCGGGTAAACTCCGAAGCGATGGAAGCCCTGACCGATTCGGTTCTGTCGGCCGCTCGCGGCCTGATCCGGCGGCGTTAACCCCTTAGGAGAACAACCCATGAACATCCGCAAGTTCGCTGTCATTGCCGCCCTGGGCCTGTGCACGGCCGGCACGGCTTGGGCGAAGGACTACAAGGTTGGCCAGATCGAGATCGACGACCTCTGGGTCCGCGCCTCGGCGCCGGGCCAGTCCAATGGCGCGGGGTATATGGACATCGACAATGACGCCAAGGCGGAAGACCGCCTGCTGTCGGTCACCTCGGACGCCGCGGAGCGCGTCGAGCTGCACACGGTGCAGACCGAGAACGGCGTGTCCAAGATGCGCCAGGTGGAAGGCGGCATCGCCTTGCCCGCCGACACCGAGGTCAAGCTGAGCCCGGGCGGCTACCACGTCATGTTCATCAAGCTGAAGGCCCCGTTCACCGACGGCGCCACGGTGCCGGCCAAGCTGAAGTTCGAAAAGGCGGGCGAAGTGGCCGTGGAATTCAAGGTCAAGCCCGCATCGCACAACCCGGGCATGAACCACGGCGGCATGAACCACGGCGCGATGAAGCACTAAGCGTCAAGCGCCGCCCGCGCCCGAGGGCGCGGGTGTGGTTCACCCGAAAGATCCGAGAAGTCTGCATGGCTGGTTCAGGTGGGTCCCTGCCAATGAGGCAGATCCTCCCTGATCAGACAAGTTCTGCCCAAGAAAGCAGGTCTGCCCTGATGAAGCAGGTCTCCCCCCATCGGGGCCGCGCGGAGCCGGGCTCTGCCGGTCCGCAGCGGCGCCCCCCTGGGGGGGGAAGCGCGCAGCGCTTTCGGGGGGGGGGTTAGTACAACCCCTGCTGGCGCATGGCGTCGGCGACCTTCACGAAACCGGCGATGTTGGCGCCGTCGAGGTAGTTCACGTATTCGCGCTCGGTGTGGCCGTGGCGCACGCAGTTTTCGTGGATGTCGCGCATGATGGCATGCAGGCGGGTGTCGACTTCTTCGCGCGTCCAGGCCAGGCGGGCCGAGTTCTGCGCCATTTCCAGGCCCGACACCGCCACGCCGCCGGCGTTGCTGGCCTTGCCCGGCGCGTACAGCACGCGGGCCGCGATGAAGGCCTTGGCGGCCTCCAGCGTGGCAGGCATGTTGGCGCCTTCGGCGACGCAGAGCACGCCGTTCTTGATCAGGGTCTGGGCGTCGTCCAGTTCCAGTTCGTTCTGGGTGGCGCAGGGCAGGGCCACGTCCACGGGCACGTGCCACGGACGCTTGCCTTCTTCGTACTTCAGGCCGAATTGGCGGGCGTACGTGTCCAGACGGCCGCGCAGGTCGTTCTTGATGTGCATCAGCGCGACCAGCTTCTCATGGGTGAAGCCGGCTTC
Source organism: Achromobacter denitrificans NBRC 15125 (assembly GCF_001571365.1). Taxonomy (GTDB): domain Bacteria; phylum Pseudomonadota; class Gammaproteobacteria; order Burkholderiales; family Burkholderiaceae_B; genus Achromobacter; species Achromobacter denitrificans. Next base: position 23,540 of record NZ_BCTQ01000023.1, on the reverse strand, counting down.
GTCCACGACCGTGCCGTTGGAATCGGAGATGGTAACGACCTTGGCGCCCAGCGCCATGGCCTTCTCGATGGCGTATTGCGCCACGTTGCCCGAACCCGATACCGATACGCGCAGGCCGTCGAACGAGCGGCCCACGCGCTTGAGCATTTCTTCCGCGAAGTACACGGTGCCGTAGCCGGTGGCTTCGGGGCGGATCAGGCTGCCGCCGAACGTCAGGCCCTTGCCGGTGAATACGCTGGCCGTCGAATTCGACAGCTTCTTCATCATGCCTGCCATGAAGCCGACTTCGCGCGCGCCCACGCCGATATCGCCGGCCGGCACGTCGGTGTCCGGGCCCAGGTGGCGGTACAGCTCGATCATGAGGGCCTGGCAGAAGCGCATGACTTCGGCGTCGGACTTGCCCTTGGGGTCGAAGTCGGAGCCGCCCTTGCCGCCGCCCATGGGCAGCGTGGTCAGCGAGTTCTTCAGGGTCTGTTCAAAGGCCAGGAACTTCAGGATGGACAGGTTCACCGAGGGGTGGAAACGCATGCCGCCCTTGAACGGGCCGATGGCCGAGCTGTGCTGGATGCGGAAAGCGCGGTTGACCTGGGCTTGGCCGCGGTCGTCGGTCCAGCACACGCGGAACTGGATCACGCGTTCCGGTTCCACCAGGCGTTCGAGCACGGCGTGCTCGGCGTAGTGGGGGTGCTTTTCGATGAAAGGCCACAGGCTCAGCATCACCTCCTGGACGGCTTGCATGAATTCAGGCTGTTGCGGGTCGCGCGCGGCGACGCCACGCAGGAAGTCGTCCAGACTCTGCACTTTCAACATGATCTCCTCGGGGGTGCTTCGAATAGGTGCGGACTGCGCCGGATTGGGGCGCGAAATACACGGTTTTGGTGCAAGGTCGCACCTGTATGGTGCGGAATTGTAGGGCTAAATTGTTGCCCTGCGCAAAGCCGAAAAACGCGCCATCACGTTGATATCAAAGCTCTTTTTCTAGACGATAAAATAGGGACGTATTGCTTCTGGAAAAGCTGCGGGAAGGGCTGGAACAGTCTGATTTTGGTCGATTTCCTTGAATTTCCTAGGGAAATTAATATGTCCCCAATTTTTAAGCCAGGAAGATCAAGGCTGTCCCCTTAACCGTAGGGGCGTCGGATAGGCCGGGCGAAGCGCTTCGGACACTCGTTGGGCGGGGGCGCGCTATTTATACGTCCCCATTTATTTATTTGAGAAAAGTCACACGCAGGCAACAGTTCATAGCTGGGCGGCGGCGAGCGCGCCGCCCAGCGCCATCAGGACGGCGCCCACCGCGCGGTCCACCGTTGCCTGATGGGCGAGCAGACGCTGGCGCAGCAGCGGCGAGGAAATCGACCAGGCCACGACGCTGAACCAGAGCCAGTGCGCCAACGACATGAACAGCCCATACCCGAACTGCCACGCCAGCGGCGTGCCGGGCGAGACGAGCTGCGTGTAGGTGCTGACCACGAACAGGGTGGTCTTGGGGTTCAGGGCATTCGTGAGGAAACCGCCCCGGAAGGCCCGCCAGGCCGATATCGCCGGGCCTGCCGGCGAGCCGCCGTCGACGGGCGCGCGATTGAAGAAGGTCTTCCAGCCGACGTAGGCCAGGTAGCAGGCGCCAGCCAATTTGATGCCCTGCAGCACGGATTGCGCATGGTGGGCGAGCAGGCTCACGCCGTACATCGTATAGAACACGTGCACCTGCACGCCCAGCGCGATGCCGAGGGCGCAGGTCAGGCCGGTGCGCCGGCCGAACAGGTAGCTGTAGCGCGTGACCATGGCGAAGTCCGGGCCCGGGCTGATGACGGCGAGAACGGTGATGAGGGCGACGGCGATCAATTCGGTCATGGCGAGGCGGCAAGTGGAAGGAGAGCCGGCATTCTGGCGCGCTGGCGCCCGACCCAAAAACGATTTTTAATGCTGGGTATCCGTCAGAAAAAATCACCAATCGCCATGAAATTGCCGCCCCTCAATGCTCTGCGCGTGTTCGATGCCGCGGCCCGTCACCAGGCATTCGGCAAGGCGGCCGAGGAACTGCACGTCACGCACGGGGCGGTAAGCCGACAGGTCAGGCTACTGGAGGAGAGCCTGGGCCTGGCGCTGTTCGAGCGGCGGAATCGGGGTGTTTTCCTGACCGATCAAGGCCGGCAGCTGCACGAGTTGACCGGCACGCTGTTCGAGCAGCTGTCGGCCGGCCTGGCCCGGCTGCGCCAGCCGGCGGGCGATGCGCCGCTGGTGCTGTCCTGCGAACCGACGATCGCGATGATGTGGCTGATTCCGCGCTTGCCGGATTTCCAGCGGCGCCATCCGGGCGCGCAGGTGCATCTGTACGCGGCCGGCGGCCCGCTGGACTTCGCCGCCCAGGGCGTGGACGTGGCGCTGCGGCGCAACGATTTCGAGTGGGACGCCGCGCTGCATGCCGAGCGCGTGTGCGACGAATGGACCGGCCCGGCGTGCCGGCCGGGCTTGGTGGGCGCGGTGTCGGCCGGCGCGGACGAGGATGACTGGGGCGGGGCGCCGGCGCTCGGCAGCGCGACGCGACCGCAGGCCTGGCGGCAATGGTCCTTGGCCGCGGGCCGCAAGCCTCCGCGGCGTGCCGGGCCGGTCTACGAGCATTTCTATCTGAGCTTGCAGGCGGCGGCGGCCGGGCTGGGCGTGGCGATCGGCTCCGCGTTGATGGCCTGCGATGCCTTGCGTGACCGCCGGCTGGAGGCGCCCCGCGGCTTCACGCGGGACGGCTCCGCCTATTTCCTGCTGTCGCCGCGGCCGTGCGCGGAGGATCCGCGGGCGGCGGCTTTCCTGGAATGGTTGCGGGAGGAGGCGGCCGCGTCGTTGCGCGAAGCCGCCGCCTGGCCCGCGCGGGATCAGAGCGTGGCGTCGTAGTCGATCGTCAGCGGCGCGTGATCCGAAAAGCGTTCGTCCTTGTAGATGGCGACGCTGCGGGCCTTGGCCGCGATGCCGGGCGTGGCGATCTGGTAGTCGATGCGCCACCCCACGTTCTTCGCCCAGGCCTGGCCGCGGTTGCTCCACCAGGTGTACTGGTCCGGCCGTTCGTCGATGGTGCGGAACACGTCCACGAAGCCGCGCTTGTCGAAGACGTCGGTCAGCCAGGCGCGTTCCTCGGGCAGGAAGCCCGAGTTCTTCATGTTGCCCTTCCAGTTCTTCAGGTCGATTTCCTTGTGCGCGATGTTCCAGTCGCCGCAGATGATGAACTCGCGGCCGGTGGTCCGGTGCTCGTGCATCAGGCCGTCGATCCAGGGACCGAAGCGGTCCAGGAAGCGGTACTTCGCCTGTTGCCGCTCGTCGCCGCTGGAGCCCGAGGGCAGGTAGGCGCTGATCACCGACAAGTTTTTCCAGTCGGCGCGGATGATGCGCCCCTCGGGGTCGAATTCCTCGCAGCCCAGGCCGGTGTGCACGCGCTCGGCGGCGTTGCGCAGGTAGATGCCGACGCCGCTGTAGCCCTTCTTCACCGCGTGGTGGAAGTGGCCGGTATAGCCGGGCGGATGGCGCAGGTCCTCGGTCAGGTCGTCGTGGGAAACCTTGATTTCCTGCAGGCAGAGCACGTCCGCGGCATGCTTTTCCATCCAGGGTTGCAGGCCCTTGCGGAAGGCGGACCGGATACCATTGAGATTGATCGACGTAACGCGCAGCAAAGCAGGACTCCTATAGGGCGGCCGCGAGGGGCCGGACAATGCCAGGAATTTAACCGACTCGGCGCGGATGCCAGGGAATAGCCCCGACAACGGATAAAATGCCAGCGTTTGCCACCTACCGGATCCTCTCGCATGACCGCCGCCCATTCCTCCGCAACCGCTCTCGACTTCGTCCGCTTCGCCTTGAACGAGGGCGTGCTGCGTTTCGGCAGCTTCAAGGTCAAGTCGGGTCGCATCAGCCCCTATTTCTTCAACGCGGGCCTGTTCAACAGCGGCGGTTCGGTCGGCAAGCTGGCGCAGTTCTACGCCCAGGCCTTGCTGGATTCGGGCGTGGCCTTCGACATGCTCTTCGGGCCGGCCTACAAGGGCATCCCGCTGGCCACCGCCACGGCCGTCGCGCTGGCCGGCCATCCCGGCATGCAGGGCCGCGGCGACGTGCCGTTCGCCTACAACCGCAAGGAAGCCAAGGACCACGGCGAAGGCGGCACGCTGGTGGGCGCGCCGCTCCAGGGCAAGGTCGTCATCATCGACGACGTGATCACCGCGGGCACCTCGGTGCGCGAGTCGGTCGAGATCATCCGCGCCGCGGGCGCCGAGCCGGCCGCCGTGCTGATCGCCATGGACCGCATGGAACGCGCGGGCCCGGACGACGCCCTGTCGGCGCATTCCGCCGTGCAGGACGTGGCGAAAACCTACGGCATCCCCGTGGTGTCGATTGCCTCGCTGTCGGACATCCTGGCCCTGCTGCAGGACGACGCGTCGTTTGCCGAACACCGCGACGCGGTGCTGGCCTACCGCACGAAGTACGGGGTGTAGGAAACACCCGTTTACAGCGACGCGGATAGAGGGCGGCCTGGTGCCGCCCTTTTAGCCGTAGCTTGCCGCGGGCTCGGCGATGCCGTGGGGCTGGCCGAAGACGGCAACGCCACTGGCCCGGGCCGCATCCGCCAGCTTGCGATCAAAGGTGGCCAGATACGCCCTGCTCCTCTGGGCGAGTTCCAGGTAGCTGGCATCGTAGACGGTCAATCCGTGAGTGCGAGCCAGTTGATAGCTGCGGGGAATGCTGGAAGACGGGTGGCGTGGATCGGGAAAAATGGGCAGCCGACGTGGGCGTCGACACGGCCCAGCAGCCAGGCCAGGACGACCGATGCGTCCGGTATCAGGCGGATGGGATTCATTCCCGGCCCTCTTCGATCCAGGATCGGATCACTTCGTGGGAAACGGCCGGCGCTGGCGTGAAGCACTTCATCGCTTCGAGCGCATTGTGGGCATCCAGCGACGTCGTGGGCAGGGCGGGGGTCAGCCTGGCGCAGGGCACGCCGTCAACCGAAATGATGAAGTGCTGCCCCTGGCGCACGGCTTGCAGGTGGTCGGAAAACCGGTGCAGGAGGTCGCTGCTGCTGATTTCGAGATAATTCATGGCCAAGCCTCTGATCGAGAGTCGAACAAATCATTCTTGGCCAAACAAAAGGCCGCGGCAAGATGCCGCGGCCCTTCGTTTTGTCTGATACCTCGTGAGCGCAGCCGTTGAAGGACGCGCTTCGCAGAGGATCAGGCGTCCAGCTTCTGCTTCAGCAAGTCGTTCACCTGCTGCGGGTTGGCCTTGCCGCGCGCGGCCTTCATGATCTGGCCGACCAGGGAGTTGAACGCCTTCTGCTTGCCGGCCCGGTACTCTTCCACGATGGCCGGGTTGGCCGCCAGCACCTCGTCGATCATGGCGCCGATGGCGCCGGTGTCGCTGATCTGCTTCAGGCCGCGGGCCTCGATGATGGCGTCGGGCTGGCCGCCGTTCTCGCCGGCCCACATGGCGCCGAACACTTCGCGCGCGATCTTGTTGGAGATGGTGCCGTCGATGATGCGGCCGATCAGGGCCGCCAGGGCGGGCGCCTGCACGGGCGAGTCGGCGATGTCCTTCTCTTCCTTGTTCAGCGTTGCGGCCACTTCGCCCATGATCCAGTTGGCCGCCAGCTTGGCCTGGCCGGCCGGCAGGGCCCGCGCCACCGATTCGAAGTAGGCGGCCAGGCCGCGGCTGGCGGACAGCTGGGCCGCGTCGTAGGCGGTCAGGCCGTAGTCGGATTCGAAGCGGGCGCGCAGCGCGGCCGGCAGTTCGGGCATGGCGGCGCGCACTTCGTCCACCCAGGCGCTGGAGATCACCAGCGGCGGCAGGTCGGGATCCGGGAAGTAGCGGTAGTCATGCGCGTCTTCCTTGCTGCGCATGCTGCGGGTTTCGTCGCGGTCGGCGTCGTACAGGCGGGTTTCCTGCACGACGGTGCCGCCGTCCTCGATCAGTTCGATCTGGCGGCGCGCTTCGTGGACGATGGCGCGTTCGAGGAAGCGGAACGAGTTGACGTTCTTGATCTCGGTGCGGGTGCCGAATTCCTTCTGGCCCACCGGGCGCACCGACACGTTGGCGTCGCAGCGGAACGAGCCTTCCTGCATGTTGCCGTCGCAGATGCCCAGCCACACGACCAGGCTGTGCAGGGCGCGGGCATAGGCCACGGCCTCGGCGGCCGAGCGCATCTCGGGTTCCGTCACGATTTCCAGCAGCGGCGTGCCGGCGCGGTTCAGGTCGATGCCGCTGCCGGGGGCGCCGTTGGCGAGGTGGAAGTCGTCATGCAGCGACTTGCCCGCGTCCTCTTCGAGGTGAGCGCGCGTCAGGTTGACGGTTTTCTCTTCCTCGCCCACGAAGAACGACAGCGAGCCGCCCACCACCACCGGCAGCTCGTACTGGCTGATCTGGTAGCCCTTCGGCAGGTCGGGGTAGAAGTAGTTCTTGCGCGCGAACACCGAGCGGGGCGCGATCTCGGCGCCCACGGCCAGCCCGAAGCGGATGGCGCGTTCGGCGGCGCCGCGGTTCATGACCGGCAGGCTGCCCGGCAGCGCCAGGTCGACCACGTTGGCGTGGGTGTTGGGCGCGGCGCCGAATTGGGTGCTGCTGCCCGAAAAAATCTTGGAGTCCGTGGAAAGCTGGGTGTGCGTTTCCAGGCCGATGACGATTTCCCAGTTCATTTTCTCAGCCTTGCTGGACAGGGGCACGCGTATGCCAGTCCGTCACTTGTTGGTAGCGGTCGGCGATGGCCAGCAGGCGGCCTTCGTCGAAGTAGTTGCCGATGATCTGCAGGCCGACAGGGCGTGGACGGGCGCCAGCGCCGCCGGGCCGCCCCAAGGCGCTGGCAGCCCCCTCGGGGGGCAGTCCATTTGCGCCGAAGCCGCAGGGAACGGACATGGCCGGCAGGCCGGCCAGGCTCACGCCCAGCGTGTAGACGTCGGCCAGCCAGTCGGCCGTGGGATCGTCGCGGTTGTCGCCGATGTTCTTGGCCACGGTGGGGGTCACGGGGCCCATGATCACGTCGCACTGGCCGGCATAGGCGCGCTGGAAATCCTGCGCAATCATGCGGCGCAGGCGCTGGGCCTGCAGGTAGTAGGCGTCGTAGTAGCCGTGGGACAGCACGTAGGTGCCGATCAGGATGCGGCGCTTGACCTCGTCGCCGAAGCCTTCGGCGCGCGAACGGCTGATCATTTCGTTCAGGTCGCCGTACTCGGCGGCGCGGTGGCCGTAGCGCACGCCGTCGTAGCGGGCCAGGTTGCTGGACGCTTCGGCGGGGGCGATCACGTAGTAGGCGGGGATGGCCAGCTCGGTGCGCGGCAGCGAGACCGGCACGCGCACGGCGCCCAGCGCTTCGAACTGGGCCAGCGCGGCCTCGACCGCGGCGGCCACGTCCGGCGCCAGGCCGGCGCCGAAGTATTCGGCCGGCACGCCGATGCGCAAGCCCTTGAGCGGCTGGCTGCCGGCGGCGTCGTAGCGGCTTTGCGCGGCGTCGAAATCGCGGCGGACGCGGCCGGGTTCGTTCACGGCATCGTCGCACTTTTGCAGGCTGGTGGCGTCGCGCGGGTCGAAGCCGCTGATGACGTCCAGGAGTTCGAGCAGGTCGCGGCTGCTGGGGGCCAGGGGGCCGGCCTGGTCCAGGCTGGAGCCGAAGGCCACCATGCCGTAGCGCGAGACGGTGCCGTAGGTGGGCTTGATGCCGCTGACGCCGCACAGGGCGGCGGGCTGCCGCACCGAGCCGCCGGTGTCGGTGCCGGTGGCGGCGGCCACGAGGCGGGCCGCGACGGCGGCGGCCGAGCCGCCCGAGGAGCCGCCAGGCACGGCGGCGTGGTCCCAGGGGTTCTTCACGGCGCCGTAGGCGGAGTTCTCGTTGCCGGAACCCATGGCGAATTCGTCGCAGTTCAGCTTGCCCAGCGACACGGCGCCGGCCTGTTCCATGCGTTCGACGACGGTGGCGTCGAAGGGGCTGACGTAGCCGTCGAGCATCTTGCTGCCGGCGGTGGTGCGCCAGCCGCGGGTGACGAACGCGTCCTTGTGGGCGATCGGGACGCCGGCCAGCGGACCGGCGGTGCCGGCAGCCAGCGCCGCGTCGGCGCCGCGGGCCTGGGCCAGCGTCAATTCGGCGTCAATATGTAAAAAGCTATTCAGGCCGCTGGCCGCGTCGGCGGCCGCCAAGGCGCTTTGGGCGAGCTCGACGGCGCTGACCTGGCGTTGCGCAAGGGCCGCGCGCAGGCCGGCGATCCCCTCGAATTGGGTGTGCAGAGCAGGTTTCGTCATGACTTAATCCAGGACCTTGGGAACCAGGAACAGGCCGTCCTGGGCGTCGGGAGCGTTGGCCAGGAGTTCCTCGCGGCGCGCTTCCGAACTGGCTTCGGTCACGGCGTCTTCACGCAGGCGCAGCACGATGTCCTCATGGGCGGACAAGGGGTGGGCCAGCGGCTCGACGCCCTGGGTATCGACCGACTGGAGCCGTTCGATCAGGTGGAGGATGCCGTTGAGTTCGGCTTGCGCGAGAGCGCGTTGGTCGGGGGTCAGTTCGATTCTGGCCAGCCGGGCAATGCGGGCCACATCTGTGTCATTGAGCGCCATGGGGATTGCAAAATCGATAAGCGAAGGCCGAAGGGCGGGACAGGGCAGTATGCATACGCCGAACCCGTTACAAAGCTTGAATAGCCTGCATTTATGCGCTATTTCCGGGGAAATTATAAGTTATGATTCACGGTTTAATCGTCGTGATGACAGGCGGACCCGTCCCTTTTCGGGCCCTACGCCCCGCGGCATGAACCCAATTCCCCCCAGAATTTAGCTGAGCTCCCATGTTCGGATTCCTGCGCAGTTATTTTTCCAGCGATATGGCGATCGACCTCGGTACCGCCAACACGCTGATCTACGTCCGCGGCAAGGGCATCGTGCTCGATGAGCCTTCCGTCGTCGCAATCCGTCATGAAGGCGGTCCCCACGGCAAGAAGATCATTCAGGCCGTCGGCCATGAAGCCAAGCAGATGCTCGGCCGAGTACCCGGCAACATCGAGGCCATCCGGCCCATGAAAGACGGCGTGATCGCCGATTTCACGGTCACCGAGCAGATGCTCAAGCAATTCATCCGCATGGTGCACCCCCGCAACATGCTGGCGCCCAGCCCGCGGATCATCGTCTGCGTGCCCTGCGGCTCCACCCAGGTCGAACGCCGCGCCATCCGTGAATCGGCCCTCGGCGCGGGCGCGTCCCACGTGTTCCTGATCGAAGAACCGATGGCCGCGGCCATCGGCGCCGGCCTGGCCGTCTCCGACGCCAGCGGCTCCATGGTCGTCGACATCGGCGGCGGCACCACCGAAGTGGCGGTCATCTCGCTGGGCGGCATGGTCTACAAGGGCTCCGTGCGCGTCGGCGGCGACAAGTTCGACGAAGCCATCGTCAACTATATCCGTCGCAACTACGGCATGCTGATCGGCGAGCCCACCGCCGAACTCATCAAGAAGGAAATCGGCTCGGCCTTCCCGGGCTCCGAAGTCCGCGAGATCGAGGTCAAGGGCCGCAACCTGGCCGAAGGCGTGCCGCGCAGCTTCACCGTTTCGTCCAACGAAATCCTGGAATCGCTGACCGACCCGCTGAACCAGATCGTTTCCGCCGTGAAGATCGCGCTGGAACAGACGCCTCCGGAACTGGGCGCCGACATCACCGACAAGGGCATCGCCCTGACCGGCGGCGGCGCGCTGCTGCGCGACCTCGATCGCCTGCTCCAGGAAGAAACCGGTCTGCCCGTCGTGGTGGCGGACGATCCCCTCACCTGCGTCGTGCGCGGTTGCGGCGAGGCGCTGGAACACCTTGAAAAGCTGGGCGCGATCTTCATCAACGACTAATTTTGCCCGCCAGCCCGGAGCCCCGCTTTTTCACGGCTCCGGCCGCTGCCGGAGCGACGGACGCGGGCGTCCGGGCTGAGATTCATGCAACGACAAGGGACTCCCCCCCTATTCAGGCGCGGCCCACCTGCGGAGGTGCGGCTGGTCGTTCTGGTCGTCCTTGCCTTGGCCCTGATCGTCATGGATTCGCAGTGGCGCATGCTGGAACCGGCGCGCCGGGCGATGTCCGTGGCGCTGTACCCCTTCCAGCGCGCCGTCATGGCGCCGCGCGACCTCGTCCAGCAGGTGAACGAGTGGGTCAACGCGGCCAACCTCATCCGTAGCGAAAACGAAGCCCTGCAGCGCCAGCGCATCGAGCTGGCCCAGGTTGCCACGCACGCGGCCCAGTTGGCCGCCGAGAACGCGCAGCTGCGCCGCCTGCTGGGCGTGACCGACACCGTGGCCCAATCCGCCGTGGTGGTCGAGGTCATGTACGAACCCACCAACGCCTTCACCCAGCGCCTGGTCTTCAACAAGGGCAGCAAGGCCGGCCTGGCGCCGGGCATGCCGGTGATCGACGAAGGCGGCGTGGTCGGCCAGATCGTCCGCGTGACGCCCATGACGGCCGAGGCCGCCCTGGTCACCGACGAGCAGGTCTCCATTCCCGTGCAACTCCTGCGCAACGGGCTGCGGCTGATCGCGTTCGGGGGCAACTCGCCGGGCAAGATGGAAGTTCGTTACCTGGCGGCCAACGCCGACATCAAAGAAGGCGATACCATCGTTACCAGCGGCGTCGGCGGCTTGTTCCCCGCCGGCCTGCCGGTGGCCAAGGTCACCTCGGTCGAGCGCGATACGGCATCCGGTTTCGCGCGCGCCGTGTGCGAGCCCCTGGCCCATCCCGAACGCTACCGCCACTTCCTGGTCCTGCAGGTGGACGTGGCCCGCGCCGAATCCAACCGTCAGGAGGTCGATTCCGGTGGATCGGACTAATCAATCCTCGGGGCAGGCCCGGCCCCGCCTGGGCACCCCCAGCAACGTCCAGCCCGACCGCCTGTCCGGCCCGGCGCATGGCGTGTTCGTCTGGGGAACCGTGCTGCTGGTGTGGCTGGTTTCCCTGCTGCCGTGGCGCCTGTGGCAGGGCGCGCCCGACGTGCTGCTGCTGATCATCGCCTTCTGGTGCGTGCACGAGCCGCGCCGGGTGGGACTGTTCACGGCGTTCTTCTTCGGCCTGCTGATGGACGTGCACGATGCCGGCCTGCTGGGCGAGCACGCGCTGTCGTACACGCTGGTCGCCTACGGTGCCGTGGTGCTGCACCGCCGCCTGCAACGCTTCGATCTCTGGAGCCAGGCGATGCACATGCTGCCCGTGTTCTTCCTGGCCCGCTTCCTGACCCAGATCATCCATGCGTGGCTGGCCGGCAAATGGCCCGGCTGGGATTGGGGCGTCAGCGTGCTCCTGACCACCGCCCTGTGGCCCCTGGCGGGCTGGGTCCTGCACTTGCCGCAGCGCGGTGCCGACGACGCCGAATCGTCCTCCGCCTGACGGCGGCGCCGCGTCATGTTCGAATTCAAGAAAACCGGCCAGCAGCAGAAGCAGCGATTCCGCCTGCGCGCCTGGGTCGGCGGCATTTTCGCGCTGGCCTGCTTCGGCGTGCTGGTGGGCCGGTTCTGGTACCTGCAGGTGGACCGCTACGAGGGCCTGTCCGAACGCGCGGACCGCAACCGCATCGCCGTCGTGCCGATTCCGCCGCGCCGCGGCGAAATCCTGGACCGCAACGGCGAAGTGCTGGCGCGCAACTACCGCACCTATACGCTTGAAGTCGTGCCGGCGCACGCCGGCAACGTGAACGAGCTGTTCGACCGGCTGACCGAGGTCGTGTACATCAGCCCGACCGACCAGCGGCGCTTCAAGCGCCGCGCCGCGGAGTCCAGCCGCTACGCCAGCCTGCAGCTGCGCAACAACCTCAACGAGACCGAGGCCGCCTGGTTCGCGGCGCACGCCTTCCAGTTCCCCGGCGTGGAGCTGCGCGCCCGCTGGGTGCGCGAATATCCGCAAGGCCTGTCCGCCGCCCACGTGGTGGGCTACATCGGCCGCATCGCCGAGGGCGACATCGAAGAGCTGGACCGCGCCGGGCTGCTGGGCAACTACCGCGGCACCGACGTCATCGGCAAGAAGGGCATCGAGAAGACCTGGGAAGAGCAGCTGCACGGCCGCACCGGCCTGGAAGAGGTCGAAGTGACCGCCGGCGGGCGGCCCATGCGCACGCTGCGCCGGATCGATCCGGTGCCGGGCTCCGACATCATGCTGTCCATCGACCTGGGCCTGCAGAAAGTGGCCGAAGAGGCATTCGAGGGGCAGCGCGGGGCGCTGGTCGCCCTGGACCCCGATACCGGCGAGGTGCTGGCCTTCGTCTCGCAGCCGTCCTTCGACCCCAACCTGTTCGTCGACGGCATCGACGTCGACAACTGGCGCATGCTGAACGAATCGCCCGATCACCCCCTGATCAACCGGCCGCTGTACGGCACCTATCCGATCGGCTCCACCTACAAGCCCTTCGTGGGCCTGGCCGCCCTGGAACTGGGCAAGCGCCGCGCCACGGACCGGATCTCGGACCCGGGCTACTTCGAATTCGGCGGCCAGAAGTTCCGCAACGCCGGCGGCGCGGCCTACGGCATGACCGACATGCACAAGGCCATCGTGGTGTCGTCCGACACGTATTTCTATTCCCTCGGCCCCGAGATCGGGGTCAACGCGCTGCACGATTTCACCAAGCAGTTCGGCTTCGGCCAGATCACCGGCATCGACCTGGAAGGCGAGAAGCGCGGCGTGCTGCCGTCCACCGACTGGAAGCGTTCGGCCTACAAGGACAAGGAGCGCCAGCGCTGGTATGCGGGCGAGACGATTTCCGTGGCGGTCGGGCAGGGCTACAACGCCTTCACGCTGCTGCAACTGGCGCAGGGCACGTCCACCCTGGCCAACAACGGCCTCTACCGGCGCCCGCACCTGGTGCATGCGGTGCGCGATCCGCGCAGCGGCGTGGCCAAGCCCACCGAATCCGCGCCGGATTACCGCATTCCGCTCAAGCAGGCCAACGTCGACGTGATCAAGAACGCCATGGCGGACGTGGTGCGCGCCGGCACGGCGCGGCGCGCCTTCGCCAACACGCCCTACCAGGCGGCCGGCAAGACGGGCACCGCCCAGGTGTTCAGCCTGCGGGGCGGCCACTACCGCGCCAGCGCCATCGACGAGCGCCTGCGCGACCACGCCCTGTTCATGGGCTTCGCGCCGCTGGAGCACCCCCGCATCGCGGTGGCGCTGATCGTCGAAAACGCCGGCTGGGGCGCGAGCGTCGCGGCGCCCGTGGCGCGCAAGGTGTTCGACTACTGGCTGGCCAAGGACCGGCAGGACAAGATCGTGCGGCCGGAGCGCGCGGATCCCTTGGCCTCGGTTGAAACCATCGCCTCCGAAGTGGTGCGCAAACCATGAAACGCCTGGGCCTCATCCTGCTGCGGGTGTTCACCGCTTTCGACTGGCCGCTGCTGGCGATCCTGCTGATGTTCGCGGCCCTGGGCCTGACCGTCATGCATTCGGCGGTGGGCGGCACCGACTGGCGGTTCGCCGAGCAGTCGCGCAATTTCATCATCGCCTTCTTCGCCATGTGGACCATGGCCTTGATTCCGCCCAAGTGGCTGATGAAGCTCGCCCTGCCCTTCTACGTGGTGGGGGTGGTGCTGCTGCTGGGCGTGGAATTCTTCGGCGAGACCAGCAAGGGCGCGACCCGCTGGCTGAACCTGGGCGTGACCCGCATCCAGCCGTCCGAGATGATGAAGATCGCCGTGCCCATGATGCTGGCCTGGTACTTCCAGCGCCATGAGGGGGCGGTCCGCATCCGCGACTTCCTGGCCGCGGCCGCGATGCTGGCCGCGCCTTTCGGCCTGATCGTGCTGCAGCCCGACCTGGGCACGGCGCTGCTGGTGTTCGGCGCCGGCTTCTTCGTCATCTATTTCGCGGGCCTGTCGTTCAAGCTGTTGGTGCCGGTCCTGCTGGCCGGCATCATCGCCATCGGCACGCTGGTCTACTACGAGGACCAGCTGTGCGAGCCCGAGGTGGACTGGGTCGTGCTGCACGATTACCAGAAGCACCGGGTCTGCACGCTGCTCAATCCCAGTTCCGATCCGCTGGGCAAGGGCTTCCACACGATCCAGTCGATGATCGCCGTGGGCTCCGGCGGCGTTTACGGCAAGGGCTACATGAAGGGCACCCAGACCCACCTGGACTTCATCCCGGAACGCACCACCGACTTCATCTTCGCCGTGTATGCCGAGGAGTTCGGCCTGTACGGCGGCATCGCGCTCCTGGTGCTGTACGGGCTGATGATGGCCCGCGGCCTGACCATCGCGTCGCGCGCCTCTTCGCAGTTCGGACGCCTGCTGTCGGGCTCGCTGACGATGATGCTGTTCATCTACGTGTTCGTGAACGTGGGGATGGTGACGGGGATCCTGCCCGTGGTGGGGGTGCCGTTGCCGTTCATGAGCTATGGGGGGACGGCTTTGTTCACCATGGGGATTGCGTTTGGGATCATGATGAGTATTAGTCGGCATCGGTCGGCTAAGAGTTGATCTTTTTGCTGGTTTGCTAGTGGGCGCTGCGGGTTCTTCGTAGGTCGCCCGTCTTGGCCTGGTGCGCTGCTGGAGCCGTGGGTAGTGGCGAGTCTTTTACTGCCCGTCGTTTTCGTCCGCGCAGGCGGCCGAAAACGACATACGTGATTTCTGAAATTTCGATGGTGTTCGCTGTCGCGAATGCGAGCAGTCGTTTTCTGATGACATCACCGTTCAGTGGGTGGGGCGGTGATGGGTGGCGCGCGGCAGGTAGCGGTGTGCGCTTGACGACTCTCTCGCGCGCGCCACCCATCTGGCATCGTGGCTTAGCGGCAGGTGATGATCAGCGACCTGGTGAAGTTCGGGGATGAGCAGCCACCATCGAGGCGTTAATGCTGACGGGCGTCTTGAGAACCCAAGACGTCCGAAAGCAAGCAAACAAACGCTACCCGCAAGAACAGCCTGCTACCTCAAGAAGGCAACGCCTCAGGCACGCCAAGATCAACGGCCAGCTTCATCAACCCATCCCAGATCCGGCTGTCGAATTCCACCGAATCCGCGTTCACCGCCCGGTTGCGGGCCTCGTATTCCCCCGGATACTGCACGGCTTCGACGCCAGGCTGAGGCTTGCAGGCGTGCAGGTAGTCGATGAACGCGCCCACCTCCATCGATCGCCAGTCCGTATTGAAGTCCACCTGCGGATCCAGCAGCAGCGCGAACATATTGTTCGTCGCCACTCCGATGCGGGGATGCTCGGGCTGGATCGTGCCGCCGCCGGACAGGACGCCGGCCAGCAGTTCGGCCACCAGGCCCAGCGCGTAGCCCTTGTGGCCGCCGAACGGCAGCAGGGCGCCGGGCGGGTCGGTGAAGAGCGCGTTGGGGTCGGTGGTCGGATTGCCCTGGGCATCGATCAGGGAGCCCGCGGGCGCGGGCTCGCCCTTGGCGGCCAGCACGCGGGCCTTGTTCACGGCGATGGAGCTGGTGGCCATGTCCACGATGAACGGGGGCCGCCCGCCGGGCAGCGGGCCGGCGAAGCACAGCGGGTTCGTCGTGAGGCAGGCCTGGGCGCCGCCGAAGGGCGCCACGGTGGGCGAACGGTTGATGACGTTGGTGAAGGCCAGCAGGATCAGCCCCTTGGCCGCCACCATTTCCCCGAAGTGGCCCATGCGGCCCAGGTGATGGCTGTGGCGCAGCGTGAGGATGCACTGGCCGTGCTCCTGCGTGCGCTCGATGGCCTTCTCGATGATTACCTTGCCTACGTATTGGCCCAGCCCGTGGTGGCCGTCGTAGGCCAGCATGGCGCCGCGATCGTTGACCAGTTCCGGGCGGCCGTCCGGCCGGGCCAGGCCCTCGGACAGCACGCGGCGATAGTTCGTCAGGATGGACAGGCCGTGGCTGGTGTAGCCGACGCGGTCGGACTCCACCAGGTGTTCGGCCACGTCGCGGGCGATGTCCTCGGGCACGCCCTGGGCCATCAGCACGCGGCGTCCGTATTCATTGGCTTGGGCTAGCGACAGTTTCATCGTGCGCCCTCCTTACAGCCAGCCCAGCCAGCGCCAGTAGGTCATGCCCATCAGGATCATCAGCGCGTAGCCGATGATGGTGACCAGGATGCCGACCTTGGCGAACTGCTTGGCGTTGAAGGTTTCCGTGCCCAGGCACACCATGTTCTGCGGCGCGTTGATCGGCAGGATGAAGCCGTAGCTCACCACGAAGCCCAGCAGCATGGTCATGCCCAGGCGGCTGAAGTCGCCCGGCAGCGTGGCCAGCACCGAGATCAGGATAGGCAGCATCGCCGAGGTCAGGGCGGTCGCGCTGGCGAAGCCCAGGTGGATGATGATCAGGAAGGCCGCCAGGATCGCGAAGATGGCCAGCGGTCCGAGGTGGTCCAGCCCGGTGTGCGCGACGACCTGGTTGCCCAGCCATTGGCCTGCCTGCGTGGTCAGCAACGCGGTGCCCAGGCTGATGCCGACGCCGAACACGATCACGGTGCCCCACGGAATGCGCGACTGCACGTCTTTCCAGGTCATCACGCCAAAGCGCGGCAGCAGCAGCAGCACCAGGCCGAAGTAGGTGGTGGAAGTGGTGTCGAACTTGTGCAGCTTGCCTTCGGTCGACCAGAACAGCAGCAGCATGATGGACACGGCCATCAGGCGCTTTTGCGCGCCGGTCATGGGGCCCAGCTCAAGCAGCGACTTCTCGACGGCTTCCTTGCCTCCCGCGATGCTGTCGCTTTCCGGCGGCAGCAGCTTGAGCACGATGACGATCAGCACGGCCGACATGATTAGCGACCAGGGGGCGCCGGCGATCAGCCAGTCCGACCACGCTACGCGCTGGCCCAGCATCTTTTCCATGAAGCCCACGGTCAGCAGGTTCTGCGCCGCGGCGGTCTGGATGCCGACGTTCCAGATGCTGGTGGCCTGCGCCACGATGATCATGATGCCGGCGGCGATGTTGGAGCGCTTGTCCACGCCGAAGGCCGCGATCACGCCCATCATGATGGGCACCACGGCGGCGCTGCGCGCGGTGGCGCTGGGCACGACCAGGCTGAGCACGATGGTCACGGCGATGCAGCCGATCAGGATGCGGCGCGTGCTGGTGCCCACCTTGGCCAGGGTCACCAGCGCGATGCGGCGGTCCAGCCCGGTGAAGGTCATCGCGGCCGCGATGAACAAGGCGCCGGTAACGAGCGCCAGCGCCGAGTTCGAGAAGCCGGTCAGCGCCATGCTGATCGCGGCGGAGGTGCCGTAGAGGACTTGCGGGTCTTTGACTGTCGGAGCCGTGCCCAGCAGGAAGGCCATCAGCGTCGTGATCATGATCGCGCTGGCTTCGTAGGACACGGCTTCGGTAATCCAGACCACCACGGCGAACGCGAGGATGGCGAGCATCCTGTGGCCCGCGACGGGCAGGTCGGCCGGCAGGGGGAGCATCAGCACGCCGATCATTACGACGATGCCGGCAACCAGTCCGATGGGAATTTTGGTTTTCTTTGGGGCTTGCGAGGCAGGGACTGCGGCTTGCGCGGTCATATCCATCTCCGGTTGAGGTCAAACTGACGACACGCCGCCCCGCGAGCACGGGATCAATCAATTCGGCATGTCGACGCTACAGGATGATCGTGACGGCATTGCGGAAAACCCGTATTGATGCAGGTCAAGCAAATGGAGATTAGCGCTTGTGGAAAACCCATCCCGCGCATTATGCTCGTCGGCCCCCGCGGTCGGCAAGCATGGCAATGTTGCATGAACGCACGCCAATCCGGGCGCGCGCCGCCCATCCGGCCCGCTCGGCCAGCCGCCGATTCGCTCGCGCGGCGGCCTTGATCGGCGGGTTCAGCCCAGCGCCAGGCGCAACTGTTCGTCCAGGTGCAGGGTAGGCGCGACGCGCCAGCCGCTTTGCGCATAGCGCAGCCAGCGGCCCAGCACCAGGTGCGTCAGCAGGCTGGCATGCGCGGCCACATTGGCTTCCGGCGGCAGGCCGCCGTCGGTGATCGCGATGCGCAGCGACTGCTTCAGCGAAGCCTCGATACGATCGTTGATGTGGTTGATGCGTTCCTGCAGGCGATTGTCTTCGGTAACCAGCGCGTCGCCCGTCAGCACCCGGGTCATGCCCTTGTTGCGTTCCGAGAAGGTCAGCAGCATGGAGACGGTCTGGTGCGCCTGGGCCAGCCCATAGGGCTCGGCGGTGGCGATCTGGTTGACCAGCGTGAAAATGCTGGTTTCGATGAATTCGATCAAGCCTTCGAACATCTGCGCCTTGCTGGCGAAGTGCCGGTACAGGGCGGCTTCCGAGACTTCCAGGCGCGCGGCGAGGGCGGCCGTGGTAATGCGGGAGGCGTGCGGCTGCTCCAGCATCTCGGCCAGGGTCTGCAGAATCTGGGTCTTGCGCTCGCCGGGTTTGCTCGCCATGGAAGTGTCTGCTCTCGCGCAGGCTGACGGTGAAGGGGAGGGAGGAGCGCGCCGCTATCCCCGCAAGGGGCGTCGGCGTAACAGCAAATCACTGACGGAGTTTACCCGCAAGTCGACGTAGGCCGGACGTTGCGACCGGCCGCGGGAGAACGGGGTGCCTGGGTGGTACACGTGGACGGTGCGCAGGCCGACCCGGCGCGCGCCGCGCAGGTTGGCCAGCGTGTCCTCCACCAGCACCGCCCGGTGGGCCGGCACGCCTTCGTGCGCCAGCACGTAGCGCAGCAGGGCGGGCGAGGGCTTGGGCCGGTATTCGCCATGCAGCCGCATGTGCTCGACGGCCCACAGGCTGTCGAACTGCCGCAGGATGCCCAGGCGCGAGAGCACGGCGCGGGCGTAGTGCAGCGGCGCGTTGGTCAGCAGCACCTTGCGGCCGGGGAGCCGGCGCAGCTTGTAGGCCAGCGCCTTCTCCGCGCGCACCAGGGAATCGACGTCGAAGTCGTGGCTGCGGTGCAGGAAATCGTGGGCGTCCACGCCATGATGCCGGACCATGCCGATCATGGTGGCGCCGTAGCGCTTCCAGTACTGCGAGCGCAGGCGGTTGGCCGTGTCGATATCCACGTTCAGCGCCTCGGCCACGGCCATGGTCATGCCATGGTCGATCTTCGGGAAGATGGCGTGCGAGGTATCGTGCAGCGTGTTGTCCAGGTCGAACAGCCACAGGCGCTCGGAGGCGCCTTCGGCCGTCCGCCGGGAACGTCGCAGCCGCACCGCGGGCCGCAGCAACTGGCGATGGACTCGCATCAGAAGCACCGCGGGGGAGATATGGCAAGGCCGCCCCAATCAGGGCCGCGCGGATCCGGCTCCGCCGGTCCGCGGCGGCGCCCCCCCGGGGGGGAAGCGCGCAGCGCTACGGGGGGGTGCATCAGTGCGAGCTGATCATCGTGCCGACGCCCTGGTCGGTCAGGATTTCCAGCAGCAGGCAGTGCGGCACGCGGCCGTCGACGATGTGGACGGAGTTCACGCCGTTCTTGGCGGCGTCCAGCGCGGACGAGATCTTGGGCAGCATGCCGCCGGAGATCGTGCCGTCGGCGAAGAGCTCGTCGATGGTCTGGGCCGACAGGCTGCGCAGGAGCTTGCCGCCCTTGTCCAGCACGCCCGGGGTGTTGGTCAGCATCAGCAGCTTTTCGGCGCCCAGCACTTCCGCCATCTTGCCGGCCACGACGTCGGCATTGATGTTGTAGGCCGTGCCGTCCTCGCCATAGCCGATGGGCGAGATGACGGGGATGAACTGGTCGTCCTGCAGCGCCTTGACCACGGCCGGCTCGACCATGGTGATGTCGCCGACGAAGCCGATGTCGATGGGCTCGGACGGGTTGTCCTTGTTTTCCATCAGCTTCTTGCGGGCCTGGATCAGCCCGCCGTCCTTGCCGGTGAGGCCGACGGCCTTGCCGCCGACTTCGTTGATCATCATGACGATGTCCTGCTGGACCTGGCCGCCCAGCACCCATTCCACGACTTCCATGGTCTCGGCGTCGGTGACGCGCATGCCCTGGATGAAGGTGCCTTGCTTGCCGATGCGGCGCAGCGCGTCGTCGATTTGCGGACCGCCGCCGTGCACCACCACCGGGTTCAACCCCACCAGCTTCAGCAGCACCACGTCGTGCGCGAAACTACGCTGCAATCGCTCTTCCGTCATGGCGTTGCCGCCGTACTTGACCACGATGGTCTTGCCGTGAAATCGTCGAATGTACGGCAATGCCTCGGACAGCACGGCGGCTTTGACGGCAGGAGACGAAACGGCAGCAGGGTCGGGGGTGTCGGTCATGGCAGCTAAGTCGGCAAATATACGTATGAGTGGTTAGAAAAAATGCCTGCACAAAAACGCGTTCGGAACGCGGTAGCGCAAGCATACGACGGATTGTAGTACCCACAGGTTTCTTATGCTTTAAACCCATGTTCATATGCCCGACAAATAACCGGCATTCAGGTAAATTGGGGGCGTTTTCGCCACGGCGGGCCCCGCAAAAGGGGGCCAGGCCGTCAGGGTCGGAAAGCCGTCCCCAATTTTCATCCCTATAAGAGGCAATACATGCGTTTGAATCTTGTCCGTTCCGCCCTGGTGGCGTCGGCTTTCCTCGTGGCGGCGAATGCGGCCCACGCCGAAAAAGTGGTGGTCGGCGCGACCCAGGTCCCGCACGCCGAAATCCTGGAAGTGGTGAAACCGCAACTCGCCAAGGAAGGCGTGGAGCTGGACATCAAGGTCTTCAGCGACTACGTGCAGCCGAACCTGCAGCTGGCCGACAAGCAGCTGGACGCCAATTTCTTCCAGCACAAGCCCTACCTGGATTCCTTCAACAAGGACCGCAAGGCCAATCTGGTGCCGGTGGCCCTGGTGCACGTCGAGCCCTTCGGCGGCTACTCCAAGAAGCTCAAGAGCCTGTCCGACCTCAAGGACGGCGCGACCGTCGCGATCCCGAACGATCCGTCCAATGGCGGCCGCGCGCTCGTGCTGCTGCAGAAGCAGGGCCTGATCAAGCTGAAGGACCCGGCCAACATCCTCGCCACCGCGGCGGACGTGGTCGAGAATCCCAAGAAGCTGAAGTTCCGCGAACTGGAAGCCGCGATGCTGCCGCGTTCGCTCGATGACGTGGACCTGGCCCTGATCAACACCAACTACGCGCTGGAAGCCGGCCTGGTGCCGACCAAGGACGCGCTGTTCATCGAAGGTTCGGATTCGCCCTACGCCAACATCCTGGTGACCCGCGACGACAACAAGGATGCCCCGGGCATCAAGAAGCTGGTCGATGCCCTGCACACCCCGGCGGTGAAGCAGTTCATCCTGGAGAAGTACAAGGGCGCGGTCGTTCCGGCGTTCTGAAGCCTGGCTGCGCGGGCGCCCGTTGCACCGATGATGGGCGCGCCGCGGGGAACCCTGGCGCGCCGGCGGGTCAGCCCGCCAGAGCCTTTTCCACGGTGGCGTGGAATTCCGCCACGTCGTATTCGCCCAGGTAGCGCTTGATGATGTTGCCCTTCTTGTCGATCAAAAAGGCGGTGGGCGTCAGGCGGATATCGCCGAAGGCGCGGGCGATGTCGCCCTTGGTGTCCAGCGCCACGGGAAATGGCAGCTTGCGCGTTTCGGCGAAGTTCAGCACGAAGTTGGGCGGATCGTAGTCCATGGCGACGGCCACCGCTTCGTAGCCCTTGCCTGCGTATTCCTTGTAGGCCGCGATGGTCTCGGGCATCTGCTTCACGCAGGTCACGCAGCTGGTTGCCCAGAATTTGACCAGCACGACCTTGCCTCGCAGGTCCTGCATGGAGAAGGTCTTGCCTTCCAGGGTGGTGAAGGTGACGTCGGGGGCGGTCTGCGCGGGGCGCAGGACGAACCAGGCGCCGATGCCGACCGCCACCAGGACGGCGAGCGCTACGATGGCTTTTTTCATTTGATGGGCATGACCTCTACGCCGCCGCCCGTGCCGCCCGCATTGTCGCTGGCCGCGCCGGCGCCGCTTTCGATGGGCGCTTTGGCTTCGGTGGTTGTGGACTGGGAACCGCTGTTCGACAGCCGGATCGCTTCCTCGCGGCTGATCGTTTCAAACAGTTTAACCACCTTGGCCACGCCGCCCACGTCGGCGGTGGCGTTGGCGGCATACTCGCCTTCCGCCTGCGTCACCTTGCCCATCAGGTAGACCACGCTGTGGTCCGTCGTGACCGCGATGGTGCCCGAGGGCACGTACTTGGTATTGAGCAGGGTGCTCTTGACCTTGGAGGTCAGCCAGGTGTCGTTGGACCGCACGCCGAACGAGGCGATGGGGCCGACCGTCAGCTGGTTGATGACCTGCTTGACGTTTTCCACGCCCTGGGCGATCGCGGTGGCCTGGCTCTTGGCTTCTTCCGTGGGCACGTCGCCGGTCAGCAGCAGGTGGCCGCCATAGGCCATGGCGTTGACGCGGGCGGTGTCGCCCAGTTTCTGCGAGATCTGGCTCTGCGCCTTGAACGCCATGTTCTGGTCTTCGAGCTGGACGCCGGAGGTCCGGCGGTCCGTCACGACGACCGCCGTGGTGGCGGCGGCGCCGCCCACGATCAGCGGCGCGCAGGCCGACAGCGACAGCGTGGCCGCGGAGAGGGCCGCGGCAAGCATCAGCGGACGGACTGCGGTACGGGCGTCAGAAATCATTCGGTGTCTCCAAGCAGAAGAGCGTCAATGCCGTCGCACAGCGCGTGCAGCAGCAGAATGTGGACTTCCTGGATGCGCATCGTGCGATCGCTGGGAACACATAGATGGACGTCCATGGGCGTAATGAGTTCCCCCATGACGCCGCCGCCCTTGCCGGTCAGGGCAAGCACGTGCATCTCGCGGGCGCTGGCGGCTTCCATGGCGCGCACCACATTGGGGGAATTGCCGCTGGTGGAGATCGCCACCAGCACGTCGCCGGCCTGGCCGAAGGCGTTGACCTGGCGCTCGAAGACTTCGTCGAAGCCGTAGTCGTTGCCGACGGCGGTGAGGATGGAGGTGTCGGTATTGAGCGCGATGCCGGCCAGGGGCAGGCGTTCGCGCTCGAAGCGGCCCACCAGTTCGGCGATGAAGTGCTGCGCGTCGGCGGCCGAGCCGCCGTTGCCGCAAGCCAGAATCTTGCCGTTGTTCGCCAGGGCGCCGAACAGCACGTCCACCGCTATCGCCAGCGGTTCGGCCAGCACGTTCATGCTTTGTTCGCACGCAGCCATGGCGTCGCGAAAGTGCGACGTCATACGAGAGGTCATGTCCATGGGCGCGATTATCTCACGGTGCCGTAACGCCGTTCTGTCCAGGCGTAACGATCCGCGGACGCGCCGTTACCGGCGTGGCGGGGGGTCAGTCCAGCCAGAACGCCCCGCGCAGCCACTGGGGGTGGCCGGCCTCGAAGACCACCGCGTCGAAGCGGGCGGCGGGCGGGCGGCCGCGCCAATGCCGCCGGGCCAGTTCGGGCAGCCAATGGGCCGCGGCGCGGGCCACCCTGGCCTGTTTTTCGCGGCCGATGCTGGCCGCCGCGCCGCCATAGCGGCCGTCGCCCCGGGCGCGGACCTCGACGAACACCAGCGTGTCGCCGTCGCGCATGGCCAGGTCGATCTCGCCGGCGCGGGTGCGCAGGTTGCGCGCCAGCAGCATCAGGCCCCGCGCGCGCAGCAGGCGCAGCGCGGCCGCCTCGTGGCGGTCGCCGTTGCGCTGCGTGGGCGA
>NZ_BCTQ01000022.1 GCF_001571365.1 Achromobacter denitrificans NBRC 15125 | reverse complement strand
GCGGCAACCGGCGCCGCGGCGACCGGATCGGCCGTCTGGCGGGCCGGCGCGGCGGGCGCTTCCAGCGCGGTCTGCGGACCGGCCTCGCCGTTGAGGGCCAGCATGCGCAGGCAGGCCATGATGAAGCCGGCGTACTCGTCGGGGGCCAGCGTCAGCTCGCCGCGGCTGTGCACCGCCACGGAGTAGAACAGTTGCGCGGCGTCGGGATGCAGCGACTGCGCCAGGCGCGCGATGTCGGCCGCCAGGGGATCCTCGGCGGGCGTCACGCCGGTCACGCGCTGTTCGATGGCCACGCGCGACAGCAGCACGGCCAGGTCGGCCAGCGCGCCGGCATAGGACAGCCCGCGGATCGCCAGTTCGTCGGCCACCGCCAGCACGCCCTTGGCGTCGCCCGTGGACAGGGCGTCCAGCAGGCGCACCAGATGCCGCTGGTCGATGGTGCCGAGCATGCCGCGCACGGCCTCCTCGGTCAGGTTGCCGGCGCTATAGGCGATGGCCTGGTCGGTCAGCGACAAGGCGTCGCGCATGGAGCCGGAGGCCGCCTGCCCGATCAGCCGCAGGGCCGGCACTTCGAAACCCACGTCTTCCTGGCCCAGCACGGCTTGCAGATGCCCGACGATGGAGTCGGCCGGCATCTGCTTCAGGTTGAACTGGAGGCAGCGCGA
The DNA here is from genome assembly GCF_001571365.1 of Achromobacter denitrificans NBRC 15125. Taxonomy (GTDB): domain Bacteria; phylum Pseudomonadota; class Gammaproteobacteria; order Burkholderiales; family Burkholderiaceae_B; genus Achromobacter; species Achromobacter denitrificans. The sequence continues at coordinate 114,454 of NZ_BCTQ01000022.1, read as the reverse complement.
CAGCACCGTCACCGGGATCTTCTGCGGATCGGTGGTCGCCAGGATGAACTTGACGTGCGGCGGCGGCTCTTCCAGCGTCTTGAGCATGGCGTTGAACGCATGCCCGGTCAGCATGTGGACTTCGTCGATCATGTAGACCTTGAAGCGCCCAGCGCCCGGCGCGTAGACCGCCTGCTCCAGGAGCTGGGTCATTTCCTCGACGCCGCGGTTCGAGGCCGCGTCCAGTTCGAGGTAGTCGACAAAGCGCCCCGCATCGATTTCCGTGCACGCGCGGCACACGCCGCAAGGCTTGGAAGTGATGCCGGTTTCGCAGTTGAGCGATTTGGCCAGGATGCGCGACAACGTGGTCTTGCCCACGCCGCGGGTGCCGGTGAACAGCCAGGCGTGGTGCAGGCGTTGCGTGTCGAGCGCGTGCGTCAGCGCGCGCACCACGTGATCCTGTCCCACGAGGGTATCGAACGATCGCGGCCGCCACTTGCGGGCCAGTACCAGATAAGTCATGGGTGGATTGTAGAGCCTGTTTCGCGAGCTGGCTCGAAAAGGCGGAGCCAGCTCCTGGAGTTCGGCGCGGGGGCCTTGGCGCCCGCGCCCCGCGCGGCTGGAAATGCAAAGGGGACGGGCTTATTTTCGTGGAGAGTATCCGTGGAAAATAACCCCGTCCCCTCGAAAAAACAAAGGATCATGATGCTATGCATGACCCTTTGTTTTGAAGAATCCGGTTGGCGAGCCTTACTCCGGCACTGACCCTAAACGACTATGGCTGCTTCGTTCCCGACCTGACCAGGTTCACCGTCGAACCATGCGAAGGGGCCCGCCACTTGAGATTCTAGCAGAGCTGCGCTTCGCTTGCTTGCTCGAATCTCAAGTGGCGGGCCCCGAGGGGCAGGATGTGGGCCCCCGCCCCGGCCCTCCCCCCGGGGGGGAGGGAGGGAGGACTACGCTTCGCTGGTCCTGGCGGCTCGCTTCGCTTTGCCGCGCTTCTTTTGGGAAAGGACGGCGCTTTGCTGGTCCTGGCGGCTCGTTTTGCTTTGCGTGCCTGCGAATGCTTGGGGTCAGTGTTTCAGGTCGATCCAGGCGCGGGCCCGGGGGAAGTACAGCGCGGCTCTGGCCTTGCGGCCGTCCAGGGAGGTGACCTGGGTGCAGTAGCGCAGCAGTTGTTCGCCGTGCCGCTGACGCATGCGCTGGGCGAAGGCGTCGGGGAGTTCGCCGGGGTGTGGACGGCCGGTTTTGTAGTCGACGATGAGCCAGCCATCTTCCGTGCTGAGCGCCAGATCGATCACCGACACCTTGCCCGCTGCGTCGATCAGCGGCCATTCGCGCCGCGCGCCGGATTGGGACAGCAGCCACAGGCCGCGTTCGTCGGCGAGCGTGGCTTGCAGGGTTTCCAGCACCGCCTCCGAAGCGGCGTCCGCCTGGCTGGCGGGGATGCCGGCGCGGGTCAGTTGGCGTCGCATGGCGGGCAGGCGTTCGGCCAGGGCGGCGGCGGGCCAGGTGTCCACGCCGTCCTGGCCGATGCGGGCTAGCCAGGCGTGCGCCAGGGTGCCGATGGCCGCGTCGTAGCCGGCCTCCAGCTGCCAGGCCGGATGCTCGGCGCCCTCGCCCCAGGCGCCGCGCGACGCCGTCGCGAAACCGGGGCTGGCGACCTCGTCGGCCAGGCGCGACAAGCGCGCCAGGCCCTCGCCGTCCACGCGCCGCAAGGGCTCGCCCTGCCATTCAGGGCCATCGGCGGCCTCGGGCGCGGCGTCCGCGTCGAGCGACGGCGGAACCGGCACCGCGAGGCAAGGCCACAGGCGTCCCAGCAGGCTGGCCGACGACGGCGTCTTGACCTGGCCGCTGGCCTCGTCCACCGACAGGTGGCCCACCAGATGCAGGCGCTTGCGCGCCCGCGTCGCCGCCACGTAGAGCAGGCGGTCGACCTCGTAGGAAGCCCGCCGCGCTTCGCGCGCGCCCAGGTAGCGCGACACCGGGTCGGCTTCGGTTTCCGCGCGCGGCTTGACCGGGCCGAACAGCACGCGGCCGCTGCTCTGCTCGAAGCGCACGAGCGGCGCCTGGTCTCCGCGCGGCGCGCGGTGCAGGCCGTACAGGATGACCGTTTCGAATTGCAGGCCCTTGGACTTGTGCATGGTCATGATTTCGACCGCGCCCTCGTCTTCGTCGGCCGCGTCCGGCGCGGCGAAGAGGCGCGCGATGCCTGCGTCCAGCGCGGCCGGATCGATGGCGCCGTGCGGCGCCAGGCGCTCGACCAGCTGGAACAGGCTCTCCGCGTCGTTCGCCACCGACACGCCCGCATACAGCGACGGGCCGCCCAGGCGGCGCCACATCGATTCCACCCAGGCGGCGAACGGCATCGCGCCCGACGCGTTGCGCGGATCGAGCAGGATGGCCGCCACCTGCCGCAAGCGCGCGAACTCGTCGGCGCCCAGCAGTTCCCGCGCGGACGGCGCCGGCGGCGCCTCGGGCGCGGCGGCGAACAGATCGCCCTGCGGACCGGTGCCCGTCGCCGCCGGCAGCGCCGGCGGCGCCAAGCGCAAGGCGCGCTCAAGCAGGACCGGCACCGGCGTGATGTGGTCGTCGCCGAACAGGCGCTGCAAGGACGTCAGCGTCAGGCCGCAATACGGCGCGCGCAGCACCGACAGCCACGCCAGGCGGTCGCCGGGATGGGACAGGGCCCGCACCAGCTGCACCAGATCGGCGACCACCGGCCGCAAGGCCAGCGGCACCAGGTCCACGGCGCGGCACCGTATGCCTTCCTGCGCCAGCCGGCGGGTCAGGTTGCCCAGGTGGCTGCGCGCCCGCACCAGCACCGCGACCGGATGCCGGGCGCCCTTGTGGTCGGCCAACGCCTGGCGCACCAGGCCCACGGCGATGTCCTCCGCCTGCTCTTCGGCCGGCGCCGCGCCCTCGCGCGACCAGGCCGGATGGAAGCGCACGGCTGGCTCGGGCAACGCCTCGTGGAAGGCCGTGGAGGGGCTGTAGGCGATGGCGCCCGCCGCGGCATCGCTGCGCCGGGGCAGCAGTTCCGCGAACGAGCGGTTCACCCATTCGACGATGCCGGCCTGCGAACGGAAATTGTCGGTCAGGTTCAGGAAGTCGGGCTGCAATTCGCCCACGCCGATCTCGGCGACTTCGAGGAACAACCCCACCTCCGCCTTGCGAAAACGGTAGATGGACTGCATGGGATCGCCCACCAGGAACAGGCTGCGGCCGTCGCCGGCCTGCCAGCCGGAGGTCAGCGTGCGCAGCAGGTCCAGCTGGGTCTGGCTGGTGTCCTGGAATTCGTCGATGAGCAGATGGCGGATCGAGGCATCCAGCTTCAGCAGCAGTTCGCCCGGATCGTCGGCGCTGCCCAGCGCGGCGGCGGCGCGTTGCGCGATCTCGATGAAGTCCACCTCGCCCGTGTCGGCGAAGCGCAGCCGCAGTTGCGCCACGGCCAGCGCCAGGGTCATCAGCTGCGCGCCCAGCACTTCCCATTGCGCGTCGGTGAAATGCGGCGCGGGGATATCGCGCACCGCGTTCAGCCGGCGCACCCAGGGCGCCTGGGCGTCGGCGGCCTCCAGCCAGGCGACGAAGGGTTCCTTGTGCGCGCACTTGGCGGGGAAGCCCAGGTTCTTGTTGACCGTCTTGCGCAAGGTGCCGGTGCCGGTCAGCAGCAGGTGCGCCACCGCGCGCCACTGGTCCAGCATGTCGGCGTCGGGCAGCAGCTCGTCGGTCCAGTCCAGCAAGGCCAGCAGCTTGTTGTCGTCCTCGCCGTCCTGCAGGTGCGCGGCCGCCAGCCGGGCCGGCCCGCAGAGCGCCTCGGCCCAGCCGAAGGGCATGGCCTCGCACAGCGAGTCCAGGTCTTCGCCGATGGCCTCGGCCAGCATGGTCTCCATGGCCTCGCGGTCGGATCCGTGGCGCAACAGCGGCAGCCATTGGTCTCGCTGGCCCAGCATGTCGGCGATGGCTTCCTTGGCCGCCTGCACGTCGACGTCCAGGTGCTTGAGCAGGATGCGCACGGCCTCGTAATCGTCGGCCAGTTCCAGCGTGGCGCGCGCCGCGGCTTCGTAGTGGGCGCGCGCATCGTCGGTGATCTCGGGCATGCCGCCCAGTTCCGACAGCCAGGGCATGCTGCGCACCAGGCCGGCGCAGAAAGAGTCGATGGTGCGGATGGCCAGGCGCGCCGGATGGTCGAGCAGGTGCCAGCCCTGCTCCGCGTTGCGCGCCAGCGCGGCGCGGGCCAGCTCCCAGCTGCGTCGTTCGTGCATGGCTTCGGGCGGCCCGTCCAGGCCGCGGCGCAGCTTGCTGAGCACGCGCGCGTGCATTTCGGAGGCCGCCTTCCGCGTGAAGGTGATGGCGACGATTTCCTCCGGGCGGTTCACCGTGGCCAGCAGCGCCAGGATCCGGTCCGTCAGCAGTTCGGTCTTGCCCGAGCCGGCGGGCGCCTGCACCAGGAACGAGCGGGTCGGGTCCAGCGCGGCGGCGCGCGCGGCGTGGTCGTACGGCAAGCGTTCTTGTTCAGCCATGGCTCATGCGTCCTCGTCGTCCAGATGCAAACGCAGGAACGGCAATGCATCGCAGTATTTCAGGTCATCCCGGCGATAGGCCACGTTGGCCGCATATCCCGCGACGTATTCATCGGCCAGCGCCTCGATCGCCACCCGCCAGCGCTCGCGTATCTGCGCCCAGGACAGGCCGTCGAAGTACTTGCTCTCGCTGGCCAGGGTGACGCCCGGCATGCCGAGGTCCTCGTCGGCCAGGCCTTGCGCGGCGACCTGCCGCGCATGGACCTGCGCCAGGACCAGGCCCGCGACTTCGCCGCCGGCCGCGTCCGCCAGCACCGACGCGTAGAACGGCAGCTGGACGTTCACGGGGCGGCTGCGCGACCAGTCCGGTTCAGGCTTGGCCGCCGCCACGCCGGTCTTGTAGTCCACGATGACGTTGCGGCCGTCGGCCAGGCTGTCGATGCGGTCGAGCCGCAGCTTCAGGTTGAGCGCGCCGCGCTGCCACTGGTGGTTCTTTTCCACCTGGGCCACGGCGAAAGGCAGGCGTTGCGCCTCCATGTCCAGCCAGGACGCCAGCACCGCCCGGGCGCGCTGGCACTCCAGCGCCTTCAGGGCCGGCGCGTAGTCCTGCAATTCCTCGTCCGCGGCCTGCGCCACCGCCTGCTCCAGCAAGGCGGGCAGGCGACCCGCCGCCATCACGTCATGCAGCGCATCCTGGTCGGGCATCATGCCCCAAAGCAGTTCCAGCGCCTTGTGCAGGAACTGGCCGCGCACGTTCACGGTGGCCGCATCCGCGTAGGGCGCCAGTTCGCGCCCGCCCAGGCGGTGCCGCACGAAGGCCCACAAGGGATTGCGGGCCTGCGTGTCGAGCACGTCCAGGCCCCCGCCCCCGCGGTTTCCCGCGGCCAGGGGCGGCCCCAGGGCGTCGTCCAGGGATTCCTGCGGCAGCGCCGCCGCCGGCGTCATGGCGGGAGGCGCCCAGTCCGTCGGCGGCGCCGCGGCGATCAGGGGCGACGGCCGCAACTCGCGTTCGCCGTCCATGTGGGCATGGCTGACGATGATGTCGGGCGCGCAGCGGCACAGCGCGGCATACATGCCTTCCGCCCACTCGCGCTCGCGTTCCGGCGTGGCGCGCGGCGCCTGGGCCTGGCGCAGCACGGCCAGCGGCAGCAGGGGATTGGGCTTGGGCGCGGCCGGCAGCACGTCGTCCGTGAGGCCCAGGATCCAGACGCCGTCCCAGTAGCCGCCCTCCGCCTCCAGCAGCCCCAGCACGTCCAGCCGCGCCAGCGGGTCGCGCTGGGGCTGGAACGAGGCGGACCGCGCCACGCTTTCCAGCAGGTTCACGGCGGCCAGCCCGCCCAGGCGGCCGGCGGCCGGCGCCAGCGCCGAGAAACTGCCCAGCGCGTCGCCCAGCGCGCCCATGACTTGATAGCCCACGCTGTCCAGCACGCCTTCGCCTGGAAAGCCCAGCGCCGTCAGGGCGGCCTTCATGCGCAGCATCCAGACGTCGCAGGTGGCCTGCCGGCCGCCCTGCGTCCAGATTTCCAGGGCCTGGTTCCAGGCTTGCGCCAGCGCGGGCAGGTCTCCCAGCAGCTTGCGCCATTCCTGCGGGCTCACGTGCATGCGGGCCTGGCGGCGCCAACGCGCATCGATGGAGGCCAGCCGGGCGCGGTCGCGCACGTCGCCCGCGCAATGCCCGGCCAGCAGGGCCGCGCCCAGCACGTCCACGCCGCAGCCCTTGCCCGCCGCGCATTCGGCCAGGGCGCGCAGCCAGGCCAGCGCGGCGCGCGCCATGGGCCATTCGTTCAGCGGCCGGCCGACGGCCACGTTGAAAGCGTGGGCGGGTTCGCCGCCGCGCCCGGCCAGCGCCTGGCTCAGCACGCGCCGGGCGAAGGGCGATTCGGCTTCGAGCTGGGGCGACACGATGGCGTAGCGGCCTTGCGGATGCGCTTTCAGGCTGGCCGCCGCCCAGGCGGCCGCGGCGCGCCATTCCGCGCCCTGGTCGGCCGCCTCGTAGCGGCGCGCGCTGGCGGCGGCGCGCTGGGCGTCGCGCCATTGGGCGACGGCGGTGCCCTGCGCCTCGAAGGCCTGGAGCAGGCGCTGGAAGCGCGGCGACAGATCGGTGAACCCCGCCAGCACCAGTTGCCTGGGCGTGGCCAGGCGGCCCGACTCCAGCGCCCGCAACACCCGCGCATAGCCCTGGTTGGCGTCCTCGGCGTCGATCCCCGCCAGCGTGCGTCGATAGCGCTCTCGCCATTTCGCGAAGCCGCGGTATTCATCGGTGTCGGCGCCCGAGGGCACGCGCAGGTCCCATTCGTCCATGAGCAGGTCGGCGTCCATGGCCAGGCGCGCGGCCTGGCTGGCGTCGAGCAGCACGCGCTCGGCCTCTTCCTCGCGGATCGCCTCGGTCCACACCAGCTGGGTGGCGAAGCTGTCGAGCCGGTAGGCGGGCACGCCGTCGTCCGCCTCGAACGCGAGTTCGTTGGCGGACTCGGCCAGCCAGGCGGACAGCGGCAGGATGCGCGGCAGCTCGCTGACCTGGCGCTCCTGGCGCAGCAGGCCGGCCAGCTCCAGCGTCAGGCGGCGCGAAAGCCGGTTGTTCACCGTCAGCACCAGCGTGCCGTCGGCGGGCATGCCGCCGATGTCCGGCAGCGAGAGGTCGGGAAAGGAAGGCGTTGTGTCCTGCATGGGCACCCAGGGACGCCCGCCCGGAGGCGGCGCGGCTATGACGGAGAAAAACACCGCCGTAGGATACCGCGAGCCGCGGGATCGGAAACGCGTCCGCGGCCCGCCCGGGCTAGAAGCCGCAAAGAGCCGCCAGGTTTTCCCAGTGGATCTGCATCTCGGGCGTGCTGTAGCCCCAGAACGCCAGCCCCAGCACCGCCGCCAGGGCCAGCCAGCCAGCCGCGCGCCAGCCGCGGCGGCGGGTGGCGGGAGGCGAGGAAGACTTGAACGTCATGGCGGCTCCGGGGGATGGCGGCGTCAGGCGGGAGCCGGCTGGGCCACCGGCTGCTCGCGCACGGGCAGGCACAGCAGCGCGGCGACGATGGCCAGCGCCACGCCCAGCCACCACACCAGGTCGTAGTTGCCGGTCTTGGCGTAGGCGTAGCCGCCCAGCCAGACGCCGATGAAGCTGCCGATCTGGTGGCCCAGGAACACGATGCCGGACAGGGTGGCCGCATAGCGCAGGCCGTAGATCTGGCCAATCAGCCCCTGCGTGAGCGGCACGGTGCCCAGCCAGAACAGGCCCATCCAGGCCGCGAACGCATAGAGCACCCAGGGCGACAGCGGCATCCACAGCAACAGCAGAATGCCGAAGGCGCGCATGCCGTAGACCCCGGCCAGCAGGCGTTTCTTGCTGTACTTGCCGCCCAGCTTGCCGGCATAGAACGAGCCCAGCACGTTGAACAGCCCGATCAGCGCGATGGCGGTGGCGCCCTGCCCCGCCGTCAGGCCGCCGTCGGTCACGTAGGCGGGCAGGTGCAGCGTGATGAAGGCCGTGTGGAAACCGCAGACGAAGTAGCTCCAGAACAGGAAATGGAACGAGGGGTGGCGCACCGCCTGCTTGACGGCCGACGCCAGCGACTGCTGCGGGCCGGCATGGACCTGCGGGCGGCCGCGAAGGAAATAGGCCAGCGGCGCGCCGCAAGCGACGAACAGCGACAACACCCACAAGGCGCCCGTCCAGTCCAGGCCGCTGATCAGCATCTGTCCGGTGGGCACCACGGCGAACTGCCCCATCGAGCCGCCCGCGCTGGCGATGCCCATGGCCGTGCTGCGGTAGGCCGGCGGCACCGAGCGGGCCACCACGGGCAGGATCACCGGGAACGTCGTGCCCGCCTGGCCCAGGCCGACCAGCACGCCGGCGGTCAGGTACAGCGTGGTTTCGTCGGTGGCGAAGCGCGTGCCGATCATGCCCAGCATGTACAGCACCGCGCCCAGCGCGATGGTGCGGCCGGAACCGTAGCGGTCGGCCAGGATGCCCATGAAGATACAGGCCACGCCCCACACCAGATTCTGCAGCGCGAAGGCCATGGAAAACACTTCGCGGCCCCAGCCTTGGGCCAGGCCCATCGGCTGCATGAACAGGCCGAAAGTGGCGCGCACGCCCATGGCAAGCAGCACGACCAGCGTGCCGAGCGCAAGGGTGCGCATGGAAATCGTATCGGATTGGCTAGACATGAAACCCGTGTCTCGTTGTTTTTGGGTTGCCGCCCCCTCCTCGGAGCGGTCCGGCGCGCAGGCCGGATCCGCACATCATATACAAGTCCTCGGCCGGGGCCCGCGAGATCCCCGGGTCCGCCCCTACGACCAAGGTCGAGTGTCCCGTCACCGGATGCGTCTCTATATTGGGTCAATGCCCGGCCGGCGCCCTCGCCCCGGAGCCAACCCGGCGCCTCGACCGGCCGCCACGACGACAAGGAGACTCCCCGTGACCTCAGCTCAGGCAGGAACCGTTGCCGCCGTCCTGCGGCATCCCCGATACCAGGAGTTACTGCGCCGGCGCAGCCGGACCAGCCTGCTGTTCTTCACCATCACCGGCGTGATCTACGCCGGCTTCATCCTGACCCTGGCGTTCGATCCCGTCTTCTTCGCGCGGCCGCTGCCCGGCATGACGATGAGCATAGGCGTGCTGACGGGCACGCTCGTGGTGTGCAGCGCCGTGGTCCTCATCGCGGCCTACGTCCGCATCTCCAACACCGTGTTCGACCCCCTGCTGACCGCCATCATCAAGGACGTCTCATGAAGCCCGGCCAACGCATCGCCCTGCGCGCCGCCGTCCCGGCCTGCGCGCTGGCGGGGCCGGCCCAGGCCGCCCCCGCCGGACAGACCAGCGCGTCCGCCATCGTCATGTTCCTGGTGTTCATCGCCGCGACCATGGGCATCACCTACTGGGCCGCCAAGCGCACACGCACCACCTCCGACTTCTACACCGCCGGCGGCGGCCTGACGGGCTTCCAGAACGGCCTCGCGATCGCCGGAGACTACCTGTCGGCGGCCTCGTTCCTGGGCATCGCGGGCATGGTGTACGTCAGCGGCTTCGACGGCATGATCTACGCCATCGGCTTTCTCTTCGGCTGGCCGGTGGTCATGTTCCTGATCGCCGAGCGCCTGCGCAACCTGGGCCGCTACAACTTCGCCGACGTGACCTCGTTCCGCCTGGCCCAGACCCCGATGCGCGTGCTCGCGGCCAGCGCCTCGCTGCTGATCATCGCGCTCTACCTGATCGCGCAGATGGTGGGCGCCGGCAAGCTGATCGTGCTGCTGTTCGGGCTGGACTACAACGTCGCCGTGCTCATCGTGGGATCGCTGATGATGATCTACGTGGCCTTCGGCGGCATGACCGCCACCACCTGGGTGCAGATCATCAAGGCGGTGCTGATGCTGGTGGGCGCCACGCTGATGACGATCCTGGTGATGGCCGCCTTCAACTTCAACCCCGATTCCCTGCTGGCCGAGGCCACGCGCGTGCACCCCGCCGGCCGCGAACTGCTGGCCCCGGGCGCCCAGGTCAGCAGCAATCCGCTGAACGCGCTGTCCCTGGGCATCGCGCTGGCCTTCGGCACCGCCGGGCTGCCGCATATCCTGATGCGCTTCTTCACCGTGTCCAACGCCAAGGAAGCGCGCAAGTCGGTCATCTACGCCAGCTCCTTCATCGGCTACTTCTACCTGCTCACCTTCATCATCGGCTTCGGCGCCGTGGCGCTGCTGGTGCGCCACCCCGAGTACTACACCACGGGCCCGCAGGGCGGCTTCGACATGCTGAAGAACCTGATCGGCGGCACCAACATGGTGGCGGTGCACCTGGCCAACGCCGTCGGCGGCAGCCTCCTGCTGGGCTTCCTGGCCGCGGTCACCTTCGCCACCATCGTCGCGGTGGTGGCGGGGCTGGCGCTCGCCGGCGCGGCCGCGATCTCCCACGACCTGTACGCCAACGTCATCGCGCGCGGACGCGCCACCGAGCACCAGCAGATGCGCATCTCGCGCCTGTCCACCATCGCGCTCGGCGTGATGGCCATCCTGCTGGGCATCGTGTTCGAAAACCAGAACGTGGCCTTCATGGTCGGGCTGGCCTTCGCCATCGCCGCCAGCGCCAACTTCCCGGTGCTGGTGCTGTCGATCTCGTGGCGCGGCTGCACCACGCGCGGCGCCACCATCGGCGGATTCCTGGGCCTGGCCTCGGCCACGATATGGGTCGTGCTGAGCCGCACCGTCTGGGTGGACGTCTTCGGCTTCGCGGCGCCCGTGGTGCCTTTCCCCAACCCCGGCATTCTGTCCATTCCCCTGGCGTTCTTCGCGATCTGGCTGTTCTCCAAGCTGGACCGCAGCCCGCGCGCGCGCCAGGAAGCCGCCGCGTTCGACGCGTTGACCGTCCGCAGCCAGACGGGCATCGGCGCCACGAGCGCCATCGATCACTAACCGTTCAGAGGAGTCATCATGAACCCCATCCGCGATCTCTATCCCGTGCCCGAGGGCTTCGCCGGCCCGCATACGGTGACGCAGGAACAGTACGAGGCGCAGTACGCCGCCTCGCTGAGCGATCCCGATGCGTTCTGGGCGAAGGCGGCCCGGCGCCTGCACTGGTATCGCGAGCCCCGGCAGGTCCGCGACGTCAGCTTCGCCGCCGATGACTTCCATATCCGCTGGTATGCCGATGGGGAATTGAACGTCAGCGTCAACTGCCTGGACCGCCACCTGGAAACCCGCGGCCACAAGCCCGCGCTGATCTGGGAGTCGGACGACCCGGAGATTCCTTCGCGGCGCGTCAGCTACCTGGAACTGCATTCCCAGGTCTGCAAGCTGGGCAACGCCCTGCGCCGCGCGGGCATCGGCCGCGGCGACCGCGTCACGCTCTACATGCCGATGATCGTGGAAGCGGTGGCCGCGATGCTGGCCTGCGCGCGCATCGGCGCCGTCCACAACGTGGTGTTCGGCGGCTTCGCGCCGGCCTCCATCGCCGACCGCGTGCGGGATTGCGGCGCCAAGGCCATCATCACCGCCGACGAAGGCCGCCGCGCGGGCCGTTCCATTGCGCTCAAGGCCAACGTGGACGCCGCGCTGCAGATGCCCGGCATGGAAAGCGTGCGCACCGTGCTGGTGGCGAAGAACACCGGCACGCCGGTCGACATGACACCGGGGCGCGACTACTGGCTGACGCCGCTGATGGAACGCGAATCCGCCGAATGCGAACCCGAACGCATGAATGCCGAAGACCCGCTGTTCATCCTCTACACCTCGGGCAGCACCGGCAAGCCCAAGGGCATGCTGCACACCACGGGCGGCTACCTGGTCTATGCCGCGTACACGCACGCCACCATCTTCGACATCCGCGAGGACGACGTCTTCTGGTGCACGGCGGACGTGGGCTGGGTCACCGGCCACAGCTACCTCGCCTACGGCCCGCTGGCCAACGGCGCGACCTCGCTGGTTTTCGAGGGGGTGCCCAGCTACCCGGACGCCTCGCGCTTCTGGCAGGTCGTCGACAAGCACCGCGTCAGCATCTTCTACACCGCGCCCACCGCCATCCGCGCCCTGATGCGCGAAGGCACCGAACCGGTGCTGCGCACGGCCCGCAGCTCGCTGCGGCTGCTGGGCTCGGTGGGCGAACCCATCAACCCCGAAGCCTGGCGCTGGTATCACGACGTGGTCGGCGCGGGCCGCTGCCCCATCGTCGACACCTGGTGGCAGACCGAGACGGGCGGCATCCTGATTTCCCCGTTGCCCGGCGCCAAGGCATGCAAGCCGGGCGCGGCCAGCACGCCCTTCTACGGCATCCGGCCCGAGCTGGTCGACGTCAAGACCGGCGCCCTGATCGAAGGCGCCGGCGAAGGCAACCTCTACATCCGGGAGTCCTGGCCGGGCCAGGCCCGCAGCATATACGGCGACGAGCAGCGTTACTTCGACAGCTGCTTCAAGGAATATCCCGGCATGTATTTCACCGGCGACCGCTGCCGTCGCGACGCGGACGGCGATTACTGGATCACCGGCCGCGTGGACGACGTGCTCAACGTGAGCGGACACCGCATCGGCACGGCCGAAGTGGAAAGCGCGCTGGTATCGCACCCCAAGGTGGCCGAAGCCGCGGCGGTGGGATTCGCGCACGACATCAAGGGCCAGGGCATTTACGTCTACGTCACGCTGAAGGCGGGCACGCAGGAATCCGAAACCCTGCGCCAGGAACTGGTGGCCCACGTGCGCCGCGAAATCGGGCCCATCGCCACGCCGGACCACCTGCAATGGGCGCCCGGCCTGCCCAAGACCCGCTCGGGCAAGATCATGCGCCGCATCCTGCGCAAGATCGCCGACAACACCGTCGACGACCTGGGCGACATCACCACGCTGGCCGATCCGTCGGTCGTCGGGACGCTGGTGCGGGAGCGGCGCATGGCATGATCGGCCCATGCCCGTACTCCTGATCGCCGACGACCACCCCCTCTTCCGCGCAGCCCTGCGCGGAGTGATCGACGACGTGCTGCCGGGCAGCGACGTCCATGAAGCCGACCGGACCAGCACGCTCTATGAGCTGGTCGACGCCCACCCCGGCGCCGACCTGCTCCTGCTGGACCTGGACATGCCGGGGGCCGTGGGCCTGGATCCGCTGATCCGCCTGCGCGAGCGCCACCCCCGGCTGCCCATCGCCATCGTTTCGGCGAACGAGGATCATCTCCTCATGCGCCGCGCCCGGGCGCTGGGCGTGGCGGGCTACCTGCCCAAGTCCGTGGGGGCCGATACCCTGGGCGCCGCCATCCTGCATCTGCTGGACGGCGGCGCCTGGCATCCGGAGGCCGGCTGCGGCGCCGGCAGGCCAGGCGGCCTCGAACCCGCGTTCGCCGCCAGCGTGCGCGAACTCACGCCGCAGCAGTTCCGCGTGCTGCGGATGGTGAGCGCCGGCCTGCTGAACAAGCAGATCGCCCATGAGCTGGAGGTATCGGAAGCCACCGTCAAGGCCCATATGACCGCCATCATGCGCAAACTGCGCGTGTCCAACCGCACGCAGGCCGTGGTGATCGCGGACCGGCTCGGGCTGAAGGCCTGGCGCGGCGGCTCCCCGCCATGAGGGGCGGCCGGACACGCCGTCGGGACTGGCGCCTGATGCTAGAATCCGGGTCTCACATCGATACGCGTCGCCGGTGGATTCTTGTTCTCCCGCCCCTTGCGCGCTTCGATCCGTATCTGTCTCGCCGTAGTTAAATGGATATAACCGGCCCCTCCTAAGGGTCAATTGGTGGTTCGATTCCACCCGGCGAGGCCACTTCCGGCGTCGGCTCCGATGCCTTCCCCTCCCCCTTCTTTTTCGTGCCAGCCCCTCTCGCATTCAGCCAAATGAGGGTTAATCCGGGCTACGCTCACGCGCCGCGGACCGTTAGCGTCTCGTGACGCGTCTTGTGACGAATCTGGCCCACGTCAATACGTCACCGATATTTTTTTCAGCGATGATAGCGAATCGTCTTGCGCATCACTTGAAATTGCTGTTTAAATTCGACGCGTAAGCCTCTAATTCATCTGGACTTTTCCTGAACCGACGGAACGCCGGCTTAAGAAATATTTCTTCACAGACTGACAAGCCTGCTCAAACCATGGCATTTTCCTGGAAACGTGCGATTGCGAACGCGATAGCGCCGGTGGCGCTGGCGATGTGCGCGCTCCTGCCCCCCGTCGCCCAAGCCGCTAAGAATTCCGATCCCTGCAAGACCAACGCCAAGTCGTCGGCCTGCAAGGCGCAACAAGCCAAGAAAGCGCCGGCCGCCAAGGCCGGCTCCGGCAAACAGGCCGCTGGAGCGGCCAAGAAAGCCGCCCCGTCCGCCAAGAAGGCGCCGCCCAAGGCTTCGGCCGGCAAGAAGGGCGCCGCGCCCAAGGGCGGCAAGCAGGTCGCCACGAAGGGCACGCCGCCCAAGAAGGGCGCCGCGGGCAAGAACGGCAAGCCGAACAAACCCTCCCGCGCCCAGCGCACGGCCGCCGCGGCCAGCGCCGCCGCCATGCCGCCGCCCGCCGCCTCCGCGCGCGCCGAAGCGGCGGCCCTGCGCTCCAGCACCGCCTACGTGCAGGACCTGGAAACCTCCACGGTCATCTTCGCCAAGAATGAAAACGTCGTGCGCCCCATCGCTTCCATCTCGAAGCTGATGACCGCCGTCGTGGTGGTGGACGCCAACCTGCCGATGGACGAGATGCTGGAGATCACCGACGACGACGTCGACGGACTCAAGCACACCACCTCGCGCCTGCGCGTGGGCACCAGGCTGTCTCGCGGCGACATGCTGCACCTGGCGCTGATGTCCTCGGAAAATCGCGCCGCCAACGCGCTGGGCCGCCACTATCCGGGCGGCCTGCCGGCTTTCGTGGCCGCCATGAACGCCAAGGCGCAGTCGCTGGGCATGACCAGCACGCGCTTCATCGAGCCCACCGGCCTGTCCAGCGACAACGTCTCCTCGCCGCACGACCTGGCGCGCCTGCTGCGCGCCGCGTCCCAGCGCCCCCTGATCCACCGCTACTCCACCGATACGGAGTACGAGGTCGAGATCAACAACCGCACGCAGACCTTCCGCAACACCAACCTGCTGGTGCGCAAGCCCGACTGGGACATCAAGGTGTCCAAGACCGGCTACATCAACGAAGCCGGCGAATGCCTGGTAATGCTGGCCCGCATCAATGGCCGCGACCTGGCCATCGTGCTGCTGGATTCCCAGGGCAAGCTCTCGCGCATCGGCGATGCCGTGCGCATCCGCCGCATCGTGCAAAGCGAAGTGGCGCTGGCCTCGATCCAGTCCGGCGGCTGAGCGGCCCTCGCCGTTCCCGCACAAACGCAGGGCCCGATCTGATCGGGCCCTGTTCTTTTTGGGCTGGGGCGGAATCGGACTCGCTAGGCGGCCCGGCGCTTCGGGCGCAGCGGCTCGGCGTCGTACAGCGAGGGAGGCAAGCCTTCCAGCACGGCCTGGGCATTGAGCGAGCGGATCGGCACGCCGGCGTCCAGCGGGATGCGCCCCTCAGCCTGCAAAAGCTGGTAGCGCAGGCAGCACACGCGCAGGAAGGAGGTGAAATTGGCGGCCTCTCCGCGGTATTCGATGAGTTCGTCGTACAGGCGTTCGATCAGCTGCGTCACGCGCATGCCGTCGCGGGCGGCGATCTCCTCCAGGACCTGCCAGAACAGCCGTTCGAGCCGCAGGCTGGTGGCCACGCCGTGCAGGCGCAGGGAGCGGGCTTCGGGCGTGTAGGACTGCTCGCTGGCGCGGATGAAGATTTCACACATGGAATATCCCTGGAGCGTGGGGCAAGAAGCCCGCCTGGGCCGGGGCGGCCGTGAGTCAGTGAGTCACTGTACGCCGTTTGGCGCCGCCGGGGCAAGACGAAGCGGCGGGTGGAGTCCGGGCGGCTCTGTCCGCCATTCTGCAACCACACGTTTCCGGCTGCCCGGCCCCTCCCCCATATTGATATAAATCATGGTCGGGAAACCGCACGCGTTCGAGGATAGTCAACTTGATCAGACTTCGGAGGTAGTGATGGACAAGACCATGAAGGCAGCAGTTGCACGCGCATTCGGCAAGCCTCTCGCGATCGAAGAAGTGGCGGTGCCCCGCCCCGGTCCGGGCGAACTCCTGGTGAAGATCGAAGCCTGCGGCGTCTGCCACACCGACCTGCATGCGGTCGAAGGCGATTGGCCCGTCAAGCCCAATCCCCCTTTCATTCCCGGCCACGAAGGCGTCGGCCATGTGGTGGCGGTGGGCGCCGGCGTTACCCACGTGAAGGAAGGCGACCGGGTCGGCATCCCCTGGCTCTACTCGGCCTGCGGCCACTGCGAACACTGCCTGGGCGGCTGGGAAACCCTGTGCGAACAGCAGCAGAACGCGGGGTACTCCGTGAACGGCGGCTTCGCCGAATACGCGCTGGCCGCCGCCGATTACGTCGGGCTGCTGCCCAAGAACGTCAGCTTCGTCGACATCGCGCCCGTGCTGTGCGCCGGCGTCACCGTCTACAAGGGCCTCAAGATGACGGACACGCGCCCGGGCAACTGGGTGGTGATTTCCGGCATCGGCGGGCTGGGCCACATGGCGGTGCAATACGCGAAGGCCATGGGCCTGAACGTCGCCGCCGTGGATATCGACGACGCCAAGCTGGATTTCGCGCGCCGCCTGGGCGCGGAGGTTACGGTCAACGCCAAGACCACCGATCCCGCCGCCTACCTGAAGCGTGAAATCGGCGGCGCGCATGGCGCCCTCATCACGGCCGTATCGCCCAAGGCGTTCGAGCAGGCGCTGGGCATGGTCCGCCGCGGCGGCACCGTGGCGCTCAACGGGCTGCCTCCGGGCGACTTCCCGCTGTCGATCTTCGACATGGTGCTCAATGGCGTCACCGTGCGCGGCTCGATTGTCGGTTCGCGCCTGGACCTGCAGGAATCCCTGCAATTCGCCGAAGAGGGCAAGGTGCACGCCACCGTGGCCACGGAAAGCCTGGAGAACATCAACGACGTGTTCGACCGCATGCGCCGCGGCCAGATCGAAGGCCGCGTCGTGCTCGACTTCGCCTGACGCCCCGCGCGTCCGGAATGCAAAAGGCGCCTGGGGACACCCAGGCGCCTTTTTTTCAACCGACCGGACTCAGGGAACGATCTTGGTGCCCAGCACCGCCAGGAACTGCGACATCCAGGCCGGATGGGCCGGCCAGGCGGGCGCGGTCACCAGATTGCCGTCGGTATAGGCCTGGTCGATGCCGATCTCGGCGTAGGTGCCGCCAGCCAGGCGGACTTCCGGCGCGCAGGCCGGATACGCCGAGCAGGTGCGCCCCTTGAGGATCCCGGCCGCGGCGAGCATCTGCGCGCCGTGGCAGACGGCCGCGATGGGTTTGCCGGCCTGGTCGAAGGCGCGCACGATGTCCAGCACCTTTTCGTTCAGGCGCAGGTATTCCGGCGCGCGTCCGCCCGGAATGACCAGCCCGTCGTAGGACGAGGGCTCGACGCGGTCGAAATCGTAATTGAGGGTGAAATTGTGGCCGCGCTTCTCGGAATAGGTCTGCGCGCCCTCGAAATCGTGGATGGACGTGGCCACGGTATCGCCGGCCTTTTTGTCCGGGCACACCGCATGCACCGTGTGTCCCACCGCCAGCAGGGTCTGGAACGGCACCATGGTTTCGTAATCTTCGGCGTAGTCGCCGACCAGCATCAACAGTCGCTTGCTCATGAGGGTCTCCTTGGGATGGCGGGGAAGCCGGTTCGACGCCCGGCGACCCGGGTTCCGGCTTTTCTCGTCCTATTGTGGCTCCGCCATCCGCCCGGGAGGTGGTATCGGGATACCGCAGGCGCCCCCCGGGAAACGCTAGGACTCCAGCGCCACCGATACCGTTTTCGCGCCCAGCAGACCGACCAGGACCTGCGGATCGATCCCTATCAGGTAGCCGCGCCGCCCGCCGTTGATGTAGACCACGGGGTAGTCCAGCACCTCGGCCTCGACCCACACCGGCATCTTCTTGCGCGTGCCGAATGGCGAGGTGCCGCCCACCTGGTAGCCGGTGTGGCGCTGCGCCACTTCCGGCTTGCAGGGCTCGACCTTCTTCAGGCCCGCCTGGCGGGCCAGGTTCTTGGTGGAGACTTCCCGGTCGCCGTGCATGACGATGACCAGGGGCTTGGCGGCCTCGTCCTCCATGATCAGAGTCTTGACCACCGCGTGCGGATCCAGCCCCAGCTGGCGCGCGGCTTCGCCCGCGCCGCCGTGGTCCACGTAATCGTAGGTGTGTTCCGTGTAGGCCACCTTGTGCTGCTTGAGGAATTGGGTGGCGGGCGTTTCAGAAACGTGGCGGGCTTTGCTCATGGATATCGCGGAACGGCTGAGAGTATCGGTGTAGGTAGGGAAAAGCCGCGGCTAGCCGCGGGGATGGTGCGCCGCGTGCAGGGCCTTCAGGCGTTCGCGCGCGACGTGCGTGTAGATCTGCGTGGTGGAAATGTCGGCGTGGCCCAGCAGCATCTGCACCACGCGCAGGTCCGCGCCGTGATTCAAAAGATGCGTGGCGAACGCATGCCTCAGGACGTGCGGCGACAGCGGCGCGCGCACGTCGGCCAGCAAGGCGTACTTCTTCACCAGTTGCCAGAAGGCCTGGCGCGACATCGCCTCGGCCCGGCCGGTGATGAACAGCGCGTCGCTGACGCGGCCGGCCGCCAGCTCCGGCCGGCCGGTCTTCAGGTAGCGATCGATCCAGTGCGCCGCCTCCGCCCCCAGGGGCACCAGCCGGTCCTTGCCGCCCTTGCCCAGCACCACGCGCACCACGCCTTCGTTCAGGCTCACGTCCAGCGTCCGCACGCCCACCAGCTCGGACACGCGCAGGCCCGTCGCGTACAGGGTTTCCAGCATGGCGCGGTCGCGCAGGCCGCGGGCCTGTTCGAGGTCGGGCGCGCGCAGCAAGGCGTCCACCTGCTGCTCGGACAGGGTCTTGGGCATGCGCGGCGGCTGCTTGGCGGCCACGAGCGTCAGACAGGGATCGCGCTCGCAGCGGTGTTCGCGCAGGGCCCAGGCATAGAAGCGGCGCAGCGCGGCCAGCCGGCGGTTGGCGGTGGTCGCGCGCGTTTCCTCGTGGCGGAAGGCGAACCAGGCTTCGATATCGCCCTTGGCCGCGTCGCACAGGGGCCTGGCCGGCCCGGCGGGCAGCGCGTGGGCCTGCGCGGCCTCGCCGTAGCGGTCGGCCATTTCGCGGACGTAGGCCTCGGGGTCTTCGAGCCAGCGCGCGAAACCGGTCAGGTCGCGGCGGTAGGCGGCCAGCGTATTGGCCGACAGGCCGTCCTCCAGCCATACGGCGTCGATGAAGGCGTCGATGTCGGCCTGCGAGGCGAGCGGCGATCGGGTATCGGGCATGATGGGATGATTCTACGGCTCAGCGCTCGCCCACGCCCGCGGCGGCGACCTTCAGCCAGCTCTCGAAGAGTTTCAGCGCCTCGGACCGTTCGCTGCGCTGGGGATAGCCGAAGTAATAGCCCTGGCTGACCGCCAGCGCCTGCGGGACCGGCATCGCCAGCGTGCCCTGGTCCAGCGCCGGCTGCGCCAGGAAGCGCGGCATGAGGCCGACGCCCAGCCCGGCCTGCACCGCCGCCATCACCATAGTGAACAATTCGTAGCGGGGCCCGCCCGCGGCCTGGGGGCCGTACAGGTAGCCGTTGGCGCCGTACCACTGCCGCCAGGCGTCCGGGCGCGAGGCCAGGTGCAAGTGGGTCATGCCGGCCAGGGCGCTGGCGCCGGGCTCCGACGGGCGCTCGGCCAGCTCGGGCGCGCATACGGGCACCAGCTCGCGTTCCGGAAACAGCAGCCCGCCCTGCGTGCCCGGCCACAATCCGTCCCCGTGGTAGAGCGCGCCGTCGAAGGGCTGGTCCTTGAACTGGAACGGCAAGGTGCGCACGGACAGGCTGACGGTGATGTCGCCGTGCTCTCGCTGGAAGTCCGCCAGGCGGGGGATCAGCCAGGTGGTGGCCAGGGTGGGAACCACCGCGATGTGGATGCTGCGCCCCATGCCCGTGCGGCTGACCAGGCCGAACGTGTCTTTTTCGATCTGGTCCAGGTGGTGCCGGATGCGGCCCGCGTACTCTGCGCCGTGGTCGGTCAGCACGATGCGCCGCCGCACGCGGGTGAACAGTTGCACGCCCAGCCGCGATTCCAGGCTCGCCACCTGACGGTAGACCGCGCTGTGCGTGAGGGACAGTTCCTCGGCCGCGCGGGAAAAGCTGCCCAGGCGGGCCGAGGCTTCGAACGCCTGCAAGGCGCTCAGGTTGGGAATGCCGTTTCTCATGGAGCGGGAACCGTCCAGCGCCGGCGGCCCGCCAGGGCGCTCCGGGGCGCCCCGCTTGCCGCGGCGCAACATGGCTTGTCGTGCCGGTGGGTCAATAGATTGTGCAATTTTATCAATTGCATTGTGCGATCGAGGAACATTATGCTCGGATGTCCTAACCTCGGCTCATCATGACTACCACCCCCATGTCCCAGCAAAACTCCCGCCTAGGCGGACACATCCTGGTCGACCAGCTGGTTGCCCAGGGCGTCAAGCACGTTTTCTGCGTTCCCGGTGAAAGCTACCTCGCGGTGCTGGACGGCCTGCACGACGCGGACATCAAGGTCACGGTTTGCCGCCAGGAAGGCGGCGCGGCCATGATGGCCGACGCCCACGGCAAGCTGACCGGCGAACCCGGCATCTGCATGGTGACCCGCGGCCCCGGCGCGTCCAACGCGCTGGCCGGCGTGCACATCGCCAAGCAGGACTCGACCCCGATGATCCTGTTCGTCGGCCAGATCGAGCGCGGGATGCGCGAGCGCGAGGCCTTCCAGGAAATGGATTACCGCGCCGTGTTCGGCACGCAGGCCAAGTGGGTCACCGAGATCGACCAGGTCGAACGCATCCCCGAACTGATTTCGCGCGCCTTCCACATCGCCACCTCGGGCCGTCCCGGCCCGGTCGTGATCGCCCTGCCCGAGGACATGCTGGTCGAAGCCGCCCAGGTGGCCGACGCGCCGCGCTACGAAGTCATCGAGTCCGCGCCCACCGCCGGCCAGCTGGCCGACCTGGAACAATTGCTGGCCCAGGCCAGGAACCCCGTCGCCATTCTCGGCGGCACGCGCTGGGACGCGCGCGCGGTGCAGCAGTTCGCCGATTTCGCGCAGCGCCACGCGCTGCCCACGGCGGTGTCGTTCCGCCGCCAGATGCTGTTCCCGGCCGACCATCCGTGCTTCATCGGCGACGTCGGCCTGGGCATCAACCCGGCCCTGCTCAAGCGCGTGGCCGACGCCGACCTGGTGCTGCTGGTCGGCGGCCGCATGTCGGAAAACCCCAGCCAGGCCTATACGCTGCTGGACATCCCGGTGCCGAAGCAGAAGCTGGTGCACGTGCATCCGGACGCCGCCGAACTGGCCCGCGTCTACCGCCCCACGCTGGCGATCAACACCTCGCCCGCGGCCTTCGCCCAGGCGCTCGCCGGCCTGAAGGCGCCGGCCCGGCCCGCCTGGGCCGACGGCACGCAGGCCATGCGCGAGTCGTACCTGAAATGGAGCGATCCCGCCGCGATCACCACGCCGGGCGCGCTGCAGATGGGCCAAGTCATGGCCTACCTGGAAAAGACCCTGCCCGCCGACGCCATCATGACCAACGGCGCCGGCAACTACGCCACCTGGCTGCACCGCTTCCACCGCTACACCCGCTACGGCACGCAGCTGGCGCCCACCTCGGGCTCCATGGGCTACGGCCTGCCGGCGGCCGTGGGCGCCAAGCGCGTCTGGCCCGACAAGACGGTGGTGTGCTTCGCCGGCGACGGCTGCTTCCTGATGCACGGCCAGGAATTCGCGACGGCGGTGCAGTACGACCTCCCCATCGTGGTGGTGCTGGTGGACAACGGCATGTACGGCACGATCCGCATGCACCAGGAAAAGCACTACCCCGGCCGCATTTCCGCGACCGAGTTGAAGAATCCCGACTTCGCCGACTATGCGCGCGCTTTCGGCGGCCATGGCGAACGCGTCGAGACCACCGAGCAGTTCGGTCCGGCCTTCGAGCGGGCGCTGGCCAGCGGAAAGCCGGCCATCCTGCACTGCTTCATCGATCCGGAAACCATCACCCCGTCGACGACTCTGGAAAAGATCCGCGACGCGGCCCTGAAGGCCCAGCACTGACACGGCAAGGACACGGCGGGCGCCGGCGGCGCGCATGATGCGCGCCGGGAAAACCGCAGCTTGCCGTCCCATTTATTTTAGGTTTAAACTTTCTAGCATTCCGAATACGGAAATCCATAGCGGAGACCCAGCATGTCCTCGAATCCTTCCTTTCACTGGCAAGATCCCCTGTTGCTGGACCAGCAACTGACCGAAGAAGAACGCATGGTGCGCGACGCTGCTTACGCCTATGCGCAGGACAAGCTCGCTCCGCGCGTGCTGAACGCGTTCCGCAATGAACAGACCGACCCGGCGATCTTCTCCGAAATGGGCGAACTGGGCCTGCTGGGCGCCACCATCCCCGTCGAATACGGCGGCGCCGGCCTGAACTACGTCAGCTACGGCCTGATCGCCCGCGAAGTCGAACGCATCGACTCCGGCTACCGCTCCATGATGAGCGTGCAGTCCTCCCTGGTGATGGTTCCCATCAATGAATTCGGCAGCGAAGCGCAGAAGCAGAAGTACCTGCCCAAGCTTGCCCGCGGCGAATGGATCGGCTGCTTCGGCCTGAC
Organism: Achromobacter denitrificans NBRC 15125; assembly: GCF_001571365.1. Lineage (GTDB taxonomy): Bacteria > Pseudomonadota > Gammaproteobacteria > Burkholderiales > Burkholderiaceae_B > Achromobacter > Achromobacter denitrificans. The sequence continues at coordinate 91,798 of NZ_BCTQ01000022.1, read as the reverse complement.
CGAACCCAACCACGGCTCCGACCCCGGCGGCATGGAAACCCGCGCCGTCAAGACGGCCGACGGCTACAAGGTTTCCGGCAACAAGATGTGGATCACCAACTCCCCCATCGCGGACGTCTTCGTGGTGTGGGCCAAGTGCGTCGGCGGCGACTTCGACGGCAAGATCCGCGGCTTCATCCTGGAAAAGGGCATGAAGGGCCTGTCGGCCCCGGCCATCCACGGCAAGGTCGGCCTGCGCGCCTCGATCACCGGCGAAATCGTCATGGACGAAGTGGAAGTGTCCGATGAGCAGATGATGCCCGGCGTTTCCGGCCTGAAGGGTCCGTTCACCTGCCTGAACTCCGCCCGCTACGGCATCGCCTGGGGTGCCGTCGGCGCCGCCGAGGCCTGCTGGCACACCGCCCGCCAATACACCTTGGACCGCAAGCAGTTCGGCCGCCCCCTGGCCGCCAATCAGCTGATCCAGAAGAAGCTGGCCGACATGCAGACCGAAATCACGCTGGCCCTGCAAGGCTGCCTGCGCCTGGGCCGCATGAAGGACGAAGGCACGGCCGCCGTGGAAATCACGTCGATCATGAAGCGCAACTCCTGCGGCAAGGCCCTGGACATCGCCCGCCTGGCTCGCGACATGCTCGGCGGCAACGGCATCTCCGACGAGTTCGGCGTGGCCCGCCACCTGGTGAACCTGGAAGTGGTCAACACCTACGAAGGCACCCACGACGTGCACGCCCTGATCCTGGGCCGCGCCCAAACGGGTATCCAGGCGTTCTATTGATCGCCTGACTTGATCGCCTGACCGGCCGAGAAATAGCCGCCCGACCAGGGCGGCTATTCTTTTGTGGGCCGGCGTTGCTGGCCTTGCCGGCAAGATTCCCCGATACTGCATCCATGGCGCCTGCCGGCGCCACCAGCATTTCGCTGCAACATCAGCCGGCTCATCCAGAATGGAAACGCACATGACTCCGCGGCAGCTCGTCGAACAATGGGTCGCACGGTTCAATGCCGCCGATGCCGATGGCCTCGCCGAGCTTTACGATGAAAAGGCGGTGAACCACCAGGTCACCCAGGAGCCCATCGTCGGACGCGACGCGATAAGGGCGATGTTCGAGCGGGAGTTCGCGCTGGCGAACATGACCTGCATCGTGGAGACGATCCACGATGCGGGCGAGGTGGCAGCCCTGGAGTGGCGCGACCCCTTGGGCTTGCGCGGCTGCGGGTTCTTTACCGTGCGCGAAGGCCGGATCGTCTTCCAACGGGGCTACTGGGACAAGCTCTCGTTCCTGAAGATGCACCGCCTGCCCATCGAGTAATTCCGCCGCGGCCGCCACCCCATAAGCCCGCGCATTGCCGAAAGTCCGTATAGGCGAATCCTTGCACAGGCCGTACGCTTTGCGGCATCGGCCAGGCACGGGCCGGGGCGCCCTCGCGCCGTCCCGCGTGTCCAGACCAGGTTTCCCCCTCGACCAGGAGCCGCGCATGCAAGGCTGTCTTCCCCTCCGCCTGGCGGGCATCGCCATGGCGTTCGTCGCCCATGGCGCCTACGCCGCCACCACCCTTACGATGGCCACCGAATACCCGGCCACCTCCATGCCCGGGCAAGGCGTGTCCACCTTTGCCGACCTGGTACGCGCCAAGACGGCGGGCGAGGTCATCATCGACGCCAGCTACGACGCCTCCAAAGGGATCAAGTCGGCCGACATGATCGACGCGGTAGAGGCGCGCAAGGTAGATGCGGGCGACGCCTTCGCTGGCGCGCTGGCCGGCAAGTACCCCCTGTTCGGCGTGTCCTCCCTGCCTTTCCTGGCGGACTCCCTGTCCAAGGCCCGCAACCTGAACAAGGCCGCCCGGCCCGCGTATGAAAAGCTGCTGGCGGCGCACGGGCAGAAGCTGCTCTATACCACCCCCTGGCCGGCGTCCGGCATTTGGTCCAAGAAAAAACTGGACAGCGTCGCCGCCCTGAAGAGCCTCAGCATCCGCACCTATGACGCCACGTCGCAGGCCGTGATGCAGAAGGCGGGCGCCCGCGCCCAGAACATTTCCTTCGCCGACGCCATGCCGCTGATCGCCTCGGGCGAGGTGAACGCGGTGCTGTCGTCGGGCGACGGCGGCGCGGGCCGCAAGCTGTGGGAACACCTGCCCCATTTCGCCGAGATCAATTACGCCATGCCGGTCTCGATCGCGACCATGAACCTGGAGGCGTACCAGGCGCTGGACGCGCGCACCCGCCGCGCCATCGACCAGGCGGCGGCGCAGACCGAAACCGAGCAGTGGAAGCGGATCGACGGCCGCCTGCAGCAGAACTACGCCAACATGCGCAAGAACGGCGTGGCGATCAACACCGCCGTGCCCCTGGCCGTGCGAAAGGCGTTGAAGGACGCGGCGGCGGACTCGGTAAAGGCATGGAAGGCCGCGGCCGGCCCCGAGGCCGACGCCTTCCTGAAGCCGCCAGCCAAGAAGCGCTAGGCAGCCGGCCCGGGGCCGGCCTGCGCGCTAGTTCTCGCCCGAGAGATCGAAGAGGCTGGTCGCGTCCAGTTCCAGCACGCCTTCGTCGTGCTGGTTGTAGACCGTCCAGGCCCAGGTGATGATGCCCAGGTCGGGGCGCGACGAGGACGTGCGCACGCCCTGCACCCGGGCCTCCAGGCGCAGCGTGTCGCCCGGGCGCACGGGAGTGCGCCAGCGGACTTCGCCCAGGCCGGGCGAGCCGAACGATTCGGAATCGTGAAGCGCCGCGTCCACGGCCATGCGCATGGTCAGCGCGCAGGTATGCCAGCCGCTGGCGATCAGGCCGCCCCAGCGGCCTTCGGAAGCGCGCTGGGGATCGGTGTGGAACCACTGGGGATCGTACTTGCGCGCAAACTCCAGGATTTCCGCTTCCGTCACGGTGACCGGACCGGCCTTGATGAGCATGCCGTCTTTGAAATCGGCGAACTTCATATTGTGGATTTCCCCCCGCAAATGCGAACGGCGCGCCTGCGCGCGCCGTTCGTCACGCATTCACGCATGTTTTCCGGATCAATAGGTCTCGAAATGCAGCCGCCCTTCGCGGCGCAGCGCATCATGCAGGATAGACCAATCCTGGCCCGATTGCACCGTCACATCGCGCAGGGCATCCAGCACGCCCGATTCCATCCCTTTCAGGCCGCAGACATAGATGCAGGTATTGCGGTCGGCCAGCAATTCCCGCACCTTGGCCGCGCGATCCCGGATCAGGTCCTGCACGTAGCGCTTGGGCTGCCCGGCCTCGCGCGAGAGCGCCAGGTTGATGTCGATGAAATCGGGGGGGAGCTTCATCAGGGGCCCGAAGTACGGCAGTTCGCGCTCGGTGCGCGCGCCGAAGAACAGCATGAGCTTGCCGTTGTCGCCGGAATCGATGCGCCGGCGGCAGCGCTCGGTCATCGCGCGCATGGGCGCCGACCCGGTGCCCGTGCAGATCATGATGAGATTGGCCCGGGGATGATTGGGCATCAGGAAGGTGTGGCCGAAAGGCCCGATCACCTGCACTTTGTCGTTCTTGACCAGATCGCACAGGTAGTTCGAGCACACGCCGTGGGCGGCCGCGCCGGCATGGTCCTCGGTGACGCGCTTGACCGTCAGGGAAAGGTTGTTATAGCCGGCCCGTTCGCCGTCGCGGGGGCTGGCGAGCGAATATTGCCGCGCATGATGCGGGCGGCCCTGGGCGTCCAGGCCCGGCGGCAGGATGCCGATGGACTGCCCCTCCAGCACGGGAAACGGCAGTTCGCCGAAGTCCAGCACGATGTGATGGATATCGCTATCGGTATCGGCGCCGGTGACGCGGTAGTTCCCCACGACGGTGGCCGTGGTCGGCGCCTTGTGGGTGTACAGATTGACGTAGGGATGCGCGGCGGACCAGGGCGGCACCGCCGCGCCCGGCACGGCCGACACGGCGGCGGGCGGCGGCGTGCCGACGGTTGCGTCGGCCGCCGGCGCTGCCTCGGCCGCTTCCGCGGGCGCCTGCTCCCGGGGCAGTTCTTCCCAGCCCAGTTGGTCGCGAACCGGATAGGCTTCGGCGCGCGCCACCAGCCGCCAGTTGTCGATGGCGCCCGTGGGGCAAGGCGGCACGCAGGCCATGCAGCCGTTGCAGATATCCGGGTCCACCACGTAGTTGTTGGCGTCGTGCGTGATGGCGTCGATCGGACAGGTTTCTTCGCAGGTATTGCAGCGGATGCAGATCTCCGGATCGATGAGATGCTGCTTCAGGACTTCTGCTGGTAAGGGAGCGTTCATCGCGGTCTTCCCCATGCTCCGGTAGGCGGCCGCCCGAGCGGCCGCCGCCCCGCTTTAGTTGAAACGGACGTACTCGAAATTCACGGGCTGGCGGTTGATGCCCATGACCGGCGGCGCGATCCAGTTGGCGAACTTGCCCGGCTCGGTGACGCGCCCCATCAGCGTAGCGACGAATTCGCGGTCCTCCGGCGTCGGCAGCCACTTGTGGCGGTTGGCCTGCCATTGCGACTCGGAAAGAATGTCGCCCTCGGGGGACATGCGGATGCCCGCCAGGGTGCCGATCTGGCGGTTGAATGCCTTGTGCGGCACCTGCAGCCGGAACGGAATGCCGCTCTTCTCGATGACCTTGTTCCAGCGTCCGATGCCGGCCACGGAATCGCGGATGAAGTCGTCGCGCAGGACTTCGTTCAAGGCGTTGAGCATCGGCACTTCGATCTCTCCCAACCTGCCGTTTTCCACGGTCAGCACGCGGTAGGTGTCGTTCTTGAGCTGGTGGTCGTCCGTGCGCTTGCCCTCTTCGTAGCGGCCCTTCAGGCCCGAGCTGTAGAAGATGGCGGCATTGGAAGACTGATCCGCGCCGAAGAGATCGATGGTGACGCTGTAGTGGAAATTCAGGTAGCGCTGGATGGTGGGCAGGTCGATCACGCCGGCCGCGCGCACGCTGTCCGGGTCGTCCGTCTTCAGCTGGTTCATGACTTCGCAGGTGCGCTGGATCACCCGCGAGATGCCCGATTCGCCCACGAACATGTGATGCGCTTCCTCGGTCAGCATGAACTTGGTGGTGCGCGCCAGCGGATCGAAGCCCGACTCCGCCAGGGCGCACAGCTGGAACTTGCCGTCGCGGTCGGTGAAGTAGGTGAACATGTAGAACGCCAGCCAGTCGGGCGTCTTTTCGTTGAAGGCGCCCAGGATGCGCGGATTGTCGGCGTCGCCGGAGCTGCGCTGCAGCAGCGCGTCGGCCTCTTCGCGGCCGTCGCGGCCGAAGTAGCGGTGCAGCAGGTAGACCATGGCCCACAGATGGCGGCCTTCTTCGACGTTGATCTGGAACAGGTTGCGCAGGTCGTACTGCGACGGGGCGGTCAGGCCCAGATGGCGCTGCTGTTCGATCGAGGCGGGCTCGGTATCGCCCTGCGTGACGATGATGCGGCGCAGGTTGGCGCGGTGTTCGCCCGGCACGTCCTGCCAGGCGTCGCGCCCCATGTTCTCGCCGAAATGGATCTTGCGCTGGCCGTCCTGCGGCGCCAGGAAGATGCCCCAGCGGTAGTCCGGCATCTTGACGTGGTCGAAGTGCGCCCAGCCGTCGGGCTGCACGCTGACGGCCGTGCGCAGGTAGACGTCGAAGCCGTGCGAACCGTCGGGCCCCATGTCCTGCCACCATTGCAGGTAGTTGGGCTGCCAATGCTCCAGCGCGCGTTGCAGCGTGCGGTCGCCGGACAGATTGACGTTATTGGGGATCTTATCGGTGTAGTTGATTCCGGACATCGTCTCGCTCCTGTTCCTTGGGTGTGGGCCGCGCGGCGCGGCGCGGCGTCGCGGGGTTCTTCAGACCCGGTTCCAGTCGAATGCGGCCTGCTCGCCCTTGCCGTAGAGCTTGAGCGCGCCCTTGTCGCCGGCGGCGTTCGGGCGGTTGAAGATCCAGTTCTGCCAGGCCGTCAGGCGGCCGAAGATGCGGGTCTCCATCGTTTCCCGTTCGCCGAAGCGCAGGTTGGCCTCCAGGCCGGTCAGCGCGTCGGGCGACAGGGCCCGGCGTTCTTCCAGCGCCATCCGCACTTCGTCGTCCCAATCGATGCTGTCGGGCGCATAGGTGATCAAGCCCAGTTCCAGCGCCTCGGTCGCGGCCAAGGGCTGGCCCGCGCGGCCGCGGACGGCTTCCAAGGGCTCCGCTTCTTCATGGAAGCGCCGCTGCAGGCGGCTGAGGCCATTGACCATCGGATAGGCGCCGAAATTGCGGCCGCCCACCACGATGCGCGCGGGCGCCGTTTCGTCCTCGTCATCCAGCATGTAGCTGCGGTCGGCGGCCAGCGCCAGTTCCAGCAGGGTGCCGGCGAAGCAGGAGCCGGGCTCGATCAGGGCGAACAGGCTGCGCGAGGTGACGTCCAGGCGCGCCAGCGTGCGGCGCAGCATGCCGGCCGTTTCCCGCACGAACCAGTGGTCCGCGTGCTGCTCCAGCGCGGCGTCGGCCGCCAGGACGCGGTCCGCGTCGCCTTCGGTCTTGAAGATCCAGGTGCCGATGTCCAGTTCATTCGTGCGCATGGACAGGATGGCGTCGTCCAGTTCGCGCGCCATTTGCAGCGGCCACCAGGCGGCGCCGGCCGCCAGGATGTCCGCCATCTCGGTTTCCACCTCGCCCTCGGGCCCGCGCACGGTCCAGATGGCATGGCGCTTGTCGCGGTCGATGCGGACATCCACGTAGCGGTAGGACAGGCCGTCCGGGTTTTCGGCGCGCTGCAAGGGCGTCAGCGAAACGCCCTCGCCGCCGGCGGGCCGGTCGCTGCCTTGCGCCAGGGCCAGGGCGCGCTCGCGCACCGCGGCGTCGAAGTTCGCGGGCTTGACCACCTCGTCCACCAGCCGCCAGTCCTTGGCGCGCTGGCCGCGCACGCCTTCCACCAGGGTGCAGAAGATGTCCGCGTGGTCGTGGCGCACCCGGCGCTTGTCCGTCACGCGGGTCAGGCCGCCGGTGCCCGGCAGCACGCCCAGCAGCGGCACTTCGGGCAAGGCCACGGAAGAGGACCGGTCGTCCACCAGCACGATTTCATCGCAGGCCAGCGCGAGCTCGTAGCCGCCCCCGGCGCAGGCGCCGTTCAACGCGGCGATGAATTTCAGGCCGCCGTGGCGGCTGGAATCTTCGATGCCGTTGCGGGTTTCGTTGGTGAACTTGCAGAAGTTCACCTTCCAGGCGTGGGACGACAGGCCGAGCATGAAGATATTGGCGCCCGAACAGAAGATGCGCTCTTTCATGCTGGTCACGACCACGGAGCGCACTTCGGGATGCTCGAAGCGGATGCGCTGCAAGGCATCGTGCAATTCGATGTCGACGCCCAGGTCGTAGGAATTCAGCTTGAGCTTGTAGCCGGGGCGCAAGCCGCCGTCTTCGGCGACGTCCATGGCCAAGGTGGCGACGGGGCCGTCGAACGTCAGGCGCCAATGGCGGTACTGCCCCGGGTCGGTCCGGAAATCTACCCGGTTGAGGGTGCTGCTCATCGTGTGTCTCCTCGTGCGCCTAAACAGGAAAAATACTGCATGACATGAATTATTATGCAGATTACGGGCAAAAAAAATCCCCGTCAAGCGGGGACATGCAAAAAAGTTCCTGTCGTCGGCGGTCGGCCCGGACCGACTGCCGGGCTATAGCGGCAGGCCGCAAGCCTTGCGCACCTGGGTGCGCAGGCCGGCGAAACTCTCCTTCACTTCCAGGTTGCTGGTGACCCAGGTCAGGTCGGCCTTGGCGTAGAAGGCTTCGCGCCCGGCCAGGATGCGCTTCAGGTCGGCCATCGCCTCGTTGTTGCCCGACATGGGGCGGAAGTCGCCCTGCGCCATGACGCGGCCCATGTGCTCCTCGGGCGTGGCGCGCAGCCACACCGTATAGCAATGCGCCAGCAGCAGGTTCAAGGTCGCCGGCTCGGACACCAGCCCGCCGGGCGTCGCCAGCACCATTTCGGGATAGATCTGCACGGCCTCTTCCAGCGCCCGCCGTTCGTAGCGGCGGTATGCATTGGGACCGTAGAGGTTATGGATCTCCAGGATGCTGCACCCGGCCACGCGCTCGATCTCGCGGTTCAGCTCCACGAAGGGGTAGCCCAGGTCGTCCGCCAGCATCTGGCCCAGGGTGGACTTGCCCGCGCCGCGCAGGCCGATCAGCGCCACGCGCTGGGTGCGGTTCGGCCGCTGCGCGCCCGCCCCCACGCCGAAGAGCTGGGTCAGCGCCTCGCGCGCGCGCTGCAGGTCGGATTCCGTGCGGCCGCTGAGCAGTTCGCGGATCAGCAGCCAGTCCGGCGATTCGGTGGTCACATCGCCGACCAGCTCGGCCAGCGCGCAATTGAACGCCTTCGCGATCTGCAGCAGCACGAGAATCGACGCGTTGCCCACCCCATGTTCGAGATTGGCGAGATGGCGCTCCGACACGCCGGTCACCTGCGACAGGCTCTTGCGGGTCATCCCGCGTATGGCCCGCAGGCGGCGCACCCGCTCGCCCAGGGCCACGAGGAACGCCTCTCGCCGAGGTTCGGATGGCGCCGCGTCTAGCGCTTGATTCATGTTCTGGCTGACTCCGCAAAAACCCTGATAGTCGTCGATTTATGCACTATAGTGCTTGACCCAAATCAATGGAAGCACTATTTTTCCATTCAATGAATTCAACTGCCGGTCAGATGCAAAAAAACAGCAGTGGAGTTCATCCGCATTTCGAAGCGCCGACAAGTGTAAAGGAGGAGCCCGGTGAGTACGCCAGATCGATTCCATGCCCTGATGCGCGACGTCGCGCGTCTGGCGGCCGGCCAGGAACTCAACGCCGGCCTGCAAGCCGCGTTGAACCGCGAAGCCGGCCCGCAAAGCGCCCTGTTCCAGGAAATCTTCGACACCTGTAGGCAAGGCGTGGCCGAGGGCTGGATGTGCAGCCGCGAAGGCGGCGGCATCCGCTACGGCCGCGTCATCAAGCCGGCGCCCGACCTGGCCGGCTGCTCAGTGGACGTGGTGGACATGGACGACCTGGCCGGCCCGCTGCACGCGCACCCCAACGGCGAGATCGACCTGATCATGCCGCTGACCGAAGGCGCCCGCTTCGACGGCCACGGTGCCGGCTGGCTGGTCTACGGCCCCGGCAGCGCGCACCGGCCGACCGTGAGCGGCGGCCGCGCCCTGGTGCTGTACCTGCTGCCGGGCGGCGCGATCGACTTCTCGCCTTCCTAGCGCCCCGATCCGCCCGGCGCCGCGCTTCCCATAAGAACACAGACGCGGCATCCGCCCCCCAGGACATCAGGAGACAACCGTGAACACCTGTCCCGCCGAACTCAACTTCGCCAGCCACCTGGCGGCGCTCAATGCCCCGCGCGCCGCCAAGCCCGCCTACATCGACGACACCCGCGAACTCACCTACGGGGAGCTGGCGCACCGCGTGGCCCGGCTGGGCGGGGCCCTGCGCGATCTCGGGCTGCGGCGCGAAGAGCGCATCCTGCTGCTGATGCAGGACACCGCCGACTGGCCCGTGGTGTTCCTGGGCGCGCTGCACGCCGGCGTGGTTCCGGTGGCCGTCAACACGCTGCTGACCGCGGACGATTACGCCTACATCATCGGGCACAGCCGGGTGCGCGCGGTGTTCACCTCGGGCGCCCTGTTGCCCACGGTGCAGGCGGCGCTGCGGCAGGCCGGCGCCGAAGTGGAACACTTGATCGTATCCCAGCCCGCCGGCCCGCTGCCGGCCGGCGCGCATGAATTCGAGGCGCTGCTGGCCCGCGCGCCGCTGGCGCCGGCTGCGCGCACGCTGTCCGACGAGATCGCCTTCTGGCTGTATTCGTCCGGCTCCACCGGCAAGCCCAAGGGCGTGGTCCACACCCACGGCAACCTGTGGCACACGGCCGAACTCTATGCCAAGCCCGTGCTCGGCATCCGCGAGGACGACGTGGTGTTCTCGGCCGCCAAGCTCTTCTTCGCCTACGGCCTGGGCAATGGCCTGACCTTTCCGCTGTCGGTCGGCGCCACCGTGATCCTGATGAGCGAACGCCCCACGCCGCAAGCCGTGTTCCAGCGGCTGACCCGGCACCGGCCCACGGTGTTCTATGGCGTGCCCACGCTCTACGCCAGCATGCTGGCCTCGCCCGCCCTGCCGCCGCGCGACCAGATCGCGCTGCGCGTCTGCACCTCGGCCGGCGAAGCCCTGCCCCGCGATATCGGCGAACGCTTCATGCGCCATTTCGGCTGCGACATCCTGGACGGCATCGGCTCCACCGAAATGCTGCACATCTTCATTTCCAACCAGGCCGGGCAACTGCGCTACGGCACGACCGGCAAGCCGGTGCCCGGATACGAAGTGCAGCTGCGCGACGACAACGGCGCGCCCGTGCCCCCCGGCGCCATCGGCGACCTCTACATCAAGGGCCCCAGCGCGGCCCTGATGTACTGGAACAACCGCGACAAGACGCGCCAGTGCTTCCTGGGCGACTGGCTCAAGAGCGGCGACAAATACACCTGCGACGCCGACGGCTACTACACCTACGCCGGCCGCAGCGACGACATGATCAAGGTCAGCGGCCAGTACGTCTCGCCCGTGGAGGTCGAGAACATCCTGGTGCAGCACGAGGCCGTGCTGGAAGCCGCGGTGATCGGCGTGCCCGACCATGACGGGCTCGTGAAGACCAAGGCCTACGTGGTGCTGCGCCCCGGCTTCGAACCCGATGCAAGCACCGGATCCGCCCTGCAGGCCTACGTGAAGCAGCACCTGGCGCCGTTCAAGTATCCCCGCCAGATCGATTTCACCGACGAGCTGCCCAAGACCGCCACCGGAAAGATCCAGCGTTTCCGCCTGCGGCAGCTGGAAGAGGCAGCGCTATGAACGGCCCCGTCGCGGGCGGGAGCGTCTTCGCCGAGATCCACGCGCTGGGGCGCGACATGCGCCTGGAATGCCAGTGGATCGGCTCCGCTGGCCCGCAAGCCCCGCTGCTCGTGTTCCTGCACGAAGGGCTGGGATCGGTCTCCATGTGGAAAGACTGGCCGCGGCAGGTCTGCGAGGCGGCCGGCTGCCGCGGGCTCGTGTATTCGCGCTACGGCTATGGCCGCTCGACCCCGCGTCCGGCGCAAGAGAAATGGCCGGTGGACTTCATGCACGCCCAGGCGCGCGAGGTGTTGCCGGCCCTCCTGCTCGCGCTGGGCGTGGACGCGCGCCGCGACAAGCCGGTGCTCTTCGGCCACAGCGACGGCGGCTCGATCGCCCTGCTCTACGCGGCGATGCATCCGGACGCCGTCGCCGGCATCGTGGTCGCGGCCCCGCACATCCTGATCGAGGAAAAGACGCTGGCCAGCATCGAACAGGCGCGGCAGGCCTATCTGGAAACGGACCTGCGCGCCCGCCTCGGCCGCCATCACGCGGACGCGGATTCGGCCTTCTGGGGCTGGAACGACGTCTGGCTCGCTCCCGCTTTCCGCGCCTGGAGCATCGAGGAATACCTGCCCCGGATCGCCTGCCCCGTGCTGGCCATCCAGGGGGTGGACGACGAATACGGCACGCTCGCCCAGATACGCGGCATCCGCCGCCTCGCGCCCCAGACCGAACTGCTCGAACTCCCCGGCTGCGGACATACGCCGCACCGGGACCAGTCCGCCCGCGTCATCCAGGCCGTCGCCGGTTTCGTCGGCGGACCGGACCACCCCCGCCGACCCCGCGTCGGCCCATAACAAGCACGGAGACTCACCATGAACCACGCCCTGACCCGGACCGCGTTCGCCGCGGCCCTGATGCTCGCCGCCGGCGCCGCGCAGGCGGCCGACAAGATCAAGGTCGGCTTCATGCTGCCCTACAGCGGCACCTATGCCGCGCTTGGCAATGCCATCGAGAACGGCTTCAAGCTGTACGTCGCCGAACAGGGCGGCAAGCTGGGCGGGCGCGAAATCGAATACTTCAAGGTGGACGACGAGTCCAACCCGGCCAAGGCGGCCGAGAACGCCAACCGGCTCATCAAGCGCGACCAGGTGGACGTGCTGATCGGCACCGTGCATTCGGGCGTGGCGATGGCCCTGGCCAAGGCGGCCAAGGACGCCGACACCACGCTGATCGTCACGAACGCGGGCGCCAATGCCATCACCGGCCCGCTGTGCAGCCCCGGCATTTTCCGCACCTCGTTCACCAACTGGCAGCCCGCCTATGCCATGGCGCCGGTCGCGCGCGCCAAGGGCCACAAGACGGCCGTCACCATCACCTGGAAATACGCGGCGGGCGACGAGGCCATCGGCGGTTTCAAGGAAGGCTTCGAGAAGGCCGGCGGCAAGGTCGTGAAGGAACTGAGCCTGCCCTTCCCCAACGTCGAATTCCAGCCGCTCCTGACCGAGATCGCCGCGCTCAAGCCCGACATGGTGTTCACGTTCTTCGCGGGCGGCGGCGCCGTGAAATTCGTGCAGGACTACCATGCCGCGGGCCTGGACAAGCGCATCCCGCTGTATGGCTCGGGCTTCCTCACCGACGGCACCCTGCAGGCGCAGGGCGAGTCCGCCCAGGGCCTGCTCACCACCCTGCATTACGCCGACGGCCTGAACACGCCGCGCGACAACGCCTTTCGCGCCGACTACGCCAAGGCCTACAAGGCCCAGCCCGACGTCTACGCGGTGCAGGGCTACGACGCCGCGCAGCTGATGCAATCGGGCCTGGCCGCCGTCAAGGGCGACTTCGCCAAGAAGGACGATTTCCGCAAGGCCATGCGCGGCGCCACCGTGGACAGCCCGCGGGGCCCGTTCACCCTGTCGGCCGCCGGCAATCCGGTGCAGGACATCTACCTGCGCCGCGTCGACGGGCTGGAGAACAAGGTCGTGGAGGTCGCGGTGCAGAAGCTCGCCGACCCCGCCCGCGGCTGCAAGCTCTGATCCGCGTCCGCCACAGGGAGGCACCATGGACATCGGCATCCTGCTCATCCAGAGCCTGAACGCATTCCAGTACGGCTTGCTGCTGTTCCTGGTGGCCAGCGGACTGACGCTGATCTTCGGCATCATGGGCATCATCAATCTCGCCCACGGCAGTTTCTACATGATAGGCGCGTACATGGCCTTCGCGCTGGGGCCGGCCGTGGACCGCTGGCTGGGCGGCGGCTTCCTGGCCACGCTGGGGGTGTGCGTGCTGGCCGCCGCCGCGCTGGGCTATCTGCTGGAGGCCGCGTTCTTCAGCTACCTGTACCGGCGCAACCACCTGCAGCAGGTGCTGATGACCTACGGCCTGATCCTGGTGTTCGAAGAGCTGCGCAGCATCCTGGTGGGCAACGACGTGCACGGCGTGCCGCTGCCCTCCTGGCTGCAGGGCAGCGTCTCCCTGGGCGGCGTCATGACATACCCGGTGTACCGGCTGTTCATCTCGGCGGTCGGCATCGCGGTGGCGCTGCTGCTGTACTGGGTCATCGCGCGCACGCGCCTGGGCATGATGCTGCGGGCCGGTTCCAGCAACCGCGAAATGACCGCCTCCCTCGGCATCGACGTGAACCGGCTCTATCGCCTGGTGTTCGCGGCGGGCGTGGCGCTGGCCGCGCTCGCCGGCAGCATCGCCGCTCCGGTTTCGTCCGTCTATCCGGGCATGGGCAACGGCGTGCTCATCATCTGCTTCGTGGTCGTCGTCATCGGCGGCATCGGCTCGGTGCGCGGCGCCTTCCTGGCCGCGATGCTGGTCGGCGTGGTCGAGACTTTCGGACAGGTGCTGTTTCCTGCCGCGGCGGGCGTGCTGGTGTACCTGCTGATGGCCTTCATTCTTCTTTGCAAGCCCGAAGGGCTGTTCAAGCAGGGCTGAACATGCTGAACCGACTACTCCCCGCCGTAGCGCTGCTGGCCCTGGCCGCCTTTGCCTGGAGCGGCAGCGATTACTACACCGGCCTGGCGATCAAGGTCATGATCTACGCGATCTTCGCATTGAGCCTGCAATTGCTGGTGGGCGGCGCGGGGCTGGTCAGCCTGGGCCACGCCGCCTTCTTCGGCATCGGCGCCTATTCCGCGGCGCTGCTGTCGCCCGAATCCGGGCCGGGCAACCTGTGGCTGCTGCTGCCGGCCGCGGCGCTCGCGGCAGCGGCCTATGCCGCCCTGACGGGCGCGCTGGCGCTGCGCACGCGCGGCGTGTACTTCATCATGGTGACGCTGGCCTTCTCGCAGATGGCCTACTACGTGTTCCACGACACCAAGATCGGCGGCGGCAGCGACGGCATCTACCTGTATTTCCGGCCGGAGCCGTCCCTGGGCGGCTGGATGCCCTTCGATCTCTCCGACGCCCGCAGTTTCTACTTCTTCGTGCTGGCCTGCCTGACCGCGACCTGGGCCTTCCTGGCGCTGCTGCGGCGCTCGGCGTTCGGCGCCGCGCTGGCCGGGATACGCATCAACGAACAGCGCATGCGCGCGGCCGGCTACTCGACCTATCCCTACAAGCTCGCCGCCTACGTGGTCGGCGCTGCGCTGGCCAGCCTGGCCGGCTTCCTGTTCGCCCTGAAAGACGGATTCGTCACGCCCGAACTGCTGGCCTGGGAACAGTCCGGCCTGGTACTGCTGATGGTGATCCTGGGCGGCATGGGCAGCCTGGGCGGCGCGGTGCTGGGCACCATGGCGCTGGTGCTGCTGCAGGAGCTGTTCCAGTCCGAGGCGCTTTTCGGCGACTACGCGCGCCACTGGCACCTGCCTTTGGGCCTCGCCATCATCGCCCTGGTGGCCCTGCTGCCCAATGGGCTGGCCGGCCTGCCCGCGCAACTGCGCCAGCGCCGCGGCGCCCCCGCCCCGAAGCCGGACGCGGCCGCGCCCCACCGCAAGCCCGCCCCCGCGCGCCTGCCCATCCAGGGAGAGCCCCATGTCTGACGTCCTGCTTGCCGCCAGCGCGGTGACGCGCCGCTTCGGCGGCCTGACGGCGGTGAACGGCGTATCGCTGGGCCTGCGACGCGGCCAGGTCCACGCCGTCATCGGCACCAATGGCGCGGGCAAGTCCACGCTGATCAACGTCCTGTCGGGTGAATTGGCGCCCAGCAGCGGGCAGGTCATGCTGGGCGGGCGCGACGTCACGGCCTGGCGACAGCCCGAACGGGCGCGCGCCGGCCTGGGCCGCAGCTACCAGCGCTCCACCATCTTCCCGGAACTGAGCGTGTTCGAGAACTGCCGGCTGGCCGCGCAGGCGCGGCGCCAGCGGTTCTGGAGCTGGTGGCGGCCCGCCTCGGACTGCCGCCGCAGCGCCGAACTGGCCGATCACGCGCTGGACCGCGCCGGGCTGGCGGAAGACGCCGGGCGCGACGCCGGGCTGCTGCCGCATGGCCGCAAGCGCCAGCTGGAGATCGCCATGTGCCTGGCGGGCGAACCCGAGGTGCTGCTGCTGGACGAACCGCTAGCCGGCATGGGCCCTGAGGAAACCGACCGCATCCTGGCCCTGCTGCAGACACTGAAGTCCGGCCACGCCATCCTGCTGGTCGAACACGACATGGACGCCGTCTTCCGCGTCGCGGAGACCATTACCGTCATGGTCAACGGCAGCGCCATCGCCAGCGGCACGCCGCCTGAGATCCGCGCCAACCCCGAAGTGCGGACCGCCTACCTGGGCGAGGACGCGGATGGAGCATGCCGATGAACACGCTGATCGAAGCCGGCGGCCTGCATGTGTACTACGGCGCCAGCCACGTGCTGCGCGGCGTGGACATGCATATCGCCCCCGGCGAATCCGTGGGCCTGGTGGGCCGCAACGGCATGGGCAAGACCACCTTGATACGCAGCCTGGTCGGGCAGGTGAAATGCGCGCAGGGCAGCGTGCGCGTCGACGGCCGCGACTGCACCCGCGCGCGGCCGCATGCGATCGCCCGCCTGGGCGTGGCCTACGTGCCCGAGGGGCGCGGCATCTTCCCCAATCTGAACGTGCGCGAGAATCTGCAGGTTGCGGCCCGCCCGGGCAGGCTCGGCCGCAAGGACTGGACCTATGCCCGGGTGTTGGACACGTTCCCGCGGCTGCGGGAACGCCTGGGCCATGGGGGACAGCAACTCTCCGGCGGGGAACAGCAGATGCTGGCCATCGGCCGCGCCCTGATGACCAATCCGGAACTGCTGATCCTGGACGAAGCCACCGAGGGCCTGGCGCCGCTGATCGTGGCCGAAATCTGGAAGATCATCCGCCAGATCCGCGCCAGCGGCATGTCCACCCTCATCGTGGACCGCAACTACCGGGCCGTCCTGGAACACACCGATCGCTGCCTGGTCATGGAGAAAGGCCTGATCGTGCGCGACGGCGACAGCGCCGCGCTGGCCCGAGAACCCGATCAACTGACGCGCCACCTGGGCGTTTAGCCCAGGGTGGGCGTTTAGCCCAGGGTGGGCGTTTAGCCCAGGGTGGCCCGCGTCTCAGCCCCCCGCGGCCTCCAGCACGCTGACGGCATCGCCGTCCAATGCGACGGACACCTCGGCGCCCTGGCGCAGGTTCGCCTCGTGCCCTGCGCCCGCCACGCATTCCAGGTACAACGGCGTGCCGCGAGGCGTGCGCAGCAGGTAATTCAGCAGGTTGCCCCCATAACCGACGGCCTCGACCCTGGCCAGCAGGCCCTCCTGCCCCGCCGGCGCCAGGCGTATTTTGTGCGGCCGCACCACCAGGCTCACGGTATCCCCCGCGGCGCAGGCCCGCGCCGGCTTGGGAATCCGGATGACGCCGCCTTCATAGTCCACCGCGACCTCGTCACTCCCGGAGGCGCGCACCGTGCCTTGCAGCACGTTGCTGCGGCCCAGGAACTCGGCCACGAACAGGCTTGCCGGCCGTTCGTAGAGCTCCGAAGGCGAACCGATCTGCGCGATGCGGCCTTGGTTGAAGATGACGATGCGGTCGGACATCGAGAGCGCTTCTTCCTGGTCATGCGTGACGTACAGGAACGAGGCGCCGGATTCCTTGTTCAGCTTGCGGAGTTCCCATTGCAGATCGGCGCGCAGTTTCTTGTCCAGCGCCGACAGCGGTTCGTCCAGCAAGAGCGCGTCGGGCCGGTAGACCAGCGCGCGCGCCAGCGCGACGCGCTGCTGCTGCCCGCCGGAGAGCTGCCGCGGATAACGTCCCGCGTAGGCGCCCAGCTGCACCTGTTCCAAGGCCGCCCGCGCGCGCGTGCGCGCCTCGCTGCCGGAAACCCCGCGTATGGAAAGTGGAAACTTGACGTTCTGTTCCACGGTCATGTGAGGAAACAGCGCATACCCCTGGAACACCATGCCGAACCCGCGGTCTTCGGGCGGTCGGCGGGTGATGGGCTCGCCCCGGTGGAAAATCTCGCCGGCGGTCGGCGTGACGAAGCCGGCGATCGACATCAAGGTGGTGGTCTTGCCCGACCCCGACGGACCCAGCAGCGTCAGGAACTCACCCGGCGCCAGCGAAAAGTCAATGCCGTCCAGCGCCGCCGCCGAACCGAACAGCTTGCGCAACCCCTGCACGCGCAAGAGCGGCGCAGCCAAAGACAGAGCTGAATTCATGCAGTCTCCCGCTTTCCTTTCCGGTGCGCGAGCAGGCGCTCGACGCACAGGCAAATGAAGGTGATCAAGATCATCAGGGTGGCCACGGCCGCAATCGTGGGATCCACGTTTTCGTTGATGCCGTCCCACATCGCCCGCGGCAGCAGGTAGACGTTGCGCGTGGTGATGAACAGCAGCACGACCAGTTCGTCCCAGGAGACGATGAAGGCGAAAATGGCGCCCGACACGATGCCCGGGCGTATGCCCGGCAAGGTAATGCGCGCCAGCACCTGCAAGGGCCGCGCGCCCATCGAACGCGCGGCCTGCTCCAGCCGGGGATCGAAATTGGCCAGCGCGGATCCCACCGACACGAAGACGAACGGCGTCGCCGCGACCACGTGGGCGAGCACCACCCCCGTATAGGTGTCCAGCAGCCCCAGGTCGATGTACAGGCGGTAGTACGCCAGCGCACCCACGATGGTCGGAACGATGAGAGGCAGCAAGGCCAGCATGCGTACCAGGCCTCCGAGCCGCGCGCCCATCTTCCAGGCGCCGATGGCCGCGGCGCAGCCCAGGCCGGTCGCGGCCAGCGTGGAGACCGCCGACACCGCGATGCTCTGCACCAGGCTCTCGCGCCAGACCGGGCTCTCGACCAGTTGCCGGTAGTGCTGCAGCGACCAGGATTCCGCGGGAAACGACAGATAGCTGCGGTCGGTGAACGACACGGGGATCACCACGAGCGCCGGCAGGAACAGATAGGCCAGCACCAGCACCGCGCCGACGGCCGCGGCCGCGAACCATTTGGATGGACGTATGTTCATGGCGCACCGAACAGGGAAGGAACGCGCACGCAGCGCGACATCAGCACCAGGCTCAGGACCACCGCGGCAAGCAAAGCGCTGGCGAACGCCGTGGATATTCCCCAATTCATGGTTTCGCTGATGCCGAACTCGATGTACTGGGCCACCATCACGGTCTTGCCGCCGCCCAGCAGGGCCGGCGTGATGAAGAATCCGAGGCAGAAAATGAAGACGAGCACCGCCGCCGCCAATACGCCCGGCAGGGAGAGCGGCAGGTACACGCGCAGAAACGTGCGCACCGGCCCCGCTCCCAACGCGCGCGACGCCGCCATCAGGGAGCGATCGATGCCCAGCATATTGGTCAGCATCGGCAGCACCGCGTATGGAATCATGTAGTGCACCATGCCGATCAGCACGCCGGTTTCATTGCGCAGGAGCGTCAGCGGCCGGTCGACCATGCCCAATGCCATGAGCGTCGCGTTGACCACGCCTTCCCTGGACAACAGCAATACCCAGGCAAACGCCCGGACCAGCACCGACAGCCAAAACGGCACCAGCAGGCATATCGTCATCCAGCTGCGCACGTGCGCGGGCACGTTGGCCATGACGTAGGCCACGACATAGCCCAGCACCAGGGCGATCAGGGTCGTCCAGATGCATATCCGGGCGGTGGTCGCCATGATCTTGAGATAGAGCGGCTGCGTGAACAAGGCCACGTAATTGCCGACGCCGGGCACCGGCTCCGTGAAGCTGATCGCCAGGATGCGCAACACGGGCAGCAGGAACAGGCCACCGACCAGCAACACCACGGGCAAGACCAGCGCGACGGGAAGCGAACGTTGCATGACTCAACCCTCCTCGGGAAGTTCGTCCGTCCACGACGCGAGCGGCGAGCGGAAGGCGACGCGCCCGCCGACCAGCGTGGCGCGCACCTCCGTGGCGCGGATCGCATCGGCGGGGATTTCGTACAGATTCCGGTCCAGCACGATCAGGTCGGCCAGCTTGCCCGGCGCCAGCGTGCCCTTGGATCCCCCCTGGCGCTCGGCGACGGCGGGGTTGACGGTATAGCAACGCATGGCTTCGTCCACCGAGATCGCTTGCGAGGGGCCGATGGCGGCGCCCGAGGCCGTCTTGCGCGTCACCATGGACCACATGCCGAGAAACGGATTGCGGTCGCAGACCGGGGCGTCCGAATGCCCGCATACCAGCACGCCGCGGTCCAGCATGTCGCGATGGGGCCACAGCCAGGCCCGATCGGACTCGGGGCGATTGCGCAGATAGGCATCGCCCAGGTTGTAGGCGAAGCCGGCCGCGGAAGAGTCGATCACGCCCAGCCGCGCCATGCGTTGCTGGATGGAAGGCGGCGCGCAACAGCAATGCTCGATGCGCGGCGGGATCGCGCCGGGGTGGGCGGCCAGGGCCTGCTCGAACGCATCGAGCGCGAAATCGATGCCGCGATCGCCATTGCCGGTCGCCGCCGCCTGCAAGCCCGCGCCCATGACCCGGCCCACCTTGAAAGCCAGTTCCTCGGCCGAGAAATTCACGTCGCCGAATTCGGGAGGCCCGGCCGCGGCGCCCGCCTGCGGCGCATAGGGTTGGTAGTACGCCGCGGTGCGGCCGCTGGTGCTTCCGTCCGATCCGTACTCGACGCCGAGCAGATGCAGGTATTCGTCGCCGTCGCCGAACCTCGCGCCGGAGCGCAGGACGTCGTCGACCAGCGCTTCGTCGCGTCCGTTGAGCATCATGCCCACGCGCACCGGCAAGGCGGCTTCCGCATGCAGGCGCCGATAGGCCTGCATCGCCAGGCCGCTGGTCAGGGCGTTGTGCACGCTCGTAATGCCCAGCCTGGCCATCTCGCCGAAGATCGCCGGGTACCCGCTCAGATAGTCCTCGATCCGGTCGCCCGCCGCGATATGCGTGGTGAACGCGAACACGCCTCGGCCGCGCGCCATGCCCGCCGGTTCGTTCAGGCAATTCTCGGGAACCGAGCGCGCCAGGCCGCCCGCCTTCAATGCGGCGAACGCGGCCAGGCTGCCCAGCCCGACCTGAGCGTCGCGCCGCAGCAGGAACACCGCGCGTCCGGGCGCGGCGGCATCCAGCGCCGAGCGCAAGGGATAGCCGCCGATGTCATTTTCGTCCAGGCGGAAACCCAGGTACCAGGCGTGGGCGGGCGCCTTTCGATGAAACGCCGCGATGCGTTCAAGCAGAACGGCCAGGGACTCGATTCCCGAGAGATCGTCCCAGCGCCCGGCCTTCACCGCCTGGCCGTCCGGATGGCAGTGGCTGTCGTTGATTCCCGGCATGGCGAACGCGCCCGCCAGGCCGATCCTGGCGGTGGCGGGCCCGGCCAGCGCCAGGCAATCCGCGTCCGTCCCCGCGCCGACCACCCGGCCGCCGCGTATCGCCAGCGCCTGCACCACGCCCAGGGACGCGTCCAGCGTGGCGATGCGGCCGCCATGCAACACCATATCCGCGTAAGTGCTCATGCTGCCCGCTCAACCGGTGATGACTTTGACGTACTCGTTGTAGATGCGATCCTGATTCTCGCCGTGCCAGGTCGCGTCGGCCACGATCTGCTGCCGGAAGTTCTCGTCGTCCGTCGGATTGTCCTTGCGCAGTTCGGGCGGCACCAGCGCGCTGGCCGCGGGGTTGGCAGGGCCGTTGCCCATGAGCCGCAGCAATTCGATCTGGCTCTCGGGCGATTGGGTCGAGGCGATGAAGTCGAACACCTTGCGTCCCGCGGGATTGCCCTTGGGCACCAGCCAGCCCGCCGGAATCAGGATGCCCTGGTTCCAGGTGAAGTCGATGCTGGAACCCGGCTCACGGCGCATCACGGCCGCGCGCGTGTGCCACACCAGGCCCATGGTGGCCTCGCCCTGCCGCAGCAGCTGCTGGCTCTCCGCGCCCGTCTTCCAGAAAATGGCGTTTTCCTTGATCGCGGCGATCTTGTCCAGGGCCCGCTTCTCGTCGATGGGATAGATCTTGCTCGCGTCCGCCGGCACGCCGTCGGCCATCAGCGCGGCTTCGAGCGACGCCAGCACGCGGTCCGGCAGGATGCGAGTGCCGGGGAAATCCTTGGTGTTCCAGAAGTCGGCCCAGGTGCGCGGCATCCGGTCGCCAAAGGCCTTCTTGTCGTAAGTGAGCACGAAGCTGTAGATGAAGTGCGAAACGCCGTACTCGCTGCTGAAGCCGGGGCGGACCTTGTTGCGGTCCACGATCGCGTAGTCGATCGGCTCCAGGTAGCCGCGCTTGCCCAACGAATGCGCCGCCGCGAGGTTGGCATCGCAGACGTCCCACACCACATTCCTGGACTCCACCATCGTGCGGATCTTGCCGAAGGAAGGCCCGGTCCCGTCGAATTCCACTTTGGTGCCGGTTGCCTTTTCAAAGGGCTTTCCCCATACGGTCGGCTGGTGCTTGATGGCGTCTCCGCCCCAATTGCAGACCACGACCTTCCCGCCTTTTGCATGCGCGCGCCGCAACGGCAGCATCGCCGATACGCCCGCTGCGCCCAACAGCGCCAGGAGCTGCCGCCGGCGCGCGGAGGACAGCGTGGGATCACTCAGCGCAAGGCGCGCCGCATCGGTCAGGCAGGGATCTTGCGTAGGCATCTTCATCTGCAGGCTCCGGAAGGGATCGAAGGAGCACGCATGATGACGACGGGGTTTCTTTCATGCAATATATGACTTTTGCACCTATCCGGACTTCCCCTAGGCATGAGTCCACGCTCGCATCTCGGCCTGAGCAAATCCCACGAATTGCGCGAACCCAGCTTCGCGCAGCTAGGCGTGTTCAATGCGATCATGATTTCGGGCTCAGTGTCGCGCGCGGCCAAGCTCCTGGGCATGACCCAGTCGGCCGCCAGCAAGATGCTGCGGCAACTGGAGGACGACACCGGCCTGGCGCTGTTCGAGCGCACCCATCAGCGCCTGGTCCCGACTCCGCAGGCGCTGCAGCTGCACGAAAGCGTCGAGCATCTCTACGGCTCGTATGGCGTCGTCCAGCGGCTGATAGGCAGCCTCGCCAATCCCGACCATGGCAGCGTGACCGTCGCGGCCATTCCCACGCAGGCCGCGACGTTTCTTCCCGAAGCCGTGAAGCGGCTGCGCGAAAAGCATCCCGGCATCACCGTCACGCTGGAAATACTGGCCAACCAGCCTATCGTCGAGCGCGTGCTGAACGGGCAGGCGGATTTCGGCCTGGTGCATGACATCACCGCGTCGCCCGATACCCACAATGAAGACCTCGGTCCTCAGCATCTGGTCTGCGTCGCGGCGCGCGGCCACCGCTTTACCGGCCTGGAGCAGGTCACCGCCCAGGACCTCAAGTCCGAGACCTTCCTGTCCTATGGGCCGCAGACGAACTTCGGAAGCTTCCTGGAAATCGCCTTCTCCGAGGCCGCGCTGCATATGCCGGTATCGGTGGAAGTCACGTCGTCCGCGGCGCTGCTGGCGCTGATACGCGCGGGCGTCGGCGTAGGCCTGGTGGAACCGGCCGCCATCGCGCCCTTCCCCCTGGATCACTTCGTGATCAGGCCCTTTCGTCCCAGCCTGCTCATCCATTCGCGCATCATGCGCTCGCGCATACGGCCGCTGACGCGCCACGCCGAATTGCTGCTGGAAGAGTATCGCGCCATCGTCACCGCGCCCCAGCCCGATTACTTCCTGGGCTGAAGCGCGGAGCCGTTCAGATCACCGCTTCGATCAGGAAGGGGCCGCGGCGCTTGAGGCCTTCTTGCAGCGCGCGCGCGAAGGCCTCGATCGTGTCCACGCTGACCGCTTCCACGCCCATGCCCCGCGCCAGGTGCGTCCACTCCAGGTGCGGCTCCTGCAGGTCCAGCATGCGGCGGGCATTGCGGCCCGGCTCCTGCACACCGACGTTTTTCATTTCGCCGTGCAGCGTGGCGTAGGAGCGGTTGGCCAGGATCACCGTCAGGCAGTCGAGGTTCTCGCGAGCCTGCGTCCACAGCGCCTGCAGCGTGTACATGCCGCTGCCGTCGGCCTGCAGCGTGACCACCTTGCGGTCCGGGCAGGCCACCGCGGCGCCGGTCGCCAGCGGCAGGCCGATGCCGATGGCGCCGCCGGTCAGCATCAACCAGTCGTGCGGCGCGCTGCTGACGCTGTAGAGGGGGAACTCCCGGCCCTGGGTGATGGACTCGTCGCAGACGATGGCCTGCTCCGGCAGCATGTGCGCCACCAGAACGTTCACGGCCGCGCCGGTGAGCTTGCCGGATTGCGGCACTTCGTAGCTGGCGGCGGGCGCGGTCAGGCGCGGCGCGTCGGCCGCGATGCCGAGTTCGTCGGCCAGCCATTCCAGCGCCTGCGCCAGGTCCTGCTCGGCCGTGGCCAGCACGACTTGATTGCAGTCGGGGGGAGCCAGCAGGCTGGGCTTGCCGGGGTAGGCGAAGAAGCCGACGGGCGACTTCGCGCCCACCAGCACCAGATGCCGCACGTCCTTCAGCTTGGCCACGGCCAGGTCGATCGGATACGGCAGGCGGTCGACCGGCGTGCGGGAGCCGCCGCGCTCGATGCGGCGGTTCGAGGTTTCCGACACCAGGCGCGCGCCGGTGGCGCGCGCGATGCGGCCGGCGGCGTTCAGGGCGCGCTCGCGCAGCGCCGCGCCGCCCAGCATCAGGGTCACGACCTCGCCCGAGCGGATCGCGGCGGCCGCGGCGCGCACGGCGTCCGCCGACGCGCGGGTCAAGGCCTCGCGCGGCGCCAGCACCGGCTGCGCCGCGCTCTCGGGCAGCTCGGTCCAGGCCGTGTCGGCGGGCAGGATCAGCGTGGCGATGTTGCCCGGCGACTGGCGCGCCACGCCGACGGCCTCGGCCGCATCGGCCGACAGGGCCGCGGCCGTCATCGTGCGCTTGACCCAATGCGACATCGGGCGGGCCACGCCTTCGACGTCGCTCGTGAGAGGCGCGTCGTACTGGACGTGATAGGTGGCGTGGTCACCCACGATGTTGACCATGGGCGTGCGCGCGCGCTTGGCGTTGTGCAGGTTGGCCAGGCCATTGCCCAGGCCCGGCCCCAGGTGCAGCAAGGTGGCGGCCGGCTTGTCGGCCATGCGCGCATAGCCGTCGGCCGCGCCCGTCACCACGCCTTCGAACAGACCCAGCACGCAACGCATCCGGGGTTTGCGATCCAGTGCCGCGACAAAGTGCATTTCCGAGGTGCCCGGATTCGCAAAGCAAACGTCCACATCGTTGGCAAGCAAGGTGTCGCAAAGGCTGTCTGCGCCGTTCATCGTTTTTCCCTAGTCGTTATCAATGGCTTGCGGCGCGCCGTCGCGGCCGCGTGAGGGACATCATAGGGAGCCGGAGCGGAGCGGGGTAGAACCATTTCAGCTTGCGCGCATGGAACCATTCCGAATCCCGCAACAGGTTCTTCCGCCAAGCGGAATTAGCGCCGCGTCTCGTCAGCGTCGAGGCCGCGCAGGCGGCGCGCCTGCCTGCGGCTTGACCAGGAGGCCATTGAGCACGATTTCGTAGAACTCGGTGAAGGCGGCGCCAATCGAAAGGCCGGTTTCCTCCAGGAATCGCTGATTCCTCAAGCGGTGAGCCGCTCCGAGGATCGCTTCCGAGATCACCCTCGGATTGTGCGGCACGAGCAGCCCCTGGCGCACGCCATCGTCGATCATGTCTTCCAGGCCGCGCACCCGCGCCAACTGATAGGCGTCGAAAACCGCGCGGCCGCTCTCCGTCGAATCGAGATCCGTCAACGCCGCCTTGCTCAAGCCCGATGCGTTCAAGGTTGCGCGCAGATACGTGGCAATCGCCTTGGCGCCGTCGGCTTCGCCGCGCGCCGCGGCAAATCCCTTTTTCAGATTCGCGTCCAGCACCTGCCGGCAAATATTGACGAAGAGTTCTTCTTTGGTGGCGGCAATTTCGTATATGCGCCTGCGCGAACATTGCATGCGTTGCGCAATGTCGGCAATCGTCAGGGAAGACACACCTTCGACGATCAGCAACGCCGTCAGTTCCTTGAGGAAAACTTCTTCGGTACGCCGCTTGGCCATGTATCGCCGCTTGCCTTTGAATGTGAAAAAGAGGATTGGGAAAGACGGGAATTCTACGACGCCTAGGTAAAACACCTAGGGCTGAAAACCATCATTTCGGTACCAATTATATTGACACAGTACCGCTTGTCATCTCAAATCGGTACCAGAAAACAATATTCAGTACCGAACAGATGGAGACAGAATGCGGCCCTCCCCGACCTCCCTGTATGAAGGCGCCACCGTCGCGTCCTTGTACCTCTCTGCATTCAAGGCGTTTCCCGAGACGCCAGCCATCGTCTCCAACGAGAAAACGGTCACCTATTCACAGCTGGAAGCACAGTGCTACCGCATTGCGCGCCTCCTGCGCGCCAAGGGCCTGAAAAGACAGGATGCCGTCGCCTTTCTCGTCGGAAACCGAACCGAAGCCATCATCGCCATCATCGCCGCGCAATTCATCGGCTTGAAATCGGTATCGCTGCATCCGATGGCCTCGGAGGAAGACCACGCCTTCGTGCTGCAGGATGCGCAGGTGAAGGCCCTGGTGGTGGACAACGGCAAGTACGCGCAGCGCGCCCTGGCCATTGAGGCGCGCGGCATCGTTCCGCTGATCCTGCCTCTTGACGGCGACACTCGCGGCGCCGGCCTTTTCGACGAAGCGGCGACGATGGATGGCGGCGATCTCGCCCTGGACGCCCGCCCCGGCGATATCACCAAGCTGTCCTACACCGGTGGCACGACCGGCCGATCCAAGGGGATCCTGCATTCCCATCGCACCGCGGTCACCATGGTGCTCCAGATGCTGGCCGCGTATGAATGGCCCGAACGCATCAGGTATCTCGTGACCACGCCTATCTCGCATGCGGCGGGCGGTTTGATTCTGCCTGTCTTCATCCGGGGCGGCACGGTGTACCTGAGCGAGAAATTCACGCCTGCCGACTTTCTCGAACGAGTGCGGCGGCATCGCATCAACTTCACCTTCCTTGTGCCGACCCAGATCTACGGCCTGCTGGATCATCCCGGGTTGGCCAACGGCGACTGCTCCAGCCTTGAACTGGCGCTCTATGGCGCGGCCCCCATCGCGCCCTCCAGGCTGCTGGAAGCGCTGCGCAGGATCGGACCGGTTTTTGGCCAACTGTATGGGCAGGCCGAAGCACCCATGACCATCTGCTACCTCCGCAAGCAGGACCACGACCCCGCGCGTCCCGGGTTGCTGGGCTCCTGCGGCAAGCCCGTGACCGGCAATCAGGTCAAGCTGCTCGACCAGGACCTGCGGGAAGTGCCGCTAGGCGAAATCGGTGAACTGTGCGTGCGCGGCCCGCTCGTCATGGACGGCTACCTGAACCGGCCGGAGGAGGATGAAAAGGTCTTCGCCGGAGATTGGCTGCACACCGGCGACATGGCCCGCATGGACGGGGACGGTTATCTGTACATCGTCGACCGAGTGAAGGACATGATCATTACGGGCGGCTTCAACGTCTACCCCAGCGAAGTCGAGAACTGCCTGGCGCTGCATCCCGGTATCGCGATGTCCGCCGTCATTGGCGTGCCCGACGAGAAATGGGGCGAAGCCGTTACCGCGATCGTGGTGCTCAAGCCCGGCGCGAATGCCGACGAGACCGAGATCATCCAATACGTCACGCAAAAAAAAGGCGTGGTGAATGCGCCCAAAACCGTGGTGTTCGAAAGCCAGCTTCCCCTCACCGCGTTGGGAAAGATCGACCGCAAGACCCTCAGAAGAAAGTACTGGGCCGACCAGGGACGCCAAGTCAGCTGACCTACATCCCGTCCACGGGCAGGCCTTCAGGCAACCAAGGAGACAACGATGCGCATCAGACACTGCCTTTTCAAAGCATGCCTTTTGACTCTCGGCATGGCTAGCGTGAATCTTCATGCACAGGAGACCTACCCGAACCGGCCCATCAAGTTCGTCATTCCCTTCGCACCGGGAGGCGTCACCGACCTGACGGGCCGCACCTTCGCGAAGTACGTGTCCGAAGCGCTGAAGCAACCGCTCATCACGGAAAACAAACCCGGCGCGGGCGCGCTCATCGGCGCGAACTACGTGGCGCGCGCCCCTTCCGACGGCTATACGATGCTGCTCGGAACGAATGTCACCCACGCGATCAACCCGCAATTGATGGCGTCCACGCCCTATGACCCGATCAAGGACTTCCAGCCCGTGGCGATGTTCGGGCTCAATGGCAACGTGCTGGTCGTCAATGCCTCATTTCCCGCGAACGACTTCGATGCGTTCATCAAATACGTCAAGCAGAAGCCCGGCGACATCAACTACGCCTCGGGCAGCGTTGGCAGCTCCGCCCACCTGGCCGCGGAGTTGCTGAAGCAGGAAGTCAAGGGCCTGGATTACATGCACGTGCCCTACAACGGCCCCTCCGAAGCCATGTCGGCCTTGATCGGCGGCCACGTGGACTTCATGTTCGCCAACATCGGGGCGGCGATCACCCAGATCAAGTCCGGAAAGATCAAGGCCATCGCGGTCACCACAGCCAAACGCGAGGCGCAGTTGCCGGACGTGCCCACCATCGCCGAGTCGGGCGTGCCCGGATTCGAGGTCGTGGGCTGGATGGCTGCCTTCCTGCCGAAAGGCGCGCCGCCCGAAGTCACCGCACGCCTGAACCAAGTCATCAATGACGCACAGGCCAATCCGGAGTTGCGCAAGACGCTGGATGCGGCCGCGCTCATTCCGGTGGTGGCAACGCCCGACGACACGACGAAATTCGTGCAGGACGAATATGCGAAATGGGGCCGCGTCATTCGCGACGGCAACATCCCAAAACTGTGACCTCCGGACAGCTTATGACACTCAATGGCAAAGCCTACATAGCGGGCGCATACGAGCATCCGACCCGATATGCGCCCGACAAGTCCGTCACCCAGCTGCATGCCGAGTGCGCGCTGGGCGCCCTGCGCGATGCGGGGCTGAACCTCAAGGACGTAGACGGCTACTTCTGCGCGGGCGACGCGCCGGGCGGCAATCCCCTATCCATGGCGGAGTACCTGAACCTGGACCTGAAGTGGGTAGACGGCACCGAGCTGGGCGGATGCTCGTACATGGTACATGTGCGCCACGCTGCGCTCGCCATCGCGCAAGGTAAATGCTCGGTCGCCTTGATCACGCTGGCGGGCAAGCCCAAGAGCAGCGGCATGGCGACGGGAACCGCGCCGCGCGAGCTGGGGCCGGAACGGCCCGAAACGCCCTGGGACAGGCCCTATCGCTCCACCATCACCGGCATATACGGGATGCTCTCCCAACGCCACATGCATGAGCACGGCACGACCTCCGCACAGCTCGCCGCCGTCAAGGTGGCCGCGGCGCATCATGCGCAATACAACGAGTTTGCGGCGTTGCGCAAGCCGGTCACCGTCGAGGACGTGCTGGCGTCGCCCATTATTGCCAGTCCGTTGCACCGCCTGGATTGCTGCGTCATCACGGACGGCGGCGGCGCGCTGGTACTGACGAGTCCGGAGATCGCCCGGAGCCTGTCACGGCCTCTCGTCAGGCTGATCGGGGCCGGCGAGAGCATCAAGACCAGCCGGGGCGGCTACATCGAGCCCACCGCCTCGGGCGCCGTCACCAGCGGCAGGCTGGCGTTCGCCGAAGCAGGCATCGCGCCCGGCGACGTCAAGTACGCCTCGCTCTACGACAACTTCACCATCATGGTGTTGATGCAGCTGGAAGACCTGGGATTCTGCAAGAAGGGGCAGGCCGGCCCCTACGTAGCCGAAGGCAATTTGATCTCCGGCCGGGGCCAACTGCCTTTCAACACGGACGGCGGGGGGCTGTGCAACAACCATCCCTCAAATCGGGGGGGCATGACGAAAGTGATCGAAGCCGTGCGCCAACTCCGTGGCGAAGCGCATCCCGCCGTACAAGTCCCCGGCTGCGATCTCGCGCTGGCTTCCGGGCCCGGTTTGGTCATGGGAGTCGCCCATGCCCATTCCACTCTGATTTTCGAACGGGAGTAACGCGTGAACCGGCAAAGCGAGCTTTCCACCTACCTGAACGATCCCTATGCCCGGGCCTACCCGGAAACCGCTCCGTTCTGGGCCGCCGCGGAACGGGGGCAATTGCTTCTGAGAACCTGCAATCAATGCAACCGCGCCCATTGGTATCCGCGCGTCGTATGCCCGCTATGCGCCAGTGACGACACGGACTGGAAGCCTGCAAGCGGCCTAGGCAGTCTCTATGCGTTCAGCATCATCGAACGCGCCGATCCGCCCTACGCACTAGCCTATGTCGAACTGGACGAGGGTCCGATCATCTTGAGCAATCTCGTCGACTGCGATATTCGCGCCGCGAAGATCGGACAGCGGGTATCCGCCGTATTCCGCCAAACGCCGGATGGCCGATACGCGCCCTTTTTTACACGCCTTGCGTAGGCCGCGAGCTTCTCTCGTCTCTCCAAACGAAAACCTCTGCAAATCACCGTACGATTTGCAGAGGCCGGAGGTTCGTCGCACTATGGCCCGCAGCGGGGCATAGGGCGCGGGATCAGCGGATCGGCCACGGATACATGGCGCCGCCCTTGCTCCACAGCGCGTTCGTGCCGCGTTGCAGGCCCAGCTTGCTGTCCTTGCCGACGTTGCGCTCGAAGACCTCGCTGTAGTTGCCCACGGCCTTGATCGCGTTGTAGGCCCACTTCTCGTCCAGGCCCATGTTCTTGCCGGCGCCCGGCGTCACGCCCAGGATGCGGGAGATGTTGGGGTTGTTGCTCTTGAGCATCTCGTCCACGTTCTTTTGCGTGATGCCGTACTCTTCCGCTTCCATCAGCGCGAACAGCGTCCAGCGCACGATGCCGAGCCAGTTCTCGTCGCCCTGGCGCACCATGGGGCCGAGCGGCTCCTTGGAGAAGCGTTCGGGCAGGATTTCGTAGTCGTCGGGATTGGCGACCTGCGTGGCGCGCACGGCGGCAAGCTGCGAGGAGTCGTCGGTGAAGGCGTCGCAGCGCCCGGACTCGAAGGCGCGCACGACTTCCGTCACCTTGTCGATCACGACGGGCTTGAATTCGATGTTGTTGGAACGGAACCAGTCGGCCAGGTTCAGTTCGGTGGTAGTGCCCGGCTGCACGCAGACCGTGGCGCCGTTGAGCTCCTTGGCGCTTTTCACGCCGAGCTTCTTGCTCACCAGGATGCCCTGGCCGTCGTAGAAGCTGGCGGCGACGGCCGACAGGCCCAGGGAAGTATCGCGGGTCTGCGTCAGCGTGACGGTGCGCAGCAGCACGTCGACCTCGCCCGATTGCAGCGCGGTGAAGCGTTGCTGGGTGGAGAGCGCGGTTCCCTTGAATTTGCTCGGATCACCGAACACGGCCGCGGCGACGGCGCGGCAGATGTCCACGTCCATGCCTTCCCATTCGCCCTTGCTGTTCGTCGCCGAGAAACCCGACACCCCGTCGGTCAGGCCGCATTGCACGAATCCCTTTTTCTTCACCGCATCCAGGGTGGGACCCGCCACCGCCGCCTGGGACGCGCAAGCCAGAGCCAGGGCGCCGGCTGCAAACAAGATAGAGCGTTTCATTATTGCCTCTCCTGAGATGGAAGCCGCGCCGGCTTGTAAGCCGGCTGCGGTTGACACCGGGCCCTGCCATACAGGGCCGGCCGCCAGATTAAGCGATGTCCACGACGTGAACAACGCAACGCTACCTAGTGGAAACCCGAGGAAAAAAAACGACTGATCCTGGCCCGATTCCGATGTCCGGTGATCGAACTTTATTGCCCCATCATACGGCGCGGGCCGCTTGCCTTGCGTGCCATACTTTTTTCGCGCTTATGCCCCCGGGGCAGCCCGGCGGCAAAAACAAGAGCACGCCAGCCCGACAACCGAACGCGCATCGATCGTCGGTCGATTCATGGAGGAGACAAGATTCCATGGCTTATGCAAGCAAATCGCGGCTATGCCGCATTGCGGCGCCCGCTCGCCGCCAAACCTTGAAGACCCTGCTGTACGCGGCGCTGGCCGCCGCCGGGCTGACCGCCGGCGCCGCCCACGCAGCGGACGACTGGCCGAGCAAGCCCATCAAGATCATCGTGCCCTATACGCCCGGCGGATCGACCGACATCGTTACCCGCATCGTCATGGAAAAGCTGGGCCCGCGCCTGAAGCAGACCATCGTCGTCGAGAACCGGCCCGGCGCCAACAGCAGCGTGGGCTCGGCCATGGCCGCCAAGGCGGAGCCGGACGGCTATACCTTCCTGTCCATGCTGCCGGCCTACATCATCAACTTCCACCTGTACAAGCTGAACTACAGCCCGGCCGACCTGACGCCGGTGGTGCAGATGGCGGACCTGCCGCTGTTCCTGTTCGTGGCCGAGGACCTGCCGGTCAAGAGCGTGGCGGACCTGGTCGCCTACGCGCGCAAGAATCCGGACAAGCTGACCTACGCCTCCAGCGGCAACGGTTCCAGCGCGCACCTGACCGGCGCGGACTTCGCGCTGCAAAACAAGATCACGATGACGCACGTGGCCTACAAGGGCAGCGCCCCCATCCTGACCGACCTGCTGGGCGGGCGCGTCTCCATGGTGTTCGATCCCATCCTGGTGCCGATGCAGTACGTGAAGCAGAATCGGCTCAAGGCGCTGGCGTTCACCGGCAAGGAGCGCTGGCCGACCGAACCCGGCATCCCCACCATGGAGGAAGCCGGCCTGCCCGGGTTCGTCACCGGCTCCTGGGCCGGCCTGATGGCGCCCGCCAACACGCCCAAGCCCATCATCGAGCGCATGGCGCGCGAAATCAGCGAGATCGTCAAGGAACCGGACGTGAGGCAGAAGTTCCTGGACGCGGGCTTCCTGCCCGCGGGCGGCAGCACCGAGCAGTTCGCCGCGCTGATGGAGAAGGACTCGGCGCGGTATGCCGAGATCATCAAGCAGGCGCGCATCACCGTGAACTGAACGCGGCGGGCGCGTCCGCCGCGCCCGCCCCCGACGGAACTCCACCATGATCGACAAGTTCTACGACTCTCCCGAGGCCGCCGTCTCGGACATCCACGACGGCGCCACGGTGCTGATCAGCGGCTTCGGCGGCGCGGGCATGCCCACGGAGCTGATCCACGCGCTGATCGCGCAGGGCGCGCGCGACCTTACCGTCGTCAGCAACAACGCCGGCAACCGGGAGACCGGCCTGGCCGCGCTGATCAAGGCCGGACGCGTGCGCAAGGTGATCTGCTCCTTTCCCAAGGCCTCGCACTCCTGGGTTTTCGACGAGCTGTACCGCGAAGGCCGGATCGAACTCGAATGCGTGCCGCAAGGCACCATCGCCGAACGCCTGCGGGCGGCCGGCGCCGGGCTGGGCGGCTTTTTCACGCCCACCGCCTACGGCACCGAGCTGGCGCAGGGCAAGGAGACGCGCATGATAGACGGCCGCGGACACGTCTTCGAACACCCCCTGCATGGCGACTTCGCGCTGGTGAAAGCCGACCAGGCCGACCGCTGGGGCAACCTCACCTACAACAAGAGCGCCCGCAACTTCGGGCCCGTCATGTGCATGGCGGCCCGGACCGCCATCGTGCAGGTGCGCGCCAAGGCCGGGCTGGGCGAACTGCCGCCCGAGGCCGTGGTCACGCCCGGCATCTTCGTCCAGCGCGTCACCCAGGTGGCCGACGCCGCCTTCTCCAGTTGAAGGAGCCCGCATGTTCCAGCCCCTGAACCGCGCCGACATGGCGCGCCGCCTGGCCCGCGACATTCCCGACGGCAGCTACGTCAACCTGGGCATCGGCATGCCGGTGCTGGTGGCCGCGCACCTGCCGCCCGGGCGCGAGATCGTGCTGCACAGCGAGAACGGCATCCTCGGCATGGGCCCGCCCCCGGCGGACGCCGAGATCGACCTGGACCTGATCAACGCCGGCAAGCAACCCGTGACCCTGCTGCGGGGCGGCTCGTACTTCCACCACGCGGATTCGTTCGCGATGATGCGCGGCGGCCACCTGGACATCTGCGTCATGGGCGGCATGCAGGTCGCCGCCAACGGCGACCTGGCCAACTGGTCCCTCGGCCGGCCGGGCGAGGCGCCGGCCGTGGGCGGCGCCATGGACCTGGCGGTGGGCGCGCGCAGCGTCTACATCCTGATGGAGCACAACGCCAGGAACGGCGAACCGAAGATCGTCGAACGCTGCGCCTATCCGCTGACCGGCGCGGGCGTGGTGGACCGCATCTATACCGATCTGGCCGTCATCGACGTGACGCCCGACGGGCTGCGGGTCCGGGATATGATCGACGGCATGACTTTCAAGGAACTGCAGGCGCGCACCGGCGCTCCCCTGCTCGACGGCTGATGCGGCCCAACCTTCCTCCTCCCGGCTACGCCGCGCCGCCGGCGGCGGAAGACCATCCCGACCAGTTGCGGGGCGACCCGGATTACATGCTGACGCTGGCGCGCGGCCTGCACGTGATCCGCGCCTTCGGCACGCGCCGCCAGCCCCAGACCGCGGCCGAGCTGAGCCGCCGGGCCGGCCTGCCGCGCGCCGTGGTGCAGCGCTGCCTGCATACGCTGATCCTGCTGGGCATGGCCGAGCAGCATGGCAGGCTCTACGTGCTGACGCCCCGCATCCTGGGCCTGGGCTATGCGTACTTCTCGTCCACGCCGTTCGTGTCGCTGGCCCAGCCGGTGCTGGAAGAACTCAGCGCCACGGTCAACGAAACCTGCGCGCTGGCCATCATGGAAGGCCACGAAATGCTGTACCTGGCGCGCTCGGAAGTGAACCGCCTGCTGGCCACCTCGATGGGGCTGGGCAGCCGGCTGCCGGCCTATTGCACGTCCATCGGGCGCGTGCTGCTGGCGCAACTGCCGGAACCCGCCCTCGCCCGCTACTTCGCCGCGACCGAACTGCAGCCCTACACCGAATTCACCGTGATCACCGAGGACAAGCTGCGCGCCGAACTGGCGCGCATCCGGGAGCAGGACTACGCGGTGGTGGACCAGGAGCTGGAGTTGAACGTGCGCGCCATCTCGGTGGCCGTGCGCTCGGCCAGCGGCAAGGCCTGCGGGGCGGTCAATGTCAGCGTGAAGGCCGCCCGGGTGCCGCTGAACCGGCTGACGGAAGAGTTCCTGCCGCCCTTGCGGCAGGCGGTGGAACGGATAGGGGAACTCCTGGCGGCGTGACCGTAGGATGGGTGAAGCGCGAGATCCTCTGCACAAGAATACCCCCCTCCAGCGCGCGAAACCCATGCGGCGGTGAGCGGACGGCGCCTGGCAGCGGCTTGAAAACAGTCTTCCACGGCCGCATGGGTTTCGCGCGCTGGAGGGCGGAGTTCTAGCTTAAGAACTCTCGCGCTCCACCCATCCTACAGATCCGTCGTGTCCAGCGTGAACGCGGCGGCGGCGCGGCCGATGCGGTCGTTGACCGCGTGCCAGTCGTCGGTGGCGGGAGGCGCCTGCACGATGATGCGCGCATAGCCCTGCTGGTCCAGATCGCGCAGCAGGCCGTACAGCGCCTGCGCGTAGCGAGCCGGATCGGCAGGCACGGACTGCCATTGCACCCGGGGGTCGAGCACGGCCGGCGCCGCGCCGTAGGCCACCACCACCACCCGCCCTTCAGGCAGGTCGCGGCCCTGTTCCACGTCGCGCAGGCGCGCTTCGGAGGCCAGCTCCAGCGCCGTGCGCGGCGCGTAGTGTGCTTTCAGCGTGCCGGACGCGCGCGGAGCGCCCGCATCCGGCGCGAACACTTGCACGCCCAGCACGGCTTCGATCTGCGCGGCGCTGACATGGCCGGGACGCAGCAGCACCGGGCCGGCGCCGCGATCCAGGCGCGACAGGTCGAGGATCGTGGATTCGATGCCGACCTCCGATGCCCCGCCTTCCAGCACCGGCATGCCGGCCGCGACTTCCTCGGGGAACTCGCCGCGGACGTGCTCGGCCCGCGTGGGCGAGACCTGCCCGAATTTGTTCGCCGACGGCGCGGCCACGCCGCCCTGCCCGTTCGGCTTGCCGGCCGCGAACGCCGCCAGCAGCGCCTGCGCCACCGGATGCGAAGGGCAGCGGATGCCGATGCTGTCCTGGCCGCCGCTCACCGTGTCGGCGATGTGCGGCGCGCGCTTGAGGATCAGCGTCAGGGGGCCGGGCCAGAAGGCGTCGATCAGCAGGCGCGCCTCCGGCGGCACCTCGGCGGCCCAGTACGACACGTCGCCCTGGGGCGCGATGTGCACGATGACGGGATGATTCGACGGCCGGCCCTTGGCCGCGTAGATCTTGGCCACCGCTTGCGCGTTTTCAGCGTCCGCGCCCAGACCATAGACGGTCTCGGTGGGAAACGCGGCCAGCTCGCCGTCCAGCAGGCGCTGGGCGGCTTCGGCGATTTCCGCGGCGCTGGCGGAACCTGAAGGCGGCAGGGAATTCATCGTCGCCGCGCTTATTCGGGAGCCTGCATGCCCAGCGCCGCCGCCACGCGGGCGGCGTCGTCGCGAGCCTGCTGCACGGTGGGCGCGACGATGGTGACGTGTCCCATCTTGCGACCGCGGCGCGCTTCGCGCTTGCCGTACAGGTGCAGCTTGGCCGTGGGCACGGCCAGCGCGGCGGCCCAGTCGGGCTCGCGTTGCGCCGTGGCGGCGGCCGACGGATACCAGATGTCGCCCAGGAGATTCAACATGACCGCGGGCGCCAGCAGGTCGGTGCCGCCCAGCGGCAGGCCGGCCATGGCGCGCGCCTGCTGCTCGAACTGGCTGGAGAGGCAGGCGTCCATGGTGTAGTGGCCGCTGTTGTGCGGGCGCGGCGCGATTTCGTTGACGATCAGACTGCCGTCCTTGAGCACGAAGAACTCCACGCACAGCACGCCGTGGTAGCCCAAGCCCTGCGCGATGGCTTGCGCCGCCTGGGTCGCGCGGGCCTGCCGCTCGGCATGGGCCGCGTCCTGCTGGACCGGCTCGGCCGTCGACACCGCCAGGATGCCGTCGCGGTGCACGTTGCGCGCCACGGGAAACACCACGCTGGCGCCGTCGAAGCCGCGCGCCAGCACCACCGAGATCTCGTAGTCCAGCGGCATCAGCGCTTCCAGCACGCACGCCACGCCACCGAATTCGGCGAAGGCGGCCAGCGCTTCCTCGCGCGTGGCGATGCGGGCCTGGCCCTTGCCGTCATAGCCCAGGCGCGCCACTTTGAGGATGCCGGGAAACAGCGCGTCCGGCGCCGCGCGCAGGTCCGCTTCGCTGCGGATGGCCGCGTGCGGCGCCACGGGGATGCCTTGCGAGGCGATGAAGGTCTTCTCGGCGATGCGGTCCTGCACGATGGCCACGGCATCCCCGGCGGGGCTGACGCGGCAGCGCGTGGCCAGGGTGCGCAGGCTGTCGGCGGGCACGTTCTCGAATTCGGTCGTCACGGCCTGACAGGTCTGGGCGAGGCGGGCCAGGCCGTCCTCGTCGTCGTAGGCCGCCTGGATGTGCAGGTCGGCCACCATGCCGGCCGGGCACTCGGCGGCCGGATCCAGCACCGCCACCTTGTAGCCCAGGCTTTGCGCGGCGTGGCAGAACATGCGGCCCAGCTGGCCGCCTCCCAGCAAGCCCAGCCAGCCGCCGGGCGCGATCGTGAAAGCAGTGGATTGAGTCATTCTGATCAGGCCTCGGGCGGAACCTTCATGTCGCGCGCGGCCTGCGTCTGGCGGGCGCGGAACGCCACCAGCTTCTGGTGCAGGCCGGCGTCCGTGCCCGCCAGGGTGGCGATCACGTGCAGCGCCGCGTTGGCAGCGCCGGCTTCGCCGATCGCGAAGGTGGCCACCGGCACGCCCTTGGGCATCTGCACGATGGACAGCAGCGAGTCTTCGCCGCGCAGGTACTTGGACGGCACCGGCACGCCGAACACCGGCACTTCGGTCAGCGCCGCCATCATGCCCGGCAGGTGCGCCGCGCCGCCGGCGCCAGCGATGATGCCGCGCAGGCCGCGCCCATGCGCGGCGGCGCCGTACTCGGCCATGTCCTGCGGCATGCGGTGCGCCGAAATCACGCGCGCCTCGAAGGGCACGCCGAAGTCCTCCAGCATGGTGACCGCGTGCTTCATGACCTCCCAATCGCTGGAAGAACCCATAATCACGCCCACCACTGGGGTGGCCTCTGCCGCTGCGGAAGTCTTGGCTGTCATAACCGGTGTCTGAAAGTTGAGACCGCGGCGCCAGGCCGCGGAAAGTCGGAGGACCGCGGAACCAGGCCGCGAAACCGGGTATTTTAACCGGGTGGGCGCGGGCCTACCGCGCGGCCCCCGAATCCAGCCACTGATAGGTCACGGGATCGTCCGGGCACGGGCCGAAGCCGCACTCCAGCGTGGTGCTGCCGACGTTGGCCAGCGTGGCGATGAAAAACAGGGCCATGGCCACCGCGCCCAGCGCCGGCACCGGCTTTTTCAGCATGCTGTCGCCCCACTTGCGGTCGGCCGACAGCATCAGCGCGCAGAACGCGATGATGGCCGAGAAGGCGATGAAGGCCCAGGTGTAGAAGTGCAGGCCCAGCAGGGGCGCGCCGTAGCCCGGATCGCCGGGCGCGATGTGCAGGAGCACCTGCCGGCCCGAGGCCAGCATGCCGCCCAGCGCGGCCGCGATGCTCATGGCGTAGTGCATCGGCGACGGCCCCAGCCGCAAGTTCAGCAGGAAGCCCACGCCCGCCAGGATCAGCGCGACGCGCTGCAGCAGGCACAGTGGGCACGGCAGCTCGCCGTAGGCAAACTGCCAGAAGAATGCCATGCCCAGGGCGATGGTGACGCCCAGCAGGGCCAGGCCGTTCAGGATGCGCGAGCCGCGCGCGGGATTGCGGGAAAAGATCATCGCCCGGCCCTAGAACGACAGCGCCAGCGGGCTGGTCATGTGGTATTGGCACCAGGCGGCGAAGATCGCCAGGGTGAGCAGCCAGAAGGTCACGCAGGGGCGGCGCTTTCCAAGCATCCCGAACCACACAGCGACCAGGCCGGTCAGGAAAGGCAACATCATTACCATGCGTAGCGCTCCTTTCTGGGACGTCCCGATACAATCGGAAAAGTATAACGTAACAATCCGAAATAACTGTTATCGAATACCCGAGCCGGGCCCTGGCTCCAGGCGAAAAAAAACCGCTCGGCCAGGAGCGGCTTTTTTCCTTGAAACGCGGCCGGGTCAGGCGACCAGCCGGTCCAGCGCTTCGCGGTATTTGGCGGCCGTTTTTTCCAGCACGTCCTTGGGCAGGCGCGGCGCGGGCGGCGTCTTGTCCCAGGTCTGGGTTTCCAGCCAGTCCCGCACGAACTGCTTGTCGAACGACGGGGGGCTGATGCCCACGCGGTAGCCGTCGGCGGGCCAGAAGCGCGACGAATCGGGCGTCAGCACTTCGTCCATCAGGTACAGCGTGCCGTCGTCGTCCAGGCCGAACTCGAACTTCGTGTCGGCGATGATGATGCCCTTGGTCGCGGCGAACTTGGCCGCTTCGGCGTAAAGCTTGAGGGTCACGTCGCGGATGCGCTCCGCCATTTCCTGGCCGACTTCCTTGACCACGTGCGCGAAATCCACGTTTTCGTCGTGCATGCCGAACTCGGCCTTGGCCGCCGGCGTGAAGATGGGTTCGGGCAGCTGGCTGGCCTGCTGCAGCCCGGCCGGGAGCTTGATGCCGCACACCGAGCCCGTGGCCTGGTAATCCTTCCAGCCCGAGCCGATCAGGTAGCCGCGGGCCACCGCTTCCACCAGGATGGGCTTCAAGCGCTTGACCACGACGGCGCGGCCCCGCACCTGGTCCACTTCGTCCGGCGCCACCACGTCTTCGGGCTTCACGCCGGTGGAGTGGTTCGGCAGGATGTGGGCCAGCTTCTGCAGCCAGAATTCGGTCAGCTCGGTCAGCACCTGCCCCTTGCCGGGGATGGGGTCGTCGAGGATCACGTCGAAGGCGGAGATGCGATCCGACGCGACGATCAGCAACTTGTCGTCGCCCACCGCGTACATATCGCGCACCTTACCGCGGCCCAGCAGCGGCAAGGACTTGATGCTGGATTGATGCAAAGCAGAAGTCACGGGAAATGGCCTATGGCAATAATGAAGATTCCCGCCTCGGGCAGGCGCCAGGGCGGGAAGTAGAACAGGGCAAGGCCGGCGCGCGGCGCGGGTCCTGCAAAGCGCATAGGTTACTGCAAATGGGCCGGCTTTGCCGGACTCACGGAAGGGTCCGGCGGCCCGCCCTCCCCTCGACGCCGCCCGGCGCCCGGGTTAGGCTGTCGTCTCCCAATATGCGCGCCGACCGCCGCTGGCGTCACGGCGCTGACCCCGGAGACAGAGTCGTATGCAGGATGCTTCCCCCAAACGCACCGCCCATGCCGACGCGCAGGTGCACCTGACCGGAGGCTGCCAGTGCGGCGCCATCCGCTACGCCGTCACCGACGAGCCGCTCACGGCCGCCACCTGTCATTGCCGGGACTGCCAGTATTCCAGCGGCGGCGCCCCCGCCCACGCGCTGATCTTCCCGGCCGGCTCGGTCACCATACTGCGCGGCCAGCCCAAGGAACACCGCTACCGGGGCGATTCGGGCCACACCGTCATGCGCAGCTTCTGCGCCGCCTGTGGCACGCCGCTGTTCGGCGGCTCCGAAGGGATGGGCTACGAAGTCGTGCGGGCCGGCTCGCTGGACGATCCCGAAGCCTTCCACGCCAAGGCCAGCCTGTGGACGGCGTCCGCCCCGTCCTGGCATCACGTGGACCGCGGCGTCCCCCATTTCCCCGGGAACGGCCCCGCCGCCTAAGCCGGGCGGATGGGCCCCATGAAAAAAGGCGGGCCCCCTCGGGGGCCCGCCTTTCCGTGCTTGGAGGCGCCAGGGGCGCCGCCAGCCTTATTGCACCACTTGCGACAGCTTGCCCGAGGCGTACTGCGCGGCGATTTCGGTCAGCGGCAGCGCCTTGATCTTGCTGGCGTTGCCGGCGGTGCCGAACTGCGTGTAGCGGGCGACACAGATGGCCTTGGCCGCGGCGCGGGCCGGCTTCAGGTATTCGCGCGGATCGAACTTCTCCGGGTTTTCGGCGAAGAAGCGGCGGATCGCGCCGGTCATGGCCAGACGGATATCGGTGTCGATATTGATCTTGCGCACGCCGAACTTGATGGCTTCCTGGATTTCCTCGACGGGCACGCCGTAGGTTTCCTTCATGTTGCCGCCGAATTCGCGGATCTCGGCCAGCAGTTCCTGCGGCACGCTGGAGCTGCCGTGCATCACCAGGTGGGTGTTGGGCAGGCGGGCGTGGATTTCCTTGATGCGGGAGATCGACAGGATGTCGCCGGTGGGCTTGCGCGTGAACTTGTAGGCGCCGTGGCTGGTGCCGATGGCGATGGCCAGGGCGTCCAGCTGCGTCTTGCGCACGAAGTCGGCGGCCTGCTCCGGATCGGTCAGCAGCTGGTCCATGGTCAGCTTGCCGTCGGCGCCGTGGCCGTCTTCCTTGTCGCCCTGCATGGTTTCCAGGGAGCCCAGGCAGCCCAGCTCGCCTTCGACCGTCACGCCCAGCTTGTGCGCGATGTCGACGACCTTCTTGGTCACTTCGACGTTGTAGTCGTAGTCGGCGATGGTCTTGCCGTCTTCCTTGAGCGAGCCGTCCATCATGACGCTGGAGAAGCCCAGATCGATGGCGCCCTGGCAGATCTTGGGCGACTGGCCGTGATCCTGGTGCATGACCACGGGGATGTGGGGATACGATTCCACGGCGGCCTGGATCAGGTACTTCAGGAAGCCTTCGCCCGCGTACTTGCGCGCGCCGGCCGAGGCTTGCATGATCACCGGGCTGTCGGTCTCCGCAGCGGCTTCCATGATGGCCTGGACCTGCTCCAGGTTGTTGACGTTGAAAGCGGGAATGCCGTAGCCGTGCTCGGCGGCGTGGTCGAGCAACTGGCGCATGGAGACTAGGGCCATGAGTGGTCCTCCTTAGGTACTGTCTATTGAAAGATGGTTGAAGTCTTGCCGAATGGTGTGATTTTACGGGGGATTCGCCGAAAGGTCTTGCAACCGCCGGTATCCAGGCCATTCGGACTGCGCCCAAGGAGGTAAACCGCCCCGGCGCCCCCCTCCTGACGGAGGATGGCGCGGCGGGGCGGAGGGCG
This sequence comes from Achromobacter denitrificans NBRC 15125, assembly GCF_001571365.1. GTDB lineage: Bacteria > Pseudomonadota > Gammaproteobacteria > Burkholderiales > Burkholderiaceae_B > Achromobacter > Achromobacter denitrificans. The sequence goes on along the minus strand of NZ_BCTQ01000022.1, from coordinate 50,622 downwards.
GGCCGCCTACGGCCTGCCGGCGTGCGGCACGTCCACCCGGGTGACCAGGATCCGGGCCTCTGGCCTCGCGCGGCGGTTGGCTTCGATGAAGTCCGGCGCGGCGGCCATGAACAGGCTGCGGCCGTCCGGCCCGCCCAGGGCGGCGGCGAAGATACCGAATTCGCCGGTGTCGATCTGTTCCAGGATCTTGCCGCCGCGCGCCACGCGGACGATGCGCTTGCCGATGGCGTCGGCCACCCACAGCGCCCCTTCCGCGTCCAGCGCGCCGCCGTCCGGCCCGATGGCGGAGGCCGCGATCAGGACGCCCAAATCGTCGCTGTCGGGCAGCGCGCCGAAGTTCGCCCAGTCGCGCCGGAGGCCCAGGCCGCCGTCGGGAAGAATGTCGAATTCGGAAATGCGGTTGCCGAAGGTCTCGTTGACGATCATGGTCTTGCCGTCGGGCGTGATGAAGGAGCCGTTGGGAAAGCACAGCCCTTCGGCCACCACGCGGGTGGCGCCGTCGGGATCGACGCGAACGATGGTGGTGTTGCGCACCGGGGCTCCGCCCATCAGGTCGAAGCCGAAGTTGCCCACGTAGGCCCGGCCCTGGGCGTCCACCACCATGTCGTTGATATGGCCGCCCGTGAGCGCGGACAGGTCGGCATGGACGGCCAGGGTGCCGTCGGCTTCCCGGCGCAGGAGCTTGCGGTCTTTCATGGAGGCGATGAGCAGGCGGCCGTCGGGCAGCCAGCCCAGCCCGGACGGCTGCTGGGGCACCTCGCAGATCCGTTCGACCTTGCCGTCCAGGTCCACGGCGATGACCTGTTCAGTATAGAAATCCGACGCCCACAAGCGGTTCTCGTGCCAGCGCAACCCTTCCAGATAGGTGTACCCAGACGCCAGCACGGCCAATTCGCGTTTCGGCATTGTTTTGTCTCCATTTTTTCGTTTGTTTGCCCGAAGGGCGGGTGCACTCGGGGTGCCTCGCGGTCCATTCTGGCATGGCTGGGACCGATAGTGCCCAGGTTCCGGTGATACACCCCCGCTATCGCTCCGCCCACGCGGCGCGATAGCGCGGGGCCGCCGATCCGGCCCCGTACCGACAACTGACTGTCAGGTTGGCGGCGTTAACATCGCGCACCAAGGGTAAACCCGTAAATTTCGGGCGCCGCCCTGGCATGTCTGTCACCGGACCCGCTTGCCCGCCCCATGCCGGCGGACCCGGCCCCCTCGGGGCCAGGCAAAGGGTCGCCGTTTTCCGTTTTGATCATGAACACTAAGAAGCTGACGCGTTACATCGGCATCTCCATGGTGCTGGGCATCGTGGTGGGCTACTTCTGCAACAAATACGCGCAGACCCCCCAAGAGGCCGCGCAGATCGCCTCGCACTTCAGCCTCATTACCGACATTTTCCTGCGCATGATCAAGATGATCATCGCGCCGCTGGTGTTCGCCACGCTGGTGACGGGCCTGGCCAGCATGAGCGACGCCAGCGCGGTGGGCCGCATCGGCATGCGCGCCATGATCTGGTTCATCGCCGCTTCCGCCATTTCGCTGCTGCTGGGCCTGGCCCTGGTCAATATCTTCCAGCCGGGCGCGCACATGAACCTGGCGCTGCCGGACGCGGGCGCCACCTCGGGCCTGAAGACCGGGGACTTCACGCTCAAGGCCTTCATCGCGCACGTGTTCCCCCGCAGCATCGTGGAGGCCATGGCCACCAACGAGATCCTGCAGATCCTGGTGTTCTCGCTGTTCTTCGGCGCGGCGCTGTCGTTCATCCGCGGCAAGGGCCACAACACCATCTACAACCTGATCGACGAGCTCGCCAAGATCATGTTCCGGGTGACCGACTACGTGATGCGCTTCGCGCCGCTGGGCGTGTTCGCCGCGATGGCCGCCGCCATCACGACCGAAGGGCTGGGCGTGCTGCTCAGCTACGGCAAGCTGATAGGCGAGTTCTACCTGGGCCTGGCGCTGCTGTGGGGGGTGCTCTTCTTTGTGGGCTATCTGTTCCTGGGCAAGTCCACCCGGCAGCTGGGCGGCCTGATCAAGGAGCCCACGCTGCTGGCGTTTTCGACGGCCAGCAGCGAATCGGCCTATCCGAAGACGATCGAGGCGCTCACGCGTTTCGGCGTTCCCAAGCGGATCTCGGGCTTCGTCCTTCCCCTGGGCTATTCCTTCAACCTGGACGGCTCGATGATGTACCAGTCCTTCGCGGTGCTGTTCATCGCGCAGGCCTACAACATCCAGATGAGCTTTACACAGCAGCTGACCTTGCTGCTGGTGCTGATGGTGACCAGCAAGGGCATGGCCGGCGTGGCCCGGGCCTCGCTGGTCGTGGTGGCCGCGACGCTGCCGATGTTCCACCTTCCCGAAGGCGGCCTGCTGCTGATCATGGGCATCGACCAGTTCTTCGATATGGGCCGCACCGCCACCAACGTGGTGGGCAACAGCCTGGCCACCGCCGTCATCTCGAAGCTGGAAGGCGGACGGGACGCGCCCGCGGACGAGGCGGCTCCCGCCCCCGAGGCGGAGATGCCGGCTGGCCGGCCCGCCGAGCAACGCGCATAAAAAAACGGGCCGCAAGGCCCGCTTCTTCATGGGGCAGCCCCCGGCTTGACCCGGGCAGACGCCGGGCGCAACATATAAACCCTTTGCCCGAATGCCGGCGTGCCCTGCCCGCGCTTCGCGCGCCGTCCGCAAGCCATGATCTCCTCACGCCTGCGCCGCGCCCTGGCGGCCGCCGTCCTGATGGCCGCCACCCCTGCCTCGCACGCCTGGACCCGCATTTCCTGCGAGCTGGGCGGCACTGTCACCAACCTGCCGGTGCAGATGCGCCAGTACCGCATCGACGGCACGGAAATCACGCAGCTGATGTTCAAGCTCAAGGTCCGGAGCGCGGACATCCCGGAGGGCGCCCGCGCCGATACCGATTGCCGCGAATTCGTCGACCGGGAACTGGACGTGGTGCTCGACGGCGCCGGCACGGGCGCCGTGCGCAAGGGCATGCCCGTGAAAATGCGCTACCGCTATGACGATTCGCTGGGCCAGGCCCAGGCCACGCATTTCGAGCTGGAGCGCTAGGTCGTTGACGGCCCGGCTGCCGACCGTTCAGTCGTTGACCGAGCAGGAGACTGGCGTGCCGTCCTCGAATTCCACGTCGTAGGTATGCACCGGGTCCCAGGGCAGCGTGAACCACAGTTCGTAGCCGTCGCCGTCTTCGTCGAACAGCCACAAGGCGCGCAGCACGGCTTTTTCCGCCATGGCCTCGGCGGTTTCCTCCGCCAGCAGCTGGTCGTCTTCCAGCCCGAGCTTCTTGCAGTGCTCGTAGGAGTAGTTGTCGAGCAGGAAATCGGCGGCCGCGAGGATCTGCTCGTCGAGGTTGTCGATGATGGCCTTGACCACTTTGGAGGCGCCGCCGGCGGGCTCCTCGCCGTCGGTCTGGATCATGACGTGGATCGGCGGACGCCCCTCGCCCGCGGCGACGTTTTCGGCCGCCCACAGATCGGGTTCTTCGGGATCCTGGGTGAAATTGAATCTTGCCATCGCGCGCTCCGGAAAAAAGGGGGCACCGTCCGCGGAAACTGCGGCAGCGCTCTTGCCGCCATTTAACCAGATGCGCGGCCCCGCGTCCGCGCCTTCCAGGGATATTTCAGACACGGTCCAGCGGCAGGTGCGGCAAGACCGGCAGCTCGATGCGTATCGGGTCGCCGGCCCGCACCTCGCCGGCCTCCGCCACGATGCCCATCACCCCGGCCCGGCGCATCAGGCTGCCGTCAGGATGGCGGCCCAGCACGGCGGCGGTCAGGCCTTGCTGGTAGTGGTCCAGCTGCGCACAAGGATTGCGCAGGCCGGTGATCTCCACGACGGCGTCCGCGCCGATGTGCAGCCTGGCGCCCCGCGGCAGGCCCAGCAGGTCGATGCCGCGGGTGGTGATGTTCTCGCCCATCGTGCCTTCCGCCACGTTGAAGCCCGCGAGCTGAAGCTCGTCGTGCAATTCGCCGTGGATCAGGTGCACCTGCCGCAGGTTGGGCTGCGTCGGATCGGCCCTGACGCGGGATCGGTGCTGGACCGTCGCGCCGAGATGGGCGTCGCCCTCCACGCCCAGGCCCTTCAACAGCATGATCGCCGGCACCACCGGCTTGCTGAACGAATGCGCCGCGCTGCGCGCCACGGCGGTCACGATGGAGCTCATCACGTTTTCACCCTGTCGACTCAGGCCGCCAGGCCTTGCGGCTCGGCCCTGCCGGCCTCGCTCGCGAGCAAGGGCGGATAGTGCGTCGAAAATACCAGCCGCCCTGCCGACCAGGTGTGGCTGATCAGCGGCTGCCCGCCCACCTGGGCCACGGCCACCAGGTCGGCGCGCAGCCCCGGCGCGATCCGGCCGCGGTCCGACAGCCCGCAGGCCTGCGCCGGGTTCAGGGTAACCAGCGCGGCCGCCTGAGGCAAGGTCAGGTCGGACTGCGCCGCCGCCGCGAAGGCCGCGGCGATCAGCGTGGACGGCTGGTAGTCCGAGCACAGGCAGCTCGCCACGCCCGCGCGAATGGCGTCGATGGCGCGCATGGAGCCGCTCTGGCTTTGCCCGCGCAGCACGTTGGGCGCGCCCAGGATGGTGGGCAGGCCGCAGGACACCGCGGCGCGCGCCGTGTCCAGCGTGATGGGGAACTCGCTCATCGCCACGCCCAGGTTGCGCATGGTGGCGATCCGGTGGATCGAGTCGTCGTCATGGCTGGCGGTGGGGATGCCGAGCCGCTGCGCGTGCGACAGCAGCGCTTCCACCCGCGCCACCGCCCCGTCCTTGGAACGGGTCTTGGCGTGCGCGGCGTCCTCGGCCTGCTCGCGGCTCATGGCATGGTTGCCCATCATGTATTGCAGATAGGACTCCAGCGTCTTGAACTGCCCCTGGCCGGGCGAATGGTCCATGACGGACAGCAGGTCCACCGCGCCCTCGTCCATCAGCGCGCGCAGCACGTCCACGGACGTGGCGTCGGTGACTTCGTAACGGCAGTGGATGCGGTTGTCGACCAGGCTGTGGCGGCGGAAGGCGCGCACGGTGCGCACCACTTCGGCCGCGGTCTGGTTGTTGCGCACGCCCCATTCGCTGTTGGCGAACGACAGCGCGTGATAAGGCGTGGTGATCCCCGCGGCGGCGTTGCGGCGGTCCACCTGGGCCACCGCGAAGTCCAGCGGGAACAGCACGCGCGAACGCGGCTCGGCTTCTTTCTCGATCGCGTCGCAATGCAGGTCGACCAGCCCGGGCATCAGGGTCTGGCCCCCCAGGTCGATCTCGCGGTCGGCGCGCGCCCCGGCCGGCTCGATGGCGACGATGCGGCCGTCGTCGATCAGCACGGCGCTGTCCTCCAGGACGCGGTCGGCCATCACGACCCGGGCGTGGGTCAGGTAGGTGCTTTGCATGATCAGGCCTCCATGGCGGCCGCGGCCGCCCGGGCGGGACGCAGGGCCAGCGTCTGGGTGGCGACCGCCGCGCGCACTTCGGCGTCGTGGAAGATCCCCAGCAGGCAGCGGCCCTCGGCGCGCGCCTCGCGGATCAGGTCGATCACCACCTGGCGGTTGTCGGCGTCCAGCGATGCCGTGGGTTCGTCCAGCAGCAGGATGGGATGGCGGGCGATGAAGCCGCGCGCGATGTTCACGCGCTGCTGCTCGCCGCCGGAGAAGGTGGCCGGGGCCAGGCCCCAGAGCCGGGCCGGCACGTTCAGGCGCCGCAGCAGCGCGGCGGCCCGGGCGCGGGCCTCCTCCGCGTCCACCCCGGCGGCGCGCAACGGCTCGGCCACCACGTCCAGCGCGGACACGCGCGGGATCACCCGCAGGAACTGGCTGACGTAGCCGATCACGTCGCGCCGCAGGGCCAGGATGCGCTGCTCCGGCGCGCCCACCAGCTCCACCCATTCGTCCGCGGCGCGCACCCGGATGCTGCCTTCGGTGGCGAGGTAGTTGCCGTAAAGGCAGCGCAGCAGCGTGCTCTTGCCGGTGCCCGACGGGCCGGACAGCACCAGGCAATCGCCGGCGGCGGCGTCGAAGTCGACCGCCTCCAGCACCGGCAGCCGCATGCCGCCCTGGTTGTGCAGGGTGAACATTTTTCCGAGGCCCCGCACCTCGATCATGGGAGTGGTTGCGCGCATGGTCAGCTCTGCAAGATGGAGGACACCAGCAATTGGGTGTAGGGATGCTGCGGATCGTCGAGTATCTGGTCGGTCAGCCCGCTTTCCACGACCTCGCCGCCGCGCATCACCAGGGTGCGGTGGGCCAGCAGCCGCGCGACCGCCAAATCATGGGTGACGACGATGGCGGCCAGGCCCAGGTCGGTCACCAGCTGGCGCAGCAGGTCCAGCAGGCGCGCCTGGACGGACACGTCCAGCGAGGCCGTGGGCTCGTCCATGAATACCAGGCGAGGATGCGTCACCAGGTTGCGCGCGATCTGCAGGCGCTGCTGCATGCCGCCGGAAAAGGACACCGGCGCGTCATCCAGCCGCCCGGCATCGATCTCCATCTTTTGCAGCCAGTTGCCCGCCACCCGGCGCAGATCGCCGTAGTGCCGGTCACCCACTGCCATCAGGCGCTCGGCGATGTTGGCGCCGGCGCTGACGCGCATGCGCAGGCCGTCTCTCGCGTTCTGCCGCACGAAGCCCCAATCGGTGCGCGACAGCAGGCGCAGCCGCGCGCCGGGTAGCGCGGCCAGGTCGGTGAAGCCCTGGTCCCGCGTGTCGTACCAGACGCTGCCGGCGTCCGGCCGGGTCTGGTACGACACCGCCGACAGCAGCGTGCTCTTGCCGGAGCCGGACTCGCCGACCACGCACAGCACTTCGCCGGGGTAGAGATCGAAACTGACGTCGCGGCAGCCGTGCACGCCGTCCCAGGTGCGCGTCATGTTGCGCACGGAAAGCAAAGGTTGGGCGTTCATGCGGCGGCCTCGTCCGGAGAAGGAGCCTGGCGCTGCCGCGCCTGGCGATCGTTGCAGTATTCGGTGTCCGAGCAGACGTAGCGGCGCGTCCCCGCGTCGTCCAGGATGATCTCGTCCAGGTAGCTTTCGCGCGAGCCGCAGTGGTCGCAGCACTCGGTCCAGGTTTCGACGCGGAAAGGATGGTCCTCGAAGTCCAGGCTCTTCACGCGGGTGTAGGGCGGAACGGCGTAGACGCGCTTCTCGCGGCCCGCGCCGAACAGCATCAGGGCCGGGCTGCCGTCGAGCTTGGGGTTGTCGAATTTGGGGATGGGCGAGGGCCGCATCATGTAGCGGTCGTTCACGATGACGGGATAGTCGTAGGTGGTGGCGATATGGCCGTGCTGCGCGATGTCTTCGTACAGCTTGACGTGCATGCCGCCGTACTCGGCCAGCGCGTGCATGGTGCGCGTCTCGGTCTCGCTCGGTTCGAGCCAGCGCAGCGGCTCGGGGATCGGCACCTGGAACACCATGACCTGGCCCGGCGACAGGGGCGTCTCGGGGATGCGGTGGCGCGTCTGCACGATGGTGGCGGCCCGGGTGGACTCCGTCGTGGCCACGCCCGCGACCCGGCCGAAGAAGCGCCGGATGTTAATGGCATTGGTGGTGTCGTCCGATCCCTGGTCGATGACCTTCAGCACGTCGTCGCGCCCGATGATGGCCGCGGTGACCTGGATGCCGCCCGTGCCCCAGCCGTAGGGCAGCGGCATCTCTCGGCTGCCGAACGGCACCTGGTAGCCGGGAATGGCGACCGCCTTGAGCAAGGCGCGGCGCAGCATCCGCTTGGTGGATTCGTCCAGGTAGGCGAAGTTGTAGTGGTGGTCGCGTTCGACCGTCGCGTGTTGGGTCGTCATGGGGAAACCGCCTCGTCCATCAGTTCGTTGCGCGCGGCCTCGGGTTCGCCTCGTTCGGCGCGCATGCGGCGCAGCAATTCCAGGTTGGCCTGGAAGTCCACGTAATGCGGCAACTTCAGATGCTGCACGAAGCCCGAGGCTTCGACGTTGTCGCTGTGATAGAGCACGAACTCGTGGTCGTTGGCCGGGGAATCGGCGCGTTCGCCCAGCTCGTCCGCTTTCAGGGCGCGGTCGACCAGCGCCATCGACATGGACTTGCGTTCGCCATAGCCGAACGTCAGGCCGTAGCCGCGCGTGAACTTCGGCCCTTCGCCGGCGTTGCCCGCGAACTGGCTGACCATCTGGCATTCGGTGACTTCGATCTCGCCCACGGTGACGGCGTAGCCCAGCTCCTCGATGTGCATTTCCACCTCCAGCGAGCCGTAGCGGATCTCGGCGGCGAAGGGGTGGGTGTTGCCGTAGCCGCGCTGCGTGGAATAACCCATCGACAGCAGGAAGCCTTCGTCGGCGCGCGCCAGGTTCTGCAGGCGCGCGGCGCGCGTAGCCGGGAAGTCCAGCGGCTGCCGGGTCAGGTCGAACGGGTCGGGATCGCCTTCGGGCACCGGCTCGGCGTCGATCAGGTCGTCCTGCGCCAGCAGGTCGGTCACGCGCGGCATCGCGCTGTCCAGGGCCTCCTCGCCCTCGGGCGGGGCGTCGGCCTCGCGCCGCGCCAGCAGGGAGAAATCCAGCAGGCGCTGGGTGTAGTCGTAGGTCGGGCCGAGGATCTGGCCGCCCGGGATGTCCTTGAAGGTGGACGAGATCCGGCGCTGCAAGCGCATGCGCCCCGTATCGATGGGCTGCGTGTAGCCGTAGCGCGACAGGGTCGTGCGATAGGCGCGCAGCAGGAACACGGCTTCGATCACGTCGCCGGCCGCCTGCTTGAGCGCCAGCGCCGCCAGCTGCGGATCGTAGAGCGAGCCTTCGGCCATGACGCGGGACACGGCCAGCGGCATCTGTTCGCGGATCTGGTCCAGCTCCAGCTCGGGCACCTCGCGGTCGCCTCGGCGGTAGTCGTCCAGCATGCGGTAGGAATTGAGGATGGCGCGTTCGCCCCCTTTCACAGCTACGTACATGTCAGTTCTCCAGGCGCGTGCTGCGCGGCAGCCCGCAGATCCGCCGGCCCTGCGTCAGCAGCACGTCGACGCCCAGCGGAAACCGTTGATGATTGATGCGCCATTCGCGCCAGAATCCCCCGGGCAGCCCGGCCGCGGACAGGGTTTGCCGCGATTCGATGCCGGGGCCGCTCAGCACGACTTGCGGCCCCGAGTCCAGGGAGTCGACCTCGATCAGCAAGGTGGTCGACAGGTCGGGATAGGCGGGGTCGCCCGGATGGCAGGACGACAGCGCGGGCGCCGCAAGGCCGGCCGGCACCGCGGCGAAGCGGGCCAGGGACGGCGACGGCACGATGGGGCAGCCGCAATGAAAGCGCAGGAAGGCCAGCGTGTCGGCGCCCACGGATTCCGGCAGCCATAGCGGAGTGTCCACGTCGACCAGCGTCAGCAGCAAGGCGGTCATGGCGGGCGACAGGCCCTCGGGCACGCCGCAGTCGGCCAGGACCTCGTGGATTCTCCCGGGATGGGCCAGCGCGTTCAGGGCGGCGCGGAACGTAGCCTGCGCATCGTCGACCGGATCCGCGAAGCCGGGCAGCAGCGTCCGGCCCGAAGCCGCGGCGGTCGGTATCTGTTGTTCCATGTCAGTCCTCGCCTCGCACCATCGTGAAGAATTCCACCTTGGTCTGCGCCGCCACGCGGGCCTGGCGCTCGACCTTCTCGGCATGCTGGCGCGCCAGCGGCGCGATCAGCTGCGACTGCACCGTTTCATGCCACTCGGGCAGCTGCAGCAGGGCATCGGCCACCGCGGCCTGCTCGGCATGGCGCAGCGAACGGCCTTGCACGTAGGCCAGGCCGACCACGCCTTCGCCCATCGTCACCGCGCAACGTGTCACGGTCATTTCGCCCAGGTTGAACCGGGCGCCGGTGCCGCCGCTGCGGGCGCGCACCATGGCCATGCCGGTCTGGGCCGGCCGCAGCGTCCGGTGCGCGGGCACGTCGGTCAAGGCGCTGAACGCGCCGTCCAGCGCGCCCGGGTCCGCCAGCGCCAGCACGCGCATCCAGGCCGCGCGCCGGGCCTTGTCCGCATCCTGTCCTGCCTGTGGGTGATTCATTTTTTCCTCTAAACGTCTAGACGACCGGATGAAGTATGATCGCTCCGAAATGCAAGTTCAACAGCCTGGCGTGAATTTTTGATGACAGGCGCGGCGCCTTTCCGGCAGGCTCGGCATCGGGCACAATCGGGCCATTCTTGACGAGCGGATATGACAGCACGAGCGCACCCCATGGTTGAAAGAGGTTCAGGCATCGCCGTCTGGCGGCAAATCGGCGAATCCCTTGCGGACGACATCCGCAACAAACTCTATGCGGCCGGAGAGCAGCTGCCCTCCGAACCCGAGCTGGCCGCCAAGTTCTCGGTCAACCGCCACACGATACGGCGCGCCATGGGCGAGCTGGAGCAAAGCGGCCTGGTCAGGATCGAGCAGGGCCGCGGTACCTTCGTCCAGGAACACGCCATCGACTACGCCATCGGCAAGCGCACGCGCTTTTCCGAGAACCTGCGCAGCCAGGGCGTGCTGGGCCACCAGGAGGTGCTGGGCAGCCAGTCGCTGCGCGCCGCCGAGATCGCCAAGCATCTGGGCCTGGCCCGCACCGCGCCGCTGCTGCGCGTGCAGATCGTGGGCAAGGCCGAGAACCGCCCGATCAGCGCCTCCGAGCATTACTTCGACGAAAAGCGCTTCCCCGATTTCGCGCAACGCCTGACGGCGCTGCGCTCGATCTCCAAGGTCTACGCGCACTACGGCCTCGGCGATTACACCCGGAAGTGGTCGCGCATCACGGCCGTGCTGCCCTCGCCCGAGATCGCCCGCCAGCTGGGCCAGCCCAAGACCCGCCCCATCCTCCAGGTCGAAGCGCTGAACGTCGACCAGGACGGCGCGCCCTTGCAGTACAGCATCGCCCGCTTCGTGGGCGACCTGGTGCAGCTGATGGTGACCGACGAAACCTGAAAAGCAAACGCGCCGCCGTCCGCCCTCGCGCGGCGACGGCGCCGCACTGCCGCAAGCCGCCCAAACTCATCTAGACATCTGGTTGTAATGCAATCCCGCTAACGTCACGGCATGAACACACGCACACATGCCCCCTCGCCCCTGGCCGGTGTCACAGGCCAGCGCATCCTCACGCCCAGCGGCGTCCAACACGCCAGCCTGCGCTTCCACGGCGGGCTGATCGACGACTCGGCCGCCCCGGCGACGCGCGGCGCCTCCTGGTTCGACGCCGGCGACCTGCTGGTGCTCCCGGGCATCGTGGACCTGCATGGCGACGCCTTCGAGCGCGCCATCATGCCCCGGCCCAGCGTGACGTTCCCCTACGACGGCGCGCTGTTCGACGTGGACCGCCAGTTGCTGGCCAACGGCATCACCACCGAATTCCACGGCGTGACCTTGTCCTGGGAAGGCGGGCTGCGCGGCGAGAGCTACGCCGAGCGCATGTTCGACGCGCTGGAGCGCATGCATCCCATCATGGGCGCGCGCCACTACGTGCACCTGCGCTTCGAGACGCACCACGTGGGCGGCCTGGATATCGCCCGGCAATGGATACGCGACGGCCGGGTCCGCTTCCTGGCGCTGAACGACCACCTGCCCAGCATGGCGCGGCGCCTGGGCGACGAACGCAAGCTCATGCAGTACGCCAACCGGGCGGAATGCGACCTCGACGTCTTCCAGGACCGCATCCGGGCGGCCATGGCGGCGGCGGATTCGGTGGCCGACGCCATGCGCGAGCTGACCGCGTGCGCGCGCGAGGCCGGCCTGAAGGTGGCGTCGCACGACGATCCGGACGCCTCGACCCGCCGCTACTACCATCAGCTGGGTTGCGGCGTGGCGGAATTCCCGCTGACGCGCGAAGCCGCCAGCGTCGCGCGCGACCTGGGCAATTCCGTGGTGTTCGGCGCGCCCAACGTGGTGCGGGGCGGCAGCCACACCGGCGCGCCCAGCGCGACGGACATGGTGCGCGCTGGCCTGTGCGACGTGCTGACCTCCGATTATTACTACCCCGCTCCGCTCACGGCGGCCCTGCGATTGGCCGCCGAGGGCGTGCTGCCGCTGCCGCAGGCCTGGGACCTGGTGTCGCGCAATCCCGCGAACGCCGCCGGCCTCAAGGACCGCGGCGCGCTGGCGCCGGGCCTGATCGCCGATGCCATCGTGGTGGACGACCACGTGCCGGGGCTGCCGCGCGTGTGCGCGGCCATCGTGGGCGGCGAATTGCGCTACGCCAGCCGCGCCTTCGGCGACGACCACCACCAACGCATGGCGGCCTGACCATGCCCCTGGCCCATCGCTACGCCCTGTACCTGGCGCCCACCGGCCCGTGGCGCGAGCACGGCAGCCGCTGGCTGGGCCGCTGCGCCGATACCGGCGAGGCGCTGCCACCGCTGCCGGGCCTGCCCGGCCCCGCGCCCGAATGGACGCAGGCGCCGCGCCATTACGGCCTGCATGCCACCCTGAAACCGCCCTTCCGCCTGCGCCCGGGCGCGACCCCCGCCGAGCTGGATGCCGCCGTGCGCCGGCTGGCGCTCGGCCACGCCCCGTTCACGCTGGCGCTGGAGTGCGAGCCGCTGCGCGGCTTCCTGGCCTGGCGCATCGCCGAGGCCGACCGGGAGAGCCGGTCCCGCATTCAGGCGCTGGCCGACGCGGCCGTGCGCGACCTGGATCCCCTGCGCGCCCCGCCCACGCCGGAGGAAACCGCTCGCCGGCAGCCCCAATCGCTCACGCCCGGGCAGCAGGCCATGCTGGCGCGCTGGGGCTACCCCTATGTGTTCGACACCTACACCTTCCACATCACGCTGACGGGCAAATTGGAGGGCGAGGCGCTGGCGCAGGCCAGGGCCGGCATCGCGGCCTTCGCCGATCCACTGCGCGGGCAGCCCATGAGCGTGCCCGGCCTCAGCGTCTACGTGCAGGCCACGCCGGGCGCCGATTTCGTGGCGGCCCGGCACTATGGCTTCGACGGCTCCTGCGCGGACGCCGCCGGCGCCGCCTATCTGCAAGGGCCGGCGGCGGCATGAACGCCCGCGCCCCCGCCGACGGCGCGCGCCTGATCTACCTGATGGGCGCTTCGGGCAGCGGCAAGGATACGCTGCTGCGCCTGCTGCGCGCCCACCTCCGCGGCGACGAGCCGGTGCTGGTGGCGCACCGCTACATCACCCGCGACAGCGGCGCGAGCGAAGACGCGCTGCGCCTGACGGACGGCGAGTTCGCCCGCCGCGCGGCGCTGGGCTGCTTCGCGCTGCGCTGGAGCAGCCATGGCCTGCACTATGGCATCGGCATCGAGATAGACGCCTGGCTCACCTGCGGGGCGGCCGTCATCATCAACGGTTCGCGCGCGCACCTGGAGCAGGCCCACTCGCGCTATCCGGCCTTGACCGCGGTGGAAGTCACGGTGGACCCGGGGCTGCTCGCGCGCCGGCTGGCCGACCGCGGGCGCGAAAGCGCGGAGCAGATCGCGCAACGGCTCTCGCGCGCCACCCAAGCCTTCCCGGTGCCGCGACAGTGCCGCCTGATGCGGGTCAGCAACGACGCCGCGCCGGAAACCGCGGCCGCCGCGCTGCTGGACATCGCGCGCGCCAAGCTCGCCGCATGACGCGGCTCAGGCCGGCGCCGCGCCGCCGCCGCAGAGGTCGAGCAGGATGTCGGAGAAATACGTTTCGGCCGCCAGCGGCTGCTCGCGCTTGCGCCGGATCAGGTTGATCGGCGGCAGTTCCCAGCCGAAGTCCCAGGGCACCATGCCCAGCTTGCCGCGCTGGCACAGTTCGCGGGCAATCTCCTCCGGCACGACCGAGATGAAGGTCTCGTTCATGGTCAGCATGCCTTCGATCACGTCGGTAGAGTAGGCCTCCAGCACCGGGGACGGCGGGCTCAGTTCCTCGCGGATGAAATGCTCCACGATCAGCTGCCGCGTGGGCGTATTGGTGGCCGGCAGCACCCAGTCCATCGCCGCCACCGCCGCCCAGTCCGGCTGGCGCCGCGCCAGCCGCTGGGCCAGCCGGCCGTGCGCGATCAGGCGCGGCCGCTGGCGGTACAGCGCTCGGTGGATCAAGTCTTCGTGCGCCACCGTGGAGGTGGCGCGGCTGATGATGCAGTCCAGCTCGTGCTGGCGCAGCATGGGAACGAGATGGTCGGTGGTCGCGCGGTGCAGGCTCAGCGTGACGCCGTGGCGCTGGTGCAGGCGGCTGATCGCCGCCGTGAGCAAGGCGCTGGATACGTAGGGCACCACGCCCACGTGCAGGTGCGCCGACCGGCCCGCATGCAGGGCTTCCACTTCGCGCGCCCACAGGTCCAGATCGCTGAGCATGTGGCGGGCGCGCACCAGGGCCAGGCTGCCCAGGGGCGTGGGCTGCAGGCCGCGCCCGGTGCGCATGAACAGCGGCGCGCCGAAGATGTCCTCCAGTTCGGCCAAGGCCTTGGTGACCGCGGGCTGGCTGATGCCTGCGGCCGCGGCCACGCGCGTCAGCGAGCCGTGCCTGGCGATGTTGAGCAGCAGCGCCAGGTGGCGGTGCTTCAGGCGGTTGGCGAGACGGGCCCCATCCCAGTTCATGTTTTCCCCATAACCGATTGGTTATTCAATTATGCCAACAAAGATAAAACCAGTTATTTCTCGATCCTATACTGCTGGCATCTTCCCCTGTCTGGAACCGCCCCATGAGCGCCTCCTTCACCACTCGTCCGGAAATACGCGGCACCTTCGGCGTGGTGTCCTCCACCCACTGGCTCGCCACGCAGGTGGCGATGGGCGTGCTGGAGCGCGGCGGCAACGCCTATGACGCGGCGGTGGCGGGCGGCTTCGCGCTGCAGATCGTGGAGCCGCACCTGAACGGCCCCGGCGGCGAAGTGCCTATCCTGTTCTGGAGCGAGCGCGAGCAGCGCATGCGCGCCCTCTGCGGCCAGGGCCCCGCGCCGGCCCTGGCGACGCCGGCCCACTTCCGCGGCCTGGGGCTGGACCTGGTGCCCGGCATCGGCCTGCTGCCCGCGACCGTGCCCGGCGCGTTCGGCGCCTGGCTGACCCTGCTGCGCGACTACGGCACCTGGGAACTGGCCGAGGTGCTGCGCCCGGCGATCGATTACGCGCGCAATGGCTTTCCGCTGGTACCGCGCATCTCGCAGGCCATTCTGGCGGTGCAGGCGCTGTTCCGCGACGAATGGACCAGCTCGCGCGACGTCTGGCTGCCCGATGGCCGCGTGCCCGCCCCCGACACGCTGTTCCGCACGCCCGCCATCGCGGCCACCTACACCCGCATCCTGGACGAGGCGCATGCCGCCAGCGCCGACCGCCGCGGCCGCATCGACGCCGCGCTGGGGGCCTGGTACCGCGGTTTCGTCGCCGACGAGATCGACGCCTACTACCGCCACGAAGCCGTGCGCGACACCACCGGCCAGCGCAACCGCGGGCTGCTGCGCAAGTCCGACCTGGCCGATTGGCGCGCCACCTACGACGATCCCCTCACCGTCGACTACGGCCGCTACACCGTGGCCAAATGCGGCGTCTGGTCGCAGGGCCCGGTCCATCTGCAACAGCTGGCCATGCTGCGCCACCTGGGCCTGGACGGCCTGGATCCGCTGTCCCCCGCGTTCGTGCACCGCGTCGCCGAGGCGGCCAAGCTGGCCTTCGCCGACCGCTGCGCCTGGTACGGGGATCCCGACTTCACGCAAGTGCCGCTGGCGGAACTGCTGAGCGACGACTACGCCCGGTCGCGCGCGGCCGGCATCGGCGAGCACGCCTCCCGCGCGTTGCAGCCGGGAAGCCCCGGCGGGCTGGCGCCGCGCATGCCGGACCTGGAGGCCGCCGCCCGCACCCTGGCCGCGTCCGACACCCGCTTCGGCGTCGGCGAGCCGACCTTCGCCGCGCTGCCCCCGGTCTCGGAATGGGCCGCGCGCGAGCTGTTCGTGGGAGACACCTGCCAGATCGACGTCATCGACCGCGACGGCAACATGGTGGCGGCCACGCCGTCGGGCGGCTGGCTCTCGTCCAGCCCCGTGGTGCCGGGCCTGGGCTTTCCGCTCACCACCCGCCTGCAGATGACCTGGCTGGACGAGGGCGTGCCGGGGCAGTTGCAGCCCGGCAAGCGCCCCTGCACCACCCTGTCTCCCGGCCTGGCATTGCGCGACGGCCAGCCCTACATGGCCTTCGGCACGCCCGGCGGCGACCAGCAGGACCAGTGGACGGTGGCGTTCTTCCTGCGCCATGCCATGGGCATGAACCTGCAGGAAGCCATCGACGCGCCCTCCTGGCACATCGACCACTTCCCGGGATCGTTCTGGCCCCGCGCGCTCACGCTGAACCGGCTGACGGTGGAGTCCCGCATGCCCGCCGCCACGCTGGACGCGCTGCGCGCCGCCGGCCACGAGGTCAAGGTGGGGCCGGACTGGTCGGAAGGACGCATCAGCGCCTGCACCCGCGAACCCGCCCCCGGCGGCGGCTTGCTGTTGCGCGCGGGGGCCAACCCGCGCGGCATGCAGGGCTACGCCGCCGGACGATGAACCTGTTTCGTTCCAGCCGGCGCACAGACCGGCCTTTGCACAAGGGGTATCAACCATGACACTGCGATTCAAACGACTGTTGCGCGCCTGCGCGCTGGGCCTGGCTCTCGCCGCGCCCGCCGCCTCCAACGCCGCCTGGCCCGAGAAGCCCATCACGCTGATCGTGCCGTGGGCCGCGGGCGGCTCCACCGACATCCTGGCGCGCGTGCTGTCCGAAGGGCTGACCCAGTCCCTCGGCCAGTCCGTCATCGTCGAGAACCGCTCGGGCGCGTCCGGCAACATCGGCACCACCTTCGTCGCCCGCGCCAAGCCCGACGGCTACACCCTGCTCGTGGGGTCCATGAGCACGCACACGATGAACCAGGCGCTCTATTCCAGCATGCCCTTCGATGGCGTGAAGGACTTCACGCCCATCGCCGAGCTCGCGCTGGTGACCAACACCATGGTGGTGCATCCGTCGGTGCCGGCGAGCAACCTGAAGGAATTCATCGCGTATCTGAAGGCGCATCCCGACACCGTCACCTACGCCTCGGCGGGCCAGGGGTCCACCAACCACCTGAGCGCGGCGCTCTTCGAGAAGGCCGCCGGCGTGAAGATGACCCACATCCCCTACCGCGGCGGCGCGCCGGCGGTGATGGATACCGTGGCCGGCCGCACGCAGGTGCTGTTCAGCGCGGGCACGCAGACGCTGCCCCACGTCCAGAGCGGCAAGCTCAAGCTGCTGGCGGTCACCGAGGAAGCCCGCTCGCCGCTCCTGCCCGACGTGCCGACCGTGGCGGAAACGCTGCCCGGCT
Organism: Achromobacter denitrificans NBRC 15125; assembly: GCF_001571365.1. GTDB lineage: Bacteria > Pseudomonadota > Gammaproteobacteria > Burkholderiales > Burkholderiaceae_B > Achromobacter > Achromobacter denitrificans. The sequence goes on along the minus strand of NZ_BCTQ01000022.1, from coordinate 33,417 downwards.
ACGAGCTGTCGGTCTGGTACGGCGCGTTCGGCCCGGCCGGCATGCCGCCCGAGCTGACCGCCAGGCTGAACCGCGAAATCAACCTGATCCTCAAGCGCCCCGAGGTCATCAAGAAAATGGCCGACATGGGCGTGCTGCTGACCGAGACCACGCCGGAGCAGTTCGGCCAGATCCTGGCGCGCGATGCCGACAAGTACGGCAAGCTGATCAAAGAATTGGGAATCACGGCCGAATGAACGCAGCCCCGTCCACGGCCCCGGCGCTGGCCGGGGCGCAGGCCATCGCCCAGGCCTACGCCGCCGCCGACGCGGCGGCCGCCTTCCGCGCCATCGACGCCTACGCGCACGCATCGCTGGCGCATGCCCTGTGCACGATCAACCGCTACGATGCCGGCGCCATGCGCGTCGTGCGGCTGTACAGCTCCAATCCCGAGGCCTATCCGCCCGGCGGCAGCAAGGACAAGGCCGGCACGGCCTGGGGCCGCCACGTCCTGCAGGAACGGCAGGTCTTCATCGGCGAAGGCGAAGACGCGATCCGCGAATTCTTCGACGACCACGACGCCATCCGCGCCTTGGGGCTGCGGTCCGTCATCAACGTGCCGGTGGTGTATGGCGGGGCCTGCCTGGGCACCGTGAATTTCCTGATGCCGCGCCCGGCGGTATCGGACGCCGACGTGCATGCCGCGCGCCTGGCGGGCCTGCTGGCGCTGCCCGCGTTCCAGGCGCTGGAACGGCCGTAGCCGAATGAAGCGCGATGCTTGCGGGACCCGGCCGGGCCCCGCGGGCGCCGCCCTCAGATCAGCGCGCTGCGGATCCGCGAAGACACCATGTCGATCACCACGACGAAGGCGACGATGATGATCATCACCGCGCAGGTCTCCGCGTAGCGGAAACTGCGGATGATTTCCCACAGTACCGTCCCGATGCCGCCCGCGCCCACGATGCCCACCACCGAGGCCGACCGCACGTTCGATTCGAAGCGGTAGAGCGAGTACGAAATCCACAGCGGCAGCACCTGCGGAATCACGCCGTAGACGATTTCCTCCAGCGCGTTCGCGCCGGTCGCGCGCACGCCTTCAACCGGACGCGGATCGATCGCCTCGACCGCCTCCGAGAACAGCTTGGCGAGCACGCCCGTCGTGTGCACCCACAAGGCCAGCACGCCGGCGAAGGGGCCCAGGCCCACGGCCACGATGAACAGCATGGCGAACACCATCTCGTTGATGGCGCGGCAGGCGTCCATCAGCCGCCGCATGGGCTGGTAGACCCAGGCCGGCACCATGTTCGAGGAACACAGCAACCCCAGCGGCACCGCCACCACGATCGCCAGGAACGTGCCCCAGACGGCGATCTGTACCGTCACGATCATCTCGTCCAGGTACATGCGCCAGTCGCGGAAATTCGGCGGGAAGAAGTCGGCCGCGAACTGGGCCATGTTGCCCGAGTCGCGCAGCAGGTCCAGGGGCCGCATGTCCGCCCCGTTCCACGACATGACGAGCAGCGCCAGCACGACGCCCCAGACGAGTAGGACCGGCAGCGACGATCGCGGCGCGGAAGGAAGGCGGGAGGTCTGCGTGGCAAGGTTCATGGAGACGGGCGGTTCGCTTGAGGAGGTTCGGTTGCGCGAACGCCGGCGCGTCTGGCGACGCGCCGGCGCGCGGGGCTTGCTTACTGCTTGGCGGCCGGCTGGCCCAGGCTGGCCAGCTTGCCGTCGAGTTCGGCCAGCTTCTCCTGCTTTTCAGCCTGGCCGATCGTGGCGTCGGCTTCGACCTTGGCCTTTTCGCGCGCCAGTTCGATCTGGCGGATGGGCACCAGCTGCTGGTTGTCCGAGGGGCGGAAGCCCTGATAGGTCAGCGCCTTCAGGTTGGCCAGTTCGCGCTCGGCGTCCTTGCCCTTGCCGTAATTGATGAAGAAGTCGCGGATGCGGACCTTCAGGTCGGCCGGCAGGTCGGTGCGCATGACCAGCGGGTCCGCCGGGATCAGCGGCGACTTCCACAGCACGCGCACGCTGTCGTTGGCGTCCTTGCCCGTGCTCAGGCGGTAGCGTTCCAGCGCCTCGGTGTTGTTGACGGCCACGTCCACCTGCTTGTTGATCACCGACAGCAGGTTGGCTTCGTGGTTGCTGGCGCGCACCGTCTTGAAGAAGGTCTTGGGTTCGATCTTGTTGGCGGCCCACAGGTAGTAGCCCGGCACCGCGGTGCCCGAGGTGGAGTTGGGATCGCCGGCGCCGTAGCTCAGCTTGCCGCCGCGCTTGAGCACGTCGTCCAGGGTCTTGAGGTCGCTGTCCTTGTTGACGATCAGCAGCGACCAGTAGCCGGGGTTGCCGTCCTTGTCGATCACGGAGGCGAACACTTCGCCCTGGGCGCGGTCCACCGCTTCGATGGCGGACTTGTTGCCGAACCAGCCCATCTGCACCTTGTTGAAGCGCATGCCTTCGATGATGCCGGCGTAGTCGGAGGCGAAGAAGGGCTTGACCTGCACGCCGATGGCGCGGCTCAGGTCGTCGATGACGGGCTGCCATACCGACTTCAGGTTGGTCGACGACTCCGTCGAAATGATGCCGAAGTTCAGCGTCTTGGCGTCCTGCGCGTAGGCCTGCGTGGACAGGGCCGCGGCGGCGATCAGGGTGAAAAAGGTTCTGCGTAGCATGGAAGGCTCCGGGGAGGAAGGGGGCAAGAGAATCAGGCGGCGTGCGCCAGTTGGGACAGCGGCGCGACGCCCGGCGAGGCCGGCGCCAGCGGCGCGTGGTCGGGTAGGAGTTCGCCGAGTTCGGCGCCGTAGAGTTCGCGTAGCATGGCGGGCGTCAGGGCCGCCGAGGGGCCGTCGTAGACCACCTTGCCGTGACGCAGGGCCACCACGCGCGGGCAGTAGCGCAGCGCGACGTCGACCTGGTGCAGCGACACCACCACCGCCACCTTGCGCGAGCGGTTGATCTGGGCCAGCGTGTCCATCACGCGGCGCGAGGACTCGGGGTCGAGCGAGGCGATGGGCTCGTCGGCCAGGATGACGCGGGCGTTCTGCACCAGGGTGCGGGCGATGGCCGCGCGCTGCTGCTGGCCGCCCGACAGCGTGGAGGCGCGCTGAAATGCGTAGTCGTCTATACCAACCTGGGCAAGCGCGTCCAGGCCCTGGCGCACTTCGGCGCGCAGGAACCAGCGGGTCAGGCTGCGCCACAGCGGCACGCGCGGCAGCAATCCGGTGAGGACGTTGGTGATGACGGGCAGGCGGCCCACCAGGTTGAACTGCTGGAACACGAAGCCGATGCCGGCGCGCGCGCCGCGCACGTTGCGGCTCAGGCGGCCGTCGCGCTGGATCAGCTGGCCGTTGACGGCCACGCTGCCGGCATCGCCCGCGACGAAGCCGGCCAGATGGCGCAGCAGGGTCGACTTGCCCGAGCCGGAGGCTCCCAGCAAGGCCACCATCTCGCCGTCGGCCACTTGCAGGCCCACGCCGTCCAGCGCCTTGGCGCCCGCGTGGAAGCTCTTGCTGAGCCCTTGCACTTCGATGGCGTAAGTCATTATCGAATCCCCCTTGGGTTGGTTCATTGCCGCATTCTGTTTTCGCGGCATGACAGCACGATGACCCGGGGATCGATTCAGTTGGCGGAAATTAGGGACGCCGCAATGGATTGAAAGCGCTTCGTCATAAAAGCGGGCGCCGGCGCCCCGCGCCGCGGGTATATTCAAGTTATCCCCAACAGCCAGGCGTTCATCATGATCAAAGGTTCCTGCCTGTGCGGCCGCATCGCGTACGAAGTCTCCGGCCCGCTCACCAACGCCCTCAACTGCCATTGCACGATGTGTCGCAAGTCGCACGGCGCGGCTTTCCGCAGCCGGGCCACGGTCCAGGTCAAGGACTTCGCCTGGACGCGGGGAGAAAACCACGTCACCTGGTACTGCTCGTCGCCGGGCAGCTATCGCGGGTTTTGCGAAGCCTGCGGCACGCCCCTGCTGAGTCGCTTCGATCAGGCGCCCGATGTCTACGGCCTGCCGCTAGGCGCGCTGGACGACGATCCGGGCGTGAAGCCGGCCGCGCATTGCCATGTCGCCAGCAAGGCCCCCTGGTTCGACATCACCGACGACCTGCCCCAGTACCCCGAGGCCTACCGGGTGCAGGAAGAAGAGGATCCGCACGCCGTTACATAAAAATTCAACCAGCAGGTTGAATTTTCCCCGGAGCCCGGGCTATATTCAACCTCATGGTTGAATCAACGCCCTCCCCCGCCCTGGATGCCGTCTTTCGCGCGCTGGCCGACCCCACGCGCCGCGACATGCTGCGCACCCTGGCGCAGGGCGATCAAACCATCGGCGAATTGGCCGCGCCCTTGAGCATGAGCTTCGCGGGCGCCTCCAAGCACGTGCAGGCCCTGGAGCGGGCCGGACTGGTCCGGCGCTCCATCCGGGGCCGCACCCACGTATGCAGCCTCAACCCCGAACCCATGGCCGAGGCCATGCAGTGGCTGCGCTTCTATGAACAATTCTGGTCGGGCAGGCTGGGCGCGCTGGAAGCCGCGCTCGCCGCCAGCCGGTCTCCGGCCACGTCCCCAGGAGAACAGCATGAGTGATCACGGCGTCGTCCTAGACCCCACCTCCATCTGCTTTACGCGCATACTGCCGGCCAGCGTCGACGAGGTCTGGGCGTTCCTGACCGAATCGGAAAAGCGGGGCCGCTGGCTGGCCTCCGGCGACATGGATCTGCGCGAGGGCGGCGGCGTCACGCTGCGTTTCGTCCACGCCGACCTGTCCTCGGTGGCGGAACCCGTGCCCGAGGCCTACAAGCCCTACGAGAACGGCGTCACCACGCAAGGCGTGATCACGCGCTGCGAGCCGCCGCGCCTGCTGGCGTTCACCTGGGGCGGATCCCCGGGCCATCCGTCCGAAGTCACTTTCGAACTGTCGCCGCAGGGCCGGGGCACGCGCCTCGTCCTGACGCACCGCAAACTGTCCTCGCGCGAGGACATGGTGGACGTGGCGGGCGGTTGGCATGCGCACCTGGGCGTGCTGGAAGCCCGCTTGGCCGGCCGGCAGCCGGGCCCGTTCTGGTCCGTGCTCGGCCGGGTCGAAGAGGAATACCGGCAGCGGATCGCCGCCGGCTAGAGTCGTCCGACAGCAACTATCACCGGTTTGAGGCAGATAAAAACTGGCTAATCACTGCGCTTTGCAGTAACATAAGTCCGTGATTTCTCCGCGAAAACCGGGCTTCGGTCATTCTGCGTCGCCAACCTGTAACGCCTCTGGGCAATACTGCGAGGCCCTCTCAGGACGTGTCCGGCATTTCAGGACGAAACCCGTCGCCGCCAGAGGCGCCGCCGCAGCAAGCGCAGCGGCTTCCGGCCCTGCAACAACCGCTCCAACCCGCTTCTTCCGGCGATGCGCCCTCGACGCGCCGTCGCGACCAAGCCGCGCATCGCGCGCACATTGCCCTCGCGGCGCGAGTATCCGTCATTTCAGACATCCGCTACGGATGCCGTGGCCCTTACCCGCGCCTGCCCGGACGTTTTACGTTCAAACCGCCGGACCCTGGTTATTTGAGTCCAACGCGCTTGCCGCCTCCGCGCGGCGAGCCATGCCGCCGGCATGGCTGCGCGCCTTGATAGGAGTAGAAAATGGCTAAAGAAGAACTCATCGAATTGGATGGCATCGTTGACGAAGTGCTGCCCGATAGCCGCTACCGCGTAAAGCTGGACAACGGCATCGAAGTCGGCGCCTACGCCTCCGGCCGTATCCGCAAGCACCGCATCCGCATCCTGGCGGGCGATCGCGTCACCCTGGAAATGTCGCCGTACGACCTGACCAAGGGCCGCATCAACTTCCGCCACAAGGATGAGCGCGCCCCGGCCGCGCACCGTCCCCAGCAATACCGCCGCTGAACCGGGCCCCGGGCCGGCCTCGCGCCGGCTCCCCGCCCCGTTCACGCGCTTAAGCCCGCGCGGCCGCCTGCCGTAATGCTGGGAACGCCCATTCATGGAAGAATGGCGATCCCGGTTAGGCGCGACATCCCGCGGGACGCGCACGATGCAAGATGGACCTGACAGAAGAGTTGCAAGCGGCTGCTGACGAACTCGCCCTGGCGCGCAGACGATACGCGAAGGGCGAGGAAGGCTTGCGCCTGCTTCATCAATCGCGCGAAGCGTTCATCAACAGCCTGCGCAATACCGGCCTGACGTACGCCGAGGCCAAGACCAAATACGACAACTGCCTGGACGAGCAGGATGCCCAGCAACTCCACGTGCGCCAGCACATGGAGTACGCCGAGCGCGTGCACCAGCACGTGCTGCAGCGGATCGCGCTGCAGGCCGCGCCCGCCTAGGGACGCGGCCGCGCCTTGCGGCGAATCAGGGCTTGAAGGCCCCGATGAAGATGGCCGGATCGACCCGGGCATCGTTCAGGCTGACGTTCCAGTGCAGATGCGGGCCGGTCGCCCGCCCCGTCGCCCCCACCTTGCCCACCACCCCGCCGCGCGGCACCTCGTCGCCGACTTTCACGTCGATCGCGGACATGTGGCAGAACATGCTGACGAAGCCCTGCCCGTGGTCCAGGAACACCGTCTTGCCGTTGAAGAAGTAATCCCCCACCAGCACCACCACGCCGGCCGCCGGCGCCTTGATGGGCGTGCCCGACGGGACGGCGAAATCCAGCCCCGAATGCGGGTTGCGCTCCTGCCCGTTGAAGAAACGCCGCAGCCCGAACGGGCTGGACAGGCGCCCGCCGTTCACCGGACGGTCCAGCAGCAGGTTGCTGGGCGTGACCCCGGCGCGGTAGCCGCGGTTGGCCGCGCTCTGCTCGGCCATTTCGCGCTCGATGCGCTTCAAATCGTCCGGATTCGGCTCGACCTGGCGTTGGTTCTTCAGCGTGATGCGCTGGGCCGCGTACTCCTTGGCGCCGACCCGGAAGGCCAGCTTGCGCGGGCCCTGCCCGTCGGCGACCGTGACGTGCTGCTCGCCCGGCTTCACGCTGAGCGGGATGCCGACCACGGCGATCCATTGCTTGCCTTCTTCGCGCACGACCAGCGCGCGCCGGCCCAGGAACGTGACTTCGGGGGCGCGCTCCCCGCCGCCCAGGCCCAGGACGGCCACGCCGCCGGGAACGGGAAAATTGAGCTTGCGGGTGAGATAGCCTTCCTGCTGCGCGCGGGCGGGCAGGCACAGGCCGGCCGCGGCCGCCGCCAAGCCCAGGCGCAGGATGTCGCGACGGCGGAACATGACGCTCACAGGCACAGGTTCGCCGGCTCGATGATGGTCTGGTCGCGGCGGGCGATACGCGTGGACAGGCGCGTCTCGGTCTTGCCCTTCCAGTGGGTGGTCGTCAACACGGCCTCCACGCCCAGGCTGTCCTGCTGGATGAGTTCAAACCCGTTGCGCACCGTCTTGCGCTCGAAATTGATGCCCAGGTTCTTCCAGGATTCCGCGACGCAATTCGTGTAATCCTCGGCCGAGCGCTGGGTCGCCCCGTAGAAGACGGGATCGCGGTCGCGCACGTCTTTGACGTTGGCGCAGGCCGTCAGGGCGGCCAGGGCGGTAAGGGACAGGACGGTACGGACCTTCATAGCGATGGAACTCTCGAACGGGTGGGAATGTTGATGAAAGCGCGGCCAACTATAGCGCAGGGCTAGCCCTGCGCCGGGCGGCGGGCCGATTTGGGGCGGAAGGCCGCGATGACTTCCGGGCGCGTCTCGGCGTAAGGCCCGCCGATCAGGTCGATGCAATAGGGAATGGCCGCGAAGATGCCCGGCACCAGCACGGCGCCGTCTTCCCCCTTCAGGCCTTCCAGCGTTTCGCGGATGGATTTCGGCTGGCCCGGCAGGTTCACGATGAGCGCGGCGTGGTCCGCGGCTTCCCGGATGACGGCCACCTGGCGCGACAGAATGGCCGTGGGCACGAAGCGCAGGCTGATCTGGCGCATCTGCTCGCCGAAGCCAGGCATTTCCTTGGTGCCGACGGCGAGCGTCGCCTCGGGCGTGACGTCGCGGCGCGCGGGGCCGGTGCCGCCGGTGGTGAGCACCAGGTCGCAGCCGCAGCCGTCCACCAGTTCGATCAGCGTTTCCGAAATGCGGGCGGGCTCGTCCGGGATCAGGCGGTCCACCGCCTGCCAGGGCGAGACCAGCGCGCCGCCCAGCCATTCCCGCAGCGCGGGCAGCCCCTGGTCCTGGTAGGCGCCGGTCGAGGCGCGGTCGGAAACGGATACCAGGCCCACGATCAGTTCGTCGGGATGGCTGCGGGCGATACGGGTGGCGGTCATGGCGATGGAATCATTGAATGGGAAGACGATCGGGCGCCGCACGGGCGGCTCGGACGCGGTCAATCATGGAAATCCAGAAGAACCCCGCGACAACGATGCTATCGCATTCTCTCCCCAGGGAAATCTCGGCGGCCTAGGCCATCTGCACGAGGCGGGCTTGTGGCGAAAAAGCGAATTGGTTCCGACCCCGCCATCGCGCGCTTGTTCCGGCAATGGCCGCTCGCTAACATCCGCTAACAATCCGACCGGCTATCCCGGCGCTCGCGCCGCTTTTTGGTTTCCCCATGATCACACGCACTCTCCGGCAGCACGCGCTGGCGGCGGCGCTGGCCCTGGCCGCCGCCGCGGCCGCCGGGTGGGGCGCCCTGCACGCGCTGGCGCTGAAGACGGAAGCCGTGCCGGCCGCCGCTCCCGGCATCTACATCCCCAACCTCGGCAACACGCTGCAGGAACAGACCGGCAACCTTTCGCGCCTGAGCCAGGCCCTGCGCACGGGAGACCGCCTGGTCATCCTGGGCTCGTCGGAGCTGACCAGCAGCGACCTGCGCTTCGTGCCCTACCGCTACCTGGCCGACGAGCTCCAGATGCCGGTGCTGGCCTACGGCCATTCCGGCTTCCAGTCGCTGGGCATGCAGCTGGTGCTGGCGGCGCTGGCCGACGACCTCTCCCCGGCGTCGCGCGTGGTCGTCATGCTATCGCCCGGCTGGTTCGACGGCGAGGGCGGCCTGGGCCCGGACGAATTCAAGGAACACGCCAATCCGCTGCTGCCCCGGCTGCTCCGCCAGCCCGAGGGCCGGGCGGAGCTGCTGCGCTGGCTGGAAGCCAAGGGCGACGCCGGCGTGGCCTGGTCGATGGCGGCCGAGCAGGCCTACGTATTCCGCCAGCGCCTGGTCGACCTCTGGACGCCAGCCCATGCGGCGCCGGCCCCCGAACCGGAGCACGCCGGGCCGGCCGCCGCCGCCCGCGTGGTGGACTGGGACGCCCTGGCCAGCCAGGCCCAGGGCGCCGAGCAGGCCCTGATGGCGAACAACCGCTACGCCGTGCGCGACGATTTCTTCGACAAATACCTGCGGACCGTCCCCGAGGGCGGCAAAACGGCCTACCAGCCGCAACCGCTGACCGGCCGCGACGAGCTGCGCGAGCTGACCGCCCTGATGGCGCTGCTGCGCCAGCGCGGCGTGGACGCCCTGTTCGTCATGCAGCCGCTGCACCCCATGGTGTTCAAGGACCTGGACCGATTCACGCCGGTGCAGCGCGAGGTCGCGGCGCTGTGCCAGCGCTACGCCATGCGCTGCATGGACATGTACGGCGCGCCCTTCGAAGTGGGCACGCTGCGCGACGTGCAGCACCTGGGCGAGCTGGGCTGGCTGCGCGTCAACCAGAAGATCGCCGAGGTATTTCGGCCATGACAGACCGGAGCGTTGCATGAAAAGAACCCTGTGGCTGTGCCTGCTCTACCTGGGCATGCTGGCGGTCGTCATGATCCAGGCCGACACCTCGGCCAACCTGGGCAAGCCGATGGAGATCGAATTCCAGTATTCGAAGTTCTAGAGGGGGGGCCCCTTTGGTAGCCGGACGCAACCAGTGACAGGTCACAAATCTGCAATAATCAGCGTCTCGCCGGAATCTCCCCCGCCTCCATGTTCGACCTCTTCCACGGCCTAGACCTCTGGGTAGGCCTCAGTCTTGTCTTGGCCCTGACATTCGTCCTGGCCTTTGAATTCATCAACGGATTCCACGACACGGCCAATGCCGTGGCAACGGTCATTTACACCAAAGCCATGCCGCCGCACCTGGCGGTCGTGCTATCGGGCATCTTCAATTTCCTGGGCGTGCTGCTCGGCGGCGTGGGCGTGGCCTATGCCATCGTCCACCTGCTGCCGGTGGAACTGCTGATCAATGTGGATACGGGCCGCGGGCTGGCCATGGTGTTCGCCATGCTGGCGGCCGCCATCGCCTGGAACCTGGGCACCTGGTACTTCGGCATCCCCGCCTCCAGCTCGCACACCCTGATCGGCTCCATCCTGGGCGTGGGCCTGGCCAATGCGCTCATCACCGACCTGCCCCTGGCGGACGGCGTGAACTGGGGCAAGGCCATCGACATCGGCCTGTCGCTGGTGGTGTCGCCGGTGGCCGGCTTCCTGGTGGCGGGCGGCTTGCTCCTGGTGCTCAAGCGCTGGCTGCCGCTGTCGAAAATGCACAAGACGCCCGAGCAGCGCCGCGCCCTCGACAACAAGAAGCATCCGCCGTTCTGGAACCGCCTGGTCCTGGTGCTGTCGGCCATGGGCGTGAGCTTCGTCCATGGCTCGAACGACGGCCAGAAAGGCATCGGCCTGATCATGCTCGTGCTGATCGGCATCGTGCCGGCCAATTTCGTGCTGGACACCACCAGCACCACCTACCAGATCGAACGCACCCGCGACGCGGCCAATCACCTGAACGTGTTCTACCAGCGCAACGAGGCGATGCTGGGCGACTATCTGGCGCTCAAGCGCCACAACGGGACCACCGAGCTGCCGCGCAATTTCCGCTGCGATCCCGAACTCACCATCCCGACCATCACCGCGCTGCAGGCCGACCTGCACGGCGTGTCCAACTACGCCGACCTGTCCGCCGACAAGCGCATCACCGTGCGCCGCTACCTGCTCTGCCTGGACGACACGGCCAAGAAGGTGGCGCGCATCGAAGGCCTGCCGGCCCGCGAACGCGCGGACCTGCAGCGTCTGCGCGCCGACCTGACCGCCACCACCGAATACGCGCCCTTCTGGGTGATCGTGGCGGTTGCGCTGGCGCTGGGCGCGGGCACCATGGTCGGCTGGCGCCGCGTGGTGCTGACGGTGGGCGAGAAGATCGGCAAACAGGGCATGACCTACGCGCAGGGCATGTCCGCGCAAGTGACCGCCATGGGCGCCATCGGGCTGGCCAACGTGTTCAGCCTGCCGGTGTCCACCACCCACGTGCTGTCCTCCGGCGTGGCCGGCACGATGATCGCCAACAAGACCGGCCTGCACGGCAGCACGGTGCGCAATATCCTGATGGCCTGGATCCTGACCCTGCCGGCCTCGATGCTGCTGGCGGCGGGCCTGTTCTGGATCGGCGTGCAGATCGCCGGCTGAGGGCTGCGGGCCCCGCGAAGGATTCGCGGGGCCGATGCAACAATCTGGTTACCGCGCCGGGCTTACCCGGGAGGCGGCCGGCGTCTACCATGGCGCCATGAGCACTCCCAACCCCACCCTGCATTACCTCTACGACCCGCTTTGCGGCTGGTGCTATGGCGCCGCGCCGCTGATCGAGGCCGCCCGCGCCATCCCCGGCCTGGATATCGCGCTGCATGGCGGCGGCATGATGGCCAACGGCAACCGCCAGCCCGTGACCGACGCCCTGCGCCGCTATGTAATGCCGCACGACGAGCGCATCGCCGGCCTGACCGGCCAGCCCTTCGGCGAAGACTACTTCAACGGTTTGCTGCGCGACACCGGCGCGGTATTCGATTCGGAACCGCCCATCACGGCAATCCTGGCGGCGCAGTCGCTGGGCGGCCGCGGGCCGGATCTGCTCGCGTGCATCCAGCGCGCCCATTACGTGCAGGGCCTGCGCATCGCCGACCCGGCCGTGCTGGCGGCGCTGGCGGCCGATATCGGGCTGGACCCGGCGGCCTTCGAGAGCGCGTATTCGGCGGCCCGGGGCGCCGAGACCGCCGCCCACATCGCCGCCAGCCGGCAACTGCTGGCCCGGCTGGGCGGCACCGGCTTTCCCACCCTGGCGCTGGAACGCGGCGGCGCCTGCACCCTGCTGGAGCCTTCGCGCTACCTCGGCCGCCCCGCCCAGTGGCAGGCCGATCTGCACGCGCGCATCGACTAGGGCCTGTCCACCCTAGGCCGCAAGCGCCAGCAGCACGCCGTAGCCGGCCATGCCCAGCAGCACGGCAACGCCGGTGTTGCTGACCAGCCGAGCCGCCACCGCCGTCATGACCAGCCCGCCCGCGTAGGGTCCGATGCGGGCGGCCTGGTCGCCGGCCTCGATCAGGTCGGGCACGATCACGGCGGCGGCGATGCCCGCCAGCAGGGACGGCCCCAATGCGGCCAGCGCCGATCCTTCGCGCGACAGGTGGCGCAGCAGGCGGCTGCGCTCGGACAGCATGAAAGGCAGGGCGCGGGTCAGGTAGGTGATCACGGCCATGGCGACCACCGCCCCCCAGAATCCCAATCCGTCGGTATTCATGCGGGCCTCCTCAGGCGGTACGCGACGCAGCCGATGACGGCGCCGGCCAGGATGGCCGCGCTGGTATGCCCCAGGGCGGCCACGGCGCCGGCCCCCGCCACCGCCGCCACGATGGGCAGCCCCATGCCGCGCTTGGCGCTCTGGCAGACCAGGGCCATGAAGAGCGCCGGCAGCGCGAAACGCATGACCTGCGAGAGCATGGGGTAATGGCGCTCCAGCCCGTCGCCGGCGTAGACGCCGACGGCCGTGCCCGCGATCCAGGTCAGCCACGCGCCCAGGCCCAGGGCGGTCATCCAGCCCTGCCGGCGCGCCGGATCCACCGCCTGCAGGCGGTTGAATGCCGTGGCGAAGACCTCGTCGGTGAGCAGGAAGGCGATTTTCAGACGGCCGCGCAGCGCGGCCGGCAGGAACCGCGACAGCAGCGGGCCGTACAGCAGGTGGCGGGCGTTGAGCAGCGAGCACAGCGCCACCACCCACAGCCAGGGCGTGCCGGCCTTGATGGAGGCGAGCAGCAGGAACTGGCTGGCGCCGGCGTAGACCAGCACCGAAATCAGGATGACTTGCAGGGGCGTCAGGCCCGCCGCCATGCCGGCGATGCCGAAGGTCACGGCTACCGGGAAGTAGCCGATCATGACGGGCAGGCAGGATTTCAGGCCGTCGATACGGGCGCCCGCGGGAACGGACGCCGGGGCGGATGAAGTCTCCAAGGGGGATTCGCTTGTTCGGGGTTGCGGCAAGCAGGTAGTTTACCTATCCGCCTGCCGCCCCGGCGGCCCCGCTAGGTCTCGTCGGCGCCCAGCACGCGCAATTGCGCCTTCAGGCGCCGCACCTCCTGGCTCAGGTCCAGGATCAGCGCGACGGCGTCCAGGCTGGCGCCGAAATCCCGCTCCAGGCGCTGCGCGTCCAGCGCGCGCTGCAGGTCGATGCTGTAGAACCGCCATTCCGCGGGCCGGCGGCCGCTGGCGCTGACGATGCCGACCTCGACCAGCCGGGCGATCCATTCCACTTCCTGGCCGCAGGCGCGGGCCAGATCGTCGGCGCTGAGGGGCTGCGTTTTGCCCACCACGGTGGCGCTGGTGATGACTAGCTTCTTCATGGTCAGACCCCCATGTGGCGCCGCGGGTTGAAAGGCAGGTCCTGCTGCAGCTTGCGGTAGGCCGCCTTGGCCGCCTCGCTATCGGCCGGCGGCAGCACCAAGTCCAGCACCAGGTACAGGTCGCCCGGCGGATCGCCGGGGATTCCGCGTCCGCGCAAGCGCAGCTTGCGGCCGTTGCCCGACCCCGGCGGGATCGTGACCTCGACGGTGCCGCCCGGCGTGGGCGTCTTCACGCTGGCGCCCAGCGCGGCCTCCCAGGGCGCCACGGGCAGCGTCAGGTAGAGGTCGCGGCCGTCGGCGCGGTATTGCGGATGGGGCTTGAACCGGATTTCGAGATAGAGGTCGCCGTTCTCGCCGCCGCCGTAGCCGGGCATGCCCTGCCCCGCCAGCCGGATGTACTGCCCTTCCCGCACCCCGGCGGGAATCCGCACGCTGAGCGTGCGCGTCTGCATCTGCGGATGGCCTTCGTCGTCGATCTTCATCGAGCGCAGGCTGATGTCGCGCGTCGCGCCCTTGAGCGCGTCCTCCAGGTCCACTTCGATCGCGGCGTGGTGGTCTTCGCCGCGCGCGCGGAATTCCTGCTGGTGCTGCGCGGCGCCGCGGCGGCCGCGGCCGCCGAACAGCGACGAGAAGAATTCGCTGAACTGCGCTTCCTCGCCGGGGGCCGCGCCCCGATGGAATTCGAACCCTTCATCCCAGCCCGGCGGCGGCTGGAAGCCGCCTTCGGGCGACACGCCCGCGGCCAGGTTGTCGTAGGCCAGGCGCTTTTCCTGGTCGCGCAGCACGTCATAGGCTTCGTTGACGTCGCGCATCCGCGCCTCGGCGTCCTTTTCCTTGCTGACGTCGGGGTGATATTTGCGGGCGAGCTTGCGGTAGGCGCGCCGGATCTCGTCTTCGGAAGCGCCCCGTTCCACTCCTAGAATGCCGTAGTAGTCCTTGAACTCCATGTTCCGCCCTTTGCGAGGGTTGCGGCCGCCCCGGATCGCGCCGGCGTCCGGCCTTGAATATCAAGAAGATAGGGGCTGCGGACCGATTTTTCAATGCGCCTTGCCAAGCTGCTCGCATCGCGCATAATGTCCGGTTGCCGCGGCGCGATTGGCGCGCCGGGGCCATTGCGCAGGAACGATCGTGCTTGAAATCATCGACGTCGACTTCAACAACCCCGAACACGGCAGCCAGGTGCTGGCCATGCTGAACGAATACGCCAGCGGCCCCATGGGCGGCAACTCCCCGCTGCCCGAGTACACGCGGCAGAACCTGATCGCCGAACTGGCCCGCCGCCCCGCCGCGCGCGCCCTGCTGGCCCGGGTCGACGGCCGCGCCGCCGGCGTGGCGGTCTACCTCGAAGGCTTCTCCACCTTCGCCTGCCGCCCCCTCGTCAATCTGCACGACCTGGCCGTGTCGCCCGCGTTCCAGGGCCTGGGCGTGGGCAAGGCGCTGCTGTCGGCGCTCGAAGACCGGGCGCGCGGCCTGGGCTGCTGCAAGATCACGCTGGAAGTGCTGGAAGGCAACGCGGTGGCCCAGGGGCTGTACCGCAAGCTCGGCTTCGAGGGCTATGCCCTGGACGACGCCACGGGCCGCGCCATGTTCTGGCAGAAGAAACTGGCCGCCTGAGTAGCGTAGTATTTGTGTTTTGCCGGGCGAGGTCGCCCGGCCCGAAACGCAGGACAGACCATGAAGATGAGCAACATCCCCTTCGGCACCACCGACTGGTCCGAAGTGGAACGCACCGAACACGCCGGCGAGACCGGCATGGCCTATTGGCGGACCCGGCAGTTCGGCGATCTGCGGGTGCGCATGGTGGAGTACACCCCGGGCTACCTGGCCGACCACTGGTGCAGCAAGGGCCACATCCTCTTCTGCCTGGAAGGCGAACTCCATACCGAACTCGAAGACGGCCGCCAGTTCGTGCTCACGCCCGGCATGAGCTACCAGGTCGCGGACCAGGCCGAGCCGCACCGCTCGTCCACCGTCACCGGCGCCAAGCTCTTCATCGTGGATTGAAGCGCCCGCGCGCCACGCGGGCGGCAGTTGCGTTACGCTTTTTCGATACAACCGGAGACTTCTCTTGGGCGCCCCGCTTACGCTATTCGTCGACTCTCTCTTCCTCAGCCCCTACGCCATGTCGGCCTACGTGGCGCTGACCGAAAAGCAGCTGCCGTTCGAGGTGCGTCCGATCGACCTGGAGGCAGGCGAGCAGCGCATGCAGCCCTACCAGGCCCGCGCGCTCACGTCCCGGGTGCCCGCCCTGACGCACGAGGGCTTCCACCTGACCGAATCCAGCGCCATCGCCGAGTACCTGGACGAGGCCTTTCCCGCCCCGGCGCACGCCGCCCTGTACCCGCGCGACATCCGCTCGCGCGCCCGGGCCCGCCAGCTGCAGGCCTGGCTGCGCAGCGACCTGGCCGCGCTGCGCCAGGAACGCCCCACCGAAACCGTGTTCTACGGCGCCGCCGGCCAGCCGCTGTCCGACGCGGCCCACGCCGCCGCGGCCAAGCTGATCCACGTGGCCGGCAGCCTGTTGAGCGCCGGCCGCCCCTGTCTGTTCGAGGACTGGTGCATCGCCGACACCGACCTGGCGGTCATGCTCAGGCGTCTGTTCCAGGACGACCTGCCCGATCCCCTGCGCGCCTATGCCGACGGCCAGTGGCAGCGGCCCTCGGTCCAGAAATGGCTGGAACACAACGCCGCGGCGCGGCCCTGATCCCGGTTCCCGCCCGCGGAGGCCCCGATGCAGCTGCTGGACCACGTTTCCATCACCGTTCCCGGGCTGGACGCCGCCCGGCCCTTCTACGACGCCGTCATGCAGGCGCTGGGCGCGGACAAGGTCTATGACCGCCCCGACGCGCTCGGCTACGGCGAGCGCTGCGGCCCCGGCAACAGCCGGCACAGCTATCTGTCGGTCTTCGCCACGGGAGCCGGCGTCGATGCCGCCGCCGGCGCGCGGCGCCACTGGTGCTTCAAGGCGCCCAGCCGCGCCGCCGTCGACGCGTTCCACGCCGCCGGCCTGGCCCACGGCGGTCGCGACGAGGGCGCGCCCGGCCTGCGCGAACACTACCACTCGCATTACTACGCCGCCTTCCTGCTGGACCCGGCCGGCAACCGCATCGAAGCCGTCTGCCACGATCCGGCCTGATCGGCGCGGGAAGCAAAAAGGGACAGTTAAATCGCCGCGGTTTGACGGCGATCAGCCGCTCGGATGTTGCAGCGCAACATCAGTTGCGGTGTAATGGTGAGGTCAACCTGGCCGGTTCCACTTGGAATCGGCCTGGCGGCTACCGCCGCCGGAAGCTACTACAAGGAGATCGCCATGGCCGGATCCGGCAACGATCGCGTCCCCGCGCCGTCCTTCAACCCCTGGACGGCCGCCTATGAATACGCAGTGGACGCCTGGCAGCGCGGCGTGCTTTACGCCGATGTCATGCGCCAGCGCGGCAACCAATACCATGAGCACATGGCCAAGCGCGCCCCGAACGTGCTGAGCATGGAATTCGAACTGGTGCTGGACGGCCGCTGCCTTCCCCGCCCCGTCAACTACGGCCTGCTGCGCATCACGCCGCCCGCCGGCGTCGAGACGGACCCGATCAAGCGCCCCTTCCTGGTCGTGGACCCGCGCGCCGGGCACGGCCCGGGCATCGGCGGGTTCAAGCCCGAAAGCGAGATCGGCGTGGCCCTGCGGGCAGGCCATCCCTGCTACTTCGCGACGTTCCTGCCGCAGCCCATGCCCACCCAGACCGTCGAAGACGTGATGATGGCCGAGGCGCGGTTCCTGGAAGAGATCATCGCGCTGCATCCCAACGCCGAGGGCAAGCCGGTGGTGGTCGCCAACTGTCAGGCCGGCTGGCAGATCATGATGACCGCCGCGGTGCGCCCCGAACTGTTCGGCCCCATCATCGTCGCGGGCGCCCCGCTGTCGTACTGGGCCGGCTGGCGCGGCATGAATCCCATGCGCTACGCCGGCGGCCTGCTGGGCGGCAGCTGGCTCACCGCCATGACCAGCGACTTCGGCAACGGCAAGTTCGACGGCGCCTGGCTGGTGCAGAACTTCGAGAACCTGAATCCGGCCAACACGCTGTGGTCCAAGCAGTACAACCTGTACTCCAAGGTGGACACCGAATCGGCGCGCTACCTGAGCTTCGAGAAATGGTGGGGCGGCCACGTCTTCCTGAACGGGCCCGAGATCCAGTACATCGTCGACAACCTGTTCGTGGGCAACCGCCTGGCAACGGCCGGGCTGGTAACCTCCGACGGCATCCGCATCGACCTGCGCAACATCCGCTCGCCCATCGTGGTGTTCTGCTCCAAGGGCGACAACATCACGCCCCCGCCGCAGGCGCTGGGCTGGATTCCCGATCTGTACCAGAACGAAGCCGAGGTGCTGGCCCACGGCCAGACCATCGTCTACGCCGTGCACGAGAGCATCGGCCACCTGGGCATCTTCGTGTCCGGCAGCGTGGCCCGCAAGGAGCACCAGGAGTTCACGTCCAACATCGACATGATCGACGTGCTGCCCCCGGGCATCTACCAGGCCGAGATCGCCGACAAGACGCCGGACACGCCCAACGCCGACCTGGCCTTCGGCAACTACGTGCTGTCGTTCGAGCAGCGCAGCCTGGACGACGTGCGCGCCATCGTGGACCGCAAGGAAGAGGACGACCGCCGCTTCGCCGCCGTCGCCCGGATCTCCGACATCAACCTGGGCATGTACCGCAGTTTCCTGCAACCCTGGGTGCGCGCCATGGTCACCCCGCAGTCCGCCGAGTGGGCGCAACGCCTGCACCCGCTGCGCCTGCCCTATGAACTCATCTCGGACCGCAACCCGCTGATCGCGCCGATCGCCCAGGTGGCGCAACAGGTGCGCGAGCAGCGCAAGCCGGCTCCGTCCTCCAACCCCTTCCTGATGGCGCAGGAGATGTTCTCGAACCTGGTCGAGACCAGCCTGAACATCTGGCAGGAATTGCGCGACTCGGCCGACGAGCGCACCTTCATGGGCGTGTACGGCTCGCCCCTGGTGCAGGACATGGCCGGCCTGGGCGCGCGCTCCGGCCCGCCTCGCAAGCACCCTGGCGTGTCGCCCGAACACCGCCGCTTCATGGAAGAGCGCGCGCTGGAACTTCGGTCGCTGATGCAGGAAGGCGGCCTGCGCGTTGCCGCGATCCGGATGCTGCTGTTCGTGTCGGGCGCCGAAGGCGGCCTGGACGAGCGCAGCTTCGCGCTGATCCGCAAGATGCGCGCCGAAGCGGACACCGCGCTCGCCCTGCAGGAGTTCAAGGACACCATCCGCGACCAGGCCCTGATGATGACGATGGATTCGGCGGCCGCCATCCAGGCCATGCCGCGCCTGCTCGAAAACGAGTCGGCCGCCGCGATCCGCGAAACGCTGGACACCATGAAACGCGTGCTGGAAGCCGCCGAGCCGCTGAGCGACGCGGCGCGCGCGAGCCTGGACGAAATGGAGCGGATCTTCGAATCCGCCGAGCGCCGCGCGCAGAAGCGCGAACAGGCGCAGGCGCCCGCGCCGGTCAAGGCGCCCGCCAAAGCGCCCGCCCAGGCTACGGCCAAGGCGTCGCCCCAGGCTACGGTCAAGGCCCCGGCCCAAGCTCCGGCCAAAACCGCGACCAAGGCGCCGGTCCGCCAGCCCGCGCGCGCGGCCGCCGCGAAGAGCGGCCCGCCCGCCGCCGCCAAGCCCGTGAAGGCCAAACCGGCAACCCCGGCGGCTTCGCCGGCCCGCGCCACGCGCGGCGCGGCCAAGACTCCCGCGCGTCCCGCGCGCAAATCCACCAAGGCGGCCTCCTGATGACCCTGCCCGCGTCCTCGCACTACGACAAGCTCATCGCCCGCGCGCAGACGCTGGCGCCCGCCCATTGCGCCATCGCCCATCCCTGCGACGAACCCTCGCTGTCGGCCGCCCTGCAGGCGCGCGACCTGGGCCTGCTGCAGCCGATCCTGGTGGGCCCGGAACTCAAGATCCGGGCGACGGCCGCCCAGCACGGCCTGGACCTGGGCAATGCCCGCATCGTCGACGCGCCGCACAGCCACGCGGCCGCCGAGCGCGCGGTGGCCCTGGTGCGCAACGGCGAGGCCACCCTGCTGATGAAGGGCAGCCTGCACACCGACGAACTCATGCATGAAGTGGTGGCCCGCGACACCGGGCTGCGCAGCGGCCGGCGCATCAGCCACGTGTTCATCATGGAGGTGCCCACCTACTCGCAGCCGCTGTTCATCACCGATGCCGCCATCAATATCTTCCCGGACCTGGAAACCAAGGCCGACATCATCCGCAACGTGATCGACCTGCACCACGGCCTGGGCCTGGGCGAGCCGCGCGTGGCGATCCTGTCGGCGGTGGAACAGGTCACGCCCAGCATTCCCGGCACCATCGAGGCCGCGGCGCTATGCAAGATGGCCGACCGAGGCCAGATCAGCGGCGGCCTGCTGGACGGCCCGCTGGCGCTGGACAACGCCATCAGCCCCGACGCCGCCCGCATCAAGGGCATCCGCTCGCCGGTCGCCGGCATCGCGCAGGTGCTGGTCGTGCCGGACCTGGAAGCAGGCAACATGCTGGCCAAGAACCTGACTTTCCTGGCCAACGCGGAAGCGGCCGGCATCGTGCTGGGCGCGCGCGTGCCCATCATCCTGACCAGCCGCGCCGACAGCCCGCGCTCGCGCCTGGCCTCGTGCGCCGTCGCGGCGATCTACGCGCATCACCTGAACCAGCAGCAGGCCAGCCCCCTGGCCTGAGGCACGTCTCCCCTTCCCGCTCACGCGTCCTGTCTCAACGTGGAATAACAGCGCCATGACCGATACCATCCTCG
This sequence comes from Achromobacter denitrificans NBRC 15125, assembly GCF_001571365.1. Taxonomy (GTDB): domain Bacteria; phylum Pseudomonadota; class Gammaproteobacteria; order Burkholderiales; family Burkholderiaceae_B; genus Achromobacter; species Achromobacter denitrificans. The sequence continues at coordinate 13,049 of NZ_BCTQ01000022.1, read as the reverse complement.
TCATCAACGCCGGCAGTTCGAGCATCAAGTTCTATCTGTACGACATCGACGACGCGCAGGAGCTGGCTCCCCGCCTGGGCGGCCAGCTCGAAGGCATCGGCACCTCGCACCCCAGGCTGCGGGTCCGGGACGCGGCGGGCGAGACCCTGGTGGAGCGCGAGATCTCGCCCAGCCACGCGCCCGACGTGCCCAATGCGCAGGAAGTGGTGGGCACCTGGCTGAGCGGCCACCTGGGCGGCGCGCCGCTGGCGGTCGGGCACCGGGTGGTGCATGGCGGCCCCGATCTCTCGGAACCCGTGCTGGTCGACGACGAGATCCTGGCAAGGCTGGATACCTTCACGCCGCTGGCGCCGCTGCACCAGCCCAACAACCTGGCCCCGATCCGCGTGATCCGCGAGCGCCGGCCCTGGATCCCGCAGGTGGCGTGCTTCGACACCGCCTTCCACCGCAGCCATTCCGACGTGGCCGACCGCTACGCGCTGCCGGAACGCCTGTACCGCGAAGGCGTCCGCCGCTACGGCTTCCATGGACTGTCCTACGAGTACATCGCGCAGCGCCTGCGCCAGGCCCTGCCCGACATCGCCATGGGCAAGATCATCGCCGCGCACCTGGGCTCGGGCGTTTCCGCCTGCGCCATGCATCACGGCAAGAGCGTGGACAGCACCATGGGATTCACGGCGCTGGAAGGCCTGCCCATGGGCACCCGCCCCGGCCGACTGGACCCGGGCATCGTGCTGTGGATGATGGAACGCGGCATGACGCATGACCAGATCGAACACATGCTGTATCACGACTGCGGCATGAAAGGCCTGTCGGGCATCAGCAACGACATGCGCGAACTGCTGGCCAGCGACGAGCCCTCGGCCAAGCTGGCGCTGCAGTATTTCGCCTGGCGCGTGGCCGAAGGCATGATCGGGCTGGCCTGCGCCATGAACGGCGTGGACGCCATCGTCTTCACCGCCGGCGTGGGCGAGAATTCCGCCGAGATCCGGCAGGCGATCAGCGAGCATTGGGGCTGGCTGGGCATCAAGCTCGATCCGGAGCGCAACCGCCGCCATGGCCCCCGCATCTCCAGCGACGACAGCCGCATCGGCGTCTACGTCGTGCGCACCAATGAAGAGCTGATCATCGCCCAGCACACGCTGGCGCTGGTGCGGCAACGATGAGCGCCCACCTGCCGCTGGCGGGCAAGCGCGGCCTGGTCACCGGCATCGCGAATACCGATTCCATCGCCTGGGGCTGTGCCAAGGCGTTCCGCGCGCTGGGCGCGGAGCTGGCCGTCACCTATCTGAACGAAAAGGCGTTGCCTCACGTCGAGCCGCTGGCCCGGCAGGTCGACGCTTCGCTGCTGCTGCCCATGAACCTGCTGAATGACGGCGAGCTCGAAAGCGTGTTCGACCGCATCGAAACCGACTGGGGGCAGCTGGACTTCGTGCTGCACTCCATCGCGTTCGCGCCGCGCGCGGACCTGCACGGCCGCGTGACGGACTGCTCGCGCGCGGGCTTCCTGCAGGCGATGGACGTGTCGTGCTGGTCCTTCATCCGCATGGCCAAGCTGGCCGAGCCGCTGATGCCGCAAGGCGGCGCGCTCTTCTGCATGAGCTACTACGGTTCGCAGATGGTGGTCGAGCACTACAACATGATGGGGCCGGTGAAGGCCGCGCTGGAATCGGCCACCCGCTACCTGGCCGCGGAGCTGGGCCCGCAGGGGATCCGCGTCCATGCGATCTCGCCCGGCCCGCTGAAGACGCGCGCCGCGTCGGGCATCGCCGAATTCGACGCCCTGCTCGACCGCGCGCAGTCCAAGGCGCCGGCGCGCAGCCTGGTATCCATCGACGACGTGGGCGAGGCCACCGCCTGGCTGGCCACCGACGCCGCGCGCCTCATGACGGGCCAGACACTGTATATCGACGGCGGCTATCACATCATCGACTAGCCCCGGCGCGCGCCCCTAGCCCAGCGTAGGAGGCGCGGCCTGGCGCCATCGATCGATGGCGTCGACGGCCTGCTCGGGGCTGCCGAAGATCTTGTCGCGGCCGATCTTCTTCACCAGGCCGGAACGCTCCAGCGCCGTGCGGAACATGCCGTGGCCGCCCGCGACCAGCAGGGTCATGCCCCGGGCATCCAGTTCGCGCTTGAGCTCGTACAGCGCCTCGACCGCGTCGGCGTCGGCCTGCGTCATGGCTTCGGCGTCCAGCACGAACCACTGCGCGCCGGCCGCCTGATCCATCACTTCGCGCGCGCGCCGGCGGAACGCGTCGGCGTTGAAGAACCAGACGGACGACTCGAACAGCCAGATCACCGTGCCCGGCACCGGCTGGGCCCCGGGGTTCAGGTGCAGCTTGCCCAGCACCGATTCGCCAGGCAGCCGGCCCAGCAGGGCATCGCGGGGATTGCCCGAGACGTACATGGCATACAGCAACGTGGCGCCCACCGACACCGCCACGCCCTGCAGCACGCCGAAGCCGATGACGCCCACGGCCGCCAGGATGCCGAAAGCCAGTTCGATGCGCGAGATGCGGGCCAGGCGCAGGAAGGCATGGCCGTCGAACAGGCTGGCCGCGGCCAACAGCAGGATCGCCGACAGCACCGCCTGCGGCAGCCAGTACAGCGGCCCGCTCAGCAGGCCGACCACGATCGCCAGCGCGGCGGCCGCGCTGACGCTGACCAGCGGCGACGAACCGCCGGCGACCAGCCCCACCGCCGTGCGCGAATCGGCGCCGGTGACCACAAAGCCCTGGAACAGGCCGGCGGCCACGTTGGCCGCGCCGAAACCCACCAGCTCGCGGTTGGGGTCGACGTGCTCGCCCGTGCGCGCCGCGAAACTACGCGCCGTCACGATGCCGCTGGAAAAACTCACGACGAGCACGCCGGCCGCGCCCATCAGGATGCCGTCCAGGCCCTCCAGCCGCACCGGCAGGCTGAGCGCCGGCAGCCCGGCGGGGACCTCGCCCACGACGGCGATGCCCAGGGCGGGAAAGTTGAAGATCCACGACAACAGGCAGGACCCGACCACCAGCAGGATGGGCCCGGGCCAATTAGGCCGCCAGCGCTTGAGCGCCACCAGCAGCAGGCAGGACGTCACGCCCAGGATGAGCGTGGGGATGCGGATTTCGGGCAGCCGCCGAGATAGTTCCAGGAAGGGATGCACCAGGCCGCTGTTGCGCAGCCCCACGCCCGTCAGCCCGCTGAGCTGCGAGATGGCCAGCGTGATGGCCACTCCCGCCATGTAGCCGATCAGGACCGGGCGCGACAGCAGGTTGGCCAGCACGCCCAGGCGCAGGACGCGCGCGATCAGGCAGCCTATGCCCACGGTCAGGGCGATGCCCGTCGCGGCCACCAGGCGGTCTTCGGGCGTGCTGAGCGCCATGCCGGTCAGCGTGGCCGCGATCAGGGTGCAGGTGGCGGTATCGGGGCCCACGATCAGCGTGCGCGAGGAACCGAACACGGCATAGCCCAGCATCCCGGCAATCGCCGCCCACAGGCCCGCGACCGGCGGCACGCCCATCATGGCGGCGTAGGCCAGGCCCACCGGCAGCGCCACGGCCGCCACGCTCAGGCCGGCCATGACGTCGCGCCGCGCCGATTCCCGGGTAGTGCCACGGAGGTTATTCAGGCCAGGAAACAGGCGTAGGTTCATGATGCAGCGGGGCGAATCGGACGAAGGAATTCCGCGGCACGCGGGGTCTGCGCCAAGCCTACACCAAGCCCGGGCTTTGCAGCTGCTCCAGATCAAGCCCGGCGGATTTATATTCCCTCAAGGAATGAACTTTCTTCAATATTTATCCCTTTTCGGAAACGATGCGATTGCGTAGAGTCGTCCCATAAGAAAAAGCGGCCCGCGGCCGCGTCCCTAGACCAAAATGGCCCGCCGCCCGCTCCCGCGGCGCAACCTCGGGCCGGCACTCCTGGAGACACCATGTCCCTCGCATTCCTGCGTCGCGCCGGCGGCGCGCTCGCGCTCGCCGCGCTGGCCGCCGCCATCGCTCCCGCCGCTTCCGCGCAAGCCTATCCCGACCGCCCCATCAAGCTGGTCGTGCCCTGGCCTCCGGGAGGCGCCACCGACGCGCTGGGCCGCATGCTGGCGCAGCGCCTGACCGAACGCCTGGGGCAGACCGTCATCGTGGACAACAAGGCCGGCGCGGGCGGCAATATCGGCACCGCCGCCTTCGTGCGCGAGAAGGCCGACGGCTACACCCTGCTCATGGCGACCAGCTCCACCAACGCCGCCAACCCGCACCTGTACTCGCGCCTGGGCTTCGATCCGGCCAAGGACTTCACGCCGGTGGCCTTCGTGGCCGAGATCCCCAACATCCTGGAAGTGCCCAAGCAGTCGAACTTCCGCTCGCTCGCGGACCTGCTCGCCGCGGCGAAGGCCGAACCCGGCAAGCTGAACTACGGCTCGGGCGGCGTGGGCTCGTCGCAGCACCTGGCCGGCTCGATGTTCAAGCACCTGACCGGCGCCGACGTGCTGCACATTCCGTACAAGGGCAGCGGCCCCGCCGTCTCCGACCTGATGGCGGGCCAGGTGGACATGATGCTGGACACCGGCTCCCTGTCCCAGGTGCAGGCCGGCGCCCTGCGCGCCCTGGCGGTCGCCTCCCGCCAGCGGCTGCCGGCCCTGCCCGACGTGCCTACCTTCGCCGAGGCCGGCGTGCCCGGCATGTACGCCTCCGCCTGGTACGGCATCGTGGCGCCCGCCGGCACCCCGGAAGACGTGGTGCGCCGCCTGAACCAGGAAGTGAACGCGGTGGTGGCCGACCCGGCCATGAAGCAGCGGATGGAAGGCATGGGCGCGATCGTGCCCGCAGGCCAGACGCCGGAAGCGTTCAACACCTTCATCCAGTCCGAGATCAACCGCTACGCCGACATCGTCAAACTGTCCGGCGCAAAGATGGAATAAAGAAAGGGCGGCCCCAAGGCGGGCCAGCCCCTCGGGAGGCAGCAAGCGCGCAAAGCGCGTGCCGCGTGGGGGCCGTCCCGCCGCCGGGCCGCCCCAAGGCGGGACAGCCCCCTTGGGGGGCAGCAAGCGCGCGAAGCGCGCGCCGCGTGGGGGCCTCTTCCCTCTCTTCTACCCTGCCCGAGCTTCCAGCACGGCCACGGCCGGCAGCGTCTTGCCTTCCAGGAACTCCAGGAACGCGCCGCCGCCGGTCGAGATGTAGCCGACCTGCTCGCCGATACCGTACTTGGCGATGGCCGCCAGGGTGTCGCCGCCGCCGGCGATCGAGAAGCCTTCCGAGTCCGCGATCGCGCGGGCCACGACTTCGGTGCCGTTGGCGAACTGGTCGAACTCGAACACGCCCACCGGGCCGTTCCAGACGATGGTGCCGGCCTGCTTCAGGATCTCGGCCAGTTGCGCGGCGGTCTGGGGACCGATATCCAGGATCATGTCGTCGTCGGCCACGTCGGTCGAGGCCTTGACGGTGGCTTCGGCGTCCGCCCCGAAGGACTTGGCGCAGACCACGTCGACCGGGATCGGCACGGCCGCGCCGCGCTGCTTCATGATCTCGATCACGGCGCGCGCCTGGTCTACCTGGTCGGGCTCGGCCAGCGATTTGCCGATGGGCAGGCCGGCGGCCAGCATGAAGGTGTTGGCGATGCCGCCGCCGACCACCAACTGGTCGACCTTGTCGGCCAGCGACTGCAGGATCGACAGCTTGGTCGAGACCTTGGAGCCGCCCACGATGGCGACCAGCGGACGCTTGGGTTCATGCAGGGCGCGGCCCAGGGCTTCCAGCTCGGCCGCCAGCAGCGGGCCGGCGCAGGCCACGGGCGCGAAGCGCGCGATGCCGTGGGTGGTGGCTTCGGCGCGGTGGGCGGTGCCGAAGGCGTCGTTGACGTAGACGTCGCAGAGCGCGGCCATCTTCTTGGCGAGCGCTTCGTCGTCCTTCTTTTCGCCGACGTTCACCCGGCAGTTCTCCAGCAGCACGACCTGGCCGTGCTCGACCTGGACGCCGTCGACCCAGTCGCGCACCAGCTGCACGGGCATGCCCAGCAGTTCGGACAGGCGCTGGCCGACCTTGGCGAGCGAATCGGCTTCGGTCAGCACGCCTTCCTTGGGACGGCCCAGATGGGACGTGACCATGACGGCCGCGCCGGCGTCCAGCGCCAGGCGGATTCCGGGCACCGAGGCGCGGATGCGGGTGTCTTCGCTGATGCGGCCGGCGTCGTCGAACGGCACGTTCAGATCGGCGCGGATGAACACGCGCTTGCCGGACAGGGCGCCGGACTTGGCCAGCGCGGACAGGGTATTGACCTTGGGCATGAGTATGGATTCCTACGATTGGCGAACAAAGGGGACGAACCCATTTTCCGCGACAGCGGAAAACAAATCCGTCCCCTTTGGCCTGACAGTGTTGCTTACTTGGCGGACATCAGCGCGACGGTGGTGTCGAGCATGCGGTTCGAGAAGCCCCACTCGTTGTCGTACCAGGACGAGACCTTGACCAGGCGGCCCGAGACCTTGGTCAGCGACGCGTCGACGGTGCTGGAGGCCGGGTTGTGGTTGTAGTCCACCGAGACCAGGGGTTCGGTGTTGTAGTCCAGGATGCCCTTGAGCTCACCTTCCGAGGCGGCCTTCAGGATGCCGTTGACTTCTTCTGCGGTCGTGTCGCGGCTGGCCACGAACGACAGGTCGACCAGCGACACGTTGATGGTCGGGACGCGGATGGCGTAGCCGTCCAGCTTGCCGTTCAGTTCCGGCAGCACCAGACCCACGGCGGCGGCGGCGCCGGTCTTCGTGGGGATCATGCTCATGGTGGCCGAACGGGCGCGGCGCAGGTCTTCGTGGTAGACGTCGGTCAGGACCTGGTCGTTGGTGTAGGCGTGAACGGTGGTCATCAGGCCGTTTTCCAGGCCCAGCTTGTCGTTCAGCGGCTTGACCAGCGGGGCCAGGCAGTTGGTGGTGCACGACGCGTTCGAGATGACCGTGTCGGTCGACTTGAGCACATTGTGGTTCACGCCGTAGACGATGGTGGCGTCGACGTCCTTGCCGCCCGGCGCCGAGATGATGACCTTCTTGGCGCCGCCCTTGATGTGCGCGCCGGCCTTTTCCTTGGTCGTGAAGAAGCCCGTGCACTCCAGCACCACGTCGACCTTCAGGTCGCCCCAGGGCAGTTCGGCCGGGTTGCGGTTGGCCAGCACGCGGATCTTGTCGCCGTTGACGACCATGAAGTCGCCGTCGACTTCGACGGTGCCCGGGAACTTGCCGTGGGCGGTGTCGTAGCGCGTCAGGTGCGCGTTCGTCTTGGGATCGCCCAGGTCGTTGATGGCGACGATTTCGATGTCGTGCTTCTTGCCACCTTCGTAGTGGGCACGCAGGATGTTGCGGCCGATGCGACCGTAACCGTTGATGGCGACGCGAATGGTCATGACTAGGCTCCTTTTTACAAAACTTGCTTGACGGTCTCGGCCACCTTGTCGGCGGTCAGCCCGAAGAACTTGAACAGCGCGCCGGCCGGCGCGGATTCGCCGTAGCGGTCGATGCCGACCACGGCGCCTTCCAGGCCCACGTACTTGTGCCAGAAGGCGGTGACGCCGGCTTCGACGGCCACGCGCGGCAGGCCCTTGGGCAGCACGGACTGCTTCCAGGCGGCGTCCTGCTTGTCGAACACATCGGTGCTGGGCATGGAAACCACGCGCACGGCGACGCCTTCCTTGGCCAGCTGCGCCTGCGCGTCCAGCGCGATGGCGACTTCCGAGCCGGTGGCGATGATGACGGCGCGGGCGCCTTCGGCATCGCGCAGCACGTAGCCGCCGCGGGCGATCGCTGCCACGGTGGCGGCGTCGCGCGGCACGAAGGGCAGGTTCTGGCGCGACAGCAACAGGGCCGTCGGGCCGCCGTCATGCACGTCCATGCCGATGCTGGCGGGGCGCGTCACGGCGGCGTTCCAGGCCACGGCGGTTTCGGCCGTGTCGCAGGGGCGCCACAGCGACAGGTTGGGGATCAGGCGCAGGCTGGAGGCGTGCTCGATGGATTGGTGGGTCGGGCCGTCTTCGCCCAGGCCGATCGAATCGTGGGTGAACACGTGGACCACGCGCTGCTTCATCAGCGCGGCCATGCGGATGGCGTTGCGGGAGTAGTCGGAGAAGGTCAGGAACGTGCCGCCGAACGGCAGGTAGCCGCCGTGCAGGGCCACGCCGTTCATGATGGCGGCCATGCCGAATTCGCGCACGCCGTAGTTGATGTGGCGGCCGAACTGGATGCCCTGCTCGCCCGCGCGGACGGCGGCGACGCCCTTCCAGTCGGTAAAGTTGGAGCCGGTCAGGTCGGCGGAGCCGCCCAGCATTTCGGGCAGCGCGGCGGCCAGCGCCGCGATCGCGAACTGCGAGGCCTTGCGGGTGGCGACGGTTTCGGCCTTATCCAGCGTGGCGTTCAGGAACGCCTGGAACTGTTCGGCGTAGCCGGCGGGCAGCTCGCCCTTCATGCGGCGGGCGAACTCGGCGGCCTCAGACGGGAATTCGGCGGCGTAGGCGTTGAACGCCGACTGCCATTCGGCCTGCGCCGCGGCGCCGGCCTTGCGGCCGTCCCAGCCGTCGTAGATGTCTTGCGGGATCTGGAACGGTTCCGAGGACCAGCCCAGCGCGGCGCGCGTGGCGGCGATTTCGTCCTTGCCCAGCGGCGCGCCGTGCACGTTGTGGGTGCCGGCCATGTTGGGCGAACCCTTGCCGATGACGGTGCGGCAGACGATCAGCGTGGGCTTGGCCGATTGCGACTTGGCCTGCTTGATGGCGGCGTCCACGGCGGCGACGTCATGGCCGTCCACGCCGCGGATCACGTTCCAGCCGTAACCCTCGAAGCGCTTGGCGGTGTCGTCGGCGAACCAGTGCTCGACGTGGCCGTCGATGGAGATGCCGTTGTCGTCATACAGCACGACCAGCTTGCCCAGCTTCAGCGTGCCGGCCAGCGAGCACACTTCGTGCGAGATGCCTTCCATCAGGCAGCCGTCGCCGGTGAAGGCGTAGGTGTGGTGGTCGACCAGGGTGTGGCCGGGCTTGTTGAACTCGGCGGCCAGCAGCGCCTCGGCCAGCGCCATGCCCACGGCATTGCCCAGGCCCTGGCCCAGCGGGCCGGTGGTCGTTTCCACGCCCGGGGTGATGCCCACTTCGGGGTGGCCCGGCGTCTTGGAATGCAGCTGGCGGAAATTCTTCAGTTCTTCGATCGGCAGGTCGTAGCCGGTCAGGTGCAGCAAGGCGTAGATCAGCATCGAGCCGTGGCCGTTGGACAGCACGAAGCGGTCGCGGTTGGCCCAGGCGGGATCCTTGGGGTTGTGACGCAGGTTGCCGGCCCACAAGGCTTGGGCGATTTCCGCCATGCCCATGGGAGCACCCGGGTGCCCGGAGTTCGCTTGTTGCACGGCGTCCATCGCGAGGGCGCGGATGGCATCCGCCAAGGCAAGTTTAGGGGCGGTCGGATTGCTCATTCGGAAGGCTCTTTGAAGCTGGCATCCCTAGAAGAAAAATAGGGCCAGTTAAGTAGGTTGCGAAGCAAGGGATTTTAGCATCCAGGGGTTTGCCCCAGGCCATCGGCCGTAAGGTGGGCCTGCGCGCCCCTGGAGGGGCGGTTTTTACCTTGGGGCGGCCCGGCGGCATAATGGTGCCCCCCAGGACGCGCCCGCCGTGCCGGCCTGCCGCCATTTCCTCGCGATCCCAGCAACGCCCATGTCCGCTCCCCGCTTCTACTGCGACATTCCCCTCAGTTCCGGCGCCCGCGTCGCCCTGCCGGACGCACTGGCGCACCACGCGCTGCGGGTGCTGCGGCTGCGCGAGGGCGAAGCCCTGGTGCTGTTCAATGGCCGGGGCGGCGAGTTTCCCGCCGTGCTGGAGGTGGAGGGCAAGGCTGGTTTCGCCCAGCTGGGCGAGCACGCGCCGCGAGAGGCCGAACTGGGCGGGCGCATCACCCTGGTCCAGGGCCTGCCATCCGGCGACAAGATGGACTGGGTGGTGGAAAAGGCCGTGGAACTGGGCGTGGCGCGCGTCTGCCCCGTCGCGGCGCAGCGCAGCGTGCTGCAGTTGTCGGGGCCGCGGCTGGAAAAACGCGTGGCGCACTGGCAGCGCATCGCGCAATCCGCCAGCGAGCAATGCGGCCGCAACCGGCTGATGGCCGTGGATGCGCCGTTGACGCTGGCCGAGTGGCTGGCGCAGCCGTCCGGGGACCTGCGCCTGATGTGCCATCCGGAAGCCGCGGACGACCTCGCCGCCCGCCTCCGGGCGGCACCGGGCCTGCCGGCGCTCACCCTGCTGGTGGGCCCCGAGGGCGGATGGTCGGACAAGGAATTGGCCCAGGCCGAGGCGGCGGGCGTCCAGGCGGTGCGCTTCGGCCCGCGGGTGCTGCGCACCGAGACGGCCGGGCTGGCGCTGGCGTCGGCCGTCAGCGCGCTGCTGGGCTGGTAAACGGATCAGTGGTTTTCGCCGTAGGGCGCGGCCGCCACCCCGGGTTCGGGGTCGGGATGCTTGCCCGCGTGCTCGATGACGTAGGCGAAGACGCGGCCGTTCTCGCGCGCGAAATCGGACGCATCGGAGCAGACGGTTTCGATGAGGGCGGCGTCTTCTTCCAGCGCCGGATCGCCCGAATGCAGCTTGTAGAGCCAAAGCACCACGCCGGTCTTGTGGTCCAGCACGGTGTCGCACAGGCAGTCGTACAGCGCGTCGAGATTGCCGCCGAAATACTCGGGGAAGTCCACTGCCTTGACGATGGCGCGCAGCACCGCCGAACGGCTGCGGGCGGGATCGCAGTTGGCGACGAACAAGGCCAGGCCGAGCTCATGAGCGGCGTCCACCACGGCCTTCTTGTCGAGCCCTTCATGGGCCAGCGCACCGCCGCGCAGCAGCTGCCGCTGCAAAGTAGATTGGCCATTGCGCGTCATGCCTGAGCCTCCTTGAAAAAGGCGATCACTTCATCGTTACGCTGCATCGTATCGGCATAACCCAGTTCAATCAATCGCTTGGTGTAGCTGGATTCAAACAACAGGTAGGACATCAGCGATCCCCCTCCCGGACGGCCTGGGTCGGACGATACACCGAGTACGCGAAAAAGGGCACGGGCCTGGGCCGGCATGTCCTGCAGATGCTCCAGCGCCATCAGGTCCAGCGACTGGCTGGGCGTGATGGTCAGGACATCCACGCGGCGCAGGCTGCCCCCGCCCTCGTCGCCGGCCAGTTCCATCAGGGCGTTCATGCGCTGCAGGCGCTCGACGTCGGAGGACAGGCCGTCCAGGAAGATGCTGGCCAGCGCGTGCCCGCCCACCTGGGCCAGGGACGGATATGGCGGCGAGTCCTCGCGGTTCTCGGGGTGGGTATCGTCGCGGAAGCCCGTGCCGATCACCAGGACGCGATGCGCCCCCAGGTGGATGGCCGGGCTGATCGGCGCCAGCTGGCGCATGGACCCGTCGCCGCACCATTCGCCCTTGCCGTGCACCTGCACCTGCCGCGCCGGGAAGACGAAGGGGATGGCCGACGAGGCCATCAGGTGATCGATGCCGATCGGCGTGGGGATGGCCAGGCGCAGATAGCGATGCCACGGCTCGATGGGCGTGTGCGCCTGGTAGAAGGTCAGGTGCTCCCCGCTGGTGTAGCCCGAGGCGGTGATCGCCAGCGCGGACAGCGCCCCGCTTTCCAGGTTGGCGCGCAGGTGCTGGAAATCCAGCACCCGGCCCAGCAGGGCCTGCATGGGGCTGTTGTCCAGCAGCGAGGTGGGCCGCTTGCGCGTCAGCCCCGAGTACATCCATCCCAGCGACAGCAGGCCCAGCCAGCGGACGCCGGTGCGGATCAGGCCGGGCGCGTCGGCCCGGTAGATCATGTCGGTATTGAGCGAGGACCACAGGCGCCGGATGCGGCGCACGCCCAGGTGCGGGCGGTCGGCCCGGCAGGCCAGCGCGGCGGCGTTGATCGCCCCGGCGGACGTGCCGCAGATGATCTGGAAGGGATTGCGGAAACGCGTATGCCAGTCGGGGTCCAGCAGTTCCATGATGGCGCTGAGCACGCCCACCTGGTAGGCGGCGCGGGCGCCGCCTCCGGTCAGGACCAGGCCGGTCGGCGTGCGCGGGCACGCCGGGCCGGCCGGCCGTACTTCAACGTGGTGTGTTGACATCGACGACCGTCATCGCGGTCATGTTGACGATGCGGCGCACGGTGGAGCTGGAGGTCAGGATGTGCACCGGCGCATTCGCGCCCAGCAGGAACGGACCCACCGCCACGTTGCTGCCCGCCGCCGTCTTGAGCAGGTTGTAGGCGATGTTGCCGGAGTCCACGTTCGGGCACACCAGCAGGTTCGCCTCGCCCTTGAGCGACGAGGACGGCAGGATCCGCATGCGCAGCGCTTCATCCAGCGCGCAATCGCCATGCATCTCGCCGTCGATCTCCAGGTCCGGCGCGATCTCGCGCACCAGTTCCAGCGCCCGGCGCATCTTCGCGCCCGAAGCCGAACTGCCCGACCCGAAATTCGAGCGCGACAGCAGCGCCACCTTGGGCGCCAGGTACATGCGGCGCATCTCGTTGGCGGCCGCCACGGTGAATTCCGCGATCTGTTCGGCCGAGGGCTCATCGTTCACGTGCGTGTCGACCAGCACCACCGTGCGCTCATTGAGCAGCAGGATGTTCATTGCCGCGTACACGTTGTGGCCGGGGCGGCGTCCGATCACTTCATCCACGAAGCGCAGATGGTCGTGATACGCGCCGACCGAACCGCAGACCATGCCGTCGGCATCGCCCAGGCGCACCATCATCGCGCCGATCAGCGTCATGCGGCGGCGCATTTCCACGCGCGCCATTTCCTTGGTGATGCCGCGGCGGCACATCAGTTCCCAGTACGTCGTCCAGTACTGGTGGAAGCGCTCGTCGTATTCGGGGTTGGTGACTTCGACGTCCTCGCCCAGGCGCAGGCGCAGGCCAAGCTTCTCGATGCGCGTCAGCAGCACCGACGGACGGCCCACCAGGATCGGACGGGCCAGGCCTTCGTCCACCACCACCTGCACGGCGCGCAGCACGCGCTCGTCTTCGCCTTCGGCGAACACGATGCGGGCCTTGCCGCCTTCGCGCACGATGCGCTTGGA
>NZ_BCTQ01000021.1 GCF_001571365.1 Achromobacter denitrificans NBRC 15125 | reverse complement strand
CGGCCGGCGACGCAGCCGGCGACACCGAGGGCGAGGCCGCCGGCTGCGCGCGGGCGGAGGTGCCGGCCGCGGGCACGGCGGCGGAAGCCGGAGCGCCAGCAGCCGGGGCGCCGGCCGCAGGAGCGCCTGCCGCAGGTACGCCTGCCGCCGGATCGACCTTGCGCGGTTGGCGCGGACGCGGCGGCGGACGGCGGCCCTCGGGGAACAGCACATCCTGGCCCAGCGTTTCGCGCATCGACGCGGCCAGCGCCACGGCGTCCTCACGGGCGTTGCCGGCCAGCAGCGCGTCGGCGCGCAGATCGGCCAGCGACTGCATGGCCACGCGCAGGCCGCCTACCGCGCGCACCGTCTTGGCCACGAAATCGTCCGGCTCGCGGCTCAAGGTTTCATCGGCGGCCACGATCGCCTGGCCGTATTTCTGTTCGTCGAAACGGATCTTCGCGATGTAGGACCACGGCGCGCCCTTGGACGGATTGCGCTGGGCGATCTCTTCGAACTGCGCGACAGCCTGGTCGGCGCCCTTCTGCTCCAGCGTCTGTTGCGCTGCGGCCATGGATTGTTTGTATTCGGCTTCCGACTGCGGTTTAACGGACGCGCAGCCGGCCATCAGCGTAACGACACCTGCGATGGCAACGAGGCGGTGAAAGGGCATTTTTTAAGCACCTAGCAAGGTTGTAACTAGGGGCCGTATTTCAACAACCTTTTGTTAGCGCAGCGCTACAGCGAGTGTCTTCATGTTACTTGCGTCGAATCTGCACGCATCATGCCGTGATCTGTATTGCTTCAAACAGTTCCGGTATAAAGGGCCATGACTAAACATATCCATTTATCACGGTTGTTCACGGTGATGGCGTGTGCGCTTGCAAGCAGCGCCGTTACTGGATGCGCGGCTGTATCGGCCATTGGAGCGGTCGCCGGTTTGACGGGTAATGCGATGGAGATGGCAGGCCTGAAAAAGCCCGAAAACGCGCCGGTGGAAGTGAATTTGGCGATTCATGCCGGAGAAAATTTGAATGCCGGCAGCGGCCAGTCGATGGCTGTAGTTACAAAAATATACTACCTGAACAATCCTGAGCAATTCCAGCGTGCGCCGCTCACGCAATTGATAGACACTGCCGGGGAGAAAGCGGCGCTGGGGGAGTCCGTGCTGGGCTCGCGCGAACTTACGCTCACGCCGGGACAGCGTTACGAAACCGTCGAGAAAGTCCCCAAGCAAGCTGATTACATCGCCGTCGCCGGGCTGTTTTATGCCCCCGCGCCGATGCGTTGGAAGTACGTATTCAAGGTAGAAGACGCGGAGGACAGCGGCATCGTCCTGGGCGCGCATGCGTGTGCGCTGACGGTAGCCACGGGCAAGCCCACGTTACCGGCGGGAATGCCCACCTACGATCCGTCACGTTTATCCGGCGTGCAGTGTCCGGGTTGACGCGCATCTCGGCCGCCCGCCGCCCATCCAACCCTTCTATCTATATATAGCGATAGAGAAATCAAGAAAGAAAGAGGGAGCGCCTATTTTGAGTTACTCAGCCAAAGTCCTCTGGGGCGAAGGTTTGTTCCTCCGCCCGCAGCATTTCCAGCGGCAGGATGCGTATCACGAAGACCGGCTGGCCGAGATGGCCCGGGCACTGCACCCCTATGCGTGGGGTCTGCGCTCCGCGCGCTTCGATGCCTCGGCGCTCGCCAACGGCATGTTGCGCGCCACCGAAATGAGCGCCGTGTTTCCGGACGGCGAACTCTATAGCGCGCCGCACGGCGATGGGCTGCCTCCGCCCGTTGCGCTGACGGCGCTGGACGGCGTGAGCGAAGCCGTGTTCTATCTGGCAATCCATCCATTGAAGGCGATAGGCGGCAACTACCGCGACGCGCAGGCCGCGGGCAGGTTCGACACGCGCTACACGCACAACGATGCGCCCGCGCCCGATCTCTATACCGGGGCCACGACCGCCGAGCTTGCCTTCCTGAGCAAGGACGTGCGCCTGATTTCCGAGTTCGAACCGCGCGACGAACTGCTGGCGATCCCCGTGGCGCGCGTGCGGCGCACGGCCAGCGCGGGCTACGAGCTGGACACCACCTTCATCGCGCCCAGCCTGTCGCTGACGGCCTCGGGCGCGCTGCACGAGCAGCTGCGCCGGCTGCTCGACGCCTTGCAGGCCAAGGTCAACGCGCTCTACGGTTTTCATCGCGAGCCCAGCAAGAACATCATCGAGTTCCGCTCGGGCGACGTCGCCTCGTTCTGGCTGCTGCACACCGCCAACGAAGCCTATGCCACGCTGTCGCATCTGTTCCATCATCCGCAGCTGCATCCCGAACGCCTGTTCCAGGAGCTGGCGCGGCTGGCGGGCGCGCTGATGACGTTTTCCAAGGTGCACACGCTGGCGGATCTGCCGGTGTACCGGCACGACGCGCCCGGGCCGGCGTTTGCCCGCATGGACGAGATCCTGCGCGACTTGCTCGAAACCGTGATCTCGACGCGCTACTTCTCCATCGTGCTCGAAGAGCTGCGTCCGTCGTTCCACATGGGCCGGCTCGATTCGGAAAAACTGGACGACACCACATCGCTGTACCTGGCGGTGCAAGCGGGGATGCCCGCCGCCGAGCTCTCGGAGAGCGTGCCCATGCGCTTCAAGGTGGGCGCGCCCGAAGACGTGGACAAGCTGGTGCTGTCCGCCATGCCGGGCGTGCCGCTTACCTACACGCCGCAGGTGCCGCCCGCCGTGCCGGTCAAGCCGGGCGCCGTCTATTTCGCCTTGCAGACGCGCGGCTCGCTGTATGACCGCATGCTGCAGGCGCGCAGCATCGCCATCTACGTGCCCGCCGGCATTCCCGAACTCAAGCTGGATTTGATCGCAGTGACCCGCTGACAGGAACCACACCGCCATGACCGCTGACGCCCCTTCCCTGATGCCTGGCGCAACGCTGCCCCCGCGCGCGGCAGAATTCCACGCAAGCCGCCCCGCCAAGTCATTGCTGGACCTGCTGTACGACGGCTTCCTGATGCTGTTCCTGCTCAAGAGCGGACAGGAGCCCACCGACGCCGCCGCCTTCTCCGCGCGCGTCCAGCAGTTCCTGGCGGACTACGAGCGCGCCGCCAAGAAAATGGACATTGCCGCCGAGGACGTATACGCCACCAAGTACGCGTTCTGCGCCGCGGTGGACGAGACCGTGCTGAATTCCCGCTTCGCGATCCGCGACGCCTGGATGCTTCAGCCTTTGCAGCTCACGCTGTTCGGCGAACAACTGGCGGGCGAGAACTTCTTCGCCCGGCTCGAAGACCTGCGCGCGCAGGGCGCGCCGCGCCTGCAATCGCTGGAAATCTATTACATGTGCCTGCTGCTCGGCTTCCAGGGCAAGTACCTGATCGAAGGCCAGGAAAAGCTGGGGTATCTGACGGCGCGGCTGGGCGACGAGATCGCGCTGTTGCGCGGCAAGCGCACCGGCTTCGCGCCCCATTGGCCGCTGCCCGACAAGGTGGCGCACACGCTCAAGCGCGACGTGCCGCTGTGGTCGGTCATGGCGCTGTTCGCGTTGCTGGGCCTGCTTGCGTTCCTGGGCATGGGCCACTTCCTGAACACCGAAATGCAGACCGCCATGGCGCCCTATCACGACATCGTCAAGCTGGGCCCGCGCGCGGCGCATTTGACGATCTCGCTGCCCTAGCGGCGGCAGGCAGAACCCGCAAGGCCCGCTCGGGCCGCGCACGCAATTCCCCGTCCCTTCCGGCGCGCCCCGCGCGCCTACGGCACCGCCGATCGAATATCGCCCAGCCCTATGAACGCCTTGCCTTCCAACGCCCCGGCCTACTCTACGCTGAACATCGCCACCCTGTCGCAACAAGCGCGCCTGCTGCGCCTGACCACCGCGCTGGACGCAGAGCTGGTGGTGGAGCACATGAGCCTGCGCGAAGGCGTCTCGCGCCTGTTCTCGCTGACGCTGGATTGCCTGGCGGCCAGCGCCGAACTCGACGTGGCGGCCTTGCTGGGCAAGGAGATTTCCGTCAGCCTGCTGCAGGCCGATGGCTCGATGCGGCGCTGGCACGCCGTGGTGGAGGGCGTGGATGCGCTGGGAGCCGACGGCGGGCTGGCCCGCTACCGCCTGCACGCCGCCCCGTGGATGGCCGCGCTGGCCCTGCGCCGCGACAGCTTCGTCTACCAGGACCTGTCGGTGCAGGATATCGTCAGCGAGGTGTTTGCGGATTATCCCCAGGCTGCGTTCGCCTTCGAGCTCACCCATGCCCCCAAGCCTCGTCCCGTCTGCACGCAGTATCGGGAATCGGACCTGGCGTTCGTGCAGCGCATCCTGGCGGAAGCCGGCCTGTGCTATCGCTTCGAGCACCAGCAGGACGAGGCCCAGGGCGCCGGAGGCGGCGCGCGGCATCGCGTGGTGATTTTCGACGCCGACGCGGCGCGCCCGGAAGATCCCTCGTCGCCGCTGCGCTTCCATCGCAGCGACGCCACGGAAACCCGCGACAGCATCACGCGCTTTGCCGCCGCGCAGTCCGTGCGCCCCAACAGCGTGGCGCGCGCGGCGTGGAACGAACGCTCGTTGACCGCGCATGCCGCCCAATCGCAATCGCAAGTCCGCGTCGAGGCGCTGCCCGTGCTGGAAGACTACGACTACGCGGGCCATGGCCGCTATGCCGACGACGACGCCGCCGAACAGAGCGCGGCGCGTTCGCTGCGCGCGCACGAGTCGCGGCTGGTGCGGTTCGAGGGCGCCGGCACGGCCCGCTCGCTCGCGCCGGGCCGGATCTTCGCGTTGAGCCAGCACGACCGCTACGCGCAAGGCGGCGGCGGGCAGGCCATCGACGAGCTGGCCGGCAATCGATACGTATTGGTCGACGTAACGCACGAAGCCACCAACAACCTGGGCGGCCAGGCCGCGCAGGTCCTGAACACCCCGGACATGGAGCGCGGCACCTATCGCAACCGTTTCAGCGCGCAGCCCGAGGCGGCGGCGCTGATGCCGGCCTGGCGCGCCCGCCCCACGGCGCCCGAAGGCCTGGCCGCCGTGGTGGTCAGCGCCAGCGAGGCGCCCATCACGTCCGACCGCGACCTGCGGGTGAAGGTGCAGTTTCCGTGGCAACGGGGCGAGAAGCCGCTGACTGGCGGCCTGTCGCATCGCACCCATGGCGACGCCAGCGGCAACGCGCCCGGCGACGATCGGTCCGGCACCTGGCTGCGCGTGGCCAGCGCCCAGGCGGGGCCGAACTGGGGCGCCCACCATCTGCCGCGCGGCGGCACCGAAGTCATCGTCGAATTCATCGACGGCGATATCGACCAGCCCGTCGTGGCGGGCCAGCTCTACAACGACGCCGACCTGCCGCCCTGGTCCGCGGGAGAAAACGGCGATGCCAATCACGCGGGCGTGCTGAGCGGCTGGCATAGCCAGGGGCTGGACGGCGCCGGCCGCAACCAGTGGGTTTTCGACGACACCAAGGGCAAGCTGCGCACCCGCCTGGCCAGTTCCACCGCGGCCACGCAACTGGGCCTGGGCCACCTGGTGGAACAGGACCTGGACGACCCCAGCCGGGGCCAATGGCGAGGCACGGGTTTCGAGCTGCGCTCGGACGCCTGGGCCGTGGTGCGCTCGGGCCAGGGCATGCTGATATCGGCCACGGCCCGCGAACAGGCCAAGTCGACGCAGGCCGATGCCCAGGAAGCGCTGCTGCTGCTGCGCGGCGCGCAGGACGCCTCGCGCCGGCTCAACGACAGCGCGAGCCAGCATCAGGCGCGGCCCTTGGCGGCGGCCGAAGGCTACGACGAGCTGCTCAAAGCCCTGGATCCGGAGCAGGATGGCCGCTACACGCGCCAGGTCAATGGCCAGAACGCGGGCAAGGCCGTCAACGGCCAACGCTCGGCCGACGCCAACATCGAACGCATCGATGGCCCGCACCTGCTGGTCGATGCGCCGAATTCGCTGAACCTCGCCACGCCGGCCAGCGCCGTGCTGCACGCCGGCGAGCACCTGCATGCCACCGCGCAATCCGATGCGCACGTGGCGGCCACCCAAACGTACGCCGCCGTCTCGGCCCGCTCCGCGAGCGTGTTCGCGCAGCAGGGCCCGATCCGCGCGATCTCGGCGCAGGCGCCCGTTTCCCTGCATGCGCACACCGATATCCTGGAGGCGCTGGCGGGGCAGGACATCACCGTCACGTCGTCGGCCGAAGGCATCGAAATCCTGGGCAACCAGCGCGTCACCCTCCAGGCGGCGGGCGGCAGCGTCACGCTCGACGGCGCGGACATCGTGTTCAAGGGCCCCGGCCTGTTTTCGGTCAAGGGCGCCACGCACAACTTCGTCGGGCCCGGTAGCGATGCCGCGAGCCTGCCCGCCTTGCCCAGCACCACCGTCGACGATCCGCTCATCGTGAGCGCGGAGCTGGTGCACAAGGACGGCGCCTTCGCCACGGCCGCCAAGAAGGCCGGGACGAGCCTGATGGCGGGCTTTGGCGGCGCGACGGGCGCCGCGGGCGCGGCCGGCAAGCTGTCGGAATTGGCGGGCCAGGCAAATACGCTGGCCAGCATGGCGAAGAATCCGATGAGCGCGCTGTCGGCCGCCCCCGGGCTGCTGGGCGGCGCCAGCCCCGCCGTCGGCGGCCTGCTGAATACGGCAAAGAACGCCATGGGCCTGGTCTCGCAGGCGCAGGCCATGGTCGCGAACCCCATGTCGGCGCTGCCGGCGGCCAAGGGTCTGCTGGCCGCGGTAGCGCCCGGCGCGGGCGGCTTGCTGGACGGCGCCGCTTCCGCCGCGGGCGCCGTTTCCAAGGCGGCTGAATTCGTCAAGAACCCCATGTCCGCCCTGCCCGCGGCCACCGACATGCTGGCTTCCGTCGCGCCCGAAGGGGCGTCCAAAATGATCGGCAGCGCGGCGGGATTGGCGGGGATGGGAGCCGGGGCCGCCGGCGTCGATGCTGACGTTCCGACCGCCGCCGCAGGAGCAAGCGCCGCTGCCGGCGGCGCAGACGCCACGGGAGCCATCGCGCCGGCATCCCCGGCCACGCCTCCTGAAGCTGCCGGCCCGGCATCGGCCGCGCCGGCAGCTCACGCAGCCGGGATCGGCACCGATGGCGCGCAAGGCAACGCGACGGCCGCGCACGGGTCGCAATCCGCAGCCTCCTCGCCTGCCGCCACGAACATGAACACGACGGCGGACGCCGCTGCAATGCCGGCGTCGGCGTCGACATCGGCATCGGCACTTGGGACGGCTGCGCCAACGGCAAACGCAACGCCTGCAACCGGGATCTCGGCTTCCGCGACGCCTGCACCGTCCGCCACCGCGATGCCAGCGCAAGCCGCCACGATGTCAGCCGCCGGTCCGGCCTCGGGCGCGGCGGCAGGCGACGCCTTCGGCACTGCCGCCACGCCCCCGGATGCATCCGCGCTCTCCTCCGAGGGAGCGACGGCGAGTATCGCCGCCAACACAGCAGGTGCCGGTACTGCCGCAGGCCTGGCCGCTGGAACGGATGGCGTGAGCCTATCCGCGGGAGCCCTGGGCGCGGGCACTGCCGCCGGCCTTCCCTCTGGAACAATGGGCGCAACGGCCAGCGCAGGCCTCGCCGACGGCGCAGCAGGCGCGAGCGCCGTCGCGGGGATCTCCGCGGGAACGACAGGCACGTCCGCTGCCGCGGTCCTCGCCGCTGAAGCAGCCGGCGCAAACGCTGCCGCAGGTCTTCCCCCGGGAACGATGGCCGCAACGGCCGGCGCAGGCTTCGCCGGCGCCGAAACAGGCGTGAGCACCATCACGAGCACCTCCGCGGGAACGACAGACATGTCCGCAGGCGCGAGCCTCGCCGCTGACGCAGCCGGCGCAAGCGCTGCCGCAGGTCTTCCCCCTGGAGCAATGAGCACGACGGCCGACGCCAACCTGATCGCCGCGAAAGCAGGCTTGAACGCCGAGGCCGGTGTGCTCGCTGGCGCAACCGACGCAACCGGCACGAGCCAGGATTCGAACCTTGCCGCAATGGCAACAGGCGCCAGCAGCGCGACGGGCCTGGCTGCCGACGCCGCGGGCGCGAATGCGGGCGCAGGCATTGCCGCCGGCATGGCCGGCGCAAGCATCGCCGCCACCGGAGCCTTGGCGCAAGGCGGCGCCGGCGCTACGCCGCCGGGCTCCCCGTTGAATGCCGCGCGGGCGAGCGACACGCTCTCCGCCTCATCGGCGGACATGAACCGCCCCGCCGCGCCGGAGGTCTTGGCCTCTCGCATCCAGACCTCGCCGTCCCTGGCAAGCCGCCTCGCCGACGCCTCGCCGCTGGATGCAGGCCGCATAGGCACGTCGGGAGCAATCCCTGGCATGCTGGCGACAGTTGCCGTGACGATGGCGGCGGCCCGGTCCACCCAGGCCCACGCCGAAGGCGGCAGTCACCGCGCCGATGAGCAGGGCAGCGCTGCTTCCGGCACCGCAGCCCCTTCTGCGAGCCCCGCGTCGGGCGGCACGAGGGAACACGCCCATGCAGCGCCTGTCGCGCACCATCCGCGACCTGGGTCCACGGATGCCGCGCAAACCGCGCTGGGATCGTTCGCCGCCGGCCGCGCCGCGCATTCCACCGCGGCCTCCTCGCCGTCCTCCGGCAACCGGGTCTTCGACGGCGCCGCGCGCCCGGCGCTCCCGCCCCACGACTCGCAGGCAGGCAACACGCAGAACGAATCGAGCAGCGACGACGCCACGGCGCGCTCAAGCGCGCCGCCGAATGCGGCATTGGTCGCATCGCTTGGCGCGGGCGCGGGCAGCCTGCTCGACGCCACGGCGTCGGCAGCCAGCGATGCCGGGCAGCTGGCTTCCCTTGCCTCCACGGCAAATGGCAGCTTGCCCACCGCGGCGGCGCTGCCGTCCATCGCCTCCCAAGCCGGCGCGGCCGCGCCCGGGGTAGCCGCAGGCAGCGCCATGGGCGGCGACTTTTCGATATCCTCCGCCGCCTCGACGCAAGGCGAGGCTGCCGCCGCGGTGTCCGCATCCGGCGCGTTGACGCAGAGTGCGCCATCCCTCCCGGCGTCGAACGCCCTGGCGAGCGGCGCGCCTTCCGCATTGGGAACGTCCGGCGCGATGCCCGCCGCGTCGTCGGCGCCGGGAACGGATGCCGTGCTCAACACCACACCATTCCTGGCCGATGCTTCCGCGCAAACGCCAGGCTTCGTGCCTGGTTCGGCCCCGGCGGGGCTGCCCCAAGGAGCCGGAGTGGCGGGCATGCAATCAGGAGCTGGCGTTGGCCTCGCGGGCGCAGGCAGCGGCGCAGCCGCGGCTACCGAACCGGCCATGGCCTACGGAGCCAGCGCCGTGGCGGCGCCGGGCGCCGACGCCAGCATCGTCTCGGGCCAGGGAGCAAGTTCCTCGGGCACAACGGGCTTGAGCGCGAACCCAGGTTCCAGCGCTGCGACGAGTATGGACTCGGGAGCGAGCGCCAGTGCCCGCGCCGCATCAGCCCCCGCCGGCGCGTCCTCGGCGGGCACCCCGTCCGTGACGCCGGGCACCTCGGCGCCTGTGTCCGTGGCGGCCGCGACGGCCCCTCCCACTACGGTCTCGCCAGCGGCCAGCCCCGACGCCGTGCTCGGCAGCACGACGGCGCGCGCGGCCGGCATGTCCGACAGCGTGCCGGCCAGGAGCGCCACCGACCTGTCCGCCGCGGGCGGCGCAGGCGCAGGCGCAGCCGCCGGTGCGAACGCCGGCGCAGCGGGAGCGTCAGCCACGGCCGGCGGCGCCAGCGCGGCAGGCGGCGCCGCAATCGCCAGCGGTTCCGGCGCCTCGGGCATCGCCGCCGTGGCGGCCGGCGGCGGGCTCGCCACCTTCGCCCAGCAGGCCGGCGCCGCGTCGACGGCCATGACGGGCGCGTCCCCCCTCCTGTCCGGCGGCGTCAGCGCCAGCGTCGGCGCGGCCATCGTGCCCGTCATGACGCAAGCGCTCAACGCCACCGGCGACCGCGCCGCGGCGCTGGGATCCGCCGTGGATACCCTGTTCACGCTGCCCGACGTCAAGCAAGCCAACATCCCCGCCGTCGCCGGCGCCATCCTCAGCATGCCGGGGCTGTCGTCCTCGGCGGTGCCGGGGGTGATCGGCGCCATCCTGCAATCGCCCACCTTGGCCACCGAGACGCTGCCCAAGGTGGCCGAGGTGCTCATGAAGATCCCCGGCGTGGCGGAATCCCCGCTGCCGCAGATCGCCCGCGATGTGCTGGACACCATCGGCCTGGGCCCCGTGGCGCGCACGCAAGGCACCAACCTGCCGGGCGACACGCCCACGACGGGAGACTCGGGCCGCGTAGTGCCCGGCACGTCGACTTATCGCGGCCGCCAGGACGGCGCGCGCCTCCAATACGTGAACCTGGAACGCGTGGACGAACGCTGGAACGACGGCAACGCGTTGACCACCACCGAGCGGCAAACCAACCGCCCGCGCATCCACGTGGAGTTCAACCGCCCCGGCTCGCACCGCTTCACCATCACCGTGAAGGCCGACCCCGGCAATATCGCCTACTCCAGCCGCGAACGCGGGCGCCGCCCCAGCTACCAGGAGCCGCACGCCAATCCGCGCAGCTATGTCACGAACGCGGACGGCACCCGCATCGTCGACGACATCGCCCTGCCCGCCGCCGGCCGCAACGTCTACCTGTTCGAAGTGCGCGACGAACGCGGGCAACTGATCAAGACGGAGCGCGTCGAGACCGCGCGCCGCCTGTACATCCAGGAAGTGATGTGCATGAGCGCGCGTCCGGCGGGCCATCTGGCCGACGTGACCCCGGTCGCGGCGGAGTTCGCGCTGCACGGCATCGACATGATCCAGCTGCCGCGCCTGACGTTCCGCGGCCGCTCGGCGGTCGACGCAGCCGACAACGTCGACGCCCAGCAAGCCATCATGGACGCCGTGCGCCGCGTGTATGCCAGTTCCCCCGGCAAGCAGCGCGAGCCCTACACCCTGGTGGTGTGCCACGTCGACCGGCTGGCCGCGCCCGGCACCAGCGGCGACATGCGCCTGCCCGTGCCGGCCGGCCCCGGCGGGCGCGTCATGACCGTGCCCATCGTCAACGACGATCGGACCCTTGCCAGCCTCTGGTACGAGTTCGACGACAGCGACGACTGGCTCGTCCATGCCCGCTACATTCATACCGACGCCTCGGGCGCGGAACGGTCGATTCCCATCCCGCGACATCTGATGACGCCGGTCCGCGAAAGCTCCGGCGCCGTCTTCTCCGTGACTGTCGACCTGACCCGGATTTCGCCCACGCCCTTGCGCGGCGTGCTCAACATCCAGTTCAACACCGTGGCCGCCAGCTACGCCGGCCTGGCCATCACGGGCACCAACCTGCTGTTCGTGTCCACGCTGGACCCGTACGAGCCCAACTCGCAGGCGTACCTGACGGAAACGCTGGCCCACGAAATGGGCCACTTGCTGGGCATGGTGCCCAGCGGCCCCGACTGGCCCGGCCTGCGCAACGAAGACCCCTCGGCCGACGACTCCAAGCTGGATCCGCCGCAGCACTTCTACTACAACATGGGTGGCCACTGCTACTTTGGCCTCCCCAACCAGAACGGGCAGTACACCGATGAAATCGGGCAATGCGTGATGTACGGCATCACCTGCGCCAACATCCACTTCTGCCCGAGTTGCAGCAAGGCCGTGCGCAAAGTGGATTGTTCCGAAGGATGGCCGGCGTTCTGACGCCCTCACCCGCCCGCTGACGATTACGACAACTGCCGCCGACCATCGCCGAAAATTCCGATTCCGACATGCCCATCATGACTACCGACTGGATTGAACCCGCCACCTTCGCCTCGGTGCCCGCGCACTCGCAGAAGGAGCACGCCTGCATGCCGCCGCTACAAGGCTACGACGCGCAGATGCGCATCGCCGCGCCGTCACGCGTGAAGATCCGCGACGGCAATACGCTGACGATTCCCATCTGCGCCCGCGGCATCCTGCCCGTGGTCGACAACCCGCAGCTGCCGCGCTTCGTGGCGAAGGATACGCGCACCGGCAAGGTCTATCGCGGCGTCGCATTCAACTACGTGCGTCCCAAGCTGCCGAATGTGTCGGTGGACCCCAGCGAGGGCGCGCCGCCCCCCAAGATCGCCTTGCCGCCCGGCATGACGGTCGAAACGCGCTTCACCACCGACATGGCCGGCGTGCTGCACCTGCCCGCGACACCGGCCACGTACGAGGTCTATATCGAGGCCGAGGACGTGAAATCGAACATGGTGACTATCGAGGTCGAAGACGGCCAGAAATAAAGCCGGGCCGGAAGTAAGGGCCAGCCGGAAGTAAGATCCGGCCGCAAAGGAACCGGTCAGGCGAATGAAGACGGCCCCGCTCTGCAGGGCCGTCTCTCTATCACAACCACGCCGCCGGTCAGAGCCGCGCGGGCGTCATCTGCCGGATGTTCTGCTCGTTGCGCGCGGCCATGGCCTCCACTTTCTCAGCGTTTCGCATGTCCTTGGCGCGCTGATCCATCTCGGCCTTGGCGTCGGTCTTGGCGAACACGTCCTTGTCGCGCACGCGGAAATACATCGTGGTGCTGGCCAACAGATGGTCGGGCCAGCTGCTCAGCATGGCATCATGCACCAGCCAGTCGAACAAGGTCATGACCTTGGTCGGCAATTGCGTCTTGCCATCCCGCGCTTCGCGCCAGACGTTCAACAGGCGCTTCTGCACGGCGCGTTCCGCCTTCATGTCGGCAAGCAGATCGGGGGCTTTCTGCACGTAGTCGGGGTCGCCCGGCTTTCTCCCATGGCGCATGTTCTCCATGACGATCGCTTCCCGCTCCCACCTTTCCATCGTGCGAAGCTGCTCCGGGTTGTTGCGCTCCATATCCTGGCGGCGCTGTTCGGTATCGGCGTCCCGCTGCTCGGCCTTCTCAAGGCTCTTGTATTCCGCCTCCAGGCGCTCCCACAACGGTTTGAACCGCTGCGGCGGCGCTTCGCCCCGGCTGGCATTGGCGCGCTCCCGGCGCTCGTTGGCCAGGGCTTCCAGTTCGCGCGCGCGCGCCGTGGTCTCGGGTTTGGCCAGCTCCTCCCGCGGCAGAGTGTTCAAGCGCCTCTGCTCTTCCATGAGTTCCTGCTCAGGGGTGAAGAAATCCCGATCCTTGATCCATTGCTCGGCGGGGTCCGACATCCCTGCGCGAAACACGGGGTCCTGATAGCGCACCGCCAGCCAGCGCAGGAAGACTTCCATGTGCGGCACGAAATCACATCCGGGTTCGTATTTGACGAGTTCGCGGTAGGCGGCGACCAGCTCCTGGACGTGGTATTTCTGGCCATCGTCTTCGATAGGGTCGACGAGACTCATTCTTCTATAAAGAGCGGGGTCCCTCTTCCGTAAATTCTCCATACTATAGAGCGCGGCACCGTGAGATAGCGCCAAGTTCATCATTTCCCGAAGTGGGACTCGAGATAACGACGCACGAGTTCCCAGCGATCCCTGCGGTGCCACGCCCGTAACGTCGCCGCTCGATCCTGGATACAGGTACTGCAAGCCACGTGTCTTTTCTAGCGAATCCAAGCGCTGGTTCCGGCGTAGCTCGTGCGCCGCCGCGAAGTGCACCGCTTTCTCCACCGCGGCAGGTACCGTTAGAGTGCGATCCTTGTGCGTTTGTTTGAGCAGATCGGCAAATGGAAAGAACCCCAGAAAGGTATTCTCATCCATGATTGATGCGACCGCGTCGAACAAGCCGAGGAAGCGGATTCGTATCTTTGCATCGGGCGCACCATCCTTGCCGATGATTGCCAGATCCTGATCGTGACGACGCTTGTACTTCTTGACAATATCGTTGATGAATTGCTTTGCGATAACGCCACCCCGATCCGCTCCAAAAACGGTGATCTCTATGCGCACGACTTTCTCCGTGCCTGCATTCGATCGTTCATACGCTTGTTCGAACTGCAGCTTGGCCGCTTCCAACCGCTTATCCACGCCCGTTCCCATATACATGGCGACTGCTGCATTGTCACGAACAACCGGAACGCCTTCCATGAGTGTCGCTTTAGCGGCGTTCTTCGTTGCAGTCCATGCGACCTTCAACGGATTCCTCTTGAAATCCGCCCAAAACCCGCGAACTGTGGCCTGCGTGCGATCGCGTATCCGCTCCGGATCCAAGGCATTCCAGATTCTCACCGTTTTCTCAGGAAGGGTCTTTACGTCTTTTATGACATCCTTGTACGCCTTCACCATGGGCTGGTAGGACCCATCCTTGATAGACTGCTGGACCGCCTTTTTTGCCCGCCCCGCGCCATCCACATTTGGCACTTCATCAAGACGCGTGATGTTCTTCGCGGCATCCTGGGCACTGGAGACCGCCTTGTCGACCACTTTTCCTCCGGCAAGCGTAAGCGCGTCGACGATGAGGTTCGATTTTGCGCTCTTATTTAGTTCAACGCCGAGGCCAGAATAATAGAGTGCGAACCAGCGTTGCTTGCTCGGCATATTCCTATCGTCGTGGCCGAAGTGCGACATCCACAATCTGCTCACGTTCGAAAGGAGCGTCGGATTTGCCTCATCCAAGTCCTTATTTCGGCCGAACCCGTCGAAGAAAAATCCCATACGCAGCGTGATACCACATTCGGTGCACGAGTCTTTCGGATAGGCGGCCTCATTCTCCGCCATCGCCTTCAATACCGATGCGGGCGTTCTGTCCTGCTCTGGAAGCTGATCAGTGGACATTCTTTTCTCCAGCAGGCCGGCCAAACGCCTTAATCTGCGAAATTCTCTCTTTCGAAAGGGCTGCCACAGCCCGGCCAAAATCGCCAGGCTTTCGGTTGGGATCTTGCAGTACTGCGGCTAGTTCTGGATCCTTGTCGAAGTCTGAAGCCACGATAAAGTAGAGATACATGTATCCCCTCATATCCTCGAAATTTTCGATGCGATAGCCCGTCCACGCCCGCTTCGTGACCTTTGCAAGCACGTCTCCCAACTGGTCAGCATCCTCGTATCCCACCAGCTCATCACGATATTTCCCATATAACCAACGAGTGGTATCGATGATCGGAATTCTTGCCTGCCCGACCAACTTGCGACTCAAAGCAAGCTCCATATGCTCATCCGGATAGATATGCAATTCCAGAATGAGCGTGCCATCCCCATCAGGCACTTTCGCAGCGGGAAAATGCACGGATGTTTCTTTTCTGAAAATCACCTCATCGTATCGGCCGTCGAACAGATGCTTGCGGAGCAAATCCGGGTCGCCTCCACTCCATTTCACGGTGAACTCTGTGCCGGCAAACGTGTAGCAACAAGAGACTCTGCCTTCTCCGCCGCCTGGAATAAGAGTGCTGGAACCTGCCACACCACCCGACGCATCGCTGAGCCTTACGGGCTCCAGATTCCAAGGCGTGTAGTTGTAGGTGACGAAACTGACGCCCGAGTAAGTGGGCTCCCCATTGCAACCCGCCAATAGGCCCAGCCAAATCAGCACCCCAATTAACCCTCTACGCATTCGTAGCTCCCGTTTGGTTCGACGCTTGGATGAAACTTCGCCGCTTCGTCTTGTCTCCCTCTGGAGGGTTCATATGCTGCGCCGCTATGCGCGGCAACTGAGTGTCAGACATCTTTATCTCCACAGCGTCAGCCCGCACTCGGTGCAGGAATCCTTCGGATAGGCAGCCGCATTCTCGGCCATGGCCTTCAACACCGACGCTGGCGTGCGGTCCTGCTCTGGCAGTTGCTGGTCAGACATTCTTGTCTCCAGGCGCCGTCCCCGCCGCTTTGATTTGCTCGATCCTATCCTTGGATAGTTTGGAAACTGCTCGGCCAAAATCGCCAGGCTTTCTGCTTGTATCCTTCAGCAACTCGCCAAGTTCCGGGTCCCTGTCAAAATCCGAGGCGACGACGAAATACAAATACATATAGCCACGCATGTCCTCGGCGTTCTCGATGCCATAGCGTGTCCATGCCCGCTTGGCGACCTTCCCCAACACATTGCCGACTTCGTGGATGTTCCTGTAGTCACCCAACGCCTCGCGGTGTTTTTCGTACAACCAGCGCGTCGTATCGACGATCGGAATCCTCACCTGCCCGAACAAGCTTCGGCTCAACGCCAGTTCCATGTTTTCGTCCGGGTAGATATGCAGCTCCAGGATCACTGGCCCTTCGCCATCGGGAATTTTCGTGGCGGGAAAATGCAGCTTTTCTTCTTTGTTGAAAATCACGTCGTCAAGCTTGCCGTCGAACAGATGCGTGCGCATTTCGTCCACGTCTCCCCCGCGCCATTTGACGGTGAACTCGGTGCCTTTGAGCGTGTAGCAGCACGTCACGCTGCCCTCACCCCCTCCAGGCGGGATTGCAGAGGTGCCTGCGGCTGCTCCCGATGCATCGATGAGACGTACCGAGGAGAGTTCCCAAGGCGTGTAGTTGTACGTGATGAAGCTAACTCCCTGGTAAGTGGGTTCGCCATTGCAGCCTGCCAACAGGCCCAGCCACAACAACACACTGATCGATCCCTTGCGCACTCCTTACTCCCAAATTGTCCCGCGTCATGCCAGCGACGCCTCTGCGCATCCTTACGCATCGCTCATGCTCGTACCCGTCCGCTTTATCGGCGACCCGATCGGCGTGGACGCCCCCCAATACCGCGGCGTTCTTAAAGTACCTCATCCACCCCGGACGTTCTTATCTCCAGGTGGCGCGCCAGAAGCCTTCAACTGCGCAAGCTTCTCTTTCGACAGCACCGCCACCGCGGTGCCAAACGCGCCAGGCGTTCGGGCCGGGTCGTTCAAGAGGGCTGCAATCTGTGCGTCCTTGTCGAAATCCGAGGCCACGATGAAATAGAGATACATGTACGCGCGCAGGTCCTCGCCGTCTTCAATGCGATAACGCATCCAAGCCTGCCTGGTGACTTTTGCGAGTACATGCTTCAGCTCGGTCGCGTTTTCGTATTCGATCAGCTCGGCGCCGTATTTTCCGTACAACCATCGCGTGGTTTCGACGATTGGAATTCTGACTTGCCCTTTCAGATCGCGGCTTAACGCGAGCTCCATATGTTCGTCAGGATAGATATGCAGTTCCAGATAAAGCGGTCCATCACCGTCGGGCGCCATCGCAACGGGAAAATGCACCGATGCTTCCTTCTTGAACATCACCTCATCGAACTTGTCGTCGAACAGATGCTTGCGAAGCAAATCCGGGTCACCTCCGCTCCATTTCACGGTGAACTCCGTGCCGGTGAACGTGTAGCAGCAAGACACGCTTCCCTCGCCACCACCAGGCGGAAGCGTGCTGGAACTCGCCACACGACCCGATGCGTCACGAATGCGAACGGGCTCCAGATTCCAAGGCGTGTAGTTGTAAGTGACAAAACTGACGCCAGAGTATGTCGGCTCTGCATTGCAGCCCGCCAACAGACCCAACGACATCGCCACAGCCACAAACCTTCTATGCATCGCCGCTATCCCTCCCCGCCCGATGCCGCGCCTGCACCGCATCCCACACCGCATCCGGCACGCCTTCCAGCGCTTTAGCCAGCCCACCCTCAGCATCCTCCCGATAGGCGCGCAGTCCTTCGGCGATCACAGGATGCTCATCGAAGCGCGGCGAGATCGCCACGCCCCAGGCGACATAGTCAAAGGTGTCCTTATCTCCTGCCACGCCGTGCCCGCGCGCACGCTCCAACTGCGCCTCTACGCGCGGCACCAGTTCGTCCTGGCCCGGGTCGCCGGGCAACAGGCCGGGATACAAACGGCGCAGTTGCACCGCCAGCTTGTCCGGGTAGTCGAGATCGAACAGCATCTGGTGCTGTTCGGGCGTGAACTGTTCGATACCGGCCGGCCGCGGGGCGGACAGCCTGCCCGCGCCCTTCAGTTCCGCCAACGTGCCATCGCGCAGCGCATAGCGCAATGTGATCACCGGCGCGGCGAAGCGCTCGCGCTGCTCCGCGCTCCAGACCTGCAAGGCGCGCGCCAGGATGCGGCTGTCGTACCAGTGCAGGAAGAACTCGCTGGCGTCCGGCAAGGCGTAGTCGCAGAAGGGGCCGAAGTGTGCAATCAGCTTCTCCAGCGGCACCGCCGACGCGAAACTCATCATCGCGTAGCGCCCGCCGGAACGTTCGTGCAAGGCCTCCAGCACGCGCACCAGCGCGGTGTTGAAGCCCTCGTAGCGCGGCCCGCGCAGCACGCCTTGCGACGCGCCGTCGACCTCGATCAGCAGGGGCGCCACGTCGCCGTAGATGTCCAGGCCGGTCTGCGCCCACACCGAGCCGAAGCTCAGATCTTCGGTGGCGCTCAGCCGCGCCAGCAGATCGGGATGGCCGCGGAAATCCACGATCACATAGGCGCGCGCGGCCTCGCCATGGGGGCCGCGGTGATGGGGCAATTCGGCGAACGTGGACAGCAGCGCGTCCTGCCAGGAATAAGCCATCGCCGTCATGCCTTGTCGGTGATGGACTGCACGCTTTCCTGGGCGTCCAGGATGCAGGTCTTGCAGACGGTGAATTGCGGGAACGGATACGGCATCTGCGTCGGCCCGGCGAATTGCTTGTTGCCGGTCTTGACGTCGATGCGGCCGGGCGCCGTCACGGTGATGTTGCCGCCTTCGATCACGATGCTGGCGCCCGCCGCGTTCGCGATGCGGATGCGCTGGGGCGAGGCGTATTCGATGCCGGCGTTGGCGCTGACCATGCGCAGGTCCTGCTGGGCCTGTACCGTCAGCACGTCGTGCTGCGACATGACGTCGACTTCGCCGGCGCCGGCGATAAGATCCAGGCCGGATTCGGCGCCGCCCTTCTGCACGCCGGCCACGATGCCCAGCGCCTGGCCGGTATGCACGCGCAGCGAGCCGATGACGGCCAGGTTATGGTCCTGCCCCGACGACCAGTGCACGAGTTCGCCGGCCGCGACCTGCACGTTGCGCCCCGCCGCCTGCGTCAACCCCGCGCGGCCCGCCATCAGCACCAGCGGGTCGGTCAGGTGCGGCACCTTGCCGTCGACCACCTCCGTGTGCTTGGCCGACGCGTCGCCGGCCGCGGCGCCCACCGCATCGCCCGCCACGGTGCCCGACACCGCATGCGTCATCGCGGCCAGCGGCGAGCGCTCGCCATCCAGCCGGCTCGCGCCCGCCGAGGCCGTGCCGCGCGCCGAAGCCAGCCGCACCCCCTGGTGCGCGCCGATCACGCCATCGAACGACTGCGCCATGATGTCCGCCTGCCCGGCCAGCGCCAGCGGCGCCGCGGCGTCGCCCGCCGGCTCGCTGCCGCCGGAGGAGTACGTGGTGAGCAGCACGCCGCTCCCGCCGCGCACGGCGCCAAACGCATCCGTGCGCAGCTCCGCGCCCACGCCGCGCACATTGCCGCGATAGTTGCCGCTCTGGTGGATCAGGTGGCCCAGGTTCAATTCGCTGGCCGACTGCGAGGACTTGATCTGCATGCGCAGTTGGCCGTCGCTGTCATCGAACACAATCTGGTTATAGCCGTCGCCGCCGAACTCCTTGCTCTTGAAGCCGCTCAATGCGGCGGCGTTGCGGTGCTGATCGTCGCCGCCCGCCGCGCCGTGCCAAGCAGGCGCATTGCCGCTGGCCAGGTTGGCCTGCGCGCTGGGCTTGCCATCGGTGGCCGCCGCGTACACCTCGGTGTTCATCGGCTCTCCCGCCCTGCCGCCGGGCGTGGCCGGAATACCGCCTTCGCCGCGTCCGTTGTAGAGCGCGCCGACGATCAAGGGCTGATCGATGTCTTCATCCAGGAATCGCACCAGCACTTCCTGGCCGATGCGCGGCACGAAGCTCATCCCCATGCCCGCGCCCGCCTGGCGCTGCGCGACGCGCGCCCATCGGCTTTTCGCCAGGCCTTCGCCGTCGGACTGCCAGTGGAAGCGCACCCGCACATCGCCGCGCGCGTTACGGTAGATCTCGTCTTCGCCGCTGGCCTCGATGGCGCCCTCGGCATTGGTGACGATGGCGGTATGGACGCCGACGGCGGACGCTGCGCCCGCCAGCCTGGCGCCGCGCGCCGCCGGAGGCGAGGCGCGCCAGGGACGGTCGCAGCGCACCGCGCGGAACCGGTTGGCGTAGCCGACGTCGTGCGCGCGCGCCAGCACGGCCGCCTCGGGGCGTCCCACGCCGATCTCGGCGTCGCCCCGGTCGCGCGTCCCCTCGTGGCCGAGTCCGTATTCCAGGTGGAAGTCGTCCGTGGCGCCGGCCTCGAACCCAGCGGCGGACGGATCCTCGTCTTCGAAGCACAGAAAATCGTCCAGCGCGCCCAGCCTGTCGGCCAGGCTGGCGTCATTCTGGCCGGGCAGATTGTTGACCCCCACGTGTTCCACGCGGTCCAGCGCAAAGACGGGTTCGAACCCCGCCTCCCCCGACGGCCCCAGCGGCGACATCTCCTGCAACGTGAAGCGCGTGCCCGAGCGGAAGGTGCGCACATTGCCGCGCCCGATGAAGGTCTCGGCGCTGGCCTGCGCCGCCTGCATCAGCAGGGTCGCCTGGAACTGGGCATGCGCCTGGTTCAGCAACCCGCCGTGTCCCAGGGGTTCAAACCATTCCAGCCCCGCGCTCTCGTCCTCGGAACCGCTGGCGGGGCCGGCCAGCGCCTGGCCGGCGATGGCGTGCTTGCCGCTTTCATGCCATGCCAGCACCGTCACCCGCTCCACGGCCCGACGCTGCCGGCGCGCGAGCGCCTGCACGCCATCGCGCGATTCGCTCGCGTGGGCGCGCTGGAAACGCACGCCCGCGCCCGCGGACTCGGCGTCTTCGTCCAGCCCGCGGCTATCGGCAAAGATCAACACGGCGTGGCGCGCCGGCGCGCCGTCGTCTTCAACCGTGGTCCAGCCCAGCCCGGCTTCCGCGAGCAGGCGCGACAGGAAGGCGTAGTCGGTTTCGCGATACTGCGTGGTGTAGGTCCGCGCGGGCAGGTCCGCCAGATGGGTCTCGACGTCGGCGGATATTTTGTAGATGTAGCCTTCGTACCCATCCAGCACGTGGCGCACGATATCCAGCACCGTCCGGTTCTCGTAGATGCGGCTGTCGCGCCGCTGCGTGGCCAGCCACAGCCACGGCGCCAGCGTCACGCGATAGCGCGCCATGCCCGCGTTGCCGCCCAGCAGCTCGGCCGCGCGCACCACGCCGCTGCGGCCTGCCTCGCTGCCGTCGGCGCGCGTGGTCCACAACGTGGCGGGCCTCGACACCATGTCGTTCAGGTCCAGCGCGGCATCCTGCGCCAACGCCACCACGCGTATTTCGCCCAGCGTGGACAGGCCTTCGCGCGCAACCCATCCTTCGACCTGCAAGGACGACATCGCGCCCTCGCCATCGAGGCGGTAGAGACGGGACTCGGCGCTGAAACTGCCGTTGCTTGCGTTGACGGGCATGGAACGAAAACCTCGTGGGGACGTGGGCAATACCGGCTGTTTCCAGCCGGGAGATATTCAGGGTTCGATATTGGCCTGCGGCGTGGGGCATTCCACTGCCGTGCCCCATTGGCCCGCGCATACGCGCAGGCGGCATTGCTCGCTCTCGATAAAGCCCAGCTTGCGGCATTCCTTCAGCCGCTCGGACAAGGGCGAGCCCGGCATCTCCCGCATGAAGACGCCTTCCGATTTGTAGACGCGCGTGCCCGGCGGCGATGCCGGCGGCAAGCCGTAGCTCATCAACGCCGACAACAGCGCGGCATCCGTATCGGCGGACTTGGCGCTCTTGCGCGGCGGGGTAGCTGACTTCGCCGCGCGTGTCGTATTGCCGGGCTGCTCGCGCAGCTCCGCGGCCTGGCGCGTGGGACCGGGCGCCGGCGCGGCGGCGGGCGGCGGCGTCATCGCCAGCACGGACAGGGGATTGGTCGGCTCGCCTTGCGGATCGGGTTCGCCACGGCCCACGTTCGCATCGCGCGCGGGCGGCGCCTCGTCGATGATGGAGGCCACCGCGGGCGGCTTTTCCAGCGCGCTGAGCGGATTGTCCATGGCGTCAGAGGGCGATGAGGGGAGCGATGCCTGCGGCTGCGCGGCGGCGGGCGCCGCGGCGCCGGGCACGGTGGCAGGGGCCTGCGCCACCATGGGCACGGCGCCTTCTTCATCAATCACCCACGCGATGCCGCCCGCCATCAGCGCCAGCAACAACGCCAGCGCGGTCCAACGCCGCGCGCGCGAGCTGCGCGGCGTTGCCAGATGTTTGACTTCAGCTTCCGGCGCGCGCCCTTCCAGGGCGGCCAGGATGCGCGACGAGTCGGCCTCGCCACGCGCGGCGGGCGAAGCGCTGAGGAGACTCGGCGCGGTCATCGTAGGGCGAGCTTCTTCTTTCTCTTCTGCCATGCGGATTCCCGTGTCAGCAGGAGGCGTGTGCAGCCCCCCTGTAACCAAGCCCGACGAGAATACCCGATAGGCGTATTTCGATCATTGCTCCTTGTTACGATTTCTAAGGGTCGGACGCTGTTTGCAACGCCAGAGCACTTGCCTCATGCACGAATAGAACAAAAGATTACGCCTTCACATGAGGGACCTACCTTGCTGTTACTACTGCCCCTGTATTTTTTACTGGCGGTTGGCGTGTCCGCGCTCCTGTTTTTCCCGGCTCTGCGCCAAGGCGCCATGAGGGGATTTCGCGCGTGCGTAGAGGGCGTGGCACGGGGCGCCACGCGCGGCGCGAGCCATGCCGGAGGGGCCGTGGGCGGCACGGCGGGCGCGATCGGAAAAGGGGCCGGCGCGTGGATGGACTGGGTAGGAAGGCATCGCTGGCAGGTGGCGATCGGGCTGACAGTTGTGTCTGTTCCGTCACTTTTCGCTTTCGTCATGCGACACAATCACACATTCGTTTACAGCACCCAAACGACCGGCCCGGACCGCAGGATCCAGGCCTTGCTGGAAGGCGAACGGCTGGCTCCACCCCCCGCCCTGCCCCCTGAAGCCTTCACCACGCGCGAAGTCGAACAGGTGCGTCCGAAGCTGGGCGGCGCGAGCCGCAACTGGGATCTGCTGGATGCCGATTTCCGTCAGCGGTTGCTGCTGGCCTACCGCATCATGCGCGAGCAGCACGGCTATGAAATGGCGCTGATCGAGGGCTACCGCAGCCCCGAGCGGCAGGAAGAACTCGCCGGCATGGGGTCGCACGTCACGAACGCCGGCGCCTTCCAGAGCTATCACCAGTTCGGCCTGGCCGCGGACAGCGCGTTCTATCGCGACGGCAAGATCGTGATTTCCGAGAAAGACCCGTGGGCCATGCGCGGCTATGAGCTGTTCGGCCAGACGGCTGAGCTCGTCGGCCTGACCTGGGGCGGCCGCTGGAAGATGATGGACTTCGGCCACGTGGAGCTGCGTCGGCCCGGCGTCATGCAGCGCTCGCGGGAGGCCGCGAAATAATGGTTCGCGTGCTCAAGAAGGGGATGCTCGTCCTGGCTTTGTTCGCCGTGGTGTGGCTGGCGGTCATCATTTGGTGGCAGGAGTCGCGCACGCTGCCGACCGGCGTGGACATCGGGCTGTACCTGTTCGCCTTGCCGCTGGCGCTCCTGGGCGCCTTCTGGGCGGGTGCGCGCATCGTGCGCGCCGCCCGCGCGCCCAAGGCCGCGCCCGCGCAGGCCCGGACGGAAGCGCCCGCCGAAGCGCCGGCGAGTCCGGCCGAGCTGCGCCTCATCGCCGTCGCCGCGCGCGCCGCCGCCGGCGCCGATGTCGCGGCCATCTCCGAAGCGCTGGCCGAACAGAAGCGCCCCGAGCTGGATGCCGAACTCAAGACGCCGCAAGGCTTTCCGATCTTTGCCGCGCGCGTGCCCGACATGGACGATATGGCGCTGTACGCCGTTGCGCGGGAACAGGGAGCGCCTCCCGACGCCCTGGCCGCGGCCACCTTGCGGGTCACGGCGCTGCTGACGGATATCGCGCGCGCGCTGACCCATGACGCGCATTCTCGCGTGACCGAACTGGACGTGCCCGCGCGCGAAGAAGACTGGCCCCGGCTGCGCTTCGACGTGCTGATGCCGGCGGACTGGTCCGAAGCGGCTCGCCAGCGCGCGCTCGCGGCGGTGCGAGCGGCCGCCGGGGTCTGGCCCGATGCCCGCATCGACGCCGCCGAACACCCGGCGCGCGACGCCATGGCCGCCGATCTGCTGTTGCGCCAACTCGCCGCCGGGCCGCGCGACGCCAAGGCCGAACCGCAATGGCGCATCGTGCTGGCCGGCGACGGCTACATCGATGCCGAGCAGGTCGCCCATTGGGGCAGCGCGTCCACGCTGTTGACGCACGCCAATCCGCAGGGCCGCGTGCCCGGCGAAGCCGCCGCCGGCCTGCTGCTGGCGCCGCCCGACGCCGAGGCCGACCTGCGGGTCACGCTGTCGCCCGTGCTGCAGCGGCGGAAATCGGCCGACGCGCGCGGCGCGCAGGCCGAGGCGCCGCTGGTGGACCTGGCGCGCGATCTGCTCGAAACGGCCAAGGTCGCGCCCGACAGCGTCGCCCATATCATCAGCGATGCCGATCACCGGGGCAGCCGCCCCCTGGAACCGCTGACCGTGGCCTCGCAATTGTTTACCCACCTGGACGCCGCCAAGGACTGCCAGTCCGTCGGGCTGGCCTGTGGCCACACCGGCGCGGCGGCATCGCTGCTGGCGCTGGCCGTGGCTGGCGAAACCTGCATGCAGTTCGACCAGCCCGTGCTGACCCTTACCCTGCAAGACCCCGCATTGCGCTCTGCCGCGCTGGTCTCCCGACCCGCCGCCAGCGCTACCGCCTGACCCCATAACAAAAGCGAAACCATGCGTAGCCCATCAGGATTGCTTTCTCGATTTTCCAGCGCCATGAGCGACTTCCGCTACTGGAGCGGACGCGCGTTCGCCAACCCGCGCACCTTCATGCTCATCGGATTGATTGCGCTGATCGTGTTCCTGTTCCTGTTCGCCGACACCATGGAGATCGGCATGGCCTGGGCCGGCGCGGCGCTGGGCGTGCTGCTGCTCCTCTGGCTCTGCGTCTACCTCTGGCGCCGGCGCCGCACCCGCCGCGCCAACCAGAAGCTGGGCGACATGCTGGAACAACAGGTGCAGACGGGCGCCGCCGCCAACCGCAGCGAAATCGACGCATTGCGCGCCCGCTTGACGCAGGCCGTGCGCACCATCAAGACGTCCAAGATCGGCCAGACGTCCGGCAACGAGGCGCTGTACGAGCTTCCCTGGTACATCGTCATCGGCAACCCGGCGGCGGGCAAGAGCAGCGCCGTCATCAATTCTGGCCTGCAATTTCCCTTCGCCGACAAGAACGGCGCCGCCGTGCGCGGCGTGGGCGGCACCCGCAACTGCGACTGGTTCTTCACCACGGAAGGCATCCTGCTGGACACGGCCGGCCGCTATTCGGTGCACGAGGAAGACCGCAACGAGTGGATGAGTTTTCTGGATCTGCTGAAGCGGCATCGCCCGAAGGCGCCGATCAACGGCATCGTCGTGGCGGCCAGCATCAGCGAGCTGACGGACGCCGGCCCCGAATTCGCCATCAACCTGGCCAAGAACCTGCGCCAGCGCGTGCAGGAACTGACCGACAGGCTGGAAGTGTTTGCGCCGGTGTACGTGATTTTCACGAAGGCCGACCTGATTGCGGGCTTTTCGGAGTTCTTCGCCGACGCCGATGCCCGCGAGCGCGACCGCGTGTGGGGCGCGACGCTGCCGTATGGCGCCGACGAAAGCCGCGATGTGCTGACGCTGTTCGACGAGCGCTTCGACGAACTCTACGAAGGCCTGAAGGAAATGGGCACGGCGCAGATCTCGCTGCGCCGCAGCGGCGCCCTGCCCCCGGGGCTGCTGACCTTCCCGCTGGAATTCGCGGGCATCAAGCCGGCGCTGCGCACCTTCCTGTCCACGCTGTTCGAAACCAATCCGTTCCAGTACAAGCCGGTCTTCCGGGGCTTTTACTTCACCAGCGCGCTGCAGGAAGGCGCCTCGCGCAGCACTTCCACCGACAAGCTCGCCGAGCGCTTCGCGTTGCGCCCGGCCACGCGCGAAGCGGCGCGCAGCGTCACTTCGCACAACGGCTTCTTCCTGCGCGACCTGTTCTCCAGCGTGATCTTCGCCGACAAGAAGCTGGTGCGCCAGCACGCCAGCCCGAACAAGGTTCGCATGCGCTACCTGACCTTCTTCGGCCTGGTGCTGGCGTTGGGCCTGGTGCTGGGCGGCTGGAGCTGGTCGTACCTGGGCAACCGGCAGCTGGCCAGCAACGTGCAGGCGGACCTGGACAAGGTGGTGCGCCTGCAAAGCGAGCGCACCGACCTGCAAAGCCGCCTGGAAGCCATGGAGATCCTCCAGGACCGCATCGAGCAGCTGGACCGCTATTCGACCAGCCGGCCGTTGTCGCTGGGACTGGGCCTGTATCAGGGCGATGTGCTCAAGCAGCGTCTGCTGGCCGAGTACTACAACGGCCTGCGCCAGTTCATGCTGGCGCCGGTCAAGGCCAGCCTGGAGGACTACCTGGGCCGCGTGGACGTGTCGCAGGCCGCCTCGGCCGGCGGCGCCCGCCCGGCGCCGCCGCCCCAGGCCCAGCCGGTGCGCGCCAATGCCGGCGACACGCTGTTCCAGGATGCCTCGCCCACCAACGTCGACGACGCCTACAACGCGCTCAAGACGTATTTGATGATGGCCAACCGCGAGCACGTGGAGCCCACGCACCTGTCCGACCAGATCACCCGATTCTGGCGCGGATGGCTGGAAACCAACCGGGGCGCCATGCCGCGCGACCAGTTGATCCGCAGCGCCGAGCGCCTGATCTCGTTCTATGTGGCGCGCGCGGCGGACGCGGACTGGCCCCAGATCGAAACCAACCTCGCCATGGTCGAACGCATGCGCGGCAACCTGCGCAGCGTGATGCAGGGCATGCCGGCGCGCGAACGCGCCTATGCCACGCTGAAGGCGCGCGCGGCCACCCGCTACCCCGCGATGACCGTGGCCCGCATCATGGGCGAGGCCGACGCCGCCGTGGTGGCGGGCAGCTACGCGGTGCCGGGCACGTTCACCCGCGAGGCCTGGGAGCAATACATCGAGCCGGCCATCGGCGAAGCCGCGCGTCGCGAGGTGCAGACGAGCGACTGGGTGCTGGGCGTGAACGCGCGCGACGACCTCACGCTGGAAGGCAGCCCCGAGCAGATCCAGAAGAGCCTGGCGACGATGTACAAGACCGAGTACGCCCAGGAATGGCAGAAGATGCTGCGCGGCGTCACGATCAAGCCCTTTACCAGCTTCGATCAGGCGGTGCACGGCATGAACCGCCTGGGCGATCCGCAGAACTCGCCGCTGGTCAAGCTGATCAACACCACGTATGAACAGACGTCTTGGGACAACCCGTCGCTGATCAACACCGGCATTACGCAGGCGCAGACGGGCGTCGTCGCCTGGTTCAAGCGCGTGATCCTGCGCCAGGGCCAGCCCAAGCCGACCGAGGCGGCGCCGGGCGGCGAACAGATCCCGATGGGTCCGGTGGGCCGCGAGTTCTCCGACGTGGCGCGCCTGGTGGTCACGCGCGACAACCAGTCGCTGCTGGGCAACTACATGGGCGCCCTGTCCAAGATCCGCACGCGCTTCAACCTGATCAACAACCAGGGCGATCCCGGCCCGGGCGCGTTGCTGCTGATGCGCCAGACGCTGGAAGGCAAGGATTCGGAACTGGCGGACGCGCTCAAGCTGGTGGACGAGCAGATGCTCGCCGGCCTGACGCCGGCGCAGCGCGAGACCCTGCGCCCCTTGCTGGTGCGCCCGCTGATCCAGGGCTATGCCGTCGCCATGCAGCCCGCGCAGACCGAACTGAACAAGGTCTGGAATGCGCAGGTCTATCAGGGCTTCACGCAGAACCTGGCGGAAAAGT
Source organism: Achromobacter denitrificans NBRC 15125 (assembly GCF_001571365.1). Lineage (GTDB taxonomy): Bacteria > Pseudomonadota > Gammaproteobacteria > Burkholderiales > Burkholderiaceae_B > Achromobacter > Achromobacter denitrificans. Next base: position 90,249 of record NZ_BCTQ01000021.1, on the reverse strand, counting down.
ACCCGTTCTCGACCAAGGCGGGCATCGAGGCCAGCGGCGAAGAGATCGCGCAGGTATTCGGCCCGCAAGGCAGCATCGCCAAGTACGTCAACGAGACCCTGGGTCCGCTGACCGTGCGCCGGGGCGACATCCTCACCGCCCGCACCTGGGGCGACATGGGCATCGATCTGCAGCCGTCGTTCACCGCGAACTTCGCGCAATGGGTTGCCCCGCTGTCGGGCGGCGCGGCCGGATCGGGCGCGGCCAGCCAGCCGCAGACGCTGTTCCAGATCCAGCCCAAACCCGCGAGCGGCGTCACGGAGTACACCATCGAGATCGACGGCCAGCAGCTGCGCTACCGCAACACGCCGCCGCAATGGGTCAACTTCGTCTGGCCCAACGCGCAAGGCGCACCCGGCGCGCGCATCACGGCCGCCGCCTTCGACGGCACCACGGTCGAAATCGTGAACGAGCCCGGCCGCTTCGGCCTGGAACGCCTGATTTCCGGCGCCGAGCGCAAGCCCAATCCTGACGGCAGCTTCGAGATGAGCTGGACCAAGTCCAACATTACCGTTCCGGTCAGGCTGCGCATCATCAGCAACGCCCAAGCGGCCAGCGCCGGCGGCACCGAGCCGGGCAGCCAGGGCCTGCGCAACCTGCGCCTGCCCGCCACGGTCGCGGGCGCTTCCCCTCAACCCTCCGTCGCCCCGACGCCTGCCGGAGCGCAGCAATGAGCCATCCGCAGTCCCCGATGTTCCGTACGGCCTACTTTGGCAAGATTCCGTCGCGTGGCGACTTCGTCAAGAACACCTCGCATCCGCAGCTGATGGCGACGCTGGACGCCTGGGTGGCGAACACCATGGAGATCCTGGCGCAGGACCCGCACTGGAAGACGCTGTACGACGAGGCCCAGCCGGTGCCGTTCGCGGTGCTGGGCTCGCGCGGCAAGCTGGCCATCGCGGGCCACTTGCAGCCCAGCCGCGACCAGTCCGGGCGGCGCTTCCCGTTCATCAGCGCAACCTCCGTGGAAGTGTCGCGCCCGCTGGACTTCATCGCGCGCAGCCCGCTGGCCTTCAGCCGCATGTGGAATCGCATGGACGCGGCTGCCTCGCAACTGATGCAGGAAGGCGACCCGGCCGCCGTGCTGCAAACGCTGAACGGCCTGGAAGGAGAAATCCGGACCGCCGCCGACGACGGCTTCGACGCCTTCGTCGACCTGCAGACGATCGAGCGCGTGGAAGCGATGCTGCGCGGCAACGGCCACGCGGCCAGCATGCACGACATCGTGCTGGCGCTGGGCATCCTGCTCGCGCCGGTCATGTCCAGCGGCTCATCGCAGCTGGATACCGGCCTGGCCCTGCCGCTGCCGGACGACCCGCTCTACATCAATCTGATGGCGACGTACTGGATGACGCTGATAGCGCCATTCCTGAATCGCGCCGACTTCGAGATCGCCCTGTTCATCGGACGGATCGCGGGCAAGCACCGCTTGGTGGTGGGCTTTCGCGGCGCGTCGCCGCAGACGCTGGCGACCCTGCTGTCGACGCCGCAGACCTTGTCGCAGCACTACATCGTGCTGGAGGACGCTCCCTGGGTGCGCGACCACGTCAGCGCCAGCCACGGCCTGGCCAAACTGTCGAGCTATCTGGATCAACCGCGGCTCTCCCTGCGCCAGGCGCTGGAGACCTTCCGCGAAGTCTTTATCGGAGCCTAGGACATGCGCACATTCTTTCTGGTCCTGGCTGCCGCCCTCTCCTGCTCGGCGCATGCCCAGGACGCGGCCACGGTGGTTCCCGCCAATGTCATTCCCCAGCCTGGCCAAGTCGTCGCCAGCGGCGCGGTGCCGGACGAGGCCACCAAGGCCGACGTGCTGCAGCGGCTGCAAAAGGTGTATGGCGTGGGCAACGTGATCGACCGCATCGATGTGGGCGGCGTCGTCGCTCCGCCCAACTGGTCGCAGCACGTGGGCAAGCTGCTGGACAGTCCGCTCAAGCAGATCAACCGGGGCCAGCTGGAAATCGACGGCACGCAGATCCGGCTGCGCGGAGAGGTGGACAACGAAGCCTCGCGCCAGCAGATCGCCAGCACTTTCGCGACCTCGCTCAATCCCACCTACAAGATCGTCAACGGCCTGCGCGTGTCCGCCGGCAAGGACGAGCAGGACGTGCTGGACAACCTGCTGAGCAATCGCGTGGTGGAATTCGAAACAGGCAGCACCCGCTTGACGGCGCGCGGCCGCGAGCTGCTGGACCGCGTGGCCGACGCCGTGCCCAAGCTGCGCGCCGACAAGATCCAGATCATCGGCCATACCGACAGCTCCGGCAGCCGCAGCACCAATCTGGCGCTCAGCCAGGCGCGCGCGGACGCGGTGCGGGATTATCTGGTGGACAAGGGGCTGCCGGTGTCGCGCTTCGAGGCCATGGGCGCCGGCCCCGACCAACCGGTGGCCACCAACGCCACGCCGGAAGGCCGCGCCAAGAACCGGCGCATCGAGTTCCGCGCGGCCAGGTAAGGCCACGCCCGCCGGGGGCTGCGACGGCGGCGTTGCCGGCTCGCCGCGACTTGCGGCCGCCCGGCGACGTCTCAGTTGCCCTCGCCGGCCTTCTTGATGCCGAGCAACTCTTCCAGGCCCGAGAGCGTCTCGTCGTTCTTGACCACCGTGCGCAGCCACAGGTGCAAGGACATTTCGCCCCAGCTCGCCGCCTTGTCGGCCAGGTACGCGACCGGGCTGTGCGGTTCGGTGCGGCGGAAGAAATCCGCTACCTCGCGCAGTTGCGCCAGCGCCTGTTCGCGGGTCTGGATCGGTCCGCGCGCGGCGGCCGGCGGGGCGCCATGAGCCGGCGCTTGAACAGCGGGAAAGTGATCGGCGGCGGGCAAGGTGGGCTCCACACGGGCGGGAACGGCGGGCGCGGAAGCCGCCGGCGACGATGCGGCCGCCAGGTCGGCGCGAACCAGCAGGCCGGCGTCGCGCGCGAACCGATGCGCCAGCTCCGTGACATTGCGCAGCGACTCGCGCACGCGGGAGAACGCCGGGCTGTCTTCGCCCAGCCGCTCATCCAGCGTGCGCTCCAATTGCGCGAGCGATTGCGCGCAGCCCTCAAGCTGCGCGTCCAGTTCGGAATAGAACGACGGCGGCGTATCGCGCCGCGCCGCATCGTAGCGGTCGAGCGTGAGCTTGCCGCGCGTCAGTTCATTGGCGTTGTCCGGCGTGCGCTTCACGGCGTTGGCCAGCTGGCTCGCCGCCTCCCACAGCACCGCCCCATAACGCGCGCCATCGGCCTGGGTCAGCGGAATCTCGCCGATGAGTTGCTGCGAGCGCGACAGCAGCCACGCCAGGTTGCCAACGCGCTGCTGCACGTCGCCATCTTCGGGCACGGGATGCAAGCCTTCCCAGTAATCGCGGCAAAGGCCGTCGATCAGCAGGTAGCCATCGCGCAGGCCCGCGAACCCGCGCGTCTTGGCCCAGGCTTCCGCAAGCCAGGACGCGATGCGTATGTCTTTGCTGCGATCGCGCAGCACCGTGGAACAAATGCGCGCCACCTCCGGCCAGTCGGCTTCTTTCAGGTCGATGACCCAATCGCCCTGGTCGAGCTGGGGATCGTCATGCCGGCGCGCCTCGCGGATCGCGTCGAACTCGGGCGAGAACACCAGGTCTACGCCGCATGGCGCGTCGCCGGGTATCGGTTGCAACAGGGCGTTGAGGTCGGTCATAGGGGCAAGTATGTAAGTAGGCGCAAATCATCCCACAACTGTTTACGTATTAGGTTCAAAGATGACACTTCCTATTACAAGGCGCATCATGATGCTTCGTTATGATCTGGGCTCCTAGCCAAGGAGCATTCATGACGACGAAATCGATCCGCATGCTGCCGGACGGGCACTTCATCGCTGGCGCGCCGCGCCGCGCGCCCGACGGCACCATCGTCGGCGGCGACGGCCCGATCACCCGCGCGCCGGACGGCACCTATGTGGCCGGCACTCCGCAACGCGCCCCGGACGGCAGCTACAAAGGCGGCGGCGGCCCGGTGCGCATGGCGCCCGACGGCACCTTCGTGGTCGGCCCGGCCCGGCTTGCGCCGGACGGCACGTATCTGTAAGCAAGTATCTCGCACGCAACATGTCCCAACGCTCCGTCATCCGCAAAGGCGATAAAACGTCGCACGGCGGCATCGTCGTGACCGGCGACGAAACCGTCGTCATCTTCGGGCAGCCCATGGCCCGCGTCGGCGACCGCGTCACCTGCCCCCAATGCGGCGACACGCACACCATTGTCGAAGGGGTGCAGAACGTCAGCTCGGACCGCATGACCGCCCTGGAGGGGATGCGCACGTCCTGCGGCGCCACGCTGATCGCCAGCCAGCACTTCTATCAACTGGAATACGGCTGAGCGCTCGCGCGCGTTCGCGTGGAGTTTGCCTCCACACGGCTGGCGGCGCGCCGCGCGCTCATAGCGTCATGATCGGCTGGTCTTCGATCCGGAAAAACAAGGCGCTCGGCCCCATGAAGCCCGTCGCGTCCAGATATTCGAACTCGACGCGCTGGCCCGGCGCGGCCGCCTGCCCGAAGTGCTCGACCCGGTACATCAGGCCCCCGATGCGATAGTTGTGGACCAGCGTGGACACGTTCGAGTTGGTCGCGCGCATGCGATAGGTCACGATTTCCTCCACCAGCCCGCGCACCCCGTGCTTGTAGCGGGCGCGCTTCAGCCTGGGGCTGCGCATGCCCAGCACGAGCCCCATGAGGACGAAGAACGCGGCCAGCAGGACCAAGGGCCCCAGGAACAGGCTGCCGACCAGCGGCACCAGGGCAAGCGCGAACAGGAACTTGCGCACGCCCAGTTCTTCCTTGCGCACGGCCTGGCGGTCGGCATCGCTGACTTCCTCGACCGAATTCCAGGCCTGCGCGCTCATCGGGTATTCGGCCCGCAGCAGCACGGGCGGCGCGTCGGGCTGCAGGGGCAGCAGATGCAGCCGCACGGGCAGGTCCGTCAGCGCCGCGGCCGTCAGGGGCCGGAAGCCGCTGCGGGTGTCCCTCGCGACCTCGTTCCAGAACGGCAGGGCCACCTCCACGCGTTGCTCGCCGAAGGCGTAGCAAATGCCGGGCCCCGCGGCCGGGCCGAAGGCGGTCAGGTGGCCGGAAACGATCTGCTTGGGCACGCGCCCCTTCAATACCCGGTTGTAGCGGCGCCAGGCGCGCGGCAGGCGCAACAGCCTGCGTCCAAGAAAGACCGCAAAGCCCGCCATCGCCGCCGCGCACAGCAGGACCACCACGCCATCGGCGCCGCGGCGCAAGCTGCGGTCGGATGCCAGCAGGACGACGAACAGGATCGCACTGCTGGTCAGCAGCAGGAACATCAGGCCGGCGAATACGGCCGTCAGCGATCTTCCGCCGCGGCTGCGCCGCAGCAGCAGGAGGTCCTCATCGGCCAGCGGTTCTTCGGTGACTTGCAGGGTTGCACTCATCTCGCGCGGCCGTCTCCATCGTCATGGCGTGCCGCGATGATAACTGCCCCGCGAGCGCCCTCAATAGATCCCGTAGGGGACCTCGACCGCCAAGGGCGTGCCGCCCCGGGCCGGGCGCAGCGCGTAGGCATGCACCGTGCCGTCATCGCTGGCCAGCGGAACCTCCTTGCGCTCCACGGCGTAACGCTGGCCGTCGAGCTCCAGCGTGCGCGGCGCGACCGCCTTCGCCTGGGCCGGCAACAGCAAGCCGCCCAGCTCGTCGGCCATGTCCGCGAATTCGTAGTCGAGCAAGGCCCCTTCCGCGCGCAGCAACTGCACGCGGGGCCGATACGGCGCGGCATCCAGGTTCCAGCCGTTGACCAGATCGGTGATCCACGGGCCCGGAATGCCATAAGTGCCGTCCAGCTCGGCTTCGCTGATCTCCGGGCCGACCACGACCAGGCAGCACACCGTCTTGCCGGCCCCGTGGTCATAGACAGCCCACCGGCTGCCCGCGGCGGCCACGCCAGGCAGCATCGAGTAGCGGTATTGCTGATTGAACTGGGCGTCGGACACCTTGCGCCAGGCGCCGACGATGGGCGGCTGCGCCGATGCGGTTGCCGATTGCGGCGCGGGCGCCGGCGCGGACGGCTGTGCCTGGCAGGCCAGCGTCATCGCGAAGCCGGCGATCAGGGCGGTCGTTCTGAGCGGGAGACGGATCATTTCCGGTGTTGGGCGGTGTGGCGCGATTCTAGGGGTATGGTCGAGCAATACATCGGTCTGCGTTCCGGCCGGGCTAATTCGGCGACTTGCCCTTCTTGCGCGTCGCGCGCTCGGCCAGTCGCAACGCCATATCCTGCTGGCGCCGCATCAGTTCGGCGATCTGCTCGGCGTAGAGGTCGGTGAGGTCGCCGCCCAGGGGCTCCGGATCGGTCATGTCGTCGATCACCACGAGCGTCCCCGCCTGATCCACGCCCCAGATCCGGCTGCCGTCGCCCACGATCTTCAACACGGGCAGGATGCCGGGCAAGCCGGCTTCGGCGAGCTGGCGCTGCTGCGCCGAGATGCTGGCCCATTCGGGCAATTCCGGCGCATCGATGCCCAGCAGCACCAGACCGCGCCAGAAAGTCCAGGCAGGGCCCACCTCGAACTCCTTCGCGCGCGGCCAGACTTCCTCGCGCGCCATCACGCACAGACCATTGGTGCGCTGGCAAAAGGCCGCGAACGCCGCCGGCAGCGGAAAGCCGACGGCGGCCTCCAGCCCGGCGATCGATTCCGCATCGGGCACGGGCGCGGCCACGACCTCGAAATACTGCGTCTCCACCGGATCCAGGATCTCCCAGATGCGTTCGTGAAACTGTTCGGCGGCCATGGTCATGCAAACATCCTGAAGCTGAGAAAATCCTGGCCCGCCGCAAAGGCGGGAACCTTGAGGGCGACCACTATATCCTTGAATGCGGCGATCCGGCGGACGCGCCGGTAATGCCCGCGAACCAGCCGCGCAGGTTCGCGTCCGCGACGGGATGCGCAAGGCCCCGGCCGCCCCGCGCTCAGAAAATCTGCCAGATCATGTGCAGGCTGATCAAAGTCATCACGATCCTGAAGCCGAGCCGGAAGGTCGCCTCGGGCAGGTTGTCCAGCGTGCGGGTGCCGACCCAGGTGCCGGCCACCCCGCTGGCGATCATCGCCGCGATCAGGGGCCCCCACTGCGCGTACGCGAAACCCAGGGTACCGAAGACCAGGATCTTCATGCCGTGCTGAATCACCATGCAGGCCGCGTGCGTGGCCACCAGCGGCTGCTTGATCAGCCCCGTGCTGGCGAGCAGCGCGGCGACCAGCGGCCCGGTGGCGCCCACCAGCATGGTGCAGAAACTGGACACCGCCCCGCCCAGCACGAAGTACGTCTTGCCGTGGGTCCGGGCCACGGCGCTGGGTTTCTTGCGGTAGACCGACCACAGGATGAAGAGCGCCAGCGCCCCCTTGGCCAGCGCGTCCGGAATGCTGACCACCACCGAGGCGCCCAGCGCGATGCCCGCCAGGCTGCCCAGCGTGAACCAGACCAGCAGGCTGCCCACCAGGTAGCGGCGCTGGATGATGACGCGCCCGCCGTTCGAGCCCATCTGCACCACGCCGTGTACCGGCAGCACGCTGGTTACCGGCAGGCCCAGGCTCAACACCGCCAGCATGGCCACGCCCCCGCCCAGGCCCATCGCGGCGGTCAGCGCCGACGTGAGAAAGCTGGTGACCACCAGGACGGCGGCGAACACGGGCGTGATTTCCGGCGGGACGAATGACATGGCGTTCTCGGGTGGGCGGACGGCGCCCGACAGTCTAATCGCGCCGGCCTGCGCCGTTATTGAATTTCTTTCATAACTGATCTGATCCGGGGCCGATAGATGCCCGCGCGCATCGCTCCTATCATCGACGTTCCTGGGCGCGAGTCCGCGGGCAAACACGAGAGTTCGAGCAAGGAGCGGCAAAGGTGGACGATCTGGAAGCATGGAAAAAGCTGGCGCGCGATCACCGCGGCGTAACCCGGGAACTGGCGGCGTTCATCGCGGGAATAAGGCCCGGCGACATCCCCGCCAAGACCCGCGCCATTCTCGACGACGCCCTGGTGGACGCGCTGGGCTGCGGCCTGTACGGCCTGACGACGCCCTGGGGCCGCATCATGGCCGACTTCGCTCGCGAGCAGCAGGGTCCGGCCGAAGCCGCCCTGTGGGGCGGCGATGCGCGCGTCAGCGCGGTCAACACGGTGCTGGCCGGCGGAACCGCCATCCACAGCTTCGACTTCGACGACCACAGCCGCGCGAAGATCCACCCGGGCGCCCTGGTGGTGCCCGTGGTGCTGGCGCTGGCCGAACGCCAGCGGGCCGGCGGCGACCTGATGCTGGCGGGCATGGCGGCGGGCTACGAAGCCATGAACCGCGTCAGCCAGGCAAGCAACCCGAGCCGCACGCGCATGCGCGGCTGGCACCTGACCGGCACCACGGGCACCTTCGCGGCAGCGGCGGCCGCCTGCGTGATGCTGGGGCTCGACGCCGACACGACGGCCAGCGCGCTGGGCCTGGCCGGCACGCAGTCGGCGGGAACCTGGGCCTTTACCTCCGACGGCGGAATGAGCAAGCGCATGCACCCCGGCCGCTCCGCGCAGGCCGGACTAATGGCGGCCCTGCTGGCGCAACGCGGCTTCGTCGGCCCGCGCTACATCCTGGAGGCCGAGGACGGCGGGCTGCTGTTCGGCATGTCGGACACGCCGCGCCCGGGCCTTCTGGTCGAAGGACTGGGCCGCCGCTGGCATTCCGACGAAACCTGCTTCAAGCCCTACGCCTGCTGCGGCAGCAACCACGCCTGCGTCGACGCCGTGCTGGACCTCATGCGCGAGAACGGGCTCAAGCCCGCCGACGTCGAACGGGTCGTGGCCGGCGTGGCCGGCGTGGTCGACACGCAAACGGGCTTCGAATACCGGGCCGACTCGGTCTTGAACGCCCAGATGAGCCTGCGCTACAACATCGCCGTGGCGATGTTCGACGGCCAGGCCTACCTGGAGCAGTTCACGCCCGAGCGCATCGTCGAGCCGCAGGTGGTGGCCTTGGCGCAGCGCGTCGAAATCGAGATCGATCCGGAGATCGACCGCGCCTATCCGGAGATCTACGGCGGCCGGGTCACGCTCACCACCCGGCAGGGCAAGACGCTGAGCCGCAAGGTCGATTATTCGCGCGGCATGCCGGAAAACCCCATGTCGCGCGACGAGATCGACGGCAAATTCATGTCGCTGGCCTCGGCCGCGGCGGGCGCGGAATCGGCCGCCCGGATCCTGGAGGCCGCGCGCGGCGTGTTCGGCGCCGGCTCGGCCCAGCCCCTGGCCGACCTGCTGGCGCGAGCGCGCGTGGCCGGCCCGGCCGTCACGGCATGATCTTGTCCCAGTCGGGATTGCCCGAGATCTCGTCCACCAGGAAATTCACGAACGCGCGCACCTTGATCGACAGATTGCGGCTGGGCAGGTACACCACCGATACCGGCGGCCCCTCCCCCACGTAGTCGGTCAGGATCGGGCGCAGCCGCCCCGCGCGGATGGCCTCGGCCGCCGTGAAGTTGCTGATCATGGCGATGCCCAGGCCCGACGAGGCCGCCTCCAGCAGCGACTCCGCGTTGTTGACGTTGAGCTGCCCCGACACGGTCTTGGGGCAGGGCACGCCGTTCTTGCTGAACGGCCATTCCCGATAGCGGCCGGTGTGCATCAGCACGTAGGCCATGCAGTGGTGGCCGTCCAGGTCCTCCGGCGTGCGCGGCTCGCCGTGCTGCGCCAGGTATTCGGGCGAGGCGCAGGCCATGAAGCGCAAGTGGCACAGCTTGCGCGCGATCAGCCGGGCGTCGGCCGGCTCCCCGATCTGCACCGCAACGTCGATGCCCTCGTAGGCCAGGTCCACGTTGCGGTCGCTCAATTCCGCGTCGAGCACGAGGTTGGGATGCTGCTTCAGGAAGCGAGGCAGCATCGGCATGATCACGCGCCGCCCGAACCCCACGGGCAGGTGCACCCGCAGCCGCCCGTGCGCGCTGGACGTGGCCCGGCCCAGCAAGTTTTCGGCTTCCTCGATCTGCCCCAGGATCTGCAGGCAGTGCTCGAAGAAGCTGGCGCCGTCGTTGGTCAGGCCCACCGAACGGGTCGTGCGGTGCAACAGCCGCACGTCCAGCTCCTGTTCGAGCCGGGTAATGGCCTTGCTGACCGCCGAGGAAGTAAGCCCCAGGCGCTTGGCGGCCTGGGTAAAGCTGCGCGTCTCCGCCACGTGGACGAACACGCGCAACGCATTGAGATTCTCCACCTTCCGCCTCCCCTTTTCTCGCGAATCACTTTAGTGAAATCAATTCACTAGTATTTTGAATTTCGAGTAATTGATCCGTTTTTATAGCGTAATTAGACTGCAGGCATCAACCCATTACGAGAAAGCGCGCCGCAAGCACGACGCGCATCCGGAGACAAAAACCGTGGGAATATCCGACACCCGAACTGCTGCCCGCCAGACCCGGCGAACACTGGCCCTGGCGGCCTCGGCCCTGTTTTTCCTGGGCAGCGCGGCGCTGGCGGCGGAGGGATCCGCCGGCTCCTTTCCCGCCCGCCCGGTGAAGCTGATCGTGCCGTTCCCGCCGGGAGGCGGCACCGACATCCTGGCCCGCCCGCTGGCGCAGCGGCTGGGGGAATACTGGGGCCAGCCGGTGGTCATCGAGAACCGCGGCGGCGCGGGCGGCAACCTGGGCGCCGCGGCCACGGCGAAGTCCGCCCCCGACGGCTATACCCTGCTCTTCACGCCGGTCATCACCCTGGCGGCCAACCAGGCCTTGTACAAGTCGGCCGGCTACGACGCCGTGCGCGACTTCGCCGCGGTCACCATGCTGGTCAGCACCCCGAACATCCTGGCGGTGCCGGCCTCCCTGCCGGCGAAAACGGCGGCGGAATTCCTGGAATACGTGCGCGCCCAGCCCGGCCAGCTGAACTTCGCCTCGCCCGGCAACGGCACGCCGCCGCATCTGGCCATGGAAATCCTTGAGCGCATGGCCGACGTGAAGATCACGCACGTGCCCTACAAGGGCACCGGCCCCGCCGTCACCGACCTGATCGCCGGCCGCGTGCAGGCGATGATGGTGAATGCCCCCGTGGCGCTCCCGTACATCAAGTCCGGCCAGCTGCGCGGCCTGGCCACCACCAGCGCCAAGCGCCCGTCCTCGGCGGCCGACCTGCCCACCTTGGACGAAAGCGGACTCAAAGGATACGAGGCCGACACCTGGTATGGCCTGTTCACGCCGACGGGCACGCCCAAGCCCGTCGTCGACAAGCTCAATGCCGACGTCGTCCGCGCGCTGAATTCGCCCGACATCAAGAAGCTCTACGCCGAGCAAGGCGCCGAGGTGGTGGGCGACAGCCCCGAGTCGGCTTCCGCCCGGGTGCGCGCCGACGTGATCAAGTGGCGCGACGTCATCAACGACATCGGCCTGAGGGTGGATTGAGCATGGCCGAGTCCCTCCCCCTCGCCGTCGTCCTGGGCCGGTTCGTCGCCGGCGTCCAGGCCGAACACCTGCCCGAGGAAGCGCGGCAGGCCGTGTCGCTGCGGCTGCTGGATACGCTGGCCGCCGCCGCGAGCGGCGTGCAACAAGGCGCCGAGCGGGGCCTGTTGGGGCTGCTGCCCGGCGACGGCCCGATCGCCGTCTGGGGCACCGCGGCCCGGCGCGGCCTGCGCGACGCCGTCATCATCAACAGCGCGGTGTCCCATTCCGCCTACTTCGAGGACGGCTGCCGCTACACAGGCGGCCATCCCTCCTCGGCGCTGATTCCGGCCGCGTTCGCCCTTGCCTGCGAGCGCGGATCGAGCGGCGCGGAGCTGGTCGCCGCCATCGTCGCCGGATACGAGGTGTTCCTGCGCCTGGGGCGGGCCATCTACCCGTCCACGGTGCAGCGCGGCTTCCAGAGCACGGCGATCCTGGCCGCGCCCGCCACGGCGGCGGCCGCCTCCGTGTTGCTGCGCCTGCCCGCCGAACGGGCCGCCCACGCCATCGCCATTGCCTGCAGCCACGGCGCGGGCCTGAAAGAAGCCCTGAAGAACGCCGGCAGCCAACCCTTGCAAGTCGGCCGCAGCAGCGAAGGCGGCCTGCTATCGGCGCTGTATGCCGCCCAGGGAGCCGACGGCGTTCCCGACGTGATCGAACGCGGCTTCTTCAAGGCCTACGCCGGAACCGCCTCGGCCGACATCGTGACGCGCGGACTGGGCCTGCAATGGGGCATCGGCAACACCTATCTGAAGATGCACGGCGGCTGCCGCGGCAATCATGCCCCGGTGGACGCCGCGGCGGGCCTGATGCGCGAGCACGGCCTCGCGCCCCGCGACATCGCGTCCATGGACGTGAGGGTCGATACCGTCACGCTGGCCGCCGAGGTGGCGGAACCCGCCAACGCCGACCAGGCCAAGTTCTCCATCGCGTTTTCCATCGCGGCGAAGCTGCTCAAGGGCGACGCCATGCCGCGGCGCTACACCGACGCCGCGCTGGCCGACGCCGAGATGCGCGCATTGATGGCGCGCATCCGGGTACGCGCCGATGCCGCCCTGGACGAAGGCTACCCCGACCGGCGCGGCGCGATGATCGGCGCGCGGACCGTCGACGGACGGGAACTGGACTACGCCCTGGACCGCGCGCTGGGCGAGCCGGAACAGCCCTACGCGCAGGCCGACATCGAACGCAAGTTCGACCTGACCGCGGGCGCGCTGTACGGCCCGTCCGCCGGCCGCATCAAAGACATGGCGATGTCGCTGCCGGCGCTGCCCGGGCTGACTCCGCTGAACGACCTGCTGCAAGCCAGCCACTCCTGACGAAGAGAACGATGAACGCCACCGAATTGCCCCACTACGAGGTCTACGCCATCCGCTACGGCACGCGCGACGCCAGGCGCGCCAACCATTTCATCGGCGGCGACCCTCACGACGCGCCCATGCCCATGGACTATTACGTATGGCTGGTGCGCGGCGAGGGCCGGCAATTCGTGGTCGACACGGGGTTCGGCGCCGAGGTCGCGAAGAAGCGCGGCCGCACGCTGCTGCGCCATCCGTCCGAGGCGCTGGCCCTGCTGGACGTGGACGTCGACACGGTGGAGGACGTGATCATCACGCATCTGCATTACGACCACGTGGGCACGTTCGATTGTTTTCCGGCGGCGCGCTTCCACCTGCAGGACGACGAGATGTCCTACGCCACCGGGCGCCACATGTGCTACCGGCAGTTCAACCACGGCTACGAGGTGGACGAGGTGATCGGCATGGTGCGCCTGGTCTACAAGGACCGGGTTCGCTTCCACAAGGGGAGCGCCGAACTGGCGCCGGGCCTGAGCGTGCACCGCATCGGCGGCCACACCCACGGATTGCAGTGCGTGCGCGTGCACACCCGGCGCGGCTGGGTGGTGCTGGCGTCGGACTGCAGCCACTACTACGAGCATTTCGAGAAGAAGCGCTCCTTCACCACGGTATTCCACGTGGGCGAATTGATCGACGGATACAACAAGCTCGACATGCTGGCCGACAGCCCGAAGCACATCGTGCCGGGCCATGACCCGCTGGTGATGCAGCGCTATCCGGCGCCCTCGCCGGCGCTCGAAGGCATCGCCGTCCGCCTGGACGAAGAACCCCGCTATTGATCTTCGTCCGGCCCTTTCATTCATTTCATCCGCAAAGACATTCCCATGAGTCGTTCACAACCCCCGCTTCTGGAAAACGCCACCCGCGACCTGGCCCGCTTCGCGGCGCAGTTCCGCTACGAGGACATTCCCGCCGAGGCCGTCGAGCGCATGAAGACCAGCCTGCTGGACAGCATCGGCTGCTGCCTGTACGGCGCAACGCTGCCGTGGACGCGGCGCGTGCAGGAGATGACCGAGGCCGAGCAGGCCGCGCCCATGGCCAGCCTGTGGGGCAGCGGCGCGAAGACCTCGATCGCCAACGCGGTGCTGGTCAACGGCACGGCCGGGCATGCGTTCGAGCTGGACGACATCCATAAGGAATCCATCGTGCACGCCGGCTCGCTCGCGGTGCCCGTGGCCCTGGCCTACGCCGAGCGCGACGGCGGCTGGAGCGGGCGCGACCTGATCGCCGCGCTGGTGGCCGGCTACGAAGTCGGCACCCGCGTGGGCAATGCCGCGACGATGAGCCTGTTCTATCGCGGCTTCCATCCGCAGGGCACGTCCGGCGTGTTCGTCGCGGCGGCGTCTGCCGGCCGGGCCCTGGGACTGGATCCCGAACGCATGCAGCATGCCCTGGGCATCGTCGGCTCGCAGGCCGGCGGCCTGATGGCCGCGCAGGAAGGCGCCATGGTCAAGCGCTTCCACGCGGGGCGCGCCGCGCAGAGCGGCGTGTACGCGGCGGAACTCGCCAGGCGAGGCTTCACCGGCATCGTCGACGTGCTGGAGGCGAGCTACGGCGGCTATCTCAGTTCCTATTCCGACAAGCCCAACGCCGCGCGCCTGACCGACGGCCTGGGCGAGGTCTGGGAAACCGCCAAGGTGGGCTACAAGCCGCATGCCAGCGTCACCAGCATCCACGCCGCGCTGGACGCGCTGACGCACATCATGCGGTCCAACGATCTGAAGGCGGCCGATATCGCCTCGATCCGGGCCGGCGTCAGCCACATGACCTACGTGCACTGCGCCTGGGCGTACAAGGCGCAGGGCGTGACCGCCGCGCAGATGAACCTCTACTACGGTCTGGCCGTGATCGCGCACGACGGCGTGGCCTTCGTCGACCAGTACGACGAAAAGCGGCTGTCCGACCCGGCGCTGCTCGATCTCATCGGGCGCACCGAGGCCTACGAGGATGCGGAGATCGAGGCCATGGGCCCGCCGTTCCGCCACGCGGCCACCGTGACGGTGAAGACGCGCGACGGCCGCGATTTCACGCACCGCATCCTGAACCGGCGCGGCAGTCCGGAGAACCCAATCTCGGCCGGCGACGTGGAATACAAGTTCCGCAACGTCGTCCGCTCCTGCCTGCCGGCGGACAGGATCGACCGGCTGGTCGAGCTGTGCGCGCGGCTGGACACGCTGTCCAGCCTGGACGACCTGATTTCCATCGTGAGCGCGCCCCGCGCTTGATTCTTTCTTTTCCGATTCAGCTTTTCAAGGAACCCGCGGAACCATCATGGCAAAAACCATCGCAGAACAACTCGCTTCCCACTTCGTCGACTTCCGTTACGACACGCTGACGCCGGACACCCGCAAGGCGGTCAAGCGCCTGCTGCTGGACTATCTGGGCGTCGGGGTCGCCGGCAGCCAGACCGGCAGCGGCAAGATCGCGCGGGAGTTCGCCGCGTCCACCGGCGGCTTCGAACAGGCCACCCTGCTCGGCGACGGACGGCGGGTGCCGGCCATGCAGGCGGCGCTGGCCAATGCGATCTCGTCCCACAGCGTGGAGCTGGACGATATCGACGTGCTCGCGCTGTTCCACTTCAGCCCGCCCGTGTACTCGGCGGCGCTGGCCACGGCCGAGCAAAAGGGCAAGGACGGTCGCGCGCTCGTCGCCGCGCTGGCGGCCGGCTGCGAAATGATGGAGCGGCTGAGCAAGGCCGCCAACAACTCACTGCGCAACCGGGCCTACCACACCACGCCCACCTGCGGCATCTTCGGCGCCACCGTCGCTTCCGGCTTTCTGCTGGACAACACCGCGGAGCAGGTCGTTTCCGCGCTGGGCCTGGCCGGCGCGCAGTCGGGCGGCCTGATGGAAATGTACGGCCCCTCGATGCAGAAGCGGTTCAATCCCGGCCCGGCCTCGCGCAGCGGCGTGACGGCCGCGGCCATGGCCAACCTGGGCTTCACCGGCGCCGCCACCATCTTCGAGGGCGAACGCGGCTGGCTGCGCGCCTTCACCGACGCGAGCGATCCTTCCCAGCTGACGCTGGACCTGGACAAGCCCTATCAGCTGGACATCGAGTTCAAGCCCTATTCCTGCGCGCGCCCCATACACAACGCCATCGACTGCGCGCTGGACATCCGCAAGAAGCACGCGCCCGACCTGAACCGGATCAAGCGCATGACCATGGCGCGTCATCCCGACTGGGCGTTGTATCACCAGAACGCCCGTCCGCAGACTTATCACGAGGCGCAAGTCAGCCTGCCCTACTCCGTGGCGGTCGCCTTCACCGATGGCCAGGCCCTCTTCCCGCAATACAACAACGCGCGCCTGGAGGAGCCCATGCTGGTCAAGCTCTCGGAGATGCTGGAGATCACCGTGGACGACACCCTGCCCCGCGGCGTGTCGTGCAGGCTGACGGTGGAAATGGACGACGGCGCCAGGCATGTCTCGCAGGTCGACTATCCCAAGGGCTCGATCCAGAACTCCATGTCGGACGCCGAGCTGCGGGCCAAGTTCGACAGCCTGACGATTCCGGTGATCGGCGCGTCGCGCTCGGCCGAGGCCGCCGCCATGGTGGCGGACATCGAACAGTGCAAGGACGTAGGTCAGCTGATGCGGCTGCTGTCGCCGGCGGGAAACTGACATGGCCATGATCCAGACGGCCGGGGAGCCGCCGAGCTACGAGGTGTACGCGCTCAAGTACGCGACTCGGCCTGCCCTGCGTTCCGCCAACTTCGTGGGGGGAGACCCCCACGACGCCCCCATGCCGCTGGATTACTACGTCTGGGTCGTCCGCAACCAGGACCGGCTGGTCCTGGTGGACACCGGCTTCTTCCAGGACATGGCCGACAAGCGCCACCGCAGCCTGCTGCGCACGCCCGTCCAGGCCCTGGCGCTGATCGGCGTGCAGGCGGCCGACGTGCGCGACATCGTCATCACCCACCTGCACAACGACCACGCCGGCACCTTCGACGCCTGGCCCAACGCGCGCTTCCATCTGCAGGACGCCGAGATGGACTACGCGACGGGCCGGCACATGGCCTGTGGCGTGCACAGTCGTGCCTACGAGCCCGACCACGTGGCGGGCCTGATCCGCCTCGTCTACGGCGACCGCGTGGCGTTCCACGACGGCGACGGCGACATCGCCCCCGGCATCAGCGTGCACCGGGTCGGCGGCCACACGGCCGGCATGCAGGTGGTGCGCGTGCACACCGCCCGCGGCTGGGTGGTGCTGGCTTCCGACGCCAGCCACTTCTACGAGCACATCGGAGCGCGCCGCGCCTTCCCGCTGGTATTCCACGTGGGCGACATGTTCCAGGGCTATGCGCGCATCGAGGCGCTGGCCGAGTCGCCCGAGCACATCATCCCGGGCCACGACCCGCTGGTCATGGAGAAGTATCCGCCCGTCAGGCGGGACCTGGCAGGAATCGCGGCGAGGCTGGACGTCCCGCCGCTCACGCAGTAACGGCCGCCCTCGGGCGAGCAACAACGACGCAGAATCTGGAGACATGCAATGAAAAGAGCTTTCTTGGCGTTCTGTCTGGCATTGGCTTTGCCCGTGGCCGCCCACGCGGACTACCCCGATCGTCCCCTCAAGCTCATCGTGCCCTTCCCGCCAGGCAGCGGCACCGACACGGTGGCCCGGGAGCTGGCGGAGGAAATGTCGAAGGATCTGCGCCAGCCCATCGTGGTCGACAACAAGCCGGGCGCGCAAGGCATCATCGGCGTCAACGCGGCGGTGGGCTCGCCGCCCGACGGCTATACCCTGGTCATGCTGGGCGTGACCACGGGGGCCAGCAACGTCACGCTGTTCAAGAAGCTGCCCTACGACCCGATACGCGACCTGACGCCCATCGGCATGATCGCGGAATCGCCCATCGTGCTGGTGGCCGCTCCGCAATTCGCGCCGAACAACGCCAAGGAGCTGTTCGAACTGGGCCGCAAGGAGCCCGGCAAGCTGACCTATGCCTACGGCTCCGGCAGCGCGCAGGTGGCCGCCGCGAAGCTGGTGGACATGGGCGGGATCAAGACGGTCAGCGTGGCCTACAAGGGTTCGCCGCAGGCGCTCACCGACGTCATGTCCCGGCAGGTGGATTTCATGTTCGTCGACCTGTCCCTGGCCGTCCCGCAGATCCAGGGCGGCAAGCTGAAGGCGCTGGGCGTCACCACGCCGTCGCGCTTCTCCATCGTGCCCGATATCCCGGCCCTCAACGAATCGGGCGCGCAAGGCTACCAGCTGGTGGTGTGGTTCGCCCTGGCAGGCCCGGCGGGCATGCCGAAGCCGGTCGTCGACCGCCTGTCGGCATCGCTGAAACAGGCGCTGGCCAGCAAGAAGCTGCAGGGCAAGTATGCGAACCATGGCCTGGAGGTAAAGCCCTCCACGCCCGACGAGTTCGGAACATTTCTCAAGAGCGAGATCGCCAGCTGGGGAGACGCGATCCGCAAGGCCGGCATCGCGCCCCAGGATTGAGCGGGCTTTCTGACGATAAGGAAGGGATCACCACCATGAAGATTTCCGGCAACCGGTTCGCCATCACTGGCGGCGTCAGCCTGATCGGCTCCCACATCGCCGAGCTGCTGCTGGCGCGCGGCGCCGAGCAGGTCACCCTGTTCGACAACTATTCCCTGAGCGCGCCCGAAGCGGCGGGCGATCTGCCCAAAGACCCGCGGATCAAGATCCTGCGGGGAGACATCCTGCGGATCGGCGAACTCTACGACGCCTTCGAAGGCGCGCAAGGCGTGTTCTCCGTCGCGGCGTTCCTCACCCTGCCTCTCGCGCAGAACCCCGGGCTCGGCATCGCCGTGAACGTGCAGGGACAGAGCAACGTGCTGGAGGCCTGCCGCTACCGCGGCGTGAAGAAGATGATCTTCTCCTCGTCCACCGCGGTGTATGGCGAGCCCGTGCCCGGGGTCATGGACGAAGCCACGCCGTCCAACCTGGCGCCGTTCCAGCCGGCGGCGGCGCTGTACTCGGCCTCCAAGCTCATGGGCGAGCATCTGAACCGGCACTACCACCAGAAGCACGGCGTTGAGACGGTCTCGCTGCGCTACGCCACGGTGTACGGCGAGCGCCAGCACTACCGCGGCGTCAACGCCCTGTACATCGTGGAGAACTACGACCGGATCAAGCGGGGCGAGCGCCCCGTGATTCCGGACGACGGCAAAGAGGTCCACGACTACATCCACGTGGCGGACGTGGCGCGGGCCAACGTGCTTGCCATGGAGTCCGGCGTGTCCGGCGAAAGCATGAATGTGTGCACCGGCGTGGCGACCAGTCTGAACGACGTGGTGGCGACCCTGCTGAAGGTCATGCGGTCCGACCTAGCGCCCGAATACCGCACGCCGAAGGAAGGCGTGCGCGCCTCGGTGGGCACGCAACTGGCGTTCAGCCGCGAAAAGATCGGGCGCCTGCTCGGATGGGAGCCGGAAGTCTCGCTGGAGGCGGGCATCCGCCGCCTGGTGGCCTGGTGCGAACAACGGGATGCGAAGCGATGACGAGCAAGCATGCGGTCGTGACGGGAGCGGCCTCGGGCATCGGAGCGGATTGCAGCCGGGATCTGGTCGGGCGTGGCTGCACGGTCTTCGGGCTGGACATGGACGCCGGCAGGCTGGAGCAGGTCGCGGCGCACGCCATGGGCGGCCCGGGGAAATTCATCCCGATTCCCTGCGACACCGCGAGCAGCGCCTCCCTGGCCCAGGCCTTCGAGCGCGTCCGGGGCGCCACGGCCACGCTGGATGCGCTGGTGTGCTCGGCCGGCGTCTTCCGGACCGGGGCGCTGATGGATCTTTCGGAAGCGGACTACGACGCCCTGTTCGACATCAACACCAAGGGCTGCTGGCTGACGGCCAAAGCCGCCTACCCGCTGCTCAGGCAGGCGGCGTCCCCGGACGCCCCGGCCCGGGTGGTGTTCGTGGCATCCGCCGCCGCGCTGCGGCCCAAGACGGGCGGCGGCGCCTATGCGGCGTCCAAGGTCGCGCTGACCTATCTGACGCGGGTGCTCGCCGTGGAGCTGGCCAGCGAAGCCATCCTGGTGAACGCCGTGGCGCCGGCGACGGTGGATACGCCGCTCGTGCAGAAACTGGTGGCCGACGCCGCCACCAGCGGCTACCGGGTGTCGGGCGTCTCGCCCCTGGGCCGGGTGGCGCGACCGTCCGACGTCACGGCGGTGATCCGCTTCCTGCTGGGCGACGATTCGCGCTACATGACGGGAACGATCCTGCCCATCGACGGCGGCTCGGTCGCGGCGGTCTTGTCGAAATGAACACAGCTATTCCAAGGGGCAGCGTCATGAAGCGAACATTGGGGGGCCGGCGCGTCCGGTTCCGGCGGTACACGCCCTTGAACGGAGATTCCGCAAGGGGCGCATGGCCTTGGGCCGGCACGGGCCGAGGCCTCGATGTGATTTGAGACTAACGACAACATCAACGGAGGACGACCGCATTCCGGTTCGCCAGGCCAGGCCTGGCGGATCGGGACGCGGCACAGGACAAATCATGCTTATCAAGAACCCCGAAGTATCTCGTCGCAATGTGTTGAAAGTGTTCCTGGCCGGCGCGCTGGCGGCGGCCGCGGCGCCGGTCCTGGCGGCCGACAGCTATCCCTCCAAGCCCATCACCATGGTGGTGGGCTTTCCGCCCGGCGGGTCCAACGACATCGTGGCCCGGATCATCGCGCCCAAGCTGGGCAACGTCCTGGGCGTGCCGGTGGTGGTGGAAAACAGGCCCGGCGCCAACGCCACCATCGGCACCGAATACGTGGCGCGCGCCAAGCCCGACGGCTACACGATCACCCTGGGAAGCGTGAGCCCCCTGCTGCTCAGCTACTACGCCTACCCCAACCTGCCCTACGACCCCTACAAGGACCTGTCGGGCATCACGACCGTCGCCTCCACCCCCGAGCTCCTGGCGATCAACCCCAACGTGCCGGCCAAGAACCTGGCCGAGCTGGTGGCCCTGTCGAAGAAGCAGGACATTACCCTGGCGTCGGCCGGCGCCGGCGGCCTGCCGCATCTGGCCATCGAGCTGCTCAAGGCGGCGTCGAACGGGCGCGTGGTGCACGTCCCGTACAAAGGCGCCAGCCCAGGCATGGCGGACGCCGTGGGGGGCCACGTCAACGGCATCATCGTCGACCTGCCGGCGCTCCAGAAGCTCGTGGTGGATGGCCGGCTGCGCGCCATCGCCGTGACCGACACCAAGCGCTCGCCGACCATGCCCGAGGTGCCGACCACGGTCGAGGGCGGCCTGCCCTCGGTCATCGCCTTCAACTGGTTCGCCATCATGGGTCCCAAGGGGCTGCCCATGGACATCCGCGAGAAGCTGCACAAGGCCCTGGTCAAGACCATGGACGATCCCGACACCCAGGCCAAGCTGGAAAAGCTGGGCATCGGGCCCTTCACGCAGGAGTCCCCCGTCGCGTTCGACGCCTTCATGAAGCAAGAGGGCGAGCGCTGGAGCAAGCTCATCAAGGACGCCGGCGTACAGGCTGGCAGCTGACCCAGGAGCCACGGACATGTTGCTGGCACAACCGGGGCAGGTAGGCCGCCTGCGCCTGAAAAACCGCGTCGTGATGGCGCCCATGGGCACCAACTACAGCACGACGGACGGCCTGTCGACCGAACGCGACAGGCGCTATTACGAGGAGCGCGCCAAGGGCGGCGTGGGCATGATCATGACCGAGGCCATGGTCGTGACCGAGCAGGCCCGGCCGCACCACAACTCGCTCTGCTGTTATCACGACCGGTTCATCCCCGGCCTGGCCAGCCTCGTCGAGGCGATCAAGCAGCACGATTGCCACGTGTTCGGCCAGCTCAACCATCGTGGGGGGCTGCTGCGCCGCTCGGTGTTGAACATGGAGCCCGTGGGGCCGTCGCCCTGGGTCAATCCGAACACCGGCGACAAAGTGCGCGCGCTGTCGACGGAGGAAATCGTCGGAATCCAGAAGCTGTTCGTGGCCAGCGCGCGCCGGCTGTGGCTGGCCGGCTACGACGGTGTGGAGATCCACGCGGCCAACGGCTACCTGTTCCAGCAGTTCTTCAGTCCGCGCGTAAACCAGCGCACCGACGCCTACGGCGGCTCGCTGGACAACCGCATGCGGCTGCTGCTGGAGACCATCGGCCGCATGCGCGACGCGCTGCCGGAGCTGTGCCTCGTGGTGCGGCTGTCGGCCAGCGAATTCGCGCAGGGCGGCTATAGCCAGGAGGACATCGTCGCCCTGGCCCGGGCGGTGGAGCGGGCGGGGGTGGACGCGATCGACCTTTCGGGCGGCAGCAACGAAAGCCCGCAATTGTCCAAGTTCTGTATCCAGCCGCCCTCGTTTCCACGCGGCTGCCTGGCGCCGCACGCCAAGCCGATCAAGGAGGCGGTGAAGATCCCGGTGTTCGTCGCCGGCCGCATCGTCGAGCCGCGGGACGCCGAGGGCCTGCTGGCTTCCGGCAGCGCGGACTTCGTGTCGGTCGGCCGCGCGCTCTACGCCGATCCGCACTGGTGCGACAAGGCCTTCGGCAGGATCCGCGCGCCGATCCGGCAATGCATCGCGTGCAACGTCTGCTTCGAGCGCCTGACGCTGGAGAAGGATGTCTCCTGCGTGCAGAACCCGATGATAGGCACCGAGTTCGAAGCCCTGCCCTACGCAGAGCCGCAGCTCTTCCCGGCCCCCGAACACGGGCGCCGGCGCGTGCTGGTGCTGGGCGCGGGCGTGGCGGGCGTGGAGGCCGCGCGCGTCCTCAAGGGCCGCGGCCACGACGTCCACATCTGGGAGAAGCGCGCGCAGCCGGGCGGCCAGATGCCGCTGGCGGTGGCCTCGCCCGACAAGGCCGAGGTCGAACCGGTCTGGAGCTATCGCTGGAAGACCGTCCAGGAACTGGGCGTGCCGGTGCGCTTCGGCGTGCAGGCCGACGCCGACGGCATCCGCGCGTTCGCGCCGCACCACGTCATCGTCGCCACCGGCTCGCGCCCGGCCGCGCCGCCGCTGGACCTGGCGGCCCTGGCCCCGGACGTGCGCGCGCTGCACGCCTGGGACGTGCTGGCCGACCTGGACGCCGTCCGGCCCGGGCTGCGCGTCACCATCGTGGGCGGCGGCATGGTGGGGGCCGAGGCCGCGGACGCGCTGCGCGTGCGCGGCGCTCGCATCACGATACTCGACCGCCTGCCCTCCATCGCCACGGGCATGGCGCGCAACAACCGGTTCGAGTTGGTCGAGCGCCTGGCGGCCGATGGCGTGGCCATGATCACCAACTGCCGCATCCTGGGCGTCGCCGGCGATCGGATCGACATCCAGCGCGGCGACGAGCCCGCCGAAAGCCTGCCCATCGGCGATTGGCTGGTATTCGCCACCGGGCCCCGGCCCGCGCTGGAAGTCCTGGCCGCGGTCGAAGCCAGCGGCGTTCCCTATACCCGCATCGGCGACTGCAACGCGCCCGGCGACTTCCTGGCCGCGATCCGCGACGGCTGGATGACCGCGCTGCTGATGGACCACGCCACACAAAACGAAAACCGGAAGCATCCGGCATCCGTGCACAAGGAGACGACATCATGAAGACACGCTTCAAATCGTTGTTCACCGCCCTGCTGGCCACCGCCATCGTCGCGCCTGCGGCGCAGGCGGCCGGCAAATACCCCAGCCGGCCGATCCGCGTGGTGGTCATGTTCCCGGCGGGAGGCAGCGCCGACATCGTCGGCCGCATGGTCGCGCAGAAGGCCGGCGACCTGTCGGGCTTCAATTTCGTCGTGGAGAACCGGCCCGGCGCGGGCGGCAACCTGGCCCTGGATGCGGTGGCGACGGCGGCCCCCGACGGCTACACGGTGGTTTTCGCCACGCCGGGCATCGCCATCAATCCCAGCCTGTACGCCAAGGTTCCCTACAAGCTCTCCGATTTCAAGGCGATCTCGCTGGTCGGCGAGGCGCCGCTGATGCTGCTGGCGCGGCCCTCGCTGGGCGCGAAGTCGATCGAAGACCTGGTGAAGATAAGCAAGAAGGCGCCCGACGCCATACGCTTCGGCAGCTCGGGCAACGGCAGCTCTTCGCACCTGGCCGCCGAGGTGCTGCGCTCCATGACCGGCCTGCAATACCTGCACGTGCCCTACAAGGGCGGCGGCGCCGCCATGACCGACGTAATCGGCGCCCAGACCGACATCACCGTGCAGCCGATCGCCGAGAGCCTGCCGTTCATCCGCGACAAGCGGCTGCAGGCCATGGGCCAGACGGGCCGCACGCGTTCGCCCATCGCGCCGGACATTCCGACCATCGAGGAGGAAGGGGTGAAGGGCTACGCGTCGACGACCTGGTATATGGTCGCCGCGCCCGCCAAGGTGCCGCAGGAAGTGGTCGACACGCTGGCGAGGACGTTCTCCGAAGCCCTGCGCCAGCCGGATCTGCGTGAAAAGCTCCAGAATATCGGCGTCACCACGATAAACGGCGGCCCCGCGCAAGGCAACGAGTTCCTGGCGAGCGAAGCCGCCCGTTGGGAAAAACTGATCCAGGCGGCAAAGATACGGCTCGAATGAAGCCGTCTTGCCGCGCACCGAAGGAGATACCGATGGAAAAATCGACGAAGCGCATCCTGCGCGAGAAGGTGGCCCTCCGCAATGGCCTGATCGTGGCCGGCGCGTTCAACGCGATGAGCGCCCGGATCGTGGCGGACCAGGGATTCGAGGCCGTCTACCTGACCGGCGCCGGACTGACCAATATGCACTACGGCGCGCCGGACCTGGGCATCATCGGCCTGCGCGACGTCGCCGACGCCGCGATGCGGATCCGCGAGGCGGTGGAGGACCTGCCCCTCATCGTGGACATCGACACCGGATTCGGCAATGCCGTCAATGCATGGCACACCGTGCGCGCGCTGGAACGCGCCGGCGCGGATGCCATCCAGATCGAGGACCAGGCCTTCCCGAAACGCTGCGGCCACTTCGCCGGCAAGGCGGTGGCGCCATTGTCGGAAATGCTCGACAAGATCCGCGCGGCCACCGACGCGCGCCAGGATCCGGATTTCCAGATCATCGCGCGCACGGACGCCCGCGCGGTCGAAGGCTTCGAGGCCGCGATCGAACGGGCTCAGAAGTTCGCCGAGGCGGGCGCCGACATCCTGTTCGTCGAAGCCATGACCAGCCTGGAGGAGATCGGCAGGATTCCCCAGCTGCTGAAGCATCCCCTGTTGATCAACATCGTGGTGGGCGGCAAGACGCCCACCCTAAGCGCCCAGGAGCTCGGCGGCATGGGCTACAGCCTGGTGCTGTACGCCAACGCGGCGCTGCAAGGCGCGGTGCTGGGCATGCAGAATGCCTTGTCCGCGCTCAAGCGCGACGGCAAGCTCGACGAAGACCCCGCGCTGCTGGCGCCTTTCAACGAACGCCAGCGCCTGGTCCGCAAGCCGTTGTACGACGAACTGGAACGGCGCTACGCGGAGCGCTGACGCAAAAGGAATGGATGAAGAGCGCCGTGCTTTCCCGGGTCTTCCCCGGGATTTTTTTATGCTGACCGCATTCCATCATCAGCATTCGCTGGCCTTATTCGTCGCGGCTGCCGCCGTGCATGCGGCTGGCGGCGATCCAGGCCGACAAGGCCCCTCGGGCCGGAACGCGCCCTCGATCTCCCCACCGGTTACCGGCCAACTTCAGTGAACCCAATCTCAGGTTGAATGAAATTCGGCACCTGTCGGATCTCTGACCTTCCCCCGTAATTTGGACAGTTCAAAACTGGAGGGTGGCTGCCTCTGCTGGTTGCACTGACCACTTTTGGACGTACTCACACGGGGTCAGATGGCCGAGTGAGCCGCCAGCCCCGAGCAACGGAACGCGACGTGGTCGATCACACCCGATCCACCGACGGCCTGCGACTGCTGCCCCAGATAGGCCTTCCGGTTGTCCGTGACCTTGGCGCCGCCGTGCGTGATATGCAGCACATCCCGGTCTTCGATGTACATCCACTGCACCGGAAAGCCGACGTTGGGCGTCGGCCCCCAGCGCAGCTGGAGTACGCGTTCGCACCAGTCCACCGTCTTACCCATCTCGGGGGTCTGGACAAGGTAGTACTCAAGGTAGTGAAGTGGCATGCACGGTCTCCAGGACGTTTGGTACATGCTAGATGCACGAGTGCCCCCTGGATTTGCCAATTCACGCGAAGTCTTGGCGATATCCGTGGAATCCGCCGAGCCGGAGAGCATTTTGCAATGCTTGAAAGCCAACCCGGCTTTTCTGGCCTCCTGCCCCCTCACCCCTTGGAGCAGTACTTCTCGTAGCGAGCCTGGCTTTCCTGGTTCGGCGGATAGAGCCCGGGCAGCGCGGCTCCTCGATTCACTTCCTCGACCACCCACGCCTCGAAGCGCTCTTGCTCGGGCCCGTCGGCCAACACTTCCTCCAGGTGCGTGGAGGGGATCAGGATCGCGCCGTCATCATCGGCAACGATGACATCGTCGGGAAACACGGCGACGCCGCCGCAAGCGATGGGTTGCTGCCAGCCGACAAAGGTCAGGCTGGCCACCGCGGCGGGCGACGCGGTGCCGCGGGCCCACGTGGGCAGTTCGGATTTGCGCACACCCACCAGGTCGCGCACCACGCCATCGGTCACCAAGCCGGCCACCTGGCGAACCTTCATGCGCGCGCACAGGATGTCGCCGAAGATTCCCGCATCCGTGCAACCCATGGCGTCGACCACCGCCACACAACCTTCGGGCATCTGCTCGACAGCGACGCGCGTGGATGTGGGCGATGACCATGCGGCTGGATTGGAGAGATCTTCACGCGCCGGCACGAAGCGCATGGTAAACGCCCTTCCTGCAATGCGCGGCGTTTCCGGCGCAACGGGCATAGGGCCGCGCAGCCAGACGTTGCGCAAGCCGCGCTTGAACAGGATCGTGCTGATGGTCGCGGTCGTGACTGATTTCAGGGTCTCGACTTGCTGTGGGGTCAAAGGTTCTGCTTGGGACATGATGGGAATCCGTCTAGATGCTTGCAATAAGGCCGCCATCCACACGCAGGACGGTGCCGGTGACGTATGAAGCCGCGTCGCTGGCAAGGAAGACCACCCCGCGGGCGTATTCTTCCGGTTTGCCATAACGCTTCATGGGAATGGAGCCGGTGCTCTCCGCACGGACATCCTCTTCGGAGCGGCCTTCCCGTTCAGCCTTCGCGCGATCAAGATACTCGATGCGCGGCGTGGCGATACGGCCGGGCACGATGACATTGCAGGTAACACCGTCCGGCGCCACTTCGCGAGCCAGGGTCTTGGACCACCCCACCAGCGAAAGCCGCAAAGCGTTGGAAATGCCGAGATTCGGAATGGGTGACACCACGCCCGAAGAAGCGCTGGTAACGACGCGGCCCCACTTGCGCTCGCGCATGCCGGGCACGACGCGGTCCGCGATCCGGATCACCGACAGCACCATGCCCTCGAAGCTGCGTTGCCATACGGAAGCGTCCTGACCCAATGCCGGCGTCGGAGGCGGGCCACCGGTATTGTTGACGAGAATATCGACCGGCCCCAGCGTGGCCTCGATACGAGCGATGTTGTTCTCGACGGCGCCGGCATCGGCCAGATCCCAGGGCACGGCGAGCGTCTTCGCCCCGCGGTTGCCCAGGTCGGTTGCGACCTTCTCCAGCGCCGCGGGGTCGATATCCACCACCGCCACGCTCGCGCCCTCATCGACCAGCGCGCGGGCGATCGCGCTGCCCAAGCCGCCGCCGGCCCCCATGACCAGGGCGACACGCCCCTTCAGTCCCATGTCCATTCGATTCACCTCGTCTGAGTTTTCGTTGAAAAAATCACTCGGGCTGGATGCCGGCTTCCTTGGCGACCCGGGCCCATCGTGCAAGTTCCTGTTCGATCAGGCGTTGATAGGCAGCGGCATCCGCAAAGCGCGCCGTTGCGCCACTGTCGAAGATCTGCTTGCTCAAGGCGGGCGATGTGATAACGCGCTGCAGCGAGGTTTCCAGCGTCTTGCAGACCGGGGCCGGCGTGCCCGCCGGCGCCATGAAGCCGGACCATGCCGCCATTTCCAGCCCCGCTTGCAGGGTCTCGGCCAGCGTCGGCACGTCCGGCAGTTGCGGCAATCTCTGGCCGCTGGTCACAGCAAGCGCCGTCAACTTGCCCGCCTTGATCTGGGGCAGCAGCGTGTTGGCATTGCCGATGTAGAACTGCACCCTGCCCCCGATAAGGTCGGTGACCGCGGGCGACTCGCTCTTGTAAGGCACATGGAACGCCGTAGTCTGCGACACCCGCAGGAACTCCACGGCGGCCAGGTGCGTCAGATTGCCCGGGCTGGACGATGCGTAGTTCAACTTCTCTGGATTGGCCTTGAGCTGCTTGATGAAATCGTCCAGCGTCCGCGCGCGATTCGAAGACGAGGTCACCAGAATCAGCGGTATCTCGGCGGTCAGGGCGATGGGCGCCAAGTCGCGCTTCAGGTCGTAGGACAACGACTTGTAGAGATAGGGGCTGATTGTGATGGCCGACGTGTTGTAGAGCAGCGTGTAGCCGTCCTTGGCGGATCGGACCACCGAATCGGTGGCGATATTCGCGTTGGCGCCGGGCTTGTTCTCTATGATGATCGAGGTCTTTAGCTCCTGGGCCAGTGCGGACGAAATCAACCGGGCGATCGCATCGGCGCCACCACCCGCAGCGAAACCCACCACCACCTTGATCGGCTGTGACGGGTAGGCGCCCTGGGCGCGCGCCAGAATGGGCACTGCCGATGCGCCGGCCAGGCTTGCGCATTGCAAGAGGAACGTGCGGCGTTGCATTGTTGTCTCCTTTCTACGTTATGTGTCCTTTAGCCTGCCGGTAGCCCGCGCATCAATGCGCAAGCACCTTGTTCAGGAAATCCCGGCAGCGCGGATGGCGTCCTTCCGGATCGCTGAAGAACGTCGTGCTGTCGCAATCTTCCAGAATCTTCCCGCCGACATCCATGAAGATGACCCGATCACTGACTTTCCGGGCGAAACCCATTTCGTGGGTGACACAGACCATCGTCATTCCTTCGCGCGCCAGGCCCACCATGACTTCCAGCACCTCGCCGACCATCTCCGGGTCCAGCGCGGATGTCGGCTCGTCGAACAGCATGACGATAGGGTCCATCGTGAGCGCACGCGCGATGGCGACGCGCTGCTGCTGGCCACCGGAGAGCTGGCCGGGGAACTTGGCGCTGTGCGCCTGCATCCCGACCCGCTCCAACAATCTGGCCGCGCGCGCGTTAGCCTCGGTTGCGCTCCTGCCCAGGACCCGACGTTGGGCGATGACCAGGTTCTCAGTCACCGAAAGGTGCGGAAACAGTTCAAAGTGCTGGAACACCATGCCGACGTGACTACGCAGCTTGGGCAGGTTCGTGCGCTTGTCGTGCACCGGCGTGCCGTTCACTATGATGTTCCCCTGCTGTATCGGCTCCAGCGCGTTGATCGTCTTGATCAGTGTGGATTTTCCGGAACCGGAGGGGCCGCAGACCACCACCACCTCGCCTTTCCCGATGGACGTGCTGCAGCCGTCCAGGACCTGCGTCTTCCCATACCACTTGG
This sequence comes from Achromobacter denitrificans NBRC 15125, assembly GCF_001571365.1. GTDB lineage: Bacteria > Pseudomonadota > Gammaproteobacteria > Burkholderiales > Burkholderiaceae_B > Achromobacter > Achromobacter denitrificans. The sequence goes on along the minus strand of NZ_BCTQ01000021.1, from coordinate 60,947 downwards.
AGACATTGCTCAGTTCAATCATGGTTATTTCGTTCCTTTTCAGCGGACGATGGCGATGCGCTTGGCGACCTGACGCACAACCCTGGATATCAGGAAGCAAATCGCCAGATAGACAGCTGCCGCCAGCAGATACGCCTCAATCGGACGGCCCGCGTTCCTGCCTGCCGTTTCGAAGCCCTTCAGCAGGTCGTAGGCGCCGATCGCGTAGACCAGGGAGGTGTCCTGGAAGAGAATGATGGTTTGCGTCAGCAACACGGGCAACATATTGCGCGCCGCCTGTGGAAGGATGATCAGCATCAGCGTCTGCGGCCCCGTCATCCCCAGGGCACGGCCCGCATTGACCTGCCCCGCGGCAATCGACTGGATACCCGCACGGACGATCTCGCTGAAATAGGCAGCCTCGAATGCGATGAAGGTGATGTAGGCCGAGTATTCGGCGCGCCGGTCTATGCCGCCGGGCAGGTACTGGTAAAACCAGGTAGGCACCAGCAGAAAGAACCAGAGAATCACCATCACTGCCGGGATGCTGCGCATGCCAGTGACGTAGATGTCCGCCGCGCGCGCCACGACGGCAGGTCCGTTGAGCCGGACGATCGCCAGCATGGTCCCGACGAGAATGCCGCCGATCGTAGCCACCACCGTCAATTGGACACTGAAGATCAGGCCGGGGATGAGGAAATCCTTCAGGGCCTGCCAGTCGTAGAATGCAATATCGAGATTCATTGCCGGCTCACCCTCTATTCCCAACATAGCCCGGGATCCGGGTACGTTCCTCGATGACCGCCATGACGCGGTTTATCGCAAGCGCCGTGACGATGTAGAGGACTGTCACCGCCAGGTAGACTTCGATACCCCGCGACGTTTCTTCCTGGACCTGCATTGCAAACATCGTCAGCTCCGGAATCGACACGGCGAAGGCCACCGAGGAGTTCTTCACGATGTTCATCGTCTCGCTCGTGAGCGGAGGAATGATGATGCGCAGCGCCATCGGCAGGAGGACGAAACGGTAGGTCTGCGGCATGGTGAATCCTAATGCCTGACCTGCCAGCCTCTGTCCCCAGGAAAGAGATTCAATGCCCGCCCGCACCTGCTCGGCGATGCGGGCCGAGGTGAACAAGCCCAGTGCGCACACCACCAGAACAAAGCTCGGTGTGCTACGCAGTGGCGGCACAAGGGCGGGCACCACGTGGTACCAGATGAACACCTGCACCAGGATCGGGATGTTGCGAAAGATCTCCACCCATGCGTCGCCGAACCACACGAGCACGGGATACTTGGGCAAGGTGCGTAGGGTTCCGATCACCAGGCCCAGCGCCAACGCCAGTACGAGCGCCGCACCGGCTACCGCCGCCGTCCAGCCCCACGCGTTGAGCAGCCATTGCCAGTACGTGGGAAATCGGCCACCTGGATCCTCCAGAAATACCCGCCAATCTAGATTGAACACAAAGGTCTCCCCCTAAACGCCCCCACGGCGGCGGCTCCCGGAGTAGCGGGAGCCGCCGCGCAAGGGACTATCTTTTCCGCTCTATCAGTAGTCATCGGCGGGCTTATCGTTCGGATTGGCCCATGCCTCACGGGTGGCCTCTCCGAGCGGCAGGTTGATCGTCACGCCGTTGGGCGGGATGGGGTTGAGGAACCACTTGCTCCACAACTGTTCCATCTCGCCGGATTTGATTTGCGCCTTGATGCTGGCGTCGACGGCGGCCTTGAACTCCGGATCGTCCTTGGGGATCATGATGGCGATCGGCTCGACGCTCAAAACCTCGCCGACGATCTTGAAGCCCGAAGGCTGCTTCGACTTGGCGATGAAGGTCGCCAACGTCGACGCGTCGATGACATAAGCGTCCGCGCGGCCCTGCTCCAGCATCAGGAAGCTTTCCGAATGATCCTTGCCGAATACCTCCTTGAAGCCAATGTTGTTGGCCCGTTCGTGCTTGCGCAGCAGTTGCACGGAGGTCGTTCCGGTCGTCGTGACAACGGTGCGATTGGCGAGGTCCTTGATCGAATCGATCCCCGAGTCGGCACGGACGGCCATCCGGACTTCCTCGACATAGGTAGTCAGCGCGAACGCGACGTCGCGCTGACGCGCCTTACTGTTGGTGGTGGCGCCGCACTCAAGATCGACGGAGCCGTTGGCCACCAGCGGGATGCGGTTCTGGGACGTCACCAGTTGGTAGCGCGTCTGCAGCTCGGACAGGCCAAGTTGCTTGCGTATGTCTCGAATCACATTCGTGCATACGTCGTAGTGAAAGCCGGTGTATTTACCCGCCCCCAGTGCATAGGAGAACGCCGTCGATTCGCGCACCCCCATCGTGATGGTTCCTGAATTCTTGATTCGGGAAAGTGTGTCCGCGGCTTGAGCGGAGGCGGTGCCAGCCAGAAACGTAGCGGCGATCAGGGAATAAATGGTTTTCAAGGTACTCTCCGGTGCAACTGGTTGATGTGGCGGTTGGGTACGTTGGCGTGGTTATCCAATACTCGCGGTGGACGGCGCTAGCCGCCGCGTGGGTCGATGACTCGGGCGGGTATGCCGACCGCCGTGGCGGAATCGGGAATGTCGCGAAGTACGACGCTGCCCGCGCCGATTTGAGCGCCCGCGCCGACACGGATCGGACCGAGCAGCACTGCGCCGGCCCCGAGCACCGCGCCGGGGCCAATCTTGGGATGCCGGTCGCCGCGCGCCTTGCCCGTGCCTCCCAGCGTCACATTCTGGAAAATCGACACCCCATCCCCGACCACGCTGGTCTCACCGATCACGATGCCGGTGGCGTGGTCGAGCATGATGCCGGCGCCGATATGCGCCGCCGGATGGATATCGACACCGAATACCCTGCTGGACACGGCCTGCAGATGCAGCGCCAACGAGCGGCGTCCCCGCAGCCACAGCGCATTCGCGATGCGATGGCTTTGCAACGCCTGGAAGCCCTTCATGTGCAAGAGAATCTGCAGCGCCGATTCGCTTGCCGGATCGCGCTCCAGGGCGGCGTCAAAATCCTGTACGACGATTGCGGTCAAGCCGGGCGCCGCATTCAAGACCTCAGAAAACAAGGCCTGTAGTTGCGAATGGGAGACAGCCTCTCCAGCGAGTTGACCGGCCAACTGCCAGGCCAGTATCGACAGCAGGTCTCCATCGGACGCCAGCAGGGGCGCCACGGTGCCGGCGAGCAACGGTTCGGCGGCCGCCAGGCGCTCGATGAGCCCGGCGCATGCCAGCCCCTCGCGAGGGGAAATCGTCAGCGCAGCCAGCATTGCTGCCCTCCCTTACTTCAACGCGGCACATGCCTCTAAGATGCGGTCGCAAGCTTTCTTGAGCACTTCCTCGGAAGTCGCGAACGAGAGGCGGAATGCGGGAGACAGTCCGTAAGCCGAGCCCTGTACGGTGGCGACCCTATGCTCGTCGAGCAGATAGGACACGAAATCGTTGTCGTCCACGATCGTTTTGCCCATGGGCGTCGTCTTGCCGATCTGCTCGGCGCAGGACACGTAGACGTAGAACGCGCCGGGAGGAGACGGGCATTTCAGTCCGTGCCGGCCATCCAGGCTCGACACCACTAGGTTGCGGCGCCGCTCGAACTGGGCAACCCAGTCCTTGATGAACCCGAAGGGACCGCAAAGCGCGGCCGCCGCGCCGGCCTGGCTGGCGGTTGCCGGGTTGCCGCTGGTTTGCGACTGCAGTTTCTCCATGGCTTTCACCAAGGGCTTGGGCGCGCCGGCATAGCCGATGCGCCAGCCCGTCATCGCGTATGCCTTGGATACGCCATTGACTGTCACCGTTCGCGCGAGGAGGTCAGGATTCGCTTGCGCGAACGAGACATAGGCCGCGCCGTCGTAAAGCAGGTGTTCGTAGATGTCGTCGGTCAGGACATGGAGCTGGGGATGGCGCCTGACCACCTCCCCGAGGGCGCGCAGTTCCTCGCGCGAATAAACCGCGCCGCTCGGATTGTTCGGGGAATTGAGGATCAGCCACTTTGTTTTCGGCGTAATGGCCGCTTCCAGTTGCTCGGGCGTGATCTTGAATGCTTGCTCGAAGCCGGCGACGATGAAAACGGGCACACCGCCGTTCAGGCGCACCAGATCCGGATACGACACCCAATAAGGCGCCGGGATCACCACCTCGTCGCCATCATCGATGGTCGCCGTCAGGACGTTGAACAGCACCTGCTTGGCGCCAGCGCCCACCGAAATCTGATCCGGCGGATAGTCCAGGCCGTTTTCGCGCATGAACTTGTCGCTGATGGCCTTCTTCAAGTTCGCCGTTCCATCGACGGCGGTGTACTTCGTCTGCCCCGCCAGGAGCGCCTGGTAGGCCGCTTCGATAATGTGGGGCGGAGTGTCGAAATCCGGTTCGCCCGCAGTGAGATTGCACACATCCACGCCCTCGGCGATGAGGGCCTTGGCGCGCGTGAGCGCCATGATGCTGGGGGAAGGTTGAATGCGATCGAGCCGGCTGGAGAGGAATGTCATCGGTATGCCCAGTTGTGTGCCTGTTAGCGACAAATTTAGTGGCGCACATAACATTCCACAAGCGAATGTTTAGAATGCTTAATACGAATAAAATTCGTGAATCAGAACAGGTCGTGATTTAGGGCGGGAGCGCATATATGGTCACATTCAAACAAGTCGAGGCCTTCTACTGGTCGGCGGAACTTGGCAGCTTCGACAGGGCCGCCGCGCAGCTCAGCACTACGCAGTCAGCGGTCTCAAAACGCGTGTTGGAGCTGGAGGCCGCATTGGGTCTCGAACTGTTCGACCGCTCGCGGCGAAGAGCGCAGCTCACCGTGCGCGGGGTAGAACTCAAGCCGCTGGCGTGGGAAATGCTGTCGGCACGAACGCGGTTTGTGGACGTAAGCCGGGTCCATCCCGTCCCGCCACGCAACCTGCGCATCGGCGTGACCGAACTGACGGCGCTGACATGGCTGCCGGGGCTCGTTCAGCGGATCCGTGGCGCGTATCCGCACGTCTTGATCGAACCGGTTGTCGACACCAGCGCGGTCCTGGCGAGCAAAGTCCAAGATGGCGACCTGGATGTGGTTGTGACGCCCGATGCGTTCAGGGATAGCGGCCTGGAGGTGGTTTCGCTGGACTCGGTGGAATACGCCTGGATGTGCAGCCCGAGTTACCTTCCGGACGTCGACACCCTGCCCCTGAAGGAGTTGGCTCGGTACACGGTGATAGAACAATCCAACGCCTCGGGATTGGGCACGATGATGTCGCATTGGCTGGAGAGGCAACACGTTAGATTCGAGAGGACCGTCTCCAGCAGCAACCTGACCGCGGCTGCTGCCTTGACGATCTCCGGCCTGGGCATCTGCTACTTGCCGCAAGGCATCTTCGAGGACTCCATCGACGCCGCGAAGCTCAAGGTCATCCGCAGCACTCCCGCCATTCCGCGCATGCCGTATGTGCTGATGTTCGACAAGTCTCGAGCAGATGTCTTCGTGCAGTTCGTCTCGTCCATTGCGACGGAGACGTGCGATTTCACAAGAGCCTCGCCCTCTTACTTTTAGCCGGCCGAAGCCTTCTCGCGCGCGTATTCAGCGTATTCACGCAGAACGCCGGCCGCGCTCAGCATGCATGGCGCCCGGAGCAGCGGAAACAGCCGCGCACTCGGCCAATATCCATTTGGCCAGATGGGTCGCGGCCTCGGTTGGCGGGTCATCCTCGCGCACCCACAGGTAGTAGTCCAGGCCCGTGTCCAGCATCTGGTCGAACGGCTGCGTCAGGCGGCCGGCGGCCAGCTCCCCTTCGATCAGCGCCAGGCGCAGCAGGCCGACTCCAAGATCGGCCAGGACCGCGCTCAATGTGAGCTGCGTATCCTCCAGCAGGGGGCCGGTCAGCCGTGGCGATCCTCCGTCGCAACCCGCGCGCCGCCTCAGTCTACAGACTTGTTACACCCCAACTTCAGTGAACCAAATCTCAAGTTCGATGAACTTCGACAGTACTTTCGGCTGAGGATCACCCAACGACGGGGCCTTCAAATCCGATGAGTCGAACCTAAAAGGGGACAACCTAGATTTGCTAACCACTTGAAGTTGCAGGGTTGTCCGTTTCAAGTTACGTGGATTCCATTCACAGCTAGTGAATTCCGACAGCACCCCGGCCGGTGTGCGTCGGCAACAACCCCGTCCCCAATATACAACGCGCCGCTCCTCCCCCCTCAATATGTAACAGCCCGGCCTCCCCCCCTTGAAGCCTAGAACATCATCCCTATAATTAGCACTCGACACCGGTGAGTGCTAACAACGCTCCCGGGGCCCAACCGATCATTCTCTTCTTCTTTTAGTAACAGGAGTTCCACATGGCCTTGCGTCCCCTGGGCGATCGCGTGATCGTCAAACGCCTCGAAAACGAGCGCAAGACTGCCTCGGGCATCGTCATCCCCGACAGCGCCGCTGAAAAGCCTGATCAAGGTGAAGTCGTGGCCGTCGGCCCCGGCAAGAAGACCGAAGACGGCAAGATCCTGCCCGTCGACCTGAAGGCTGGCGACAAGGTTCTGTTCGGCAAGTACGCCGGCCAGTCCGTGAAGGTTGATGGCGAAGAACTGCTCGTCATCCGCGAGGACGAAATCCTCGCCGTGGTCCAGTAAACCCTGCCTCAAACGAATTTTCGAAGGAAGCTAAGAAATGGCTGCCAAGCAAGTATTGTTCGGTGACGACGCCCGCGTGCGCATCGTCCGCGGCGTGAATGTCCTCGCCAACGCTGTCAAGACCACCCTGGGCCCCAAGGGTCGCAACGTCGTGCTGGAGCGCTCGTTCGGCGCCCCGACCGTGACCAAGGACGGCGTGTCCGTCGCCAAGGAAATCGAACTGAAGGACAAGTTCGAGAACATCGGCGCCCAGCTGGTGAAGGACGTCGCCTCCAAGACTTCCGACAACGCCGGTGACGGCACCACCACCGCCACCGTGCTGGCCCAGGCCATCGTTCAGGAAGGCCTGAAGTACGTTGCCGCCGGTTTCAACCCGATCGACCTGAAGCGCGGCATCGACAAGGCCGTCGCCGCCGCCGTCGCCGAACTGAAGAAGCAATCCAAGCCGGTCACGACCAGCAAGGAAATCGCCCAGGTCGGCTCGATCTCGGCCAACAGCGACACCTCCATCGGCCAGATCATCGCTGACGCGATGGACAAGGTCGGCAAGGAAGGCGTCATCACCGTCGAAGACGGCAAGTCGCTGGAAAACGAGCTGGACGTCGTCGAAGGCATGCAATTCGACCGCGGCTACCTGTCGCCCTACTTCATCAACAACCCGGACAAGCAAGTTGCCGCCCTGGAAGATCCGTTTGTCCTGATTTTCGACAAGAAGATCAGCAACATCCGTGACCTGCTGCCGGTGCTGGAACAAGTCGCCAAGTCGAGCCGTCCGCTGCTGATCATCGCCGAAGACGTCGAAGGCGAAGCCCTGGCCACCCTGGTTGTGAACAACATCCGTGGCATCCTGAAGACCACCGCCGTCAAGGCGCCTGGCTTCGGCGACCGCCGCAAGGCCATGCTGGAAGACATCGCCATCCTGACGGGCGGCACGGTGATCTCCGAAGAAACCGGCATGTCGCTGGAAAAGGCCGGCCTGGCTGAACTGGGCCAAGCCAAGCGCATCGAAGTGGGCAAGGAAAACACGACGATCATCGACGGCGCTGGCGACAGCAAGTCGATCGAAGCCCGCGTGAAGCAAATCCGCGTCCAGATCGAAGAAGCCACGTCCGACTACGACCGTGAAAAGCTGCAAGAACGCGTGGCCAAGCTGGCCGGCGGCGTTGCCGTGATTCGCGTTGGCGCTGCCACCGAAGTCGAAATGAAGGAAAAGAAGGCTCGCGTCGAAGACGCCCTACACGCTACCCGCGCTGCTGTGGAAGAAGGCGTTGTGGCTGGTGGCGGCGTTGCTCTGCTGCGCGCCAAGCAAGCCATCACCGAGCTGAAGGGCGACACGCCTGACCAGAACGCCGGCATCAAGCTGATCCTGCGCGCTGTCGAAGAGCCGCTGCGCACCATCGTTACCAACGCCGGCGAAGAAGCCAGCGTGGTGGTGAACAACGTGCTGAACGGCAAGGGCAACTTCGGCTACAACGCCGCGACCGGCGAGTACACCGACCTGGTCGAGCAAGGCGTGCTGGATCCCACCAAGGTGACCCGTACCGCCCTGCAGAACGCTGCCTCCGTCGCCAGCCTGCTGCTGACGGCCGAAGCCGCCGTCGTCGAACTGGCTGAAGACAAGCCCGCTGCTCCGGCCATGCCCGGCGGCATGGGCGGCATGGGCGGCATGGACTTCTAAGTCCCGCTTGCCCTGCAAGGCCTCCCCGGCTCCGGCCGGGGAATGCAGTATCCCGAAAAACCCCCGGTCCTTCGCCCCGGGGGTTTTTCTTTTTCCGGGCGCAACGCAGCCTCACGGGCAAACACGTTTGCGCACAATCTGCGGGTTTCGCCGCGGCGCATGCGTCCCTACAATGAAGGTTCCCCAGAAAGAGCCGAGTTCCATGCGTTTTCCAAAGACCCTGTTGCGTACGCTGCGCCCGTCCGAAATCGGCGGGCTGTTGATGGACTCCGCCAAGCAGTGGTCGACCCATCGCGCGTCGAGCAAAGGCGCGGCGCTGGCCTTGTACATGGTGTTCTCCCTGGCGCCCATGCTGATCCTGGTGATCGCCGTGGCGGGCGCCTTCTTCGGCGAGGACGCGGTGCGCTCGGAATTGTTCTCGCAGTTGCGGGACCTGACCGGCGAGCGCGGAGCCGAGGTGATCCAGACGGTGCTGGCCAGCGCCCACGAGTCCGGCGGCGGCTGGATCGCGGCGCTGATTTCGATTTTCGTGCTGATTTTCAGCGCCACCACGGCCTTCGCCGAGCTGAAGGCCAGCCTGGACGATCTGTGGGAAGTGTCGGCCAACCAGAAGGGCGGGCTGCACGGCATGGTGCGCAGCCGCATGCTCTCGTTCGGCCTGGTGCTGGTGCTGGCGCTGTTCCTGCTGATTTCCCTGACCGTGAACGCCGGCCTCGCGGCGGCGCGCGCCTACTACGGCGACCTGTGGACGGCTTCCTCCTTCGCGCTGGTGGCGGAGTGGATATCCAATCTGTTTTCCTTCTCGGTGGTGGCGGCGCTGTTCGCGGTCATTTTCAAGTTGCTGCCCAGCGCGAAGATCTCATGGCCGGACGTGATCCCCGGCGCCATCGTGACGGCGGCGCTGTTCCTGGTCGGCAAATGGGGCATCGGGCTGTACCTCAGCCGTGGCGCGGCCGTGTCCGCCTATGGCGCGGCGGGCTCGCTGATCGCCTTGCTGCTCTGGATCTATTACTCGGCGCAGATCTTCTTCTTCGGCGCCGTGTTCACACGACAGTTCGCGCTGCGCTTCGGCCGGAAACATCCGCCCGAGGCTCAGGCGGCTGCCTCGGAAGCCGATCCCGGCGCCTGAGCGCCGGGCCGGCTCAGGGCTCTTCCGGGCTTTCCAGCCCGGCCATCAGGCGCAGGCATTTCAGGAACACGGGCCGCAGCGCCTCGGGAATGGGCGCCAGCACCTGCGCCTCGACGGCGGCATCGGCCGGCAGGATGCGCGCCAGGAGAGCGAGCCCCTCGTCCGTGATGTCCAGGGCGTAGGCGCGGCCGTCTTCGGCGGAACGCGTGCGGCGCACATAACCCTTCTTGGTCATGCGCGCGATCATTTCGGCAAAGGAATTGCGGTCCAGCGCGATCAATTCGGCGATGCGATTCTGCGTGGCGCCCGGGTTCTGATGGACGGTGATCAGCAGGGCCTTCTGGCGCGGGGTCAGGTCCTCGTCGGGGAAGGCCTGGGCGAACAGGCCTTCGGCCCGGAAGTGGGCCCGGCGCAGCAGGTGCGAGGCAACGCGGGTCAGGTCGAATTCATTCAGGGCGCGGAGCTTGGCCTGGCCGGGGCGGGCGGGTCGGGCTGTGGCGGTCATCGGGCTTCCATGGAGTACGCCTGGCGATTGTAGGCGCAGGTGTCGTCGAAAACGCGCATTGACTTGCGGGCGGCGGGTACCTATGATCCCCACAATTAGTACGTATACGTATTTATTTGTCCGTTATCAGAGGCCCGGCATGACGATCCGTCAGTTACGCAACTATATCGATGGCCGTTTCGAGGACGGCGTCTCCACGTTCGACAAGCGCAGCCCCGTGGACGGACGCCTGATCGCCCGGGTCCATGAAGCCGGCCGCGACCAGGTGGACCGCGCCTTGCGGGCCGCGCAGCGCGCCCTGCCCGCCTGGGCGGCGCTGCCGGTCGCCGCGCGCACCGATCACCTGCTGGCGCTGGCAGACGGTATCTCGCGGCGCTTCGACGATTTCCTGCGGGCCGAGATCGGCGACACCGGCAAGCCCGTCGGCTGGGCCGGCGAGATCGATATTCCCCGGGGCGCGGCCAATTTCCGGGCCTTCGCCGAGCTGGCCCGCACGCTGGACATGGAAAGCTACATGACCGACACGCCCGACGGGCGGCAGGCGCTGAACTATGCCTATCGCAAGCCGCTGGGCGTGGTGGGCGTGATCTCGCCCTGGAACCTGCCGCTCCTGCTGCTGACCTGGAAGGTGGCGCCCGCGCTGGCGTTCGGCAACACCGTGATCATGAAGCCGTCCGAGGTCACGCCCTCCACGGCCACGCTGCTGGCCGAGGTCGCGGACCAGGCCGGTCTGCCGGCCGGCGTGCTGAACCTGACCCACGGCTTCGGCCCGGACTCCGCGGGCGAGTTCCTCACCACGCACCCGGATATCGACGGCATCACCTTTACGGGCGAGTCCGCCACGGGCGCGGCCATCATGCGCGCCGTCGCGCCGGGCGTGAAGCCGGTGTCGTTCGAGCTGGGCGGCAAGAACGCGGCCCTGGTGTTCGCCGACGCGGATTTCGACGCCGCGGTCGAGGGCGTGACGCGCTCGGTCTTCGCCAATTGCGGGCAGGTCTGCCTGTGCACCGAGCGCGTATACGTCGAGCGCCCCCTCTACGAACGTTTCGTGGAAGCGCTGGCAGCGCGGGCCCGCGCGATGCGCATCGGCTGGCCGATGGATCCGGACACCGAAATGGGCCCGCTGGTGTCGCGCGAGCACCGCGAGAAGGTGCTGTCGTACTTCGCGCTGGCCCGCCAGGAGGGCGCGACGGTGGTGGCCGGCGGTGGCATCCCGGTATTCGGAGACGCCCGCGACGAAGGCGCCTACGTGCAGCCCACCGTCTGGACCGGCCTGTCCGAACAGGCCCGCTGCATCAAGGAAGAAGTCTTCGGCCCGGTGTGCCACGTGGCGCCCTTCGATACCGAGGACGAGGCCATCCGCCTGGCCAACGACACGCGCTACGGGCTGGCCGCCGCGGTCTGGACGCAGAATCTCGCCCGGGGCCACCGCGTGGCGCAAGCGATGAAGGTCGGCCTGGCCTGGGTCAATTGCTGGTTCCTGCGCGACCTGCGCACGCCCTTCGGCGGCAGCGGCCTGTCGGGAATCGGCCGCGAGGGCGGACGCCATTCGCTGCATTTCTATACCGAACCCACCAACGTTTGCGTCAAACTCTGATTTCACGCACAAGGAAAACACGATGAACCAGTCCAGCACAGGCCAGCCCGCCCCGAACCGGCCCGAGGTCGGCGCCACCGTGGTGGCCGGCAAGGCCACGCCCCGCGGCAAGTACCCGCACATCAAGCGCGCCGGAGATTTCCTGTTCGTCTCCGGCACCAGCTCGCGCCTGCCCGACAACCGCATCGCGGGCGCGGAGGTGGACGCCATGGGCACCGCGACGCTCGACATCCGGGTGCAGACGCGCGCCGTCATCGAGAACATCCGGGACATTCTGGGCACCGCCGGCGCCACCCTGGCCGACGTGGTGGAGATCAGCACGTTCCTGGTGAACATGAACGATTTCGGCGGATACAACCAAGTCTACGGCGAGTTCTTCGACGCCGACGGCCCGGCGCGCACCACCGTCGCGGTGCACCAGCTGCCGCATCCGCAGCTGCTGATCGAAATCAAGGCGGTGGCCTACAAGCCGCTCGGGCGCTAGCGTCGGCGCCGCGCATGTCGAACTTCCGCATCACGCCCAATGCGCTCAGCCACAAGCTGAAGCTGCATCAGCTGCAGATCTTCGAACGCGTGCTGGCGCGCCGTTCGCTGTCGCGCGCCGCCAGCGAACTGCACCTGACCCAGCCCACCGTCACCAAGGCCATCCACGACCTGGAAGCCTTCTTCGGAGCCACGCTGTTCGAGCGCTCCAACCGCGGCGTCGCCCCCACCGAACTGGCCGTGGTGCTGGGCCGCCGCGTCCACGCCATGATGGCCGAAGTCCGCTACATGGCCGACGACATCGACGCGGTGCTGGGCGGGGCCAGCGGCCACGTGGTGGTGGGCACGCTCATCGCGGCGTCCGCCAAGCTGCTGCCCGAGGCCATCGCCCGCCTGATGACCGAACACCCGGGCATCCAGGTCACGGTGCGCGAAGGCCCGACCGCGCAACTGCTGCCGGCCCTGGCCACGGGCGACCTGGACATCGTCGTGGGCCGCCTGCCCGGCGCGGACATGGCGTCGATCTCCGGGGTGGCCGTGGACCACCACAAGCTGTACCGGGAAGCGCTCTGCCTCGTGGCCGGCGCGCGCCATCCGCTGGCCAAGGCGCGCAAGGTGGCGCTGGCCGACCTGGCGGACGGCATCTGGATCCTGCCCTCGCCCGCCTCGCCGCTGCGCGCCTCGATCGAGCGGACATTCTTCGATGCCGGCCTGCCCCTGCCCGCCCGGCACGTCGAATCGCTGTCCTTGCTGACGAACATCGGGGTGCTGATGCACAGCGACGCGCTCGCGCTCATCCCCTACGACGCGGCGGCGCAGTTCCTGGACATGGGCATCCTGGCGCGATTGCCCACCGACGTGTTCGGCGCGTTCGGCGACGTGGGCTACTCGGTCCGGGCCGACCGCCCCTTGACCCCGGCCTGCCAGCGGCTGGTGGGCTACCTGAAGCAGATCGCCGGACAACGCGGAACGGCGCCCGCCGAATCCGACGGCTGAAGCCTCAGGGTTATCCCGCGATAGATAACCGGCATGGCCAGGCACGCGATTTCTATTGTGCAAGCCCGGCCGGGCCCGCCTAGACTCCTGGGCAGAGCGCCGTTCACCTCTTCCTGGAGTTCCCCATGCTCGCCTACGGTTCCCCGTTGAATTTCCGACGCTGGATCGACGACAACGCGCACCTGCTCAAGCCGCCGGTCGGCAACAAGCAGATCTGGCAGGACGCGGATTTCATCGTGACGGTGGTCGGCGGGCCGAACCTACGCACCGATTACCACGACGATCCGCTGGAAGAGTTCTTCTACCAGCTGCGCGGCAACGCCTGGCTGTCGCTCTGGATCGACGGCAAGCCGGAACGCGTGGATCTCAAGGAAGGCGACATCTTCCTGTTGCCGCCGCATGTGCGCCATTCGCCGCAACGCCCCGAGACCGGCAGCGCCTGCCTGGTGATCGAGCGGCAGCGCCCCCCGGGCCTGCTGGACGGCTTTGAATGGTATTGCCCGCAATGCCATCACCTGGTGCACCGCGCGGAAGTGCAGCTCCAGAGCATCGTCACCGACCTTCCGCCGCTGTTCCAGGCCTTTTATTCCAGCGCGGAAAAGCGCCGCTGTCCGGCCTGCGGCGCGATCCACCCGGGCAAGGGAGAGGCGCCCGCCCCACTATGATCCAGAAAATCGACATGCATGCGCACTTCTTCCCGCCGATCACGCGGGAGGAAGCCGCCGCGCTCGACCCCGTCAACGCGCCCTGGCTGCGCCCGGAAGGCGACGGCGCCCGCGGCCAGATCATGGCCGGCGACCAACCCTTCCGCCCGGTGGACGCCACGCTCTGGGACCCGGGCCTGCGGTTGCGGCAGATGGATCGGCACGGCGTGGACGTGCAGATCCTGTGCGCCACCCCCATCATGTTCGGCTACAGCTATCCCGCGCAGGCCGCGGCCGACTGGGCCGCGCGCATGAACGACCTGGCGCTCGAACACTGCGCCCACGCGCCTTCGCGCCTGAAGGCGCTGGCGCAAGTGCCGCTGCAGGACCTGGACCTGGCCTGCCGCGAAGCGTCGCGCGCGCGCGCGGCCGGCCATCTGGGCGTGCAGATCGGCAACCACGTCGGCCCCCGCGACCTGGACGACGAAACCCTGGTGCAGTTCCTGATTCATTGCGCGCGCGACGACATCCCCGTGCTGGTCCATCCCTGGGACATGATGACCGACGGCCGCATGAAGCGATGGATGCTGCCCTGGCTGGTCGCCATGCCGGCGGAAACCCAGCTCGGCATCCTGTCGCTGATCCTGTCGGGCGCCTTCGAACGCATCCCGCGCAGCCTGAAGCTGTGCTTTGCGCATGGCGGCGGCAGCTTCGCCTTCCTGCTCGGGCGCGTGGACAACGCCTGGCGGCATCGCGACATCATCCGCCAGGATTGTCCGCAGTTGCCTTCCTCCTACACCGACCGCTTCTATACCGACAGCGCGGTCTTCGATCCGCGCGCACTGCGGCTGCTGATCGACGTGATGGGCGAAGACCGCGTCCTGCTGGGCTCCGACTATCCCTACCCCCTGGGCGAGCAGGAAGTGGGCAGGCTGGTAACGCACGCCGGCCTGCTTCCGGAGGTGCAGGAGAAGATCCTGTGCCGCAACACGATGGCGTTCTTCGGGCTGGACCGCTGCACGCGGCGCCCGCCCGCGCGCGCCAGCCCCGCCGCGCCGCGAGGAGCTGCGCTATACCGCCTGGGCCAAGGCCAGGGCCTGCGCGGCTTGCGCCGCGCCGTGCAGGCGCAGGGCTTCCAGGTGCGCGGTCAGGTGGGCGACGAATTCCGCCGATTCGCCCAGCTCGCCGAACACCGGCTTGAAGCCGGCCAGCACCGTCGCGCGCCGCTGCGCCGCCTGCGACGGCGCGGCCGCCCGGGCCGCGACCTCGGCGCGCATCGTCAGCTTGGCCAACGCGGCCGCCATCGGATCCTGGATGGAATAGCGCGCGCCGAGTTCGTCCTCGCCGCGCAGGTAGTGCAGCCAGGCCGCCACGGCCAGGCACAGGCGCGTGATGTCGTCGCCGCTGCGCATGCGGTCGCGTATGGTGTCCAGCAGGCGCTGCGGCAGCTTCTGGGACCCGTCCATGGCAACCTGCCGGGTGCTGAGCCGCAACGCCGGATTGGCCGCCCGGGCCAGGAAGCGCAGGCGGTACTCTTCCAGGCCGGCGCCCGGAATGCCCTTGAGGGTGGGGGCGATTTCCAGCCGCATCATGTCTTCCACGAAACGCCGCAGGGCCGGCTCCTCCAGCGCCTCGGCGACGGTGGCCTTGCCCATCGCCGCGCCCAGGTAGGCCAGCGCCGAGTGCGGGCCGTCGGCCATGCGCAGCTTGAGGCGCTCGTACGGCGCGGCGCTGCGCACGAAGGTGGCGCCGCCCTGCGTTTCCCAGGCGGGGCGGCCGGCGGCGAATTTGTCTTCGATGACCCAGTTCAGATAGGGTTCGCCCACCACCGGCCAGGCGTCTTCCACGCCCAGGCGGCGGGCGATCCGCTCGCGGTCGCCGTCTTCGGTGCGGGGCACGATGCGGTCCAGCATCGAATTCGGAAACGTGCAGTTCGCGTCGATCCATTGCGTCAGCGCCACGTCCACGCGCAAGGCAAACGCCAGCACCAATGTGCGCAGGATATCGCCGTTGCCCCGCAGGTTGTCGCAGGACAGCAGCGTCACGGGCGGCAAGCCGCGCTCGCGCCGCAATGCCAGGCCGTAGACCAGGATGCCGATGGCGCTGCGCGGCCGCTCGGGATTGCCCAGGTCGTGTTCGATGTCGGGGTCGTCCCAGCGCAGGTAGCCGGTGGCCGGCTCGCGGCAATAGCCCTTTTCCGTGATGGTCAGGCTGACGATGCGCGTCTGCGGATAGGCGATGCGTTCCAGGACGGCGTTGGGGTCTTCCTCCGCCACCATCACGCGCAAGACCGAGCCCGCCACGCGCAGCTGTTCCCGCGGCTGGCCGTCGGGGCCGATGTCGCGCAGGGCCACGGCGTAGAGGCCGTGCTGCGGCGTCAGCGCGTCGCGCGTGGCGGCGCTGCGCAGGGAGACGCCGAGGATGCCCCAGCTCAGGTCGCCGCTGGCCTGCATCGCCATATCGGTCACCACGGCCTGGTGCGCGCGGTGGAAAGCGCCCAGGCCCAGATGCACGATGCCGGGGGTGAGCCGGCTGCGGTCGTAGGCAGGCTTCTCCACGTCTGCGGGCAGACGCGGCAGGGACTCCGTGTTCAAGCGTTCAAGCATGGATGGTCTGTGCCATAGAGCGCCCAACGCCCGCCTGTCGGCCGGCCCGCGGGCGCGTGGAGGAATAACTCTGGCGGCGAGCATTCCGTCGGCATCGACTCCCTGGCCCGGCGCAACGCCAGGGTATAGCATGCCGCCGTCCGTGTCGCCACATCCGTTTCAACCGCCGGCCGGAACCCGGCCCCGGCCCGCGGGGCGCCGCCCTGGCCCGCCGGCT
The DNA here is from genome assembly GCF_001571365.1 of Achromobacter denitrificans NBRC 15125. Taxonomy (GTDB): domain Bacteria; phylum Pseudomonadota; class Gammaproteobacteria; order Burkholderiales; family Burkholderiaceae_B; genus Achromobacter; species Achromobacter denitrificans. The sequence goes on along the minus strand of NZ_BCTQ01000021.1, from coordinate 44,506 downwards.
CCTTGGCAAGTTGCTTATTTGTTACGGGGCGGATAGGTAGAATATTCGGTCCTCGGCCTTCTTTCCCGATCCATGACCTCGAATCCGCATCATTCGCCCTACAAGAGCACCGGCGGCCTGCGTCGCATCCTGAACGCGCTGCGCTACTCCTTGCAGGGTCTGAAGGCCGCGATCAAGTACGAAGCCGCCTTCCGCCAGGAACTGGCGCTGGCCGTGCTGATGATTCCGGCGGCGTTCTTCCTGGGCCGGACCACGGTCGAGGTGTTTTTCCTGGTGGGCACGGTCATCATGGTGCTGGCGGCGGAGCTGCTGAATTCCGCCATCGAAGCGCTGGCCGACGCCCTTTCGGTCGAATCGCATCCACTGCTGGGGCGCGCCAAGGACCTCGGCAGCGCGGCCGTGATGCTGCTTCTGATCTTCGCGGGAACGGTCTGGATCGGCGTCGCCATCAGCCGTTTCGTCATGCATTGACACGGCTTGGCATCCCCCCCGGATGCGTCGCTATTTATACTGGGAGCCATGATGCCTAGATCGACGTCAGACCCCTCGGAGCGGATTGTCATCGTCGGCGGCGGCGCCGGCGGCCTGGAACTGGCCTCCAAGCTGGGGCGCGCCCACGGACGCCAGCACGTCATGCTGGTCGACAGCCGCCCTTTCCATATCTGGAAGCCGTCCCTGCACGAAGCGGCGGCCGGCACGCTGGACATCCACCAGGAAGGCCTGTCGTACCTGATGCTGGCCCACCTGAACGGTTTCTCGTTCGCGCAGGGCCGCCTCGACCACGTCGACCGCGACCGCCGCCGGATCACCGTGGACGCGGTGAACGACGCGCAGGGCCAGGAAGTCCTGCCGCGCCGCGAGCTGGCCTACGACACGCTGGTGCTGGCCCTGGGCAGCACGTCCAATTTCTTCAACACGCCCGGCGCGGCCGAGCACGCCGTTACGCTCGACACCACGGAAAACGCCGAGCAGTTCCGCCTGACCATGCTCAAGACGATGGCGCAAGTGGACCTGGCCAAGGTGCGCGATCCGTCGGCCCGGCTGGACCTGGTGATCGTGGGCGGCGGCGCCACCGGCGTCGAACTCGCCGTGGAACTGGTGGAAGCCAGCCACGTCGTCAGCGCCTACGGCCTGCCCAATTTCCGCGCCGAGCGCGACCTGGCCATCACGCTGGTCGAAGGCGCGCCTCGCATCCTGTCGGCGCTGCCCGAGAAGATCTCGGTGGCGGCCACCAAGCGGCTCACCGAGATGGGCATCCGCGTGGAAACCTCCTGCCGCGTATCAGAGGTCACCGACAGCACCGTGCGCACCGCGGACGGCCGCGAGATCCCGGCCCAGCTCTGCATGTGGGCGGCGGGCATCCAGGGCCCGGCCCTGCTGGCCGACCTGGGGCTGCCGCTGAACAAGCTGGGCCAGCTGGAGGTCAACGAGCGGCTGGAGACCCCGGACCCGCACGTCCTGGCGCTGGGCGACTGCTGCTCCGCGCCCTGGCGCGAGGGCCGCACCGTGCCCGCGCGCGCCCAGGCCGCGCACCAGGAAGCCGACTACCTCGCCAAGAAGCTCACCGCCCGCCTGCGCCACGCCGCCGAGCCCGCCGAACCGTACGTCTACCAGGACCACGGCTCGCTGGTGTCGCTCGGGCAGGACGCCGGCGTGGGCAGCCTCATGGGCAAGCTGGCCGGACGGGGACTGTTCGTAAGCGGTACACTGGCGCGCCTGATGTACATGAGCCTGCACCTGATGCACCACAAAGCCGTGCTGGGCATCTCGCGCACCGCCTCCCTGGCCCTCGCCCGCCTGCTCATGCGGCGCACGCGTCCCCGGGTCAAACTGCACTGAATCCCCATGAACTTCATCCAAAAACTCGAACACGCCTGGACCACCAGCAACTCGCTCCTGCAGGTCGGGCTAGATCCCGACCCGCAGCGCTTCCCGCGCGAGCTGCAGGGCAAGCCGGACGCCATCTTCCAGTTCTGCCGCGACATCGTCGACGCCACCGCGCCGTATGCCTGCAGCTTCAAGCCGCAGATCGCCTACTTCGCCGCCCATCGCGCCGAAGACCAGCTGGAAGCGCTGTGCCAGCACATCCGCGACAAGCATCCCGACCTGCCCATCGTGCTGGACGCCAAACGCGGCGACATCGGTTCCACGGCCGAGAACTACGCGCGCGAAGCCTATGAGCGCTACCAGGCGCACGCGCTGACCGTCAGCCCCTACATGGGCCTGGATTCGATCGAACCCTACCTGGCCTGGCGCGACCGCGGCGTGATCGTGCTGTGCCGCACGTCCAACCCCGGCGGCTCCGACCTGCAATTCCTGAAGATGGATGGCGGCGAACCGCTGTACCTGCACGTGGCGGGCCTGGTGGCCGACAAGTGGAACGCCAACGGCCAATGCGGCCTGGTGGTGGGCGCCACGTTCCCGAACGAGCTGGCCGCCGTGCGCCAGCGCATCGGCGACGCGCTGCCGCTGCTGGTCCCGGGCATCGGCGCCCAGGGCGGCGACATCACCGCGACGGTGAATGCGGGCGCCAACGCGGCCCGCAACGGCATGATGATCAATTCCTCGCGCGCCATCATCTACGCCAGCGGCGGCGACGACTGGCGCGCGGCGGCGGGCACGGCGGCCCAGGGCCTGCGCGACGCGATCAACGCGGTGCGCTGATCCGGGGCATGGGGGCCTGGAGCCCCCTGCCGCGGCGCCCCTTGCGTCAACGCCGGTTGACCGGCGCTCCCAACAATTCCAGCACCCCGCGCAGCGCATAGTCCACCGCCGCCTGGCGCACTTGCGCGCGGTCGCCCGGAAACACGTGCGTGACGGCGCGGCTGCTGATGCCTTCACCCGCGCGCAGCGCGAAACCGAAACACACCATGCCCACCGGCTTGCCCGGCGTTGCGCCGCCAGGACCAGCGATGCCGGTGGTGGACACCGCCACGTGCGCAGCGGGGGACGCCAGCAGCACGCCGTTGGCCATCTCCAGCGCGACCGGTTCGCTGACGGCGCCGAAGTGATGCAAGGCGTCGGGCGACACGTCCAATTCGGAGACCTTGGCCTCGTTGCTGTAGGTGACGAAACCCCGCTCGAACCAGTCGCTGGAACCTGCCACCGCCGTCATCGCCCCGGCCAGCAGGCCGCCCGTGCAGGATTCAGCCGTGCCCAGCATCCAGCCCTTGCGCCGCAGCGTTTCGCCCAGCCGCTCGGCCAGCGCCAGCGACGTGGCCTGCGCCAGCTGCTCGGCCGACAGATTGGGCCGGAAGCCATCTTGTTGTTCGCTCATCCCAAGACTCCTGTGCGCGCGATCAGCGCCATGACCAGCAAGGCGTATCCGGCCGCCACGATATCGTCCCACATTACGCCGAAACCGCCCTTGATGTGGGCGTCGAAGAACTTGATGGGAGGCGGCTTGACGATGTCGAAGGTGCGGAACAGCACGAAAGCCAGCGCCTGCGGCAACCAGCCCGCCGGCGTCAGCCAGAGCACCAGCCAGAACGCCACCATCTCGTCCCAGACCATTCCGACATGATCCGGCTGCTGGAGTTCACGGCCCACGCGATCGCAGGCCCAGCATCCGTACAGGAACGCCACCGCCAGGAACAGGCCGATCGCCAGGTCCGACGCGGCCGGCGCGGCCGCGGCCCAGATCGCCCAGGCCAGCAGCGTGCCCCAGGTGCCCGAGGCCGGCCGGATCAGGCCGCTGCCCAGTCCAAAGGCGATGAGCCGGCCGGGGTCGCGGCAGACCCAGGACAAGGCGGGATACGCGGCGCGGCGGCGGTCGCGCATGGAGGTGGAGCGGGTATCGGAGGGAGGCATGGCGTCCGGGGAGAAACGGAACGCGGCCGTCAGGCCGCGGGAAAGTGATCGAAGCCGGCGGGCAGGTCGGCCAGGGGCCGGCCTTGCTCGTCCAGCACGGCCAGGCCGGCCTGCTCCCGGATCTCGCCGATACGGGTGACGCGCGCGCCGGCCGATCCGGCCGCCGCCAGCACGGCCTCGCGCCGGGACGCGGGCGCGGTAAAGCACAGCTGGTAGACGTCGCCCCCGCCGAGCACGGCGCGGCGCCGGGGCGCCTCATCCAGCGATGCCAGGGCGGCGGCGGCCGGCATGTGCCCGTAGCGCAGGCTGGCGCCGGCGCGGCTGGCCGTCAGGATATGGCCCAGGTCCTGCAGCAGGCCGTCGGAGATATCGATGGCGGCATGGGCGATGCCGCGCAGCGCCAGGCCCAGCGCCACTTGAGGCCGCGGCCATTCGAGCGCCTGGCGGGTGGCCGCGAGCAAGCCGGCATCCGCGGGATACTGGCCGTCCAGCAGGCGGTAGGCGACGTCAGCCGCCCCCAGTTCACCGGACACCCAGATGTCGTCGCCCGGCCGGGCGCCGTCGCGGCGCAAGGCCAGGCCCTGCGGAACCGCGCCGAACACGGTCACGCTGATGGCGAGATCGTGCGCGCTGCGCGTAGTGTCGCCGCCGACCAGCGGGCAGCCGTGGGCGTCGGCCAGCGCATGGAAGCCCTCGGCGAACGCCGCCAGCCAGGGTTCGTCCAGGCGCGGCAGGGCCAGGCCGAGCACGCAGCCTATCGGGCGCGCGCCCATGGCGGCCAAATCGGAGAGGTTGACCGCCAGGGCCTTGTGCCCCAGCGCCTTCGGATCCACGTCGGGAAAGAAATGGCGGCCTTCCAGCAGCAGGTCCGTGCTGGTGGCCACCTGCTCGCCGGGCGGTACCGGGAACAGGGCGCAATCATCGCCCACGCCCAGCAAGCCCGCAGGGGCCGCGCGGGTGAAATAGCGCGCGATCAAATCAAATTCGGACGCCAAGGCAACTCCGCAGTCCGGCGCGGCTGGCCGGTATTGAATCCCAACGGGGGCTTGCCGCCCCCCACAAATCATGCGGAGTGCCCCGCACAACCAGAAGGGCCAGCCGCGACACCCCTCGCAAGAAACAGGTGCTCCCCCAATCCGGGCCGCGCGGATCCGGCTCCGCCGGTCCGCAGCGGCGCCCCCCTGGGGGGGAAGCGCGCAGCGCTTCGGGGGGGTTACCTCTTGTTAACCTCGTGCGCGCGCACGTCGGCCGCCAGCTTGTCGAGCACGCCGTTGACGAACTTGAATCCGTCGGTGCCGCCAAAGGACTTGGCGAGTTCGACGGCTTCATTGATGGCGACCTTGTACGGCACTTCGACGTGATGGATCAGTTCGAAGCTGCCGATCAGCAGGATGCCATGTTCGACCGGCGACAACTCGGCCAGCGGCCGGTCGACGTAGGGCGTGAAACGCTCGCGCAGCGCGGGCGCTTCGCGCAGGACCCCATGCAGCAAGGTCTTGAACCACTGCGCGTCGGCCTCGGAGAAATCCTCGGTGTCGCGCAGGTGGGCGTCGATCTCGCCGGCGTCCTGCGTGCCCTCGCCGCCGCGCAGCAGCCACGCGTACACGCCCTGCAACGCGAACTCGCGTGCACGGCGCCGTGCGCTGCGCGCGTTGGCGCGGGCTTGCGCCGCGCTATCAGCGCTGGTCGTCGTCTTCTTCGTCGTCAAAATCTTCGTCCTCGTCTTCGTCGTCTTCGTCGTCTTCCTCGGGTTCCAGCGCCGCCACCAGGTTGGCCATTTCAACGGCCACCTGGGCGCAATCGCGGCCCTTGCCGGCCGCGCGGGCCTGCGCCTGCTCGTCGGTGTCGACGGTCAGCACGCCGTTGGCGACGGGGATGCCGGTTTCCAGGGAAATACGGGTGATTGCCGTGGCCATTTCATTGCTGACCACTTCAAAGTGATAGGTTTCGCCGCGAATGACGGCGCCCAGCGCGATCAGGGCGTCGAATTCAAACGTTTCGGCCATGTGGGACAGGGCCACGCCCAGTTCCAGCGCGCCGGGAACGGTAACGACCATCACGTCGCGCTCGTCCACGCCCAGCTCGGCCAGTTCCTTCAGGCACGCTTCGAGCTCGGTCTGGCCGATCTCTTCATTGAAGCGGGCGCGTACGATGCCGATGTGCAGCCCTTCGCCATTCAGGTCGGGGGTAAGGATGTAAGGGTTCATGTGTCGGCCTTCAGTGTGTTGCGGGAGTGTTCGGAGGGTCGCAATCGTAACCCGTAATGGTGAGCGAGAAGCCCGCCATGCTGGGCATCTTGCGCGGGCGGGCCAGCAGCTTCATCTGGCCCACGTTCAGGTCGCGCAGGATCTGTGCGCCGATCCCGTAGGTACGCAAGCCGAAGCGATCGGCGTTGGCGGGATTGGCGGTGGCTTTCGGGTCGGCCCAGCCGGCGATCTGGCCAAACAGATGCTCGGTGGAGGACTGGCAGTTCATCAGCACCAGCACGCCGGCCGGAGCGGCGGCGATGGCGGTGAGCGCCTGCGCCACGCCCCAGCTGTGCGGGCTGGCGCCGGTATCCAGCACGTCCAGCACGGACGCCGGCTCATGCACGCGCACCAGCGTCTCGACGTCGGGAGTCACATTACCATGCACCAGCGCCAAATGGGCGGAGCCGGTGGCGGCATCTTCGTAGGCCACGGCCTCGAAGGTGCCCCAGGCGGTCTGCATGGACCGCTTACCCACGCGCTTGACGATGGATTCGTGTTCGCTGCGGTACTGGATCAGGTCGGCGATGGTGCCGATCTTCAGGTCGTGCTGGCGGGCGAACTCGACCAGGTCCGGCAGGCGCGCCATGGTGCCGTCGGGTTTCAGGATCTCGCAGATCACGGCGGCGGGCGTCAGCCCGGCCATGGCGGTCAGGTCGCAGCCGGCCTCGGTGTGGCCGGCGCGCACCAGCACGCCGCCGGGCACGGCGCGGACGGGGAAGATGTGGCCGGGTTGGACCAGGTCCGAGGGCTTGGCGTCGCGCGACACCGCCACCTGGATGGTGCGGGCGCGGTCCGCGGCCGAAATGCCGGTTTCGACGCCTTCGGCGGCCTCGATGGACTGGGTGAAGTTGGTGCCGTAGCGCGTGCCGTTGCGGGCCGCCATCAGGGGCAGGTCCAGCTGGCGGCAACGGTCTTCGGTGAGGGTCAGGCACACCAGGCCGCGGCCGTGGGTCACCATGAAGTTGATGGCTTCGGGCGTGACGAATTCGGCGGCCATGACGAGGTCGCCTTCATTTTCGCGGTCTTCTTCGTCGACCAGGATGACGATACGGCCGGCGCGCAGCTCGGCGATGATCTCGGCAACCGAAGCGATGCCGAAGGATTCCGGCTCGGAGCCGGGCAAAGAGGACAACTGGACGGACATGGCGGGCACGCAAACCAGGCGGGAAAGCCCGGATTTTACCGCCCCTGGAGGCAGAACCCCTATCCGGCCCTTCCGACCCCGTCCAAAGAGAGGCATCCGGTTAAACTTCCGGCCGGAGACCCCCCTCAGAAATGACGTCCCAAAGAGGAAAAAGCCCCATGCAAGCCCTTGCGGCCATGCCCTTGTCCGTCGCGGCGGCCGTCCGCGTCGTGCTGACAGACATCGACGACACCCTGACGACCGAAGGCCGCCTGCCGGCCGACGCCTACGCGGCGCTCGAACGCCTGGAACAGGCCGGCATCCAGGTGGTGCCCATCACGGGCCGCCCCGCCGGCTGGTGCGACCATATCGCCCGCATGTGGCCCGTGCGCGCCGTGGTCGGGGAGAACGGCGCGTTCTACTACGCCTATGACCGCCAGGCCCGCCGGATGACGACGCACTACTGGACCGACGCCGCCTCGCGCCAGGCCAGCCGCCGCAAGCTGGACGCGATCCGCGACCGGGTGCTGGCCGAAGTCCCGGGCGCCGCCGTGGCGAGCGACCAGGACTACCGCGTGGCCGACCTGGCCATCGACTTCTGCGAAGACGTCCCCGCCCTGCCCGACTCGGCCATCAGCCGGATCGTCGGCATCTTCGAGGAAGCCGGCGCCCAGGCCAAGGTCAGTTCCATCCACGTCAACGGCTGGTTCGGCGACTACGACAAGCTCACCATGACCCGCACGATGTTCCAGCGGGAATTCGGCGCGGACGTCGCCAGCGCCCTGGACAGCACGCTGTTCATCGGCGACTCCCCCAACGACGAGCCCATGTTCGCCTATTTCCCGATCTCGGTCGGCGTGGCCAACATCCAGGCCCAGCTGCACCGCCTGACGCACCGCCCGGCCTTCGTCGCCGCCTATCACGGCGGCGCGGGGTTCGTGGAAATGGCCGACCGGCTGCTGGCCGCGCGCGCCTCCCAAGCACAGCCGGCCTGAGGTTCCCGAAACGTGGCGACATCCAAGACTCCCTCCCCTGCCGCCGCGAACGACGGCCGCCGCAGCATCCAGTCCATCGAGGTGGGCGTGCCGCTGCTGGCCGCCCTGGTCGACGCCGGCAAGCCCCTGACCCTGCGCGACCTGGCCGCCGGCGCCGGCATGACCTCCGCCAAGGCCCACCCCTACCTGGTCAGCTTCATCCGCGTCGGCCTGGTCCAGCAAGATGCCATCACCGGCCAGTACGAGCTCGGGCCCTTCGCCCTGCAAATGGGGCTGGTCAGCCTGCAGCGCCTGGATCCGGTGCGCATCGCCATGCCCGAGATCGCCAAGCTGCAATCGGAAATCGGCCATACCCTGGGCATCGCCGTGCTGGGCTCCCACGGCCCCACCATGATCCACATGACCGAAGCCAGCTACCCGGTCCACGTGAACATGCGCAAGGGCACGGTGATGTCGATGCTGCATACGGCCACCGGCCTGGTCTTCGCCGCCTGGCTGCCGCCCAAGGTCAGCGAGCACTACATCGCCCGCGAGGAAGGCGACACGGCCGTCATCGCCAGCACGCCGCCTCCGCGCAAGGCGTCCCGCGCCAATATCGAAGCCCAGCTCGCGGACATCCGCGTGCATGGCATGGCCCGGGCGCTGGGCAACCCGCTGCCCGGGGTCGACGCGCTGTCGGTGCCGGTGTTCGACAACACCGGCAACATCGTCCTGGCCCTGACCAGCCTGGGCCCCACGGGCCTGTTCGACGTGTCCTGGGACGGCGCGATCGCGCGTCCGCTGCTGAATTGCGCCCAGGAGATCTCCCGCAAGCTGGGCTACCGCGCCTGAGCGCACTTCGCGCAAAAACGAACATAAAGCGAACATTTCGAACAAAACGCGAAAACAAAGGCAGGGACTTTCCCAGGTGTGCCGTCCCCTCTTATGTGATTGAATTCAGGAAACATTCATCTACAAGAGGAGACACACCATGCACGCCTTGCGTCTATTGCAAGCGGCCGCCGTTGCGGCGTTCGCGTTCGGGGCGCCCGCCGCCCACGCCGCCGACACCTGCTCGAACCGCGGCGACCTGGACCAGATGTATTGCGACGCCAACAAGGACCTGGTGGCGGACACCCCGTCCGACGCCTCCAAGCTCAAGACGCCGTCCACGCTGGTGTTCACCTACACCCCGGTGGAAGATCCAGCGGTCTACGAAGACATCTTCAAGCCCTTCACCAAGCACCTGTCGGAATGCACGGGCAAGCGCGTCGTGTTCTACCAGGTGCAGAGCAACGCGGCCGAAATCGAGGCCATGCGCTCGGGCCGCCTGCACGTGGGCGGCTTCTCGACGGGCCCCACCGCCTTCGCGGTGAACATCGCCGGCGCCGTGCCGTTCGCGGTCAAGGGCTACGCCGACGGCTTCCAGGGCTACAACCTGATCGTCATCGTCAAGAAAGACAGCCCCTACCAGAAGCTGACCGACCTGAAGGGCAAGAAACTCGCCCACACCGCCCCCTCGTCCAACTCCGGCCACATGGCGCCCGTCGCGCTGTTCCCCAAGGAAGGCCTGACGCCCGACAAGGACTACAAGGTGATCTTCTCGGGCAAGCACGACCAGTCCGTCATGGGCGTGAACTCCGGCGACTACGACGCCGCCGCCGTCGCCTCCGACGTGTTCAAGCGCATGGTCGAGCGCGGCCAGGTCAAGGAAGCCGACTTCCGCGTGATCTACCGCAGCGAGAAATTCCCGACCTCGTCGTTCGCCTACGCGCATGACCTGGAGCCGAAGTTCCGCGACCAGATGCTGAAGTGCTTCTACGACTACCGCTTCCCGGCGGAAATGTCGAAGGCCTTCGACGGCGCCGACCGCTTCTACCCGGTGACCTACGAAAAGGATTGGGCCATCGTCCGCCAAGTCGCCGAATCCGGCGGCGAGAGCTTCAACCGCGCCGCCTACGACCGCGAAACCGCCAAGAGCAAGAAGTAAGTCCAGTATGACGACGTCGCTACGCATTTCCGGCCTGGTGAAGGAATACCGGGCCGGCCAGCCGGTCCTCAACGGCATCGACCTGCAGATCGCCGGGCAGGGGCTGACCGCCATCATCGGCCCCTCGGGCACCGGCAAGAGCACGCTCTTGCGGTGCATCAACCGGCTGATCGAGCCGACCCGCGGTGAAATCGTGCTGCAGTCGCGCGATGGCACCGTGGACCTGGCCCGGGTGCGCGGCGCGTCGCTGCGCCGCGCGCGCCGGCGCATCGGCATGGTGTTCCAGGAGTACAACCTGGTCGAGCGCCTGACGGTGATGGAAAACCTGCTGACCGGACGGCTGGGCTACACCTCGGCCGTCAAGGCCTGGATGCGGCGCTTCGAGGCCGAGGACATCGAGCATGCCTACAAGCTGCTCGATACCGTCGGCCTGGCGGGCTTCGCCGACCAGCGGGCCGATGCGTTGTCGGGCGGCCAGCGCCAGCGCGTGGGCATCGCCCGCGCGCTGATGCAGCGCCCCCAGCTGCTGCTGGCCGACGAGCCGACCTCGTCGCTGGATCCCAAGACCTCGGTCGAAATCATGGAACTGCTGTCGGCGCAGGGCAATGCCACCGGCATCCCCGTCATCGTGAACATCCACGACGTCGAACTCGCCCGCCGCTATGCCTCGCGCATCGTGGGCATGTCGGGCGGGCACGTGGTCTACGACGGCGACGGCCAGGGCCTGGACGCCGCCACCCTGAAGACGATTTACGGAGGCGAGTCTTGGCTGGAATGACCCCTCCCGGCGGCGCCCGTCCGTTCGCCATGTCAGGGCGCGCCAAGGCGGGCCTGCTGTTGCTGCTGGCCTATACCGTGTATGCGGGCGCGCAGCTGGACTTCAGCTGGGCGCGCTTCGAAAGCGGCATGGGCCACGCGTCCACGTTCCTGGCGCGCATGTTCCCGCCCAATTTCGAGAAGCCCGCCACCTTGTGGAAGGGCATCGCCGAAAGCCTGGAGATCGCGGTGCTGGCGTCGGTGCTGGGCGTGCTGATCGCGCTGCCCATCGGCCTGCTGGGCGCCCGCAACATGATGCCCGCCTGGGTATCGTGGCCCGCGCGCGCCATCGTCGCGCTTTGCCGCGCCCTGCACCCCGTGATCGTCGCCATCCTGTTCGTCAAGGCCGTGGGCTTCGGCGCGCTGGCCGGCATCCTGGCGCTGACGGTGGCCTCGATCGGGTTCATCGGCAAGCTCTTCACCGAAGCCATCGAGGAGATCTCCCTCAAGCAGGTGGAAGCCGTGCGCGCCACCGGCGCCTCGTTCGCCAACGTGATCATCTTCGGCGTGCTGCCGCAGGTGTTCGCCCGCTTCATCGGCTTCGCCACCTACCAGTTCGACTCCAACCTGCGCAACTCCACCATGGTGGGGATCGTAGGCGCGGGCGGCGTGGGCGGCACCCTGTTCTCGGCCTTCCAGCGCTTCGACTACGACTTCGTCAGCGCCATCCTGCTGACCCTGATCGCCATCATCATGCTGGGCGAAATCCTGGCGGGCTTCGTGCGCGCGGTCTTCCTGGACAACCTCGGCTTCGAGCGCATCCTGCAAAGCCGCTTCACGGGCGCGCGCGGCGTCGGCAACAGCCGGACGCCGGCGGCGCGCAAGGCGGAGGTGGAAGAATGAACGCTTCCGCCTCGACCCTGAACCCGGCGGGCACGCCGCGCGTCTGGCAGCGCTACAGCATGGGCCAGCGCCTGCTGCGCTTCGCCCTCTACCTGCTCGTGGTCGCCGCCATCGTGCAGGCGATCCGCGGCGTGGAGGTCATCCCGGAGTTCCTGTACGACGCGCCCGAGCAGATGGCGGACCTGTTCCAGCGCATGTGGCCGATCGACTGGGCCTACTACCCGGAGGGCGTGCACGCCGCGCTGATCGAAACGCTGCACATCGCCACGCTGGGCACCATTCTGTCGGTGATCATGGCCGTGCCGGTCGGCCTGCTGGCGGCCAACAACCTCACGCCCAGCAAGACCGTCAACATGCTGGCCCGCCTGATCCTGGTGTCCAGCCGTTCGGTCAACTCGCTGGTGTGGGCGCTGCTGTTCATCGCCATCTTCGGGCCGGGCGCCCTGGCCGGCACGCTGGCCATCGCGTTCCGCTCCATCGGCTTCGTCGGCAAGCTGGTGGGCGAAGCCATCGAGGAAGCGCAGCGCGGCCCGATCGAAGCCGTCACCGCGACCGGCGCCAGCAAGGCGTCGGTGATCTGGTACGCCTACTGGCCGCAGATCCGCCCCGCCTTCTGGTCCATCGTGCTGCTGCGCTGGGACATCAACGTGCGCGAATCGGCCGTGCTCGGCCTGGTCGGCGCCGGCGGCATCGGCATGGCCCTGGACACGGCGCTCAACCTGTTCCAGTGGGACCGCGTGGCCCTGGTCCTCGCCGCCATCTTCGGCGTCGTCGTGCTGGCCGAAATCCTCATCACCCAGGCTCGCAAGCGCATCCTCTGACGCGCTCGCGCCGCCCTACCGCGTTCCTTTGCTCCGCCCGGAAACGGGCGGTTTTTTTTTCGATGGCCCGTCCCAAGAAAGAAAGCCCCCTTGGGGGAAGCGGCAAGCACGCGCAGCGCGGGGGCTTCCCCCTTCTTTGTCAGAAACGGATATTGAGGCTGGCCCTGACGCCGTGGTCCTGGGCCGAGCTGGCGAGCTGGCCCTGGTAGGACAGGCCGAACGCCGCCTGGCGGGTGATCTGCACGTCCAGCCCCGCCTCGATCACCGCGCTGTCTTTCGCGATGGGCGCGCCCGCCACGGTGAACGCCTCGCCCGCCGAGAAGGCCTGGGTGGCCAGGGGCATGACGTCGCCGAATGCGTGGCGCCAGCCCAGCGATCCGCGGCCCGCGGCTTGCGCGCCGCTCAGCTCGAAACGCGACATGGCCCGCGTGCCCAGGGTCGTGAAGGTGGTCTCGGTCGTCTGGCTCTTCCCGCGCAGCGCGGCGGGGCCGCCGCTTTCGCGATAGCCGTCCGTCTCCAGATTGACGTAGGCGATATTGGCGAAGGGCTCGAACGACACGGCCGGCGTATCGATGCGGTAGCTCAGGTCGGCGAAGGCCTGGGCGGTGCGGCCGTCGTAATTAGCCTTGAGGCGATCGGAAAACCCGCGCATGGCGACCGAGCGCCGGGTGGTGATGTCGTGCCAGCTGTAGGCCAGGCCGCCGCGCAGCCCCAACGCGCCCCACTGCCCGCCGGCGTAGGCGCCCAGATGGTAGTTGTCGCTGTCGCCCGAGGACGCGCGGTCCTGCACGTCGAAATCCGAGCGGCTGTAGCCCGCCATCACGCCGAGCCGCCATGCGTCGGACACCGGCGCATCCGCGCCCATCAGGAAGCCGCCGGTCGAACTCTTGACCCGGGCCGCGTTGCCGTCGCTATCGATATGGCTCCATGAGCCCATGCCCTGGATCCAGGTGGCCGGCCCGTTGGCGTTGGCCGGCGCAAGCCGGGCGCCCTCGCCGGCGGAGACGAGCACGGGCGCGGAGACGGCGCCGACGCCGCCCGCGGCCGAACGCAGGCGTTCGCCCACGGCATCGCGCAGATAGCGGCTGTCCTGCAGCAACACGCTCTTGGCCGAGGCGTGGACCTCGCCGGACAATTGATCGAAGCTGGCGTGCAGAAGCGCCGGGTCGTCCGGCAGGCTCACCACGGCGTCGTACACCGCGTGCCCGCTGGCCATGCCCATGCCATCGATGGCGCCCGCGGCCGCACGCTGGTTGCGCGTGCGGCCCGTCAGCGCCATGGCCGACTCGTTGCGCTCCAGCCTCAGCGAAACGCTGCCCGCGCCATAGTCGTAATCCAGGGACGGCGCAAGAAAGGCGAAATCGGAGGAGACGGCGTCGAAACGGCCCGACAGGAGACCGCCCACTTCCATGATCCTGTAGGTGCTGCGCGGCCCATAGTTGCCATCGGCGCCGACGTGCATGACGGAACCGCCGTTGAGGGTGGCGTTGCCCGTTACCCGCACCAGGTCGGCGCCGGAGCCGTCGGGATTGGTTTCGACCACGAAGCGCGAGCCCTTATCCATGATCAGGTTGCCATCGATGGTCAGGGTGCCGATGGAGTTGCCAGGCGACAGCGCGCCGCCGCTGCGCACCGTTACGGTCGAACCCGCGCCCGCGCCGACCGTTCCGGTACCGCCGAGCATGCCGCCCGCGCCGATGCCGAGCGCGCCGCCCAGCCTGCCGTTGACCGCCAGCCGTCCGCCGCCGACGATCATGCTTCCGGTAAAGCCCGAACCGTCGCCGCTGAAGTTCAGGACGCCGTCGCCCTGCTTGGTCAGGTCGCCATGGCCCGACAGGAGCCCGGCCAGGTCCAGGGTGGTGCCGCCGGCCACGTCGAGGCCGCTGGCTTGCGCCACCGAGACGGCGCGCGACGTGGAGAACGAGGCCGTGGTCGCCAGCGTGCCGCCGCTGAGCGTCAGCCCGCCGGCGGCATTGCCCAGGTTCGCGTCGCGGCCGATTTGCAGCGTGCCGCCCGTGATGGTGGTGCCGCCGGTATAGGCGTTGTCGCCGCTCAGCACCAGCGTCCCCGCGCCGGCCTTGGTCAGCGTCGCGCCGCTCCAGCCCGTCGCGGCATTGGCGGCCTGGTCGGCCAGCGCCGCGCCCACCGTGAACCGGTCCGAGGCATTGGCCAGCGTGAACGTGCCGTGCGCCAGGCTGTTGCCGGCGGTCCAGGCCAGGCCATAGCCGGCCAGGTACTGGCGGTTGTCCGCCGACTTGCGCGTGTTGACGCTCAGGTAGTCCACCGAGCCGGCGGCGCCGCCGGTGCTGATGCGGGCGAAGTCGCCGCTGATGCCGTTCGCGGTGTCGATCAGCACCACCTCGGCCGGACTGGTGCTGTAGATGCCGCCCAGCCGGAAGGTCACGTCGGCCCCGAGCGTCACTGTGTCGGCGCGCAGCGCCGCGCCGCGCATACCGGCCGTGAGATCCAGGACGGTGTGGTCGGCCATGCCGACGTTGCCCGCGACCGCCAGGGTTGCGGTCCCCTGCAGCGCCAGGGCGCTGCCCGTGCCCGACACCTGCAGATCGCCTGCCAGGCGATTGGCGGCGCCGGTCGTCGCATCGCCATACTGCAGCGTCCCGCCCGTCACTTCGGCCGCGCCCCCCAGCTGGTCCAGCACCACGAGCCTGCCGCCCGACACCGTGGTCTTGCCCAGGAACGCGCCGTTGTCGCCCGTCAGCAGCGTGGTGCCGGCGATCTGGTTCAGGCGATGGGAACCGCTACCCACGCTGGCAAGCCGCGTCGCGAATGCGTAGGCCGTGTCGCTATGGTTGAAGTTCACGGCCGCGTTGCCGGCGCCGAACTGGATCGTGCCGGCGTTGAGCGTGCCCGCGCCCACGGCCGCTTGCCCCACCGGCGCGCCAATGTTGATCGTGCCGGCGGTCCGGTAGAACAGGAGCGAATCCCTCGCCAGCGAGACGCTCCCCGTGTTGTTGGCGCCCACGTTGACAACCCCGCCTTGCGCGATCGTCAGGCTGCCCGCCCCCGTCCCGACGCCGAATCCCAGCGTCATGGCGCCGCTGTTGTTCCAGGTGGAGCCGGCGCCGCGGACGATGACATTGCCGCTGCCGCTCATGCTGCCCACAACGCTGTCGCCGTTCGAGACGGAACCTGCCCCCTCGACCATCAGCGTGCCCTGACCCTCGACATCGCCCACCCTGAGCTCGCGGGCGTTGGCCCAGGTCGAGCCGCGCCCCGTCACCAAGACGCTGCCGTTGCCATTCTGGGTCTGCCCGATGACCCCATCAACGCTGCTCACGTAGCCCCCCGCCAGGATCGACACCGCGCCGCGCCCGCCTTTGGCCCCCACAAGCAGAGCCTCGCGATTGACCCAGCGCGACCCGGCGTCGGAAATCGCCACGCTCGCCGTGTCGTTCCACTGGGCGTCGACCGTGGCGAACTGGTTCGAGACCGTGCCGCTGTTGAAGATGCTCAGCTCGCCCGGCCCGTCGCCGCCGACGAACAGGTTGTCTGTCAGGGCCCAGGTCGAACCGGGATTGAAGACGCTGACCCGCGCCGTAGCGCCGGGGGCCATGCCGGCATCGATCCGGCCTTGGGCCGTGCCCAGTATGTTGAGGATCTGCAGGGATCCCCCCGAAACGCGGGTGTTGCCGTGGAAAAGCGAGCTATCGCCCTGCAATTGCGTGGCGCCAGCATAGTGATTGAGCTGGTGCTGGCCGCCCCCGCCGCTGCTCAGGGCGGGGGTGAACATCACCGGCCCGACCGAATTGAAGTTGAGCGTGCCGGCGCCGGCGCCAAAACGGATCTCCGACGCATCCACGAAGCCGGCGGCATCGGTGGCCGCGCTGCCGGGCGCGGTGCCGATGTTGATGACGCCGACCGCCCCCGGATTGCGGCCCAGCTCGACCAGCCCCAGGCCATTCGTGCCCACCGAGACCACGCCTGAGTTGGCCAGCGTCAGGCTGCCGCTGCCGCTGGCGCCGATCACCAGACTGCCGTTCATGACCCAGGACGCGCCCCGGCCCGTGACCGTCGCCGTGCCCACCCCACCCGTCGTCAGCCCCAGCCAGCCGCTGGCGCTGCGCACGGTCGCCCCGGACAGCTCGATCAGCAGTGAACCGGGCGCGGTATTGCCGACGACCAGATCATTGGCGTCGCCCCAGTTCACGGCGGGCGTCACATCGCCGTCCACCGCCACGCCGGCCAGCGCCGGTGCTGCGGCCGCCCCGCAAACCATCGCCAGCACTGCCGCCAGCGCCACGCTCCGCGGCCGGCTCCTGCCCCGCCCGCGGGCGTGCTCGCTGGCGACCTGCCACTGGCCGGAGCGGCGATTGAAGACGATGCGATACGTGCGGTTCATGGCGCTTTTCTCTCTCAGGGTCGGCGCCGGCTTGTGGAGTGTTCACGCGGGCGCAATCGTCGGTCGGGACATGGCAGGAACTACCCCATCCGACACTTACAATTAGAAAAGAGGGGCTGAACCTTGCATATCACTGATACTGGGTAAATTGCGGGGATTTGGTCCGATCTCCAGTCATGCTCCGGAGCCGCTCTTGCGGTTGTTGATGCGCCGCAAACCCGTTTATGCTCCATGTGAACCAAATATGACCGGTCATCAAATCACCCCTCTCGTTTGATTAAGATCTCGGCTTTTGCCGTTGGACACTTGCCGCCATGTCGGAACAGGAATTGAAACTGCACGTGCCAGCGGCCTCGCGCCCAGCCGTGCAGCGTGAGATCAAGCAACGCGAGGCGACGCGCATCCGCCTGCATGCCATGTATTTCGATACGCCCGAACGCGAACTCGCGCGGGCGCGCATCGCGATCCGGCTGCGCCAGGAAGGACGCGATTGGGTGCAGACCCTGAAGATGCCCGGCATCAACGCCATTACGCGCATCGAACTCAATCATCCGCGGCCCGGCCCCGTGCTGGACCTGTCGGTCTATGCGGGCACCGAAGTCGAAGCCGCGCTGTCGGCCATCAAGGGCGAACTCGGCCTGCGCTACGAAACCGACGTGCAGCGGCTGCTGCGCAAGGTCCGCACGCGCTACGGCACGATCGAACTGGCCTACGACACCGGCATCCTGCGCGCCGGCGCGCTGGAGTTGCCCATCTCCGAGCTGGAATTCGAATTGGTCTCGGGGCGCCCCGCGGCCATCTTCGCGGCCGCGCGCGGCTGGCAGCAGCGCCACGGCCTGGTGCTGGACCCCCGCAGCAAGTCCGAGCGCGGCGATGCGCTCGCGCAACTGGCGCAGCGGCTGGCCGACGCGGACGCCATCCCGGGCGAGGACCTGGAAGCCCGCCGCGCGCAGGCCATCGCCCAGTTCTGGGCGCCGCGCGGCGCGGCCGGGGTCAAGCTGCGCGAAGACATGACACCGTCGCAGGCCATGGCGCGCATCGCCGCCGAATGCCTGGACCAGATCGCCCGCAACGCCTCCGTGCTGGCCGAGGTGGACACCGAAGACGCCTACCGGGCCGGCAACTCCGAACACGTGCACCAGCTGCGCGTGGGCGTGCGCCGGCTGCGTTCGGCCTGGAAACTCTTCGATGGCTGGATCGCGCCCATTCCCGACTCCATCCTGCAGGGCGTGCGCACGCACTTCGCCGCGTTCGGCGCCAACCGCGACCAGGACGTGCTGAACGAAACGGTGGCGCCCGCGCTGATGCGCGCCGGCATGCCGGTGATTCCCATGGAGGCCGCTCCTCCCGAACAGGACGCGCGCGCGATCGCCGGCGGCAAGGCCTTCCAGGCCTGGCTGCTGGAACTGCTGGAATGGAGCCTGGAGGTGCCGCCGGCACTGGCTTCGTCCGAAGGCCAGGCCATCGCGAACGGCACGCCCAGCGACTCCGCGCCCGAACCCGCCATCCGGCTGGAAGGCGGCGTGGCGGGCCCCAGCGTGCGGCCCACCATCATCCCGATGCTGGCGCCCGAGCCCGACCCGCAGCGCCTGCGCAAGCAGCTGGCCCGCCGCCTGCATCGCTGGCACGGCAAGGTGGCCGACCAGGGCACGCAATTCGCCACGCTGGACATCCCCACCCGGCACGAACTGCGCAAGCGCGGCAAGCGGCTGCGCTACAGCCTGGCCTTCGCCGAATCGCTGCTGCCCGCGAACAAGCTGCGCGGCTACCGCAAGCTGCTGTCGCGCGTGCAGGACATCCTGGGAGAGATCAACGACCTGGCGGTGGCCAAGGATTACTACGAGGCCTGTACCGCCACGCACCCGCAGGCCTGGTTCGCGCTGGGATGGATCAGCGCCCGCCTGCAGGAACTGGCGGAAGACGCGCAAAAGGCCTTCGACGACTTGGCTGCAAGCAAACCTTTCTGGAAATGAAGCGGGCTTGAACTCAAAAGGGACGGCTTGCGCCGTCCCTTTGCGTTTGTCCTGCTCCGGCGCAAGCGCGCCGGATTCGCGAACATCAATCCGACAGCAAGGCCCCTGCGAACTCGTCGGCCACGAAGGGCTGCAGGTCTTCCAGGCTTTCGCCCACGCCGATCCAGTACACCGGGATCGGGCGCACGCCCTGGCTGCCCGCGGCCACCGCCGCCAGCGTTCCGCCCTTGGCGGTGCCGTCCAGCTTGGTCACGACCAGGCCCGTCAGATTGATGGCCGCATCGAAGGCGCGGATCTGCGCCAGGGCGTTCTGCCCGGTATTGCCGTCGACCACCAGCAGCACCTCGTGAGGCGCCGCGGCATCCGCCTTGCCGATCACGCGGCGGATCTTCTTGAGTTCTTCCATCAGGTGCAGCTGCGTCGGCAGGCGGCCGGCGGTATCTACCATCACCACGCCCATGCCGCGCGCGCGCCCCGCGTTGACGGCGTCGAACGCCACCGCCGCCGGATCGCCGCCGTCCTGGGAAATCACCGTAACGTTGTTGCGGCTGCCCCATTCGACGAGCTGCTCGCGGGCGGCCGCCCGGAAAGTGTCGCCCGCCGCCAGCAGCACGCTGGCCCCCTGGCGCTGGAACGTGTGCGCCAGCTTGCCGATGGAGGTGGTCTTGCCCGCCCCGTTGACGCCCGCGATCATGACGACCAGCGGCTGCGCGCGCTTGAGGTCGAAATCGCGCTCCAGCGGACGCAGGTGGTCGGCGAGCAGTTGGCGCAGGGCGGTCTTCACCTTGGCCGGGTCTTCGATGCGCTCCTTCTTGACCCGGGCGCGCAGCGCGGTCAGCAGCTTCTCGGTGGCCTCCAGGCCCGCATCGGCCATAATGAGCGCCGATTCGAGTTCCTCGAACAGGTTCTCGTCGACCTTGACGCCGACGAAAATGCCGCCAATGCTTTGGCCGGTGCGCGACAGGCCCTGCTTCAGCCTCGACAGCCAGGACGCCTTCTTGGGCGCCTCGGCGACGGGCGCGGGAACGGGCTCGGGCGCCACGGCCGCGGGAATCGCGGCAGGCGCCGGCGGCGCGGCGGGCGGAACGACGGGCTCGCGAACCGCCTCCGCGGCGGGGGCGGGCGCAGCTGCGGGCGGCGCGACTGCCGGCGCAACCGGAATGGGTGCCGGGGGCTGGGCCGGGGCTTGAACCTGGGCCGGTGCCTGGAACGCGGCCGGAGCTTGAACCGGGGCCGGGGCCTGAACTTGGGCAGGAGCCTGAACCTGGGCTTGAGCCGGAACCGGGGCCTGGGCTGGCGCCTGGACTTGGGCCGGAACTTGAGCCGGGGCCGGAACCGGCGCCTCAGGCTTGGGTTGGGGCGCCGGCGCCGGGATGGCCGGCGCGGCGGCGGGCTCCGCCGGCGCGGGGACGGCGTCTACGGCCTCCGGCGGCGGCGCGGGCTGGGCCGGCGCGGCGGGCGGAGGGGATTTTTTCTTGAAGAAGCGGCTGAACATGGGTAACAAGTATATTCGTATCGTCGGGGGCCAATACAGGCGCACCCCCATCGTCGTGCCCGACGTGGACACCTTGCGGCCCACGCCCGACCGGGTCCGCGAAACGCTGTTCAACTGGCTGACCCACCTGTGGGGCGGCGAATTCGCCGACAAGACAGTGCTCGACCTGTTCGCCGGCAGCGGCGCCCTGGGGTTCGAAGCGGCCTCGCGCGGCGTGGCGCACGTGCAGATGGTCGAGCGGGACAGGGCCGCGGCGTCCGCGCTACGGACACTGCGCGATAAACTCAAAGCCGACATGATACGCATCCATGTGGGCGATGCCATGCAGGTGGCCGAACGCATGGATGCGTCCCGGTTCGACCTGATCCTGCTGGATCCGCCCTTCGGCCAGGGCTGGCTGCCGCGACTGTGGCCGCTGCTCCCGGGCATCCTGACCGAGCGCGGATTGGTCTACGTCGAAGCCGAAACCTCTATCGAAGCCCCCGAAGGATTCACGATTTTGCGACAGGACAAGGCAGGCGCGGTCCACTACCATCTCCTGGAATTTGCTGCATTGCGCAAATAGATCAATAATCCGAGCTTCGGAGGATGGTGTACACCACTAATAACGGTACGGAGCTCGCATGATCACCGCTGTATATCCCGGCACTTTCGACCCGCTGACCCGAGGCCACGAGGACTTGGTCCGCCGTGCGGCCACGCTTTTCGACAAAGTCGTGGTAGGGATCGCCATTAGCCGCAACAAGAAGCCTTTCTTCAGCATCGACGAGCGCGTTGAGATCGCGCGCGAAGTGCTGGGCCACTATCCCAACGTGGAAGTGCAAAGCTTCGGCGGCCTGCTCAAGGACTTCGTGCGCGACCAGGGCGGCCGCGTCATCGTTCGCGGCCTGCGCGCCGTGTCCGACTTCGAATACGAGTTCCAGATGGCCGGCATGAACCGCCACCTGCTGCCCGACGTCGAAACCCTGTTCATGACGCCCTCGGACCAATACCAGTTCATCTCGGGCACCATCGTGCGCGAGATCGCCCAGCTGGGCGGCGACGTGAGCAAGTTCGTGTTCCCGTCGGTCGAGCGCTGGTTGCAGGAAAAGGCCAAGGAGCGCCGCGAGCAGTCCTGGCCGGGCTGAGCGGCCGGCGCCGCTCCCTCCCCGAAGGGCGCGCTCCGCGCCCTTTCTCCGCTGCCCCGGCCGAAAGGGCGGCGGCGGTACAATAGCGGTCGCCCCACCGCTTTTACCGCAGCCCCGCCATGGCCCTGACCATCACCGAAGAATGCATCAATTGCGACGTTTGCGAGCCCCAGTGCCCGAACGAGGCGATTTCCATGGGCGCGGACTATTACGTGATCGACCCTGATCGCTGCACGGAATGCGTGGGCCACCACGACGAGCCGCAATGCAAGGTGGTATGCCCGGTGGAGTGCATCGAACTGCACCCGCAATGGCATGAAGGCCAGGAACAGCTCATGGCCAAGTACCGCCGCCTCACTGGTGCCGCATGAGCGACGCCGCCGAATCCAGCATCGACCTCCCCCCTCCCCGCCACCGCGCCCGCCGCGACCTCTCCGCGTCGGCCGTCGCGGCCGGCCTGGTCGCCGTCCTGGTCAGCTTCGGCGGAACCGCCGTGCTGATGGTGCAGGCCGGCCACACCGCGGGCCTGGACGCGGCGCGCATCGGCTCCTGGATCGGCTCGCTGAGCCTCGCCTTCGGCTTCGGCGGCGCCTTGTACAGCCTGCGCACCGGCCTGCCCATCGTGATGGCCTGGTCCACCCCGGGCGCCGCCCTGCTGGTCACCGCGCTGGCCGGCGTGCCGTTCAACGAGGCCATCGGCGCCTTCGTGCTGGCAGCCGCCCTGACGCTGGCCTGCGGCCTGTTCGGCTGGATCGACCCCATCCTGCGCCGCATCCCCGGCGAGATCGCCGCGGCCATGCTGGCCGGCGTGCTGCTCAACTTTGGCATGGGCATCTTCGGCAGCATCAGCTATCAGCCCGCGCTGGTGCTGGCGATGTGCGCGTCCTACCTGGTCTGCCGGCGGCTGGCGCCGCGCTACGCGGTGCTGGTGGTGATGCTGGTGGCCATCGCGATCGCGTTCGCGCTGGACCTGATGCGGCTGGACCTGCTGGACTGGCGCCTCACCGAATTCGTCTGGACCACGCCAGCCTTCAGCGCGCAGGCCGCGGTCAGCCTGGGCATTCCTCTGTTCGTGGTGGCCATGGCCTCCCAGAACCTGCCCGGCCTGGCCATCCTGCAAGCCGCCGGCTATCGCCCGCCCGCGTCCCGCCTGGTGGCCGCCACCGGCCTGCTGGGCCTGCTGGCCGCGCCCTTCGGCGCGCACAGCGTCACGATGGGCGCCATCAGCGCAGCCATCTGCACGGGCCCCGAAGCCCATCCGGACCCGGGCAAGCGCTACATCGCCGCCGCCACCTACGGCCTGGGCTACGTCGCGCTGAGCGTCGTGGCGGGCGCCGTGGCGGTGTTCTTCCAGGCCCTGCCTCCCGCCCTGCTGGCGGCCCTGGCCGGCCTGGCCCTGCTGGGCACCATCATGGGCGGCATGGCCGCGGCCATGGCCAATCCCCAGCGCCGCGAAGCCGCGCTCATCACGCTGCTGGCCACCGCATCGGGTTTCAGTTTCTGGGGAATCGGGTCGGCCTTCTGGGGCCTGGTGGCGGGCCTGCTGGCCCACGCCGCTTTCGAATACCGGCGCGCCGGCGCGCAGTAGCGCCGAAGAGGGGTTGCCCCGCTTGCGCGGAGCCGCGCGCGGCCCCTCAGGCGGGCCAGGCGGCCACGGGCGTGTCGGGGTGCACCTTCATGATGCGGCAAGGCACCTGCACGAAATTGGAGATCCAGGCCGCGGCCAGTTCCCCTTCGTCGATCACGTCGATGGCCTGTTCGCCCACCTTCATGCTGTAGCGCACGCTGTCGTCATCCTCGATGACGTCCAGCGGAATATCCATGCGCAGCATGCCCGGCGCCTTCAGCACCAGGTAGCCCAGCCGCAGCTCGACCGACACCTCGGCCAGCCGGGGGCACAGCTCGCGATTGAGCCATTGCCCGGAATCGTTGGCGATCAGCCACTGGCGGTGGTAGCCGGCGGCCTCGGCCTGCGCCGTGGCGCCGCATTCGGCGATGGGTTGGAAGTGTGCGCTCATTTGCCCAGCAAGCCCTTCAATGCCTTGTCGACCGCCGCGCCGTTCTTGCCCTTGCCGGTGACGGCTTCGCGCAGCTTGTTCTCCAGGCTGCGCTTCAGGATGGCGCCGACGGCGTCCTTCCAGAGCAGCGTGTAGGTCGGTTTCTCGAACGGCCCCTTCACGTGCACGGGGATGGTCACATCCTTCAGGTCGATCAGTTCCTGGCCTTCGGGATCGGCGGCGGGGTTGACCACGCGCGCCCGCGCCACGAGATCCAGCTCGCTCTTGACGAAGTCGATCGTGGCCGGATCGCCCTGCGTCACGCGCAACAGCGGCGACACGACGTTCAGGCGCTTCACGGCGGCCACGCCCTTGGTGAACGCCAGGTCCGCGTCCATTTCGGAGAAGGCCGTCTGCTTGCTGGTATCGGCCGGCACGGTCTCGTCCTGCGACTCGGGCTTGAACGCGGCCTTCAGGTCCCGCAGCGTCTGCGTGAGGTTGATGCCCTTGACCGCGCCGTCGCGCAGGCGCAGCTGCATGGTGCCGCCCAGGCCGCTCTTCATGGCGTAGGCGTTCGCGCCCGCCGTCTTCAGGTCCAGCGCCAGGCTGCCGGTGCCGCTCAGCACGTTCCGGTTCGCCAGGTCCATCAGGAACGGTTCGATCGCGATACCCGCCAGCGACATCTTGGTGGCCAGCTGATTGCCCTGCGCGGCGTCGACCGTCAGGGCGCCCGCCAGCTTGCCGCCGTAGAGCCCGGCCGTCAGGCTGGTGATTTCCAGCTTGCCCTTGTCCAGCTTCACCGACGCGCCGACGTCGTCGGCCTTCAGGCCGCGCACCACCAGCTTGCCGACCTTCAGCGTACCGTTGACGCTGGGGCCGACCAGGGCGGAGAGGTCGATCGAATCGTCGGCGGGGGCCGCGGGCGCCGGCGCGGGCTGCGCCGGCTTGCTTTCGTCCTTCTTGCCCTCGGCGGGCGGCTTGGGCGCGGGCGCCGCCACGGGCGGCACCAGCTTGTCCAGGTCCAGCGTATCCACGACCAGCGCGAAATTCACGCGGGGCGAATCGCTCAGCTTGGTGATGTCGGCGCTCAGGTCGAACTTGCCGCCTTCCAGCACGGCGTTGATCTTGCTGGTTGCCTGATCCTTCAACAGATCGGCGGTCACGCTGCCGATCACGGGGATCTGCAGGCTGCCCTTGGGCAAGCCCGGATCGGTGATGTTCACGTCGCCGCGCAAGGCGGACAGGCCGCCGCTGCGCTGCAGGAGGTTGAGCGACAGCGGCGAGGCGAAGTTCAGCTTGACCACGCGCTCGCCCTTTTTCGACGTGCTGTCCAGCTTGGCTTCCTTGATGTCGAGCTCGCCGGCGTTGCCGCTGATGCCGTTCAGGCCGAAGCTGGCGTCCAGGCCGCTGATGCGCACGCGGCCGGTCAACGCTTCGCCGGTGGCGGAGGCGGGGGAAATATTGAGCGCCGGCGCGTCCACGGCGAATTCGAACGGGCCGTCGGCCACGCCGCCCTTGGCGCGGATGGCGAGCTTCTCGATCTGCAACTGGCTCTTGTGCGGATCGATCGACAGCTTGGGCATGGCCACGCTGGCGTCCACATTGGTGGCGCGCGCGGCGGGATCGGTGACGTCGCCCTGGAACACGACTTCCAGGCCGGCCACGTCCAGCGCCGACTTCTGGCCGTTGAACGCGAGGTTGCCGCGCATCGCCAGGCTCTTGGCTTCCGCGCCGGGCAGCTTGCCGTCCATGCGCAGGTCGAGCTTTTGCGCCGCATAGCGCTTGGCGGACGGGTCCAGCGTCAAGAGCGCCTGGCCGGTCAGGTTGGCGTCCACGCGCGGGTTGCCGCCTTCGACGCGCGCGGTGAGCCGCACGTCGAACGGCTGGTTGAACGTGACGCGCCCGGTGTTGGCGTTGATCTTGGTGACCGCCACCGCCATGCCGCTGATGGCGTCCTGCAGTTGCACTTCGCCGTCCTTCAGGTCCAGGCCGGCGATGTCGATCTGCATGTTGTTGCGGGGCTGCGGCAGGCTGCCGTTGGTGATGGCCTGCGCCGCGCTCTGGGCCGCGCCCACCAGCGCTTCCGCCGGATTGGCCGGCGCCTCGGTGACAGGCGTGGCGCCGCCCACGAGGTTGCTGAAATTGAAGTGGCCTTGCTTGTCGCGGATCACGCGCGCCTTCAGGCCGCTGATGGCCACGTGGTCCACCACGAAGCTGTTCGACAGCAAGGGCCACACGGCAACCGCCAGGCGGGTGCTTTCGATGGAGGCGAAGGTCTCGGCGCTATCGGGCTCGGACAGCGACACGCCCTGCACCGACAAGCCGATGCGCGGGAACAGCGACAGCTCGATCTCGCCGTCGATCGTCAGCGTGCGCTGGTAGCGTTGCTGGACAAGCTCTTCCAGCTTGTACTTGTACGCATTGGGGTCGAATGTCAGCAAGAAGATGGCCAGGCCAACGACGGCCACGACAACCAACACCACCAGGCCTATCAAAATGCGCTTGAACCACGTTTTCATTGCTGCCCCGTCGGTACCTCGACTGGAAATCCTCGAATGCCGCCCACCGCGCCGGAGCGCGAGGATGGTGCTTTACCGGTGGAAAAGACCACCGGGCAGGCGCCGCTGGCCCTTTTGAGAGGTGAAGACGCCGGCCGGGCCGGCGCACAGATACCGCTATCGTAACAAATCGGGCCGCGTTCGCGACGCGGCCCGCCAAACCGCCGGCGTCCGCCCCTTGGAATTCGGCGCGGAAGCTGACGATTTTCTGTCTGGCGGATTGTAGGGCTAGAATGATTGATACATCAATCATTGATCCATCCAACAATGTCCGCCCCCGCTTCCGGCACCCCGCACTCACCCGGCCAGGTGCTTCCCTTCCGGCAAACCCTGCTCGCCATGCTCGGCATGTGCTTCGTCATGATGATGGTCGCCATCGACCAGACCGTGGTGGGCACGGCGTTGCCGACCATTGTGGCCGAACTCAAGGGATTCGAACTGTATGCATGGGTAGCGACGTCTTACCTGCTGACGTCCGTCATCACCGTGCCCATCTTCGGCCGGCTGGGCGATTACTACGGGCGCAAGCCCTTCGTCGTGGCGGCCATCGTGCTGTTCACCCTGGCCTCGGCGCTGTGCGGCGCGGCCGACAGCATGCTCGCCCTGGTGCTGGCGCGGGCGCTGCAGGGCATCGGCGGCGGCATGCTGGTGGGCACCGCCTTCGCGTCCATTCCCGATCTTTTTCCCGACCCGCACGTGCGCTTGCGCTGGCAGGTCATGCTCAGCTCCGCCTTCGGCATCGCCAACGCGGTGGGCCCCACGCTGGGCGGCGCGCTGACGGAACACTACGGCTGGCGCTCCGTCTTCTACGTGAACCTGCCCATCGGCGTGCTGGGCCTGTGGTTCGTGGCCCGCTACCTGCCGCACCTGCGCAACAACACGGCCGGCCCCGTGCGGCTCGACTGGCAGGGCGCGCTGCTCATCGCGCTGGCCCTGGGAACGCTCCAGCTGCTGGTCGAACTGCTGCCCAAGGAAGGGATCAGCACCGCCATCGTGCTGCTCGGCGCCGCCAGCGTCGCGGCCTTCGTCCTGCTCTACTGGTGGGAACGGCGCTGTCCGCATCCGCTGCTCCCGCTGGACATGTTCCGCAACCGCGGCCTGGCCATGCTGTTCACGCTGGCCCTGCTGGTGGGCGTGACCATGTATTCGCTGCTGTTCTATGCGCCGCTGCTGCTGCAGGGCGGCTTCGGCCTGTCGCCGCAGGACGCGGGCATGCTGATCACGCCGATGGTCGTCTTCATCACGGTGGGCAGCATCGTGAACGGCCGCATCATCACCCGGATCCGCCATCCCAACCGCATGCTGTACGCGGGCTTCATCCTGATGGCGCTGTCGTGCCTGGGCATCGTCACCACCCACAGCGACACCTCGCACGGCGTGATCGCCGCCTACATGCTGATGGCCGGCCTGGGCATGGGCTTCATCATGCCCAACCTCACGGTCTTCGCGCAGCAGACCGCGGGCCGCAGCCACCTCGGCATCGCCACCGCGCTGCTGCAATCCCTGCGCATGATCGGCGGCATGCTGGGCACGGCCATCGTGGGCACCATGGTCAGCCACAGCTACTTCAGCGGCGTCGAATCCACGCTGCGCGGCGCTTCCGCGCGCTGGCTGCCGGAGCTGAACGATCCCCAGATGCTGGTCAATCCCGAGGCCCAGACGCAGTTCCTGGCACAATTGGCGCACCAGGGCCAGGATGGGACCTCGCTGATCGAGATCGCGCGCGTCGCGCTCGTCGGCGCCATCCATGAAGGGCAGCTCATCGCCCTGGCCGTCGCCGTGTTCGCCCTCTGGTGCGTGCGGCGCGTGCCCCCGGTTCAATTGGTCCGTCCCAAGGCGGAGCCGGCCAGCGTCGGAGAATAGCTTTTGCCCAAACAGCAACAAGGCCTGCAGGTCATCCAGCACATGGGGCTGACCTATCGCGTCATGCAGAGCGCATTCAGCGGCAGGGTGGGCCACGCCCTGCCCCGCTGGCGCATCCTCCTGGCCCTGCACGAATGCGGCCAGTGCTCGCAGAAGCACCTGGCCGAACGCTGTCGGCTCGACCCCGCTTCCCTCACGCGCCAATTGCAGGCCATGCAGAAACTGGGCTGGATCGCGCGCGCCGTGGATCCGCAGGACAACCGCCTGACCAACGCCAGCCTCACGCCGGCCGGGCAGGCGGTCGTGAACGAAGCCCTGCCCAAGCGGGCCGCCTTTTTCGAAGAATCGCTCAAGGGCCTGTCGGCGGCCGACATCGACACGCTGAACCGCGTGCTCAGCGTGCTGGAGCAGAACTTCCTGCATGCCGCCGGCGACAAGCCGGCGCAGGCCTGAGCCGCCCGGCTTGCGCAACGCCGACATGCCCTTGCCACCCGAACCCTACGTCCCCCGCCGCATCGCCTGCCTGGACACCTGGCGCGATGCCGCGCATACGATCAAGGCCTACGCGATCCAGCGCGATCCCGACCCGGCCGCGCCCATGCTGTCCGCCGAGGTGGCGCGCGCCGCCCGCGACGCGGCGGCTGCCGTCCTGCGCGACCATGCGGCCGGCGAACGCAGCCACGGCCTGGGGTTCTGCATCGTGCACGTCGGCGAAGAAGCCGTCTGGCTGCTAGTGGACTGGTGGCTGTCCGGCGGCATCGTGTGCCAGCGCATGCTGTCGGCGCCGCTGGACGATCCCCGCCGCTTCGAGCCCGTGCAGGCGCCGGCCCTGGCCTGCGTCTGGGAACTGGCGGTCACCGCGCATGAGCGCGACGCCTGGGTGCGCCACATGCTGCGCGCCGAGCCCAGCCCAGAGGCGTGGCTGGCCGACGTGCTGCCTGCCGGCAGCTACTGAACCGGCGCTTGCGCCGAGGCCGCTCCCCGCGCCTCGTCGTGCAGCCAGGCCACGAACGCCGCGACCTCCGGCCGCTGCTCAGACTCCGGCAGCATCACCACGTAGTAGGCGAAGCGCGCAGGCCAGGGCTTGTCCAGGGCCAGCGCCAGCCGCCCCGCGGCGATCTCCTCCCGCGCATATTCCTGCGGCACCAGCGCCAGGCCCTGGCCGGCCGCTGGGCTGGATCGCCGAGCACGCGGACGGCTGGCTGACCTACCCCGACGCCACGCACACCGCCGAAGGGCCGCAACGCCTGGCCGCCAAGATCCGCGCCTGGCGCCAGCGGGTTCCCGACGGCGGCTTCCGGCCGCAAGGGCCTGATCGACCTGCTGCACACCTGGCAGGAAGCGGGCGTGAACCATGCCGCGCTCGGCATCCAGTTCGCGCGACGGCCGCCCGCCGACGTCATCCAGGAGCTGGCCGAGGAAGTGCTGCCGCATTTCCCCTCGCTCGCAGGCCCCGCCGCGCTGCCCGCGTCCTGGTGAGCGCCTGCAACCCCGACATCCCCCAACACGCGGACGCCGTCGCGATCCGGACCGTCGATCCGGGCGACCGGGAACATGGGCGGCGTTGAGCGCCCGCCAGCGAAACCCGCCGCATTTAGGTAAAGTACGGCCGTAACAAATTCACGAGAACTGAAACATGCGGTCAATTTATCGAGGAGCGCTCATCCTCACGGCGGCCCTCGCTCTCGCGGGATGCGACAAAGGCCTCGATACGCGCCTGGCCACCACCGACGCAGCCGCCTACAAGGCCTCCTTGAACAAGGCCTGGGCGGACATGACGATTGCGCAGCGGGACGCGTTCAACTGGGCCGTCAGCGATTTCGATCTGCAGCGGCTCATCGACAAGTACCCGAAATTGACGCCACGCCTGGTCATCACCCAGGAGGCCGACGAATACATCCGGACCCAGGGCGAGAGAGTGGCGAACGCCACGGCGGAGATTGCCAGGAACGCCGACAGATTCGCGCAGGAAGAGAAGCTTCTGCGGGAAGTCGAAGCGGAACTTGCGAAGGTCACGGCCAAAGGCGTGGGCATCGACAAGGACAAGTTCTTTTCGCGCTCGGATTTCGCGTACGAGGTCACCAACGGCAGCCGCTTCAATATTTCTTCGGCGCAATGGGACGCGTGGCTGTTCCTCAACGGCGAACAAACCACGGATCGCCATTGCCAGGTTTCCAGCTACTTCAAGCACAAGGGCGGCCTGCCCGCGGGCGCCACCAAGACGGCCACGGTTTCGGTCGGCTTCATGGATTGCTCCAACTGGGACACCCTGGAGGTGCAAAAGGCATCGACGCGGTATTTCCAGCTCAAGCTGATCAATAGTTCGGTCCGGAACTTCGATGAGCGCAACGTGTTGCCCACGTTCGCGCCGGATCGGGCCTTCTACGAAAAGAGGATCGCCGAGGCCACCAAGCAGGTCGCCATCGCCACCACGCATCGACGCTCCGTCGACTGATCGCCGCATCCCGGGCGCCGACGCTCACCCCGCGCCGGCGCCGCAATGAAAAAAGCCCTGCCAAGCAGGGCTTTTTGATACGCGCGGAGGCGTGGCGTCAGACGTTGAACAGGAAGTTCATCACGTCGCCGTCCTGCACGATGTATTCCTTGCCTTCGGCGCGCATCTTGCCCGCTTCCTTCGCGCCCTGCTCGCCCTTGTAGGTGATGAAGTCTTCGTAGGCGATGGTTTGCGCGCGGATGAAGCCGCGTTCGAAGTCGGTGTGGATGACGCCCGCGGCCTGGGGCGCGGTGGCGCCGATCGGCACGGTCCAGGCGCGCACTTCCTTCACGCCGGCGGTGAAGTAGGTTTGCAGGCCCAGCAGCTTGAAGGCGGCGCGGATCAGGCGGTTCAGGCCGGGTTCTTCCATGCCCATGTCGGACAGGAAGGCCTGGCGGTCGGCGTCGTCCAGGTCGACGATCTCGGATTCGATGGCGGCGCAGATGGCGACCACGGGCGCGTTGCGCGCGGCGGCGAATTCGGTCAGGCGGTCGAGCAGCGGGTTGTTGGTGAAACCGTCGTCGGCCACGTTGCCCACGTACATCGCGCGCTTGGCGGTGATGAAGCAGAGCTGGGCGATGTCGGCCTTTTCCTCGGTGCTCAGGTCCAGCGCGCGGATGGGCTTGGCTTCGTTCAGCTGGGCCACGCACTTTTCCAGCACGGCCACGATGCGCTGCGATTCCTTGTCGCCGGAGCGGGCCGTCTTCTGGTGGCGCTGCAGGGCCTTCTCGGCAGTTTGCAGGTCGGCCAGGGCCAGTTCGGTTTCGATGACTTCGATGTCGGCGATGGGATCGACCTTGCCGGCCACGTGGATCACGTTGGGATCCTCGAAGCAGCGCACCACGTTGACGATGGCGTCGGTTTCGCGGATGTGCGAGAGGAACTGGTTGCCCAGGCCTTCGCCCTTGCTCGCGCCGGCGACCAGGCCCGCGATGTCGACGAATTCGACGGTGGCGGAAAGGATGCGTTCAGGCTTGACGATTTCAGCCAGCTTCTGCAAACGCGGATCCGGCACCTCGACCACACCGACGTTGGGTTCGATGGTGCAGAACGGATAGTTCTCGGCGGCGATGCCGGCGCGGGTCAGAGCATTGAAGAGTGTCGATTTGCCAACGTTGGGCAGGCCGACGATGCCGCATTGCAGAGCCATGGGAATCCTGTGTAAGTACGGTATTGATCGTTAACGTTCTAGTTTACCCCGCCGGGCCGAATGGTTTTCCGGGAGCGACGGGCATGCGGCCCCGCTAGGCGGCCGCGGAGGGGACCAGGCGCATGACGAGCCAGATCATCAAAATGGGGCCGGCGTTGAAAAGCGAGTGCAGCAGCATGGCCGCGCCGATGCCGCGCCGCACGCGCATCCAGCCCAGCACCAGGCCGGTCAGCCATTGCGGCAGGACCAGCAGGGGCAACAGCCAGTACGGCGTCTTGGCGTAGACGAAGTTGGTCAGGTGCACGGCGGCGAAGGTCAGCGCGACCAGGTGGAACACCAGGCCGAAGTGCTTGAGGTAGTAGCGCCGCCAGGTGGTGTCCCAGCCCTTCAGGAGCTCGGCGCGCTGTCGCGCGCCCCAGCATGCCAGGATCACGAAGGCGGCGAGCAGGAGGCCGGTCCAGACCTTGGGGCCCCACAGCACCACGGGCAGCATCGCGGGGATCAGCCACAGGGCCTGCTTCGGCCGGCGCAGGCCATAGCGGAACAGCATCTCCTCGACCAGCGGCGCCCAGATCACGGCGGTCAGCCAGGGGATGTTGGTGGGGTCGAGCCGGTGCGTGACGCCCCCCAGCCCGGCCGCGGCCACCGCCACCGGCCCCAGCGCGAACAGGTTCAGGGCCCACAGCAGACCGGCCCAGGCCAGCAGGCGTCCGGGCGAGAGGTTGGGCCACCAGTCCGCCACCAGCCCGCTGGCGGCCGCCCTGCCGGGCAGCCGCGCCACCGGGCGCGGTCGGCGGATGAATCGCCAGAAATCCACGACTTCGCCGCGAAACCGCGTGCTCGTGGGCGGCGCGGCGGACGGGCGGGCGGTTTCGGCCATCAGGCGTCGTTGCCGCTATGGAGCTGGCGGGTAGCCAGCGGGAAATCGCCGGCCAGCATGGCGGGCACCACGGCGCGACAGCGGTCGATGACGGCTTCGATCTGCTTCTGTTCCTCGCGGCGCGGCGGATGCAGGACGAAATCCGCCACCTGCTGCGCCAGGCCCAGCGTGCGCGGATGGCCGATGCCGATGCGCAGGCGCCAGAAGGCGGGGCTGCCCAGCGCGGCCTGGATGTCCTTGAGGCCGTTGTGGCCGGCATGGCCGCCCCCCTGCTTCAGTTTCACCTGCCCGGGCATGAGGTCGAGTTCGTCGTGCAGCACCAGCACCTGCTCCGGCGTCAGCTTGTAGAAGCGGGCCAGCGCCCCGACCGCCTGGCCGGAACGGTTCATGTAGGTGGTGGGCTTGAGCAGCAGCACGTTGTCCGCGCCCAGCCGGGCCTTGGCCACCATGCCGAAAAAAGACTTCTCCAGCGCGAAAGACGCGCGCAGATCGTCCGCCAGGTGGTCGGCGAGCCAGAAGCCGGCGTTGTGCCGGGTGGTTTCGTAGTCGGGACCGGGATTACCCAATCCCACGATGAGGCGTATGGGAGTAGACATGATGGGGTGTTTAAACCAAAAAACCCTGCGCATGCAAATGCACACGCAGGGTTTCGGGCTCAAGCCGCCTGCGGGCGCGAGGGCCCGCGGCAGACTTAGGCGGCCGGAGCTTCGGCTTCGCCTTCCTCGGCAGCGGCGGCGCCGCCCTTCACGACGGCCGAAGCCACCAGCGGGTTGTCGTCACCGCCGTGGGGGACGTACGTCACGCCCTTGGGCAGCTTGATGTCGGCCAGGTGGACCGAAGCGCCAGGCAGCAGGTCCTTCAGGTCCACTTCGATGAACTGGGGCAGAGCGGCCGGCAGGCAGGTCACTTCCAGTTCGGTCAGGACGTGGCTGATGATGGCGCCGCCCAGCTTCACGGCCGGCGAGATTTCAGCGTTGACGAAGTGGAACGGAACCTTGGTGCGCAGGGCCTGGTTGGCGTCCACGCGCTGGAAGTCCACGTGCAGGACTTGCGGCTTGTAGGCGTGCCATTGAACCGAACGCAGCAGGACTTGCTCTTCCTTGGCCGCGCCTTCCAGCGCCATTTGCAGGATGGAAGCGTGGAACTCTTCCTTGCGCAGGGCGTGGTAGATCTCGTTGTGGTCGAGTTCGATGTTCAGGGGGGCAGCCGTACCGCCATAAACGATGGCGGGAACGCGGCCCGCGCGGCGCAGGCGGCGGCTCGCACTCGAACCCTGAACGCTACGCGCAGTGGCATTGAATTTCATGGATAACTCCAAAAACAATAAATGGCGAAGAGACTCCGCCGGTTGGTGCACGGCACGCGAAATGCGCGCCGTGTTTGTTGCGCCTTGCCGCGACCAGCAAGGCGCAAAACTCGGTATCCGGGCTACCCGCCCGAGGGACGCCGCGTCTTAATCGACGAACAGCGAGCTGACCGATTCCGCGTTCGAGATACGCAGGATGGTCTCGCCCAGCAGCGCGGCGCACGACAGCTGGCGGATCTTGCCGCTGACCTGGCCTTGCTCGGAGAGCGGGATGGTGTCGGTGACGACCAGTTCGTCCAGTTCCGACGCTTCGATGCGGTCGATGGCGCCGCCCGACAGCACGGGGTGCGTGCAATAGGCGTACACGGCGCCGGCGCCGCGGTCTTTCAGGGCCTGGGCCGCCTTGCACAGCGTGCCGGCGGTGTCGACCATGTCGTCCATGATGATGCAGGTGCGGCCGTCGACCTCACCGATGATGTTCATCACTTCCGACACGTTGGCGCGCGGACGGCGCTTGTCGATGATGGCCAGGTCGGCTTCCAGTTGCTTGGCCAGCGCGCGGGCCCGGACCACGCCGCCGATGTCCGGGGACACGACGACCAGGTTCGAGAAATTGCGGCGCCAGATGTCGCCCAGCAGGATCGGGCCCGCGTAGATGTTGTCCACGGGGATGTCGAAGAAGCCCTGGATCTGGTCGGCGTGCAGGTCCATGGTCAGGACGCGGTCGACGCCGGCCACTTGCAGCATGTTGGCCACGACCTTCGCCGAGATGGCCACGCGCGCCGAGCGCGGGCGGCGGTCCTGGCGGGCATAGCCGAAATACGGGATGGCGGCGGTGATGCGGCCGGCGGAAGCGCGGCGCAGCGCATCGACCATCACCATGATTTCCATCAGGTTGTCGTTCGTGGGCGCACAGGTGGGCTGCAGGACGAAGACATCCTTGCCACGCACATTCTCGTTGATCTCGACCATCACCTCCCCGTCCGAGAAGCGACCGACGGTCATCTTGCCCAGGGACATATCGAGGTGGTTGACTACGTCCACGGCCAGCCGAGTGTTGGCGGTGCCCGTGAAAATCATGAAGCTATCGTTTGCCATGATGGATGATGCGATGGTCGTTTAAGACACTAACGAGTGTTGCGAGTGATACGGGGGGTGATACCGAACGATACGACACACCAGCCGATCCGGAAAATAAAAAAGCTGCTGAACCCGGGCCAGTGTCTTACAGGCGTGTTCAACAGCTTTGTTATGTATTCGGTTGGCTGGGGAGGAAGGATTCGAACCTTCGCATGCCGGAATCAAAATCCGGTGCCTTAACCAGCTTGGCGACTCCCCAACTATCTTGCAATCCAATTCCGCAACGGATGTTCAGCTAACCCAGTACATGCCTGCACTAACCGAAACCGTGGATGCGTTTGGCTGAATGTTTTATCAGCGCCGCGCATTATAGCGGTAATTTCTGTTTTCGCCAAAACGGCTTCGGAAAGTTCGGAAAATTCGGCGTACAAACACGCACCAGATCCCGACATGCGAACCGCGACGCCGCGAGGCTTCAACTGTTCTGCAAGCCACCGCGATGCCCCAAGCACTTCTGGGTAAAGGCGGTAGACCACCGGCTCCAAGTCATTCCTGCCGAAGCAGAAAGTTGGCGAAGCAAGAAAGTCCGCTATTGTGATGTAAGAAGAATCCCTTGTCAAATCGGGTGCGGAAAAAATCTCAGCGGTCGGCACGCTGGCATCTGGTTGAGCCACCAGATAGGCGCGTTCCGGCAGCGTGACGGCAGCAAGTTCCTCTCCCACGCCCTGCGCGAACGCCGATTGGCCGAACACGAAAACGGGCACGTCGGCGCCCAGCGGCAAAGCCAGGGCCATCAGCTCGCGCCGGGACAGCCCCGTCCCCCAGAGCCGGTTCAGCGCAATCAGCACCGTGGCGGCGTCGCTGGAGCCGCCCCCCAGGCCCCCGCCTTGCGGGATGCGCTTCTCCAGCCCGATCTGCACGCCCTGCCTGGTGCCCGTGGCGCGCTGCAGCGCATGCGCGGCCCGCAGCGTAAGGTCCTGCTCCGGCGGCACCCCCGGCAGGTCCGTGGAGCGGCCGATGCCGCCGTCGGCCCGCAGGTCGAAATGCAGCGTGTCGCAAAGGTCGATGAAGCGGAAGGCGGTCTGCAGCAGGTGGTAGCCGTCGGCGCGACGGC
Source organism: Achromobacter denitrificans NBRC 15125 (assembly GCF_001571365.1). Taxonomy (GTDB): domain Bacteria; phylum Pseudomonadota; class Gammaproteobacteria; order Burkholderiales; family Burkholderiaceae_B; genus Achromobacter; species Achromobacter denitrificans. The sequence continues at coordinate 8,483 of NZ_BCTQ01000021.1, read as the reverse complement.
CCACCACGTGCAGGAAGAGGTTCACCTTGGCGGGAGCGGGAACGTCGTAGAGGGTCACGAAAGACAACCGGGGCGAGGGAAGATCACATTCTAGCCAGACCGCGCCGGCCGCCGCGCCGCCCGGAAGGCCGCGCGGCAGCCGCGGCTCACGCCAGGCGAGGCGCCGCGCCCGGCGCCAGCCTGGGCGCCGGCGCGTCGATCACCCGCCCCTCGGGCAGCTTGAAGACCGCCACCGCGCCGGCGAGCTGGCGCGCCTGCTCTTCCAGCGCGCCGGCCGCCGCCGCGGCCTGTTCCACCAGGGCGGCGTTCTGCTGCGTCACGCCGTCCATTTGCGATACCGCGCGATTGACCTGATCGATGCCGGTGGCCTGTTCCTCGGAGGCGACGGAGATCTCGCCCATCAGGCCGGTCACGCGCTGCACGGACTCGACGATTTCGCGCATCGTGGCGCCGGCGTTCTCCACCTGCTCGGAGCCCATGTCGACCTTCTGCGCGGAATCCTCGATGAGCTGCTTGATTTCCTTGGCGGCGGCGGCGCTGCGCTGCGCCAGCGTCCGCACTTCGCTCGCCACCACCGCGAAGCCCTTGCCCTGCTCGCCGGCGCGCGCCGCTTCCACCGCCGCATTGAGCGCCAGGATGTTGGTCTGGAATGCGATGCCGTCGATCACGCCGACGATGTCCGCGATGCGCGACGAGCTGCCGGAGATGGCGCGCATGGTTTCCACCACGCTGGACACGGCTTCCCCGCCGCGCCGCGCCACGGCCGCCGAGGCCGCCACCATGCGGTTCGCCTCAAGCGCGGTATCCGCGTTCTGCCTGACCGTCGTGGCCAGTTCTTCCATGCTGGCGGCGGTTTCTTCGAGGGTCGCGGCCTGCTCTTCCGTGCGGCTGGAAAGATCGGCGTTGCCGGACGAAATCTCGTGCGCGCCCACGTTGATTTCGTCGACCCCGCGGCGCACGGCCGACACGGTGCGCACCAGGCTGTCCTGCATGCTCTTGAGCGCGGCCAGCAGCACGCCGATCTCGTTCCTGCCGCGGTCCGCCACGCGGCGCGTCAGGTCGCCTTCGGCGATGCGGCGGAAGATCTCGCCGGCCTCCAGCAGCGGACGCAGGATGATGCGGCGGATCAGCACGTGCGCGCCCACGGCCATGAGCAGGCCCAGCGCCAGGATCCCGGCCAGCAAGGACGTGAACAGGGCGTGGAAGACGGAGATCTCGTCCATGACGCGTTGCCCCGTGCCCTCGGCGCGCAGGATGAAGGCGTCGCGCTCGGTCATGAGCCGTTCCTGCACCTGCTGGGTGCCCTGCTTGAAATAGGCTTCCATATCGCCGGCCTCAAGCACGCGGCCCACGTTCTGCAGATTGGCGCTGAATTTGCCGTAGGCGTCGATCAGGCTGGCCGACTCGGCCGTTTCCTCGGCCGACAAGCCGCCTGAGAAACCCTGGAAGGCGCGATCGGCCGACACGATGCGCTGGCGCGCATGCTGCAGCGACGTCGCGTCGCTGGCATTGCCCTGCGCGACGCGGGTGGCGTAGCGGCTCAGGTCGGTGCGCGCCGCCACCAGCGACAGCGCGGCGGAGTTCACCGCGTTGACCTGCTGCGAGGAAAGGCGATAGAGCTGCGCGACGTCCTGGTTGGTTTGCCACAAGGCCGCGAAGCCCATGCCGCCCACCAGCAACTGGAAAGTGAAAAATACCGCGATGATTCCCAAAAGCATCGTCGCGATGCGTGTGTTCCTGAACATAGCCATTCTCCGTAAAAGCGGCGGCGACTGGCGTCGGCGCCGCATTGCGACCCGCGGCACGAACCACGGCCGGGGCGCCAGGGAGAATTATTCAATCAAGACAATATATTTCAATTCGTAACGCAGACGGATTTGCGGCGTCTGTTTCTTCGATTGAAATCCGCGCGACATGATAAGGGTTAACCCGTATCAGGCAACCCTGCCTCTTTGGCGGCAAGCCAGGCTCAGGGTTGGTTGACCACCAGCCGCAGCAGGATGCGGCGGCCCGGCTCCAGGCGTTCCAGGACCAGCAATTGCGGCCCCAGCGCGTCGTAGCGCGACAGCCGCGCGCGCCAGCCGCCCTGCTCGAATGCCGTGGGGCGGCCCAGCTCGTCGCGCGCGACCTCGACGGCTTCCGGTTGGGCGGCCAGCTTGCCGCGCAGCCAGTCGCGCAGCCCGGACACGGGCACGCTGCTGCCCAGGGCCTCTTCGGCCAGCGCATCGGGGTTGTCGGCCACGAGGCGCGTGCCGTCGGACTTGGTGAGGCTGGCGGCGCCCGGCCGGCCTTCCACGCGGGCTTCGGTCGATCCCAGCGGGTTGGTCAGGTCCAGCACGTAGCGGCGGCCGTCGTCCGACCAGGAAAAGCCGCCCTGCACGGCATTCTGCTTGCCGCTTTCCTCGTTGACGGTCAGCGCGAAGCGGCCGATGCGGGAAAAGGCGTCGGCGCTGGCGCCCTCGATCGGCTTGGGTGTGGTGCAGGCGGCCAGCACGGCGGCCAGCATCGCCATCAGCGTCCATCGCAACAGCATCGCGGCATCGCGCAGGCGCGGGATGCGCGCCGTCACAGGCTGACCCCCAGGCGCTTGATCACGTCCTGGACGGTCTTGTTCTTGGGATCCTTCAGCAGCGCGGCGCGCAGCAGTTCGACGGCCTGGTCGCGCTTGCCCTGGCTCCAGAGGACTTCGGCCAGGTGGGCCGCGATGTCGGCCTCCGGACGCACGCTGTAGGCGCGGCGCAGGTAGTCGGCGGCGGCGGTGGAGTCGCCCATCCGGTACTTGACCCAGCCCATGCTGTCCAGGATGAAGGGATCGTTGGGCGCCAGTTCCAGCGCCTGCGTGATCAGGTCCAGGGCCTCGGGCAGGCGCTGGTTGTGGTCGGCCAGCGTGTAGCCGAGCGCGTTGTAGGCGTGCGCGTGGTCCGGGTCCAGCGCGATGACCTGGCGCAGCATGCGCTCCAGGTCCGCGAGACGGTCCTGGCGCTCGTAGAGCATGGCCAGCTCGTACTTGATCTCGACCGTGTCGGGCATGGCCTGGTCGGCCGCTTCCAGCACCGAGATGGCCTGCGGCACGCGATCGGCGTCGCGCAGGATCTGGGCCTTGGTCAGCACGCCCAGCGTGCGTTCCTCGTCGTCCTGGGGGCCGGCGGCATCGATCAGGGACAGCGCGCTGTCGATGTGGCCGCCCTTGGCGCGCAAGACGGCCTGGCGCATGCGCACGGAGTAGCGCAGGGTCGGGTCGTCGATGCGGCCCAGTTCGGCGATGGCTTCGTCGTAGTGCCCCTGGTCTTCGGCGATGCGGGCCAGCAGCACGTGGGCGTCGGCCGCCGCGGCGCCGGCGTCGGTCGCGCCCGGCACGGTGGCGCGCTGGCGCTGGTTCTGCACGTCCAGGTACTGCTGCAGCAGCGACTTGGCCTGCGGCAGCTGCCCGGCCTTGTAGGCCAGTTGCGCCTGCATGAACAGGAGGTCGAAGTCTTCCGGCGAACGGCGCGCCATGGCCTGCAGTTCGGCCAGGGCGCCGTTGTAGTCGCCGCTGTCGGCCAGCTGGCCGGCCAGCATCAGGCGCACCTTGCGGGCGTTGGGATTGCGGGCGATGTAGGCGCGGGCCTCGGCCTGCGCGCGCTGCGGATCCACCTTGGAGCCGTATTCCAGCACGCGCTGGGCGGCGGGTTCGGAGCGGGGGTCGGCCGCCAGGGCCGCGCGCGACTCCTGCGCGGCGCGCTCGTAGTCGCCGGCGGCGGAGGCCACGTCGGCCAGCGCCAGGTGCGCGGCGGGCAGCTTGCGCACGCTGTCGCTGAGGGATTCGTCGAGGATGCGCAGGGCCAGGCGGCGGTCGTTCAGGCGGCTCAGCACGGCCAGGGCCTGGCCGATGGCGGCCGGCTTGTCGCGGGAGGCGTCGATGCGGTTGCGCAGCGCCTGGGCGAGGCCCTTGGTCTGGCCGTTGGCCGCGGCCAGCGCCAATTCGGTAGAGCTGGCCTCGATATCGTTGGGCGACAGGCGCGCCCAGACGCGGGCAGCCTCCAGCGCGCCGGGCAGGTTGCCGCCGGCCAGCTGGAATTCCAGGGCGCGGCGGGCCAGGCGGGGATCGCTGGTATCCCGGGCCAGGCCCAGCATGGTGGTGGCCGCCGAGCCGTACATGCCGCGCTGCGCGGCGATTTCAGAGGCCAGCACGCGGTAAAAGATATCGGCGGTCAGCGACACGTAGGGCAGTTGCCCCGGACGCAGGCGGATCACCTCGGTTTCAGGCTGACGACTCTGGGGCGCCATCCGGGGCCCGGTCGCATCGCGGGTCCGGCTGTCGGCGGCCTGCGCCGGCGGGGTCAGTATTGCTGCCAGCGCAAGCGCCAGCGCGGCAATCCCGATGTTCATTGGTTTGAAAGACGACTTCACGCGGCCCGTCCGGTTGATGGCACAATCTTCGTACACGCAATTGATGATCTTACACTGGCTCATGCCGGAACTGCCTGAAGTCGAAACCACGCGTCGGGGAATCGACGCCGTCATCACCGGCCGGACGCTGACGCGCCTGGTCGTCCATGAATCCCGCATGCGCTGGCCCATCCCGCCGGATCTGCCGGCGCTGGTGCGCGGCCGCGCCGTGCTTGAGTGCGCCCGCCGCGGCAAGTATCTGCTGCTGCGCTTCGAGCACGGCACCCAGATCGTCCACCTGGGCATGTCCGGGTCCCTGCGCAGCGTCGCCCCGGGCGAATTCCTGCGCAAGCACGACCACGTCGAATGGATCTTCGACCAGGCCGTGCTCCGCCTGCACGACCCGCGGCGCTTCGGCGCGGTGCTGTGGCATCCGGCGTCCGAGGGCCCCATCGAAGACCACCCCCTGCTGGCCAAGCTGGGCATCGAACCCTTCGACCCGCGGTTCGACGGCGCCTGGCTCCACCGGCACTTCAAGAACCACGGCGCCGCCGTCAAGCAGGTGCTGCTGGCGGGCATGGCGGTGGTGGGCGTGGGCAATATCTACGCATCGGAAAGCCTGTTCCGGGCCCGCATCAACCCCAAGACCCCGGCCAACAAGCTGTCGCCAGCCCGCTGCGACCGGCTGGCCGACATGGTGCGCGCCACCCTGGCCGACGCCCTGACCTCGGGCGGCAGCACCCTGCGCGACTATGTCGGAGCGACCGGCGAGCCCGGGGCCTACTTCGAGATCCACGCGGCGGTCTACGAACGGGAAGGCCTGCCCTGCCGCGTCTGCGCCACCCCGATCCGGCGCTTCGTGCAGGGTCAGCGCGCCACTTACTACTGCCCGAAATGCCAACGTAACTGAGTCCGGGAAGCCCCAAAATCCGCGGGAAATCCCTGTAAAAACAAGGACATTTGTTTATAGCAAACGTATTGCACAAATACTAACGCCGCGCTATATTCCTTCCACACCCCTATGCCTATAAAAGTGGAAGGAGCCTCCATGAGCAAGCAATTCGCCTCGCACGCCGACCTGGAAGACAAGGTCGTCTCGTTCGAAAAACTGTCCGACAACGCCTATGCCTACACGGCCGAAGGCGACCCCAACACGGGCGTGATCATCGGCGACGAGGCCGTCATGGTGATCGACACCCAGGCCACTCCCGTCATGGCGCAGGACGTGATCCGCCGCATCCGCGAAGTCACCGACAAGCCCATCAAGTACATCCTGCTGTCGCACTACCACGCCGTGCGCGTGTTCGGCGCGTCCGCCTACAACGCCCAGGAAATCCTGGCCAGCCGCGACACCTACGACCTGATCGTCGAGCGCGGCGAGCAGGACAAGGCCAGCGAAATCGGCCGCTTCCCGCGCCTGTTCCGCAACGCCGAATCGATTCCGCCCGGCCTGGTCTGGCCGACGATGACGTTCAAGGGCGAAATGACCGTCAACCTGGGCAACCTGGAAGTCAAGCTGCTGCAGGTGGGCCGCGGCCACACCAAGGGCGACACCATCGCCTGGCTGCCCGAACAGAAGATCCTGTTCGCCGGCGACCTGGTCGAATACCAGTCCACCCCCTACTGCGGCGATGCCTATTTCCGCGACTGGCCCACGACGCTGGACGCGCTGTCGGGCTTCGAAGCCGAAAAAATGGTTCCCGGCCGCGGTCCGGCGCTGAAGAACGCAACCGAAGTCCGCCAGGGCCTGGCCGGCACTCGCGCCTTCCTGACCGACCTGTACGGCGCCGTGAACCGCGGCGTGGCCGAAGGCAAGGACCTGAAGACCATCTACCGCGAGGTCTACGACTTCATGAAGCCGCGCTACAGCGACTGGGTGATCTTCGACCACTGCATGCCGTTCGACGTGTCGCGCGCCTACGACGAGGCCACCGGCTACACCGATCCGCGCATCTGGACGGACAAGCGCGACCTGGAGATGTGGGCGCAGCTGGAAGGCTGATCCCAGGGGGCCGCGGCCAGCGGCCCCGCCCCGCCGAGCAGGGACCGGAATCGCGCGCCGCAAGGCGGCGCGCGGCATCGGCGCATAAAAACAATATGACCCACACAGGAGACGATCGTGGGAGACATCGACTTTCAGGCGATGGAATTCGCCTATGAAAAACACGCCGACCAGGCCGCCAGCGCGCTCGCGCGGCACCCGGTCGTGGTCGTGGGAGCCGGCCCGGTCGGGCTGAGCACCGCGCTGGACCTCGCCCGCCAGGGCGTGCGCGTGGTGGTCCTGGACGACGACTTCCGCCTGTCCACCGGCTCGCGCGCCATCTGTTTTTCCAAGCGCACGCTGGAAATCTGGGACCGCCTCGGCGTCGGCCAGCGCATGATCGACAAGGGCGTGTCGTGGAACGTGGGCAAGGTCTTCTTCCGCGAACAGGAAGTGTGGCGCTTCGACCTGCTGCCCGAACCCGGCCATCGCCGCCCGGCCTTCATCAACCTGCAGCAGTACTACGCCGAAGGCTATCTGTACGAGCAGGCGCGCCAGGAACCCAATATCGATCTGCGCTGGAAGAACAAGGTCGTCGCCGTGACCCAGGCGGACGACGGCGTGACGCTGAGCGTGGAGACGCCCGACGGCTCGTATCCGCTGCACGCGGACTGGCTGATCGCCTGCGACGGCGCCCGTTCGCCGGTGCGCAAGCTGATCGGCCAGGAAAGCCACGGCCGCATCTTCCGCGACCGCTTCCTCATCGCCGACGTCAAGATGCAGGCCGACTTCCCGACCGAGCGCTGGTTCTGGTTCGATCCGCCCTTCCATCCCAACCAGTCCGTGTTGCTGCATCGCCAGCCCGACAACGTCTGGCGCATCGACTTCCAGCTGGGCTGGAACGCCGACCCGGTCGAAGCCGTCAAGCCCGAGAACGTGCTGCCGCGCATCCGCGCGCTGCTCGGCCCCGACGCGCGCTTCGAGCTGGAATGGGTCAGCGTCTATACCTTTGCGTGCGAACGCATGGACAAGTTCCGCCATGGCCGCGTCGTGTTCGCCGGCGACTCCGCCCACCGCGTCTCGCCGTTCGGCGCGCGCGGCGCCAACAGCGGCGTGCAGGATGCCGAGAACCTGGCGTGGAAACTCAAGCTGGTGCTGGCCGGCCAGGCGCCGGAAACGCTGATCGACAGCTACGGTACCGAACGCGAGTACGCGGCGGACGAGAACATCCTGAATTCCTCGCGCGCCACCGACTTCATCACGCCCAAGAGCGACATCAGCCGCAGCTTCCGCAACGCGGTGCTGAATCTCGCCAAGACCCACCCCTTCGCGCGCTCGCTGGTCAACAGCGGCCGTCTGTCGCTGCCATCCACCTATGCCGGCTCGCCGCTGAATACGCCCGACGCGGACGCCTTCACGGGCCGCATGGTGCCCGGCGCCGTCGCGCTGGACGCGCCGGTGGAAACGCGCGGCGCGCCCGACTGGTGGCTGTCGCAGCTGGACGGCGAATTCGTGCTGGCGCTGTTCTGCGGCGATGCGCCGCCCGCCCGCGACACGCTGCTCGCGCTGCAGGCGCTGCGCATGGCGCCGATTCCCGTGAAGGCGGTGCTGGTGGCCGGCCCGCAATGCGATCTGTCGGCGCTGCCGGCGGACCTGGCCGCCGTGACGGACCGCGAAGGCTGCCTGGGCAAGCGCTACGACGCCCAGCCCGGCACCGCCTACCTGATCCGCCCCGACCAGCACATCGCTGCGCGCTGGCGCGCCTTCGACACCGCCGCCGTCGCCGCGTCGATCAACCGCGCCACGGGCCGCGCCTGAACTCCGAGGTCAACCCATCATGCTGATTACCGAAACCAACCTGGCCTCGCCCGACGACTTCTACGAAGCGCTGATCGACACTCACCGCGACCTGAGCAACGAGCAGAGCCAGGAGCTCAACGCGGCGCTGATCCTGCTGCTGGCCAACCATCTCGGCGACATGGACGTGCTGCGCGAAGCGCTGCGCCAGGCACGCGCCTCGGTAGCGCCGTAGGATGGGTGGAGCGCGGCAGTTCCTAGGTGAGAACCTAGCTGCCCAACGCGCGAAACCCATGCGGCCGTAGGCAGACGGTGCCTGGCATCGGCCGAAAAACAA
>NZ_BCTQ01000020.1 GCF_001571365.1 Achromobacter denitrificans NBRC 15125 | reverse complement strand
GCCGCGCCCGCCTCGAAGGCTGCCGCCGGCGTGGCTTCGCCCGCCGCCGCCAAGATCCTGGCCGAGAAGGGCGTGGACGCCGCTACCGTGTCGGGCTCCGGCCGCGACGGCCGCGTGACCAAGGGCGACGCCCTGGCCGCCAACGCCGCGCCCGCCAAGGCCGCCGCCGCTCCGGTCGCGCCCCCGACGCTGTCGCTGGACGGCCGTCCGGAACAGCGCGTGCCGATGAGCCGCCTGCGTGCCCGCATCGCCGAGCGCCTGCTGCAATCGCAGCAGGAAAACGCCATCTTGACGACCTTCAACGAAGTGAACATGCAGGCCGTGATCGACCTGCGCGCCAAGTACAAGGACAAGTTCGAGAAGGAACACGGCATCAAGCTGGGCTTCATGTCGTTCTTCGTCAAGGCCGCCGTCGCCGCCCTGAAGAAGTACCCGCTGATCAACGCCTCGATCGACGGCAAGGACATCATCTACCACGGCTACTTCGACATCGGTATCGCTGTCGGCAGCCCGCGCGGCCTGGTGGTGCCGATCCTGCGCAACGCCGATCAGTTGTCGATCGCCGACATCGAAAAGGCCATCGCCGACTTCGGCCGCCGCGCCGCCGACGGCAAGCTGGGCATCGAAGAGATGACCGGCGGCACGTTCTCGATCTCCAACGGGGGCGTGTTCGGCTCGATGCTGTCGACCCCGATCATCAACCCGCCGCAATCGGCCATCCTGGGCGTGCACGCCACCAAGGATCGTCCGGTGGTGGAAAACGGCCAGATCGTCATCCGTCCGATGAACTACCTGGCGCTGTCCTACGACCACCGCATCATCGACGGCCGCGAAGCCGTCCTGGGCCTGGTCGCCATGAAGGACGCCCTGGAAGATCCGCAGCGCCTGTTGCTGGACCTGTAATCTCGACGCCCCGGCCCGGCGCCCGCTTGCGGCGCCCCGGCCGGCTCCCGGCCGGCCCGCAGGGCGGGGCGTGCTTCACTCAATACCTCACCGCGAGAACACTATGTCCCAACAATTTGACGTCGTCGTGATCGGCGCCGGCCCCGGCGGCTACATCGCAGCCATCCGCGCGGCCCAACTCGGCATGTCGGTGGCCTGCATCGACGCCTGGCAGAACGGCCAAGGCGGCCCGGCTCCCGGCGGCACCTGCACCAACGTCGGCTGCATCCCCTCCAAGGCGCTGCTGCAATCGTCGGAGCATTTCGAACAAGCCAACCACCACTTCGCCGAGCACGGCATCGAAGTCAAGGGCGTGAGCCTGAAGCTCGACACGCTGATCGGCCGCAAGAACACGGTGGTCAAGCAGAACAACGACGGCATCCTGTACCTGTTCAAGAAGAACAAGGTCACCTTCTTCCATGGCAAGGGCGAGTTCGCCGGCCAGGTGGAAGGCGGCTGGGCCATCAAGGTCACCGGCACCGCCGAAGCCGACCTGGTTGCCAAGCACGTCGTCGTCGCTACCGGTTCGTCGGCGCGTGAACTGCCCGGCCTGCCGTTCGACGAAAAGGTCGTGCTGTCCAACGACGGCGCGCTGAACATCGGCGTCGTGCCGAAGACGCTGGGCGTGATCGGCGCCGGCGTGATCGGCCTGGAAATGGGCAGCGTGTGGCGCCGCCTGGGTTCGGAAGTCACCATCCTGGAAGCGATGCCGGAATTCCTGGCCGCCGCCGACCAGCAAGTGGCCAAGGAAGCCCTCAAGGCCTTCACCAAGCAAGGCCTGAACATCCAGATGGGCGTGAAGATCGGCGAGATCAAGGCCACCGCCAAGTCGGTGACCGTGCCCTACGTCGACGCCAAGGGCGCCGAGCAGAAGCTGGTGGTCGACAAGCTGATCGTCTCGATCGGCCGCGTTCCCTATACCGGCGGCCTGAACGCCGAGGCCGTGGGCCTGAAGCTGGACGAGCGCGGCTTCGTCGCCGTGGACGGCGACTGCAAGACCAACCTGCCGAACGTCTGGGCGGTGGGCGACGTGGTTCGCGGTCCGATGCTGGCGCACAAGGCCGAGGAAGAAGGCGTGGCGGTTGCCGAGCGCATCGCCGGCCAGCACGGCCACGTCAACTTCGACACCGTGCCGTGGGTGATCTACACCTCGCCGGAAATCGCCTGGGTGGGCAAGACCGAACAGCAACTCAAGGCCGAAGGCCGCGAGTACAAGGCCGGCAGCTTCCCCTTCCTGGCCAACGGCCGCGCCCGCGCGCTGGGCGACACCACCGGCTTCGCCAAGGTGATCGCCGATGCCAAGACCGACGAAGTCCTGGGCGTGCACATCGTGGGCCCGATGGCCTCGGAACTGATCTCGGAAGCCGTGACCATCATGGAATTCCGCGGCGCCGCCGAAGACATCGCCCGCATCTGCCACGCGCACCCGACGCTGTCGGAAGCCGTGAAGGAAGCCGCATTGGCCGTGGACAAGCGCGCGTTGAACTTCTGATCGACGCGGCGTAGCCGATGCAAGACGGGGGCGGGTTCAAGGATCCGCCCTTTTTTCATTTTGCTTCTTACCTGCTTTCCCACATGAACGTCAGCGAATACTACGAACACGCCCTGGCCGAACGCGGCTACAAGCCCGACAGCGCCCAGAAGAAGGCGATCGACCGGCTGCAGCGCTACTACGACGATTGGGTCAAGTTCAAGTCGATGCGCTCGAACGCGCTGAAGAAACTGCTGAACCGCCCCGACGTGCCGCGCGGCGTTTATCTGTGGGGCGGGGTGGGGCGGGGCAAGAGCTTCCTGATGGATGCCTTCTACGCCACCGTGCCCGTGGTGCGCAAGACGCGCCTGCACTTCCATGAGTTCATGCGCGGCGTGCATCGCGAACTGGAAGAAGTGAAAGGCATGCAGGACCCGCTGGACGAAGTGGCCCGGCGGGTGGCCAAGCGCTACCGCCTGATCTGCTTCGACGAATTCCACGTGTCCGACGTCGCGGACGCGATGATCCTGCACCGCCTGCTGCTCAAGCTGTTCGAGTACGGCACGTCCTTCGTGATGACCTCCAACTACGAGCCCTCGACGCTGTACCCCGACGGCTTGCACCGCGACCGCGTGCTGCCCGCCATCAAGCTGATCCAGTCGCGCATGGACGTCATGAACGTGGATGCCGGCGTCGACTACCGCCGCCGTTCGCTGGAACAGGTCCAGTGCTATCACACGCCGCTGGACGAGCATGCCCGGCAGGCGTTGCAGAAAGCCTTCGATGCGCTGGCCGACACGCCGCCCCAGGAGCCGCTGCTGCACATCGAGCATCGCGAGATCCGGGCGCTGGCGCTCGCGGGTTCGGTCGTGTGGTTCGACTTCGCCACGCTTTGCGGCGGCCCTCGTTCGCAGAACGACTACCTGGAACTGGCCAATCGCTTCCACGCGGTGATCCTGTCGGGCGTGCCCCGGATGGGGCCGCGCCAGGCTTCCGAGGCGCGCCGCTTCACGTGGCTGATCGACGTGTTCTACGACCACCGCGTCAAGCTCATCATGTCCGCCGAGTGCGAGCCCGAAGAGATCTATACCGAGGGCGCGCTGGCCAACGAATTCCACCGCACGGTCTCGCGCATTCTTGAAATGCAGTCGCGCGAGTACCTGGAATCCGAGCGCCGCCTGACCGTGTCGTTGTAGTTATGCCGCATCCGCCCGGGTTTTCCGGGCCGGGGCGCATATAGAATTAGTAATGCAAGTCATTATCAATTAAGATTTTGAGACTTCTGGTCCAGCACCGCAGTCTCAACCGTGTCTTCCACCTTCCTGCCCACACCGGCTTCGCGCGCGGACGTTCCCGCCGCGCCCGTCGACGGCCTGTACCGCGACCACCGCCCCTGGCTGTTCGGATGGCTGCGCCGCAGGCTGGGGTGCGAGCACCGCGCCGAGGACCTGGCGCAGGACGTCTTCGTCAGGGTGATCCAGGGCCGCAAGGCGGTGCGCGAGTGCGATGCCCGGGCGCTGCTGACCACGATCGCCAAGGGCCTGGTGGTGGACCACCAGCGCCACGCCGCCCTGGAACACGCCTACCTGGCCTATCTGGCCGCCATTCCCGAAGCTTATGCGCCGTCGCCCGAAGCCCAGGCCGAGCAGCTGCAATCGCTGGCGCAGCTGGATCGCCTGCTCGACGGCCTGCCGCCCAAGGCGCGCTCGGCTTTCCTGCTGTCGCAGCTGGATGGGTTGACCTATCCCGAAATCGCCGAACGCCTGGGCGTGTCGCTCAGCTCGGTGCAGCAGTACATGCTGCGGGCGATGTCCGCCTGCTACGCGGCCTTCTATGGATAGCGCCGGCGGCCGGAAGCCGGATCCGGTCGTGAGCCAGGCGATCGCCTGGTGGGTCAGGCTGCAATCGGGCGTGGCCGGCGCCGACGAGCTGCGCTCGTGCGAGGCCTGGCTGGCCCAGGACCCCGCGCATCGACAGGCCTGGGAGCGGCTGCAGCGCATCGGCCGGGATGCGCGCCGGGTGCCCTCGGCGCTGGCGCACGCCGCGCTGGCGGCGCCGCGCTCGCCCGGCCGCCGCGCGGCCCTGCGCGGGCTGCTGGCGATTTCGGGCGTGGCCCTGACCGGCTGGGCAGGCTATCGCCACGCGCCCTGGCAGCGCCTGGCGGCGGACCTGAGCACCGGCATCGGCGAACGCCGGGCGGTGGCGGTGGCCGACGGGCTACACATTACCCTGAATAGCGATAGCGCGGTGCGCCTGCGCCTGGGCGGCGAGGTGCACGGCATCGACCTGCTGCGCGGCGAAATGCTGGTGCGCACGGAAGCGCGCCCCGGTATCGCGGCGCTGCGGGTGGACACCGGCTACGGAGAGCTGCGCGCCGAGACCGCGCGCTTCGACCTGCGGCGCACGAACCAGGGCGCGCGCGTGGGCGTCTATGAAGGCAGCGTGCGCCTGCTGCGGGGCGGCGCCATCACGCAGGCGGAAGCGGGCGAGCGCCTGACGTTCTCCGACGACGGCGACGTCGGCCGCCTGGCTTCCGATCCAGACCGGCTGGCCTGGGTCGACGGCATGGTGGTGGCGAAGGATTGGCGCCTGGACGAGTTCGCGCGCTACCTGGCGCGTCAGCGCGTGGGCATGATCCGGGTGGACCCCGCCGTGGCCGGACTGCGGTTGTCGGGGGTGTTCCCGCTGGACGACGCGGAGCGCGCGCTCAAGGCGCTGGAACCCGCCTTGCCCATCAGCGTGACGCGGCACACCCAGTATCTGCTGTGGGTCGGCCCCCGCGAGACCTGAACGTTACAAATTTTCCGGTCCGCGCCTTGCAGGTTTCCGGATCCCGTACGGAAAGCAGGATAGACATCACCGTACAGGGAGAGTTTCGTGTCCGCTTCACCCCACTCGCGCTTGCGCGCATCCATGACCGCCGGCCGCCTGGCCGTGCTGGCCGCCACCTGCGCCGGCGCGCTTGCCGCCGGCATGCCGCAGGCCTGGGCGCAGGCCGCTCCCGCCGCGGCCAGCGCGCCGCGCAGCTATCAGATCTCCGCCGGCCCGCTGGCCGACGCGCTGACGCAGTTCGCGCGCAGCGCCGGCGTGGTCCTGTCGTTCGATCCCGCGCTGGTGCGCGGCCGCCGTTCGGGCGGGTTGGAGGGCGCCTACTCGGTCAACGCCGGATTCGCCCATCTGCTGTCGGGCAGCGGCCTGCAGGCGCGCGCCCAGTCCGGCAACACCTGGACGCTGGTGCGGGTCCCCGTTTCGGACGGCGGCACGACGACGCTGGCGCCCGTGACGGTATCGGGCATGTCCGACAGCGCGCTGGCGCCGACGGTGGGCTACGTGGCCACGGCCAGCGTCAGCGCCACCAAGACCGACACGCCGCTGATCGAAACGCCGCAGTCGGTCTCCGTCGTGACTCGGGAGCAGATAACGGAGCAGGGCGCGCAGACGCTCAACCAGGTGCTGCGATACACGGCGGGCGTGGCCACGGAGACGCGCGGCGCCACGGCCACGCGCCTGGACCAGTTCAGCGTGCGCGGCTTCTCGGCCTCGACCTACCTGGACGGCCTGCGGGTGTTCGGCGGCCGCGATGCCTTGCCGCAGGTGGACGCCTATCGCCTGGAGCGCGTGGACGTGCTGAAGGGGCCGGCGTCTGTCATGTACGGGCAGGGCGGCCCGGGCGGCGTGGTGAACCAGGTCAGCAAGCGCCCGCTGGAAGAGACGCTGCGCGAAGTCGAAGTGCAGGTCGGCAACTACGACTACGGCCGCGCCAACTTCGACTTCGGCGGCCCGCTCGACGGTGACGGCAAGTACCTGTACCGCCTGGTGGGCTCGGGCTACATGTCCGACGGCCAGGTCAAGGACACCAAGGAACGCCGCTATTTCGTGGCGCCGGCCTTCACGTGGCGGCCCAACGGCGACACGTCGCTGACCATCCTGACGAATTTCCAGCGGGACCCCGACATGGGCTCCTACGGCAGCGTCTCGTCCATGCGCACGCTGCGGTCGGCGCCGGACGGCATCCGCCTGCCGGCCGACTACTACGACGGCGACGCCAACTTCGAAGAGAGCGACCGCAAGAGCTATTCGCTGGGCTACGTGCTGGACCACCGCTTCAACGACACCTTCAAGGCGTCGCAAAGCCTGCGCTGGACGCGCGCCGAAGCCCGCTACCGCAGCATCTACGGCGCGATGACCAACAACTACGGCTACACGGACAAGACCTACCTGTACCAGCAGCGCGCGTCGATCGCGACCGACGTGGACGTGGGCGCGCTGACGCTGGACAACAACCTGCAGGCGCGCTTCAACACGGGCGCCTTCGACCATACGGTGCTCGTGGGCCTGGACTACCAGCACGTCAAGACCGACACGCTGTCGGGATTCGGCACCGCGCCGGCGTTGAACGTGCTCAACCCGGACAACCACCAGAACATCCCGGTGCCGCCGTTCTCCACGGACGCCACCTCCAAGCAATACCAGACCGGCCTCTACTTCCAGGACCAGATCAGGATCGACCGGCTCTCGGTGCTGCTGGGCGGACGCTACGACTGGTCGCGCACCGTCGGCGAGACGACCACCCTCGCGACCGGCCGCGTCGCGCCTTCGTCGCTGAACGCCGAGGCCTTCACGGGCCGCATGGGCGTCATCTACAACTTCGACAACGGAGTGGCGCCGTATTTCAGCTATTCCGAGTCGTTCGAGCCGCAATCGGGCACGGGCTGGAACAACACGCCGTTCAAGCCCATCGAGGGCACGCAGTACGAAGTGGGCATCAAGTACCAGCCGCCGGGCAGCGCGACCATGCTGACGGCGGCCGCCTACGACATCCGCCGCGAGAACATGACGACCACGGATCCGGATCCCACGCACATCTGCGGAACGGCCGGCGGGCGCTGCTCCATCCAGGCGGGAGAGCTGCGCACGCAGGGGATCGAGCTGGAAGCCAAGACCGAGCCCCTGCGCGGGCTGACGCTGGTGGCGGCGTATTCGCTGATGGACAACGAATACTCCAAGGCCTATCCCAGCGTGGCGGGCCTGAACCTGAAGGGCAAGACGCCGGTGGGCGTGCCGTCCCAGCAGGCGTCCGCGTGGGCGCGCTACCAGTTGCAGGAAGGTCCGCTGGCGGGCCTGGGCGTGGGCGGCGGCGTGCGCTACATCGGTTCGTCGTACGCGGACGAGGCCAACACCCTGAAGGTTCCGTCGGCCACGCTGTTCGACCTGATGCTGGATTACGACCTGGGCCGCGCGTCGCCCGCGCTCAAGGGCATGCAGGTGGCGTTGAACGTGCAGAACCTGTTCGACAAGGAATACATCGCCTCGTGCGCGGGGGATTCCTGGTGCTGGTACGGCTACCAGCGCTCGATCAAGGCCAGCCTGCGGTACCGCTGGTAGGAATTCCGCGTCACATCGTAGTGAGAATGGTTATAATTTAGAACCCGCCGAATCCGGACCCGGCCGCGGGGCGGGTCCGGCCGGCGCCTGGACTAAGGAAAATCAATAATGGCATTCGCAAGGACTTTGGCCGCCATCGCCCTCCTGGGCTCGGCGGGCGCCGCGCAGGCGCATTTCGTTTGGCTGGAACGCAGCGCCGAAGGTCCGGCCAAGGCGTACTTCGGCGAGTGGGCCGACGACCTGCGTGAAAAGCGCGACGGCCTGCTGGGCAAGATCATGATCGCGCCGATCGTGACCGGCGCGGACGGCAAGGCGCTGAAGGCGTCGGCCGAAGGCGCCGACTTCATCGAGTTCGCCGCGACGGGCAAGGGCGACGTGCGCCTGCGCCAGCCCTATCAGTTCAAGGACACCCTGGTGCAGTACGGCGCCAAGGCCGGCCGCGAAGACACCGCGGCCAAGCTGGACCTGGAACTGGTGCCGGCCGCGGCGGGCGGCAACGCCTTCGTGCTGCAGTTCAAGGGCAAGCCCCTGGCCAAGACCGAGGTCACCGTGTTCGGCCCGCCCAAGTGGGAAAAGCGCTTCCATAGCGACGAGAACGGCCGCATCGAGATCACCACGCCGTGGCCCGGCCAGTACGTGCTGGAAGCCGCCCACGTCGAAGACAAGGCGGGCGAGGCCGACGGCAAGTCCTACGCCAAGATCCGCTACGTATCCACCCTGACCTTCAACGTATCCCAGTGAAAGCTCCCGCTGCCGGCGCAGGCATGATGCGCTATCGTCTGGCCGTCTTTTCCCGGGCGGCGGCCGCCATCCTGGGGGGCTATGCCCTGGCCTCGGCGGCCGCGGCCTGCCTGGCCGTCTGGCTGCCCATGGGGCGGGCGGACGCCGTGACCACGGCGCAGATGTTGTCCTTCGTGGTCTACGCCTGCGGCGTGATCTGGGTGTTCGCCACCCGCAATGCGTGGCGCGCCTGGGCCGGCATCTTGTTGCCGGCCGCGGTGCTCGGCGGCCTGTTCCTGGCCGGCCGCGCGGTGGGGGTGGCATGAAGGCTGGGAAAGCCAAGGCGCAGGGCGAAGAAGGCTTGCGCCAGTCCATGTCCTGGCTGCATACCTGGGCCGGCCTGATCTTCGGCTGGGTGCTATTCGCGATGTTCCTGACCGGCACGCTGGCGTTCTTCCGGCCCGAGATCACGAGCTGGATGCAGCCGGAGATCCAGGTGCGGCCGACGCCCGCGGTACAGGCGGTGGACCTGGCGCAACGCTACCTGGCCGAACACGCGCCGGACGCCAAGCGCTGGTTCATCACGCCGCCGTCGAATCGCGAGCCGCTGATCCAGATGCTGTACCAGGTGCCCAAGCCCAAGCCGGGCGAGCGCGGCTTCGTGCGCGTGAAGCTGGACCCCGTCAGCGGGCAGGCCGTCGCCGGCCGCGAAACGCGCGGCGGCGATTTTTTCTACCGGTTCCACTTCGAACTGGAAACCGCGTTCCCTTGGGGGCGCTGGCTGGCGAGCATCGCGGGCATGTTCATGCTGGTGGCCATCA
This sequence comes from Achromobacter denitrificans NBRC 15125, assembly GCF_001571365.1. Classification (GTDB taxonomy): domain Bacteria; phylum Pseudomonadota; class Gammaproteobacteria; order Burkholderiales; family Burkholderiaceae_B; genus Achromobacter; species Achromobacter denitrificans. Next base: position 110,363 of record NZ_BCTQ01000020.1, on the reverse strand, counting down.
TCAGCGGCATCATCACGCACAAGAAGATATTCACCGATTTCTTTACTTTCCGCCCGAAGAAGGGCGGGCAGCGCGCCTGGATGGACGGGCACAACGTCTTGTCGGTGCTGGGGCTGCCGTTCCACCTGATGATCACGTTTAGCGGGCTGGTGTTGTTCATGGTCATGCTGATGCCCGCCGGCATCCAGGCCGTCTATGAAAATCCGCGCCAGTACACCGACGAGGTCTTCAAGTCGTTCAAGATCACGCCGCCGCTGAACCAGCCGGCGCCGCTGGTCCCGATCGCGCCGCTGGTGGCCCAGGCCCAGGATCACTGGCATGGCCGGGTCGGCCGCGTCACGGTCAACAACCCCGGCGACGCGGGCGCCACCGTGACCCTGGTCCGCGATGCCGCCGACGGGGTGTCGTATGGCCGGCTGGCGCCCTACATGCGCTTTGACGGCGTGACGGGCGCCTTGCAGGAAGGCGAGGACGACCTCAGCGCCACGGTGCAAACCGCCGGCGTCATTACCGGGCTGCATCTGGGGCTGTTCGCCGAACCGCTGCTGCGGTGGTTCTATTTCCTGGTAAGCCTGGCGGGCACGGGCATGGTGGGCACGGGGCTGGTCCTGTGGATCGCCAAGCGCCGCCAGAAGGCGCGGCCGGGCGACGTCCGCGAAGCATTCTCGCTGCGCCTGGTGGACGGCCTGAACGCCGGGACGATCGCGGGCGTGGTTTTCGGCGTGGCGGCCTTCTTCCTGGCCAATCGCCTGTTGCCGGCCGAGATGCCCGGCCGCCAGGTCTGGGAAGTACGCGCGTTCTTCTCCGCCTGGGGGCTGTCGCTGGTCTATGCATTCCTCTTCCAGCGCCGCAAATGGCAGGACCTGCTGGCGATCGCCGCCGCCTCGCTCGCGCTGGTGCCGGTGGTCAACGCGTTCACAACGTCGCGCCACCTCGGCGTCTCCCTGCCCGCCGGCGATTGGGTCATGGCCGGCTTCGACCTGACCTGCCTGGCCAGCGCGGCGCTGTTCGGCTGGATGGCGCGCAAGGCCGCAAGGGCCCGCAAGGCGCCGGCCAAGGCGCGCGCCGAACGCCCCGCCGCCAAGACCGTTTCCCCCAAAGTCGCGCAGGCTCCCGCGGCGCAGGCCGCTTCGAGCCACGTCGTTTATGAACCGAGAGGTGATACGCCATGACGCTAGCCGCCTTCTGCCTGGCCTACGCGGGATTCTCCGCCCTGTGCCTGGGCATGGACCGCCACTACGAGGACCTCTTCGACCGCGCGCTGCCCAGGCGCCACCGCGTGCCGCTGCGCCTGTTCGGCTGGATCTCGCTGGCCCTGTCGCTGTGGGCCTCGGCGGCGGTCTGGGGCTGGAGCTACGGCACGGTCGAATGGATCGGCATCCTCAGCATCGCCGGCCTGTTGCTGATCTGGTTCCTGACGTTCCGGCCGCGCGCCGCGCTCACCGCCGGCGGCCTGTGCGCGCTGGCGGCGCCGGTGCTGGCCGTGCTGTAGCCACCCGGGCTCGGCGCCGGCCGGGCACGTTACACTGGGTGTTTTCCGCCACACGCCTTTTCGCCTCATGAACACCCGCGTCCTCACCGGCATCACTACTTCCGGCACTCCCCACCTCGGCAACTATGCGGGCGCGATCCGCCCCGCCGTCCAGGCCAGCACCCAGCCCGGCGTGGACGCATTTTTCTTCATGGCCGACTACCACGCGCTGATCAAGTGCGACGACCCGGCGCGCGTGGCGCGGTCGCGCCTTGAAATCGCCGCGACCTGGCTGGCGGTGGGGCTGGACCACGAACGCGTCACTTTCTATCGCCAGTCGGACATCCCCGAGATCCCCGAGCTGACCTGGATGCTGAACTGCGTCACGGCCAAGGGCCTGATGAACCGGGCGCATGCCTACAAGGCGGCGGTGGACCAGAACGAGGCGAAGGGCGTGGAGCCCGACGACGGCGTCACCATGGGCCTGTTCTCGTATCCGGTCCTGATGGCCGCGGACATCGTCATGTTCAACGCGAACAAGGTGCCGGTGGGCCGCGACCAGATCCAGCACCTGGAGATGGCGCGCGACATCGCCCAGCGCTTCAACCACCTCTACGGCCGCGATTACTTCACGCTGCCGGAAGTGGTGATCGAGGAAGACGTGGCCACGCTGCCCGGCCTGGACGGCCGCAAGATGTCCAAGAGCTACAACAACACGATCCCGCTGTTCGAAGGCGGCGCGAGCGCGCTGCGCGCCTCGGTGATGCGCATCGTCACCGATTCGCGCCAGCCTGGCGAGCCCAAGGACGCCGAGAACTCGCACCTCTACACGATCTACCGCGCCTTCGCCACGCAGGAGCAGGCCGCCTCGTTCCGCAAGCAGCTGGAAGAGGGGCTGGGCTGGGGCGATGCCAAGCAGGCCCTCTACGACCACCTGGAGAACCTGCTGGCGCCCATGCGCGAGAAGTATTTCGACCTGATGGCCAACCCCGGCCGCATCGAAGACATCCTGCAGGCGGGCGCCGCCAAGGCGCGCAAGCTGTCCGTGCCGTTCATGCACGAGCTGCGCCAGGCCGTGGGCCTGCGCAACCTGGAAGCCGCGTCCGCCAACGGCAAGGGCGCGCCGGCCAAGAAGGAAAAGGGCAAGGGCGCGCGCTTCGTCAGCTTCCGCGACGAAGACGGCGGCTTCCGTTTCCGCCTGCTGGCCGCCGACGGCGAGGAACTGCTGCTGTCGCAGCGTTTCGCCGACCCGAAGGAAGCCGGCGCCCTGATGCGGCGCCTGCAGTCGGAACCGGCGGATACGGTGCTGAAGGCCGACGCGGCCGGTTATGCCGCCGTGATCGACGGCGTGGCCGTCGCGACCGCGCCGGCGGGCGCGCAGGGCGAGCCCCAGGCCCTGCTGGCGCGCGCGCGCGAAGCGCTGGCTTCGCTGGCCCAGGAGTAAGCGGGCGGGCGGTTGACGCGCAAGCGCATCGACCGCCGCCTTTAGCTCAGGCGCCGGGCCCGGCCCAGGGCAGGGGGGCTTCGTTCAACCCCCAGTACATCCCCTTTTGCTCCATGTACTGGAGCAGGCCCAGCCGGCCTTTCTCTCGGCCCAGCCCGCTGTCCCGCCAGCCGCCGAACGGCGTGGACACCGAAAACTGCTTGTAGGTATTGATCCAGACGGTGCCGGCCTGCACGGCCCGGCCCACGCGCCACGCGCGCTGGAAATCCGCCGTCCAGATGCCCGCCGCCAGCGCGTAGACGCTGTCGTTGGCCTGGGCGACGAGATCCTCTTCGTCGTCAAAGGGCATGGCGACCAGCACCGGGCCGAAGATTTCTTCCTGGCAGGTGCGCTGATCGTTGCGCAAGCCGGCGATGATGGTGGGCTGATGGAAAAAGCCGTTGCTGAACGGAGCAGCCAGGTCCGGTCTTCCGCCGCCCGCCAGGATCTGCCCGCCTTCCTCCCGCCCCAGCGCCACGTAGCGTTCCACGCCATCGCGATGCGCGGCGGTGATGAGGGGCCCCATCTGCGTGGCGGGGTCCGCCGGATCGCCCACGCGCAGCCGCTGCGCGCCGGCCACCAGCCGGTCCATGAAGGCCTCGTAGATATCGCGCGCCACGAACAGGCGCGAGCCGGCGATGCAGGATTCGCCTGAGGAACTGAAGATACCGTACAGCACGCCGTTGACCGCGTGCGCGATGTCGGCGTCCGAGAACACCATCGTGGGCGATTTGCCGCCCAGTTCGAGCGAGACGGGCATCATTTTCTCGGCCGCGATATGGGCGATCTGCCTGCCCGCGCGCGTGCCGCCGGTAAAGGCCACGCGCCGCACCTTGGGGTGGCGGGCGATGGCGTCGCCTATGACCGAGCCCTTGCCCGGCAGCACGCTGATCATGCCCTTGGGCACGCCGGCCTCTTCGCACAGGGCGGCCAGCTCCAGCGCCAGCAGCGGCGTGATTTCCGCGGGCTTGACGATGACCGCGCAGCCGGCTGCCAGCGCCGGCGCGAGCTTTTGCGCTTCGCTGGCGATGGGGGAATTCCAGGGCGTGATGGCGGCCACCACGCCCATGGGCTCATGCACGCTCAGGGTCAGGTAATCGCCGCGAGACGGGGTGATGGCTTCTTCCAGCGTTTCGCAGGCGGCGGCGAAGTATTGGAAGGTTGCCGCGGCGCTGGCCACCAACGCCCGCGTTTCGCCTATGGGCTTGCCGTTGTCCAGGCGCTGGCGCTGCGCCAGCGATTCGGCGCGTTCGCGGATCAGCGCCGCCACGCGATACAGCACCGCGGCGCGCGCATGCGGCTTGGCCCGCGACCAGTCGCCGCGGTGGAAGGCTTGATGCGCGCGTTCGATGGCCTCTTCCACGTCGGCCAGGCTCGCCGCGTGCAGGCAGGCCACGGCTTCGCCCGTGGCCGGGTAAAAGGTCTCGTAGCGTTCGCCGCCGCCCAGCCGCCATTCGCCGCCGATGCAGAGGGGTAAAGGGGTTCCGATATCCATATCCACCTCAGATCACCAGGGCTTCGGCCCGGTTGCACAGGGCTCGCACTACGCTGTAGACGGTGAGCGAGGACGTTTTCGGATTGGCCGCCAGGGGCTTGCCGCGCATGGTCAGTTCGAATTCGCCGAAGGCGCCCGCCGCGTGGACATGGTGGACGTTCTCATCGATGCCGGGGTCGGCCCAGAGCCGCACGCGGGTGTCGTCCAGGCCGAGGCCGGCCAGGGCCAGCGTTGCCGCGACGTTGGCGTTCTTGGGATAGGCGCTGGCGGCTTCGCGCGCGCTGCCCTCGAAAATGACGGTGGGCTCCCGCAGCGAGGCGAGGTCCCATTGCGCGGCGGCCGGCGTGTCCTGCCAGGCGAGCGGCGGCTTGCGGCCGCTATAGACCACCTTGTCCAGGCCGCCGTGGCGGGCGGCGGCCAGCGCGTCGATGGCGCCGATGGCGCCGGACAGCAGCTGCGCCTGGGTACCGCCCGCCCGGGCCGCCGCTTCGACTTCCGCCGCGAGGCCCGGCGCCGACAGCGCGCCTACCGAGGCCAGCACGCAGGGAATGCCAGCGCGCAAGGCGGGCAGGACGTGTTCGACGATGGCGCCATGCCCGGCGCATTCGACCAGGAGGTCCGGGCGAGCGCCGGCGTCCGCCAGGCTGGCGCAGACCTCGATCCTTTCTGGCAGCCGCGAGCGAACTTCCTCGATCTGCGCGGCCGGCACCAGTATCGTGGTGACGGCCAGGTCCCGGCGCGGGGCCAGCAGTTCCAGCGCGGCGGTGCCGATCGCGCCGCAGCCGGCCATTGCAATCTTCAGCATATCGTCCTCACGCGGCCAGCGGCTTGCGCACCGGCGGGCCGGCGAAGGTGGTCTTGAAGCCGCCGATGGCCACCATGTCGATTTCGAGCAGGAAGGGGCCGGCGCAGGCCAGGCTCCGCTCCAGTTCCGCGGGCAGCGCGGCCAGGTCGGAGACCCGCGCGTGCGGCAATCCCAGCGCGCCGGCCATCTGGCCGTAGTCTGGCGTGTGCAGGTCGACGTAATGGCGGCGCCCGCCGTAGTGGGCGTCCTGGATGTTCTTGATGACGCCGTAGCCGCGGTCGTTCATCAGGAGGATCAGCATGTTCGCGCGTTCCTGGACGGCGGTGGCCAGTTCGCCCACGTTCAGGATGAATCCGCCATCGCCGGCCAGCACGAGGGTCTTCTTGCCGGGGCGGCATCCGGCCGCGCCGACCGCCGCGCCGATGCCCATGGCCAGGCCCTGGCCGATGCCGCCTCCCAGCGCGTGCACGCCCGCGCGCGGGTCGAACAGGGGCAGCAGGCGATTGCCCCAGATGCTGTTGGACAGGGTGACGTCGCGCACCCAGTTGAAATCCCTGCCGATGGCGTTCTGCAAGGCTTGCACCAGCTGGTCATAGGGGCCCAGGCCGTCCAGCACGTCCTGCCTTGCGGCTTGCGCGGCCCGCGCCAGATCGCCGTGGAAGTCCGGATCGGTTTGCATGCGGCCTTCCAGCGCATCGGCCAGCGCCGTCAGCGTCGCGTCGGCGTCCGCGCAAATGAACTGGCGGTTGGCATAGCCGCGGTTGTCGGCGGCGGCGTCGGCGTCGATGCGGTACAGGGGCTGGGGCAGCGCGAGCTTGTAGGTCAGCGTTTCGTTGCCGCGCAGCCGCGAACCGACCACCACCAGCGCATCGCACTGCTTGTAGAAGCTCTCCACCGGGCCATGCACGTTGAAGGCGCCCAGGCTGCGCGGATCGTCTTCGGCGACGATGCCGCGGCCTTGCGTGCTGGTGACCACGCCGAAACCCATGTCCAGAAGCCGGCGCGCCGGCTCGCCCGCGTGGCGCGCGCCGCCGCCCAGCCAAAGCAGGGGCCTGCGGGCCTTGGCCAGCGCGTCGGCCAATTGTTCGACCGCTTCGCGCCCGGGCTGCGCCACGCCGACCGGCAGCGGCCGGGTGTCGGTGCTGGGCGGAATCAGCGCGGCCTGGATGTCGATCGGAATCTCGACGCTGACGGGCCCGGTCGGCGCCGTCAATGCCGTCTGCACGGCCTGGCGGATCGTGGCCAGCGCGGTGTCGGCGCTGCGCACCCGATAGGCCGTCTTGGAAACGGATTTCAAGGTCGCCAGCTGGTCGGGCGCTTCGTGGATATAGGCCAGGTCGCGGTCCAGGTACTGCGATTCGATCTGGCCCGTCAGGTGCAGCAGGGGCGTGCCGGCGGTCAGGGCTTCCACCAGGGCGCCCGCGGCATTGCCGGCGGCGGTGCCGGTGCTCGTCAGGCAGACGCCCAGCTCACCGCTGGTGCGCGCGCAGGCGTCGGCCATATTGGTGGCCCCGGCCTCGCCGCGCGCAGGCACGAAGCGGATGCGGCCGCGCCGCGCGAACGCGTCCAGGATGGGCATGTTGTGGATCGAGATCACGCCGAAGGCGGTCTTGACGCCGCATTCTTCGAGAAACGCCGCGATGGCGTCTCCGACGGTATGAGTGTGGTTTTCAGGCATGGCGGTTATGACCTCCGGATACGTCGATGTGGGTGCCAGTGGTGTACGAAGACAGGGGAGTGGCCAGGAACAGGATCGCGTGCGCCGCTTCTTCGGGGCGGCCCAGCCGGCCCAGCGGGATGTGCCGGCGGGCGGCCAGCGCGGCGGTCCAGTCTTCCCAGCTTTGCTCCGGGGTCTCGCGTTCCGCGTAGCGCTTGCGCCATTGGCCGGATTCCACCAGGCCCAGGAGAATGCCGTTCACGCGCACGCCGTCGGGCGCGAATTCGGTAGCCATCGATCGCACCAGGTTGTGCACCCCGGCCCGCGCCGCGGAGGTGGCGACCATATAGGGTTCGGGCTGCACCGCCAGCAGCGAATTCACGCAGACCACCGCTGGCGCGCGGCTCGCGCGCAGTTGCGGCAGAAAGGCGCGCGTGGCGTGGATGACCGAGAAGAATTTCAGCCGCAGCTCGTGTTCCCAGGCCGCGTCGTCGGTCGATTCGAACGTGGACATGCGGCCCTGCCCGGCGTTGTTCACCAGGATGTCGGCAGGTCCCAATTCCGCTTCCACGAGCGCGGCGTAGCGGTCGACCGAAGCCTTGTCCAGCACATCGCACCGGTCGGCCAGCAACCGCGCGTCCGGCCAGCGCCGGCGCAGGCCTTGCTCGGCCGCCGCCAGGCGGTCCGGGTCGCGTCCGCAAAGCGCCACGGCGGCGCCCGCTTCCAGTAATGCCTCCACGGTTGCCAATCCGATGCCGGAACTGCCTCCGGTCACCACTGCAACGTATCCCCTCAAGTCATACATGGTCAGAATCGTGCCTTTGGCCTTCGGCCCTTGCCACAGTCGCGCCGGATCCGGAACGGAATCAGCGCGTCGCGCCGGGTGGCGCGTAATCCAGTAAGCGCGACAACTCGTCGGCCGCGCTGCGCACGGTGGCGATCACGCCCGCTTCGTCCATGGCCGGCTGCGTGGTGGTCATCGTCGGTATCGTCACGCCCAGCGCGGCCACGGTGGCGCCGTTGCGATCGCGCACGGGCGCGGCGATGCTGGCGACGGCGGCCTCATAGAAGCCGTGATCGCTCACGTAGCCACGCGCGCGGTCCTGCTGCAGCACCTCGTGCAGCGCTTCCACCGTGCCCGGCGTGCGCGGCGAATAGCTTTGCAGCGGCGCGTCGCCATAGAGATTCCGCAGCGCGTCCAGGCTCAGGTCGCAGAGCAGGGCGCGGCCCAGCAAGGTGGCATGCGCCGGCAGGCGGGTGCCGACGTAGACCGTGCTGACGAAAGGGGTGGGCGCGGACGATTTGGCCACCACCACGGCCCAGTGCTGGTCCAGCACCACCAGGTTGGAGGGGTAGCCGGTGGCGTCGCGCACGCGTTCCAGCAAGGGGCGGCCGAGCTCCGTCAGTTCCAGCGAGGCCAGGTACTCGAAGCCCAGGCGGAGCACGCCCATGTCCAGCTGGTAGGTGGAGCCGCCGTCGGTCTTGCGCACGAAGCCCATGTGCTCCAGCGTATTGAGCATGCGGAACACGGTCGAGCGGGGGAGGTCGAGCCGGCGCGCCAGTTCGGGCGCGCCCAGCGCGCGGTCGTTGCGGTTGAACTGGCACAGCAGGCGCAGGCCGCGCTCCAGCGCGGGGACGGTGTAGCGGTCGCGACCGTCGTCATTCACATCGGTGTCACTCATGAGAATCTCCGTCAGGAACCGGCGCGCGCCTGGCGCACGATTTCGGCGACCTCCTGCGGCCGCTCGATATGGCAGGCATGGCCCGCCCCGGGGATTAGCTCAAACGATGCCCGCCATGCCGCGGCGATTGCCTGGCACTTTGGCGCAGGCGTAATGGTGTCATGAATCCCCACCCGCACATCCACGGACATGGGCGGGACGGGGAAGGCCAGCAGGTCGCCGTCGCACAGCAGCCCCACGGCCTGGCGATAGCCCTCCGGGGTGATCTGCCGCATGTTCCAGGCGGCCCATTGCACCTGCCCGGCCTGCGCCGCCGGCGACAGCAGGGCGCTGGCGCGGGCCGCCGCCATGCCGTCGATGCCCAGGCGTTCGAGCGCGCCCAGGCGCTTGCCGCGCGTGGCCTCGCGTTCGCCCGCGTCGGCCGACCCATAGCCGCGCGCGGGGCTCAGCAAGACCAGGCGCGAGATCCGCGCCCGTTCCCGCCGCGCGCAATAGGCCGCCGCTACGAGCGCGCCCAGCGAATGGCCGACCAGCACGCATTCGTCGATGCCGGCGTGGCGCAGGACCTGGTGCAGCCGTTCCGCGTAGTCGGCCGCCGAAGGCCGATCCCCGGCCAGCGGCGCCGACGCGCCATAGCCCGGCGCGTCCCAGGCCAAGACCGTGCATTCCCCGGCAAGCGCCGTCGCGGCGTCGAGCCAGCAGCCCGATCCCGAGCCGATGCCATGCAGCAAAACGACGGCCGGCCCCGTGCCCAGCCGGCGGTAGGCCGACGGGCCCTGCGCGGTGGGAGCCAGGCAGGCGGTAAAGCGATGCAGCGCCTGATCGCGCATGGCTTGCTCGGTAGCGGGCATAGGGGTTTCCCCAATCTCGGGTTTTGATTTATCGCAACTATACTCCGTTTTGTTTTACTAATAAATCATCAGTTCATTAGTGAAACAAAACAACCAGCTTGCTGCGGGTTTTACACAACAGCTTTCCGCGGCGCTCCAAGGGGAAAAAACGTATGTCCGCATTTGCTTTGCGCGCCGTTTGCGGCGCGGTTCTGTCGGTGGCGATCGCCACGCCCGTCCTGGCCGCGGTGTCGGCCGGCGATTCCAGCGTCACCCTGTACGGGTTGATCGACATGGGTTTTCGCACCGATAGCAACGATCACCAGTCGCGCAGCAGCATCGAAAGCGGCATCGCCGGCCAATCGCGCTGGGGACTGCGCGGCCAAGAAGACCTCGGCAATGGCCTGAAGGCCACCTTCCAGCTGGAAAGCGGCTTCAACGGCGCCAACGGCTCCAATACGCAGGGACGTCTCTTCGGCCGTCAGGCGACGGTAGGCCTCAAGGGCGGGTTCGGTGAAATCCGCATGGGGCGCCAGGTCGTCCTGGGCTATGCCTGGACGCCGTTCGTGGCCAGCCCGTTCGGCGTGTCGTGGTCGCGCAATTCCATCGGCACCACGTTCGGCTACAAGTCCGGCGACTTCGGCGCCGATGGCCGGATCAGCAATTCGGTGCTGTATTTCACGCCCAAGTGGAACGGCCTGGAGGCCGCCATCGGCTACAGCTTCGATGCCGAGATGCAGCAAGGGTTCGCCACCGGAGACAACGACCGCGTCACCACGGCCGGCCTGCGCTATTCCAACGGCCCGCTGGTGGTCGCGGCCACCTACGAGCAGCTCAATCCGTCCAACCAGACCCCCGACCGGCGCGACGCGAAGAACTTCCAGTTCGGCGTCGCCTACGACTTCGAGATAGTCAAGCTGCACGCCGGCTACAACGAGCAGCGCGACATCAACCTGAATCCCGCGCCGGGCTACGTGGCGGCCGGCAACGACCGCGACCGCGCCTATACCTTCGGCGTCTCGGTGCCGGTGGGCAGCGGCCGCGTCATGGCCTCGTACCAGAACGCCGTGCTGTCCAAGTCGTCGGGCATCGGCCTGGCATATCAGTACTACCTGTCCAAGCGCACCAACCTGTACGTGATGTTCAACGACACCGATACGCGCAACTTCCGTCGCGACGAGGACGTGAGCCGGCGCCAGTTCGGCTTCGGCATCCAGCACTCGTTCTAAGGCCCCGCGCGAGACGCCCTCGCGCGCCGGCAGGCCCCGGCCCGCCATTGTTTTTGTCCCGTCAGGGATGCATTACTGAGAAGGAACCATCATGATGACCAACGCCATTCCCGAGATTCCCGTCCCGGACCAGGAGAATCCGCAATTCGCCACCTGGAAGCGTCCCAAGGACAAGACGCTGGGCGAGTGGATCGAAACCCGCATCGCCCGCCGCGCGACGCGGAGCTACGACTGGAACGCCCTGGGCTGGCAAGCCGACGTCGACCCTATCTACCGGCGGGCGCAGACGCGCTACATCGGCACCGGCGCGGCCGGCGTGAGCGTCGACCAGAACTCCATTCCGGCCGAGCACTTCACCTTCTCGACCATGGTGCTGCCCGCCGGCTGCGAAGGGCCCTTGCACGTCCATCACGACGTCGAGGAAGCCTTCTTCATCCTGCGCGGCCATGCCATCCGCCTGTTCCTGGAGTACCAGGGCGAGACCTTCGAAGCGGTGCTCAACGAGCGCGACGTGATCTCGGTGCCGCCGGGCATCTACCGCGGGCTACGCAACGAAGGCCAGGAAGAAGCGCTCATGTGCGTGATGCTGGGCGCCAATCGTCCGGACCTGCCAGACTACCCGGCCGATCACCCCATCGCCATTGCCAAGGCACAGCGCAAGCGCGCCGCGCAAGAGAAGGCGTAAGCCTGATATTTCGGGGTTCCTATAGCTCTCAGGGAGAAAAACGCGATGAATCGCAGACATTTTCTGGGCACTTCGGCCGCATTGGCCGGTGCCCTCTTGATGCCCGGACCGGCCGCAGCGCAAGGCAAGGGCAAGTTCACTTTCCTGACGCCGTTCACGCTGTCGCTGGCCTTTGCGCCGGTGCTGTACGCCCAGGCCACGGGGAAGTTCAGCGCCCGGAAGCTGGATCTGCGCGTCGAGGTCGGCCGCGGCGCCGCCCAGGTGGTGCAATTGGCCGCGGCGGGGCAGGTCGACGCGGGCCGCACCGGCGGGGCCAACTACATGAGCACGCGCGCCCAGGACAACTCGGACGTGATCGCGTTCGGCACGATCGCGCAGATCTCGCCCTTCGTCGTCATTTCCGATGAGAAGGCGCCGGTGCGCGAAGCCAAGGACCTGGCGGGAAAGATCGTCGGCCTGGCTTCCTTCGGCGGCTCCATGGAAGCGACGCTCAATCTCATGCTGGCCCACGCCGGCGTCGATCCGAAGTCCGTGCGCCGCGAGCGCGTGGCCGACGGCCCGGCTTCCTTCGCCATGATCCAGGCCGGCAGGCTGCATGCGTTCTTCGGCAACACCAGCACGGTGTCGCGCTTGCGGGCGGAGCACCTGGCCGCGTCGGTCATGCATGCCGACGACGGCGTGCCGGGGCAGGTCTACGTGGCGCGCGAACGCGACCTGGCCGCGCATCGGGATGCCTTCGTCGCGTTCACCCGCGGCGTCGTGGACTCGGTGAAGGAACTTGCCGCCATGGACGATCAAGCCTTGCTGGCGGCGATCGCGCTGATGGGCAAGGCGTTCGACATTCCCGGCATCGAGAAGACCGACATCGCCTTGCAGGACTTGCGCGGAAATCGCGAACTCTGGCTGACGCACGGCGTCGAGAACGTGGTCCGGAACGACCCCAAGCAATGGGCGGAAGGCCGGCGCCTGCTGGTGGAGGCGGGCCTGATGCGCCCGACCGAACGCCCGCTGTACACGAACGATATCTGGGAGAGCGCAGTTGCCTGATTCCCGACAGCAGCAGCCGGCGGCCTCGGCCGCCGAGGCCATCGTCAGCTTCGTCGACGTCACCAAGAAGTTCAAGACGGACTCCGGCGTCACGACCGCGTTGCAAGGCATCAACCAGCACATCGCGCCCGGCGAGTTCGTCGCCATCATCGGTCCGTCCGGTTGCGGCAAGTCCACCTTGCTGCGTCTGCTGTGCGGACTCGAAACGCCCAGCGAAGGCCGCATCGAATGGCCGGGCCGCCCGGCGGCCAATCCGGTGCGATTCGGCGTGGCCTTCCAGGAGCATCGCCTCCTGCCCTGGCTGAACATCGAGCAGAACGTGGCCCTGCCCAAGCTGATGACCACGGGGGCGAGCGGCGACGACCTGAGCCGCGCCCGCGAGCTCTGCGCCATGGTGGGATTGACCGGCTTCGAAAAGCGCCGGCCCGCCGAGCTGTCAGGCGGCATGCGGCAACGCGCTTCCTTCGCGCGCGCTTTGTTCTCCAACCCGGAACTGCTCTTGCTGGACGAACCTTTCGGCGCGCTGGATGCGCTGACGCGGGAGCAGATCATCGCCGACGCCGAAGCCATCTGGATGCGCGAGAAATTCGCGGCGTTCCTGATCACCCACTCGATCAGCGAGGCCGTGCACCTGGCGGACCGGGTGATCGTTATGTCGGCCCGCCCCGGCCGCGTGGCCGCCGAGATCAGAGTGGACCTGCCGCGTCCGCGCACCGCGCAGCGCGAAAACCCCGAATACGCGCGGCTGTGCGCCGAACTGCGCAAGCACCTGGAGATCTGAATTGAAACGCCTTGCCATTCAAATCTGCTCCGTCGTGGTGTTCTTCGTCTTGTGGAAGGGCTATGTCACGGCGTTCGACGTGTCGCCGTTGGTACTGCCGCCGCCGGAAGACGTGCTGCATGCCCTGGTGCGCCTGATGGGCCGCGCCGACACTTACTACCACATCTACACCACCCTGGCCGAATGCCTGGGCGGCTTCGTGATCGCCGTGGCGCTGGGCACGGTCATCGGTCAGGTCCTCGGCCGAGTGCCGCTGCTCGATACCATCTTCAAGCCCTTCGTCGTGGCCCTGCAGCTGACGCCCAAGGTGGCCTTGATTCCCCTGTTCATCCTATGGTTCGGCTTCGGCATCGAATCCAAGATCGTGATCTCGGCGCTGATGGCCTTCTTCCCCGTGTTCGCCAACAGCTATCTCGGCGCGAAATCGGTGGACACCGGGCTGGTGGAAGTGTTCCAGGTCGGCAATGCAAGCGGCGGCAAGCGCTTCCGCCTGCTGGTGATCCCGGCCTCGCTGCCCTACATCCTGACCGGCATGGAGATGGCCATCGTGCTGTCCATCATCGGCGCCGTGGTGTCGGAGTTCGTCGCCGGTTCGCGCGGGCTGGGCTACCTGGCCACGGTCAAGTTGCAGGACATGGAGGTGGATACGCTGTTCGCCGTCGTGCTGTTGCTGGCGACCATCGGCTTCCTGCTCTATTTCGCGATCGGTTCGCTGCGCAAGGTGCTGATTCCCTGGCATGAATCGGGGAAGATCGGCTAGGGCAGGGCCCTGACCCGACGGCCCGCGCGCGGAGGACGGCGCGGGCGTCTCGGCAAAAAAAAACCGGCGCATCGCGTCGGTTTTTTTTGAGGTCGGCCCATGCGGGCCGGGCCTTGCGGGGACTCAGCGCTTGAGCTTGGCGAAGGCGTCGGCCATCGCGCTGTTCATCATGTTGCCGCCGGCGGCGCCGCGGCCGCCATCGCCTTGCGGCCGGCGGTTGCCGCGGTCGCCGCCCTTGGGGGCGTCGCCGCTGCGCCGCGCAGGCGCCGCGGTGTCGTTCAGGCGCATGGTCAGCGCGACGCGCTTGCGAGCGGCGTCCACTTCCAGCACCTTCACGCTGACCGTCTGGCCGACGCGCACCACGTCGCGCGGATCCTTCACGAACTTCTCGGCCAGGGCCGAAATGTGGACCAGGCCGTCCTGGTGCACGCCGATGTCGACGAACGCGCCGAAGTTGGCGACGTTGGTCACGACGCCTTCCAGCACCATGCCCGGGTACAGGTCGTTCAGGGTTTCGACGCCTTCCTTGAATTGCGCCGTCTTGAATTCGGGACGCGGATCGCGGCCGGGCTTCTCCAGTTCGGCGAAGATGTCGCGCACCGTGGGCAGGCCGAAGCGCTCGTCGGTGAAGTCCGACGGCGAAACACCTTTGAGCGCGTCGCGCTGGCCGATGATCTGCTTGACCTCGGCCTTGATCTTGGCGACGATGCGCTCGACCACCGGATAGGCTTCCGGGTGCACGGACGACGCGTCCAGCGGATTGTCGCCGTTGGGAATGCGCAGGAAGCCGGCGGCCTGCTCGAATGCCTTTTCGCCGAAGCGCGGCACCTTGCGCAGGATTTCACGGGTGGGGAAGGCGCCGTTCTCGTCGCGCCAGGCCACGATGTTCTTGGCCAGCAGCGAGTTCAGGCCGGACACGCGGGCCAGCAGCGCGGCCGAGGCCGTGTTCACGTCCACGCCCACGGCGTTCACGCAGTCTTCGACCACGGCGTCGAGCGAGCGCGCGAGTTCGCGCTGGTTGACGTCGTGCTGGTACTGGCCGACGCCGATCGCCTTGGGATCGATCTTGACCAGCTCGGCCAGCGGATCCTGCAGGCGGCGGGCGATGGACACCGCGCCGCGCAGGGTCACGTCCAGATCGGGGAATTCCTGCGCCGCGGTTTCGGACGCGGAGTAGACGGAGGCGCCGGCTTCGGAGACCACCACGCGGGTGACCTTGAGGTCGGGGAAGCGCTCCATCATGTCGCCCACCAGCTTTTCGCTTTCGCGCGAGGCGGTGCCGTTGCCGATGGCGATCAGGTCCACCTTGTGGCGCGCGACCAGCGCGGCCAGCGTGTTGATCGTGCCGTCGCGGTCGCGGCGGGGCTCGAAGGGGTAGACGGTGGTGGTGTCCACGACCTTGCCGGTGACGTCGATGACGGCGACCTTGCAACCCGTGCGGATGCCGGGGTCCAGGCCCAGCACGGCCTTGGGGCCCGCCGGCGCGGCCAGCAGCAAGTCCTTCAGGTTGGCGGCGAACACGCGGATGGCTTCGGCTTCGCCGCTTTCGCGCAGGCGGCCGATCAGTTCGCTTTCGAACGCCGTCAGCAGCTTGACGCGCCAGGTCCAGCGGCAGACCTCGCCCAGCCAGCGCGCGCGCGGCGACGCGTCCAGCGCGAACAGGCCGTTGCCCAGCTTGAGGAAGTTGGCGACCCGGGCCACGCAAGGATGCGGCACTTGCGCTTCCAGCTCGGACTCCAGGCCCAGGCGCAATTCCAGCACGCCTTGCTGGCGGCCGCGCAGCAGCGCCAGGATGCGGTGCGAGGGCAGGGTGCGCAGCGGCTCGTTGAAGTCGAACCAGTCGCGGAAATTGGCGCCCTCGGCTTCCTTGCCGTCGACCATCTTGGAATAGATCAGGCCGGTGGACCAGAGGTGCTCGCGCAGATCGGCCAGCAGGTCGGCGTTTTCCGCGTAGCGCTCGGCCAGGATGTCGCGCGCGCCATCGAGCGCGGCCTTGGCGTCATTGATGGACGCCTCGGGATTCAGGTACTGGGCGGCCAGCGCGGCGGGATCGCAGGCGGGATCGGCCAGGATGCCGTCGGCCAGCGGTTCCAGGCCGGCTTCGCGGGCGATCTGGGCGCGGGTGCGGCGCTTGGGCTTGTACGGCGCGTACAAGTCTTCCAGGCGCTGCTTGGTATCGGCGGCGCCGATTTCCTGCTGCAACTCGGGCGTGAGCTTGCCCTGCTGCGAAATGGATTCGAGAATGGCTCCCCGGCGCTCTTCGAGTTCACGCAGATAACCGAGGCGCACTTCCAGGTTGCGCAGCACGGTATCGTCCAGGCCGCCGGTGGCTTCCTTGCGGTAGCGGGCGATGAAGGGCACGGTGGCGCCGTCGTCCAGCAGTTCCACCGCCGCGGCGATCTGGGAGGCGCGCGCTTCGAGCTCGGTAGCGAGCTGCGCGACGATGCGGGCGTTGTCGACGCCGGCGGCGACGTTCGTGATAGTGGAAGTTTCAGACATCTCTATACGACGACAAAAAGGGAAAACAAGGGGCGGATTGTGCCATAAGCCGTTGTTACAAAACGTGCCAGGGTGGACAGGCATGTCCCTCTGGCGGCACTTTTTCGGCGGGGGACAGGTCCGGCAGCGGGTATCATTTGGTCCTTTCCCACATGAGTGCCTGGCGCCCGACCCGCAACCGGCACCGGCGAAACCGTTCCGATGCTGGACCTGGATATTTCCGAATTCTTCGACGAGGACGGGCCCTTGGCCACGGCCTTGCCCGGCTACAAGCCCCGACACGCGCAAGTGGAATTGTCCCAGGCCATCGGCCAGGCCATCCAGGACCGCGCCACGCTGGTGGCCGAGGCCGGCACGGGCATCGGCAAGACCTGGGCCTATCTTGTACCCGCCTTCATCCAGGGCGGCAAGGTGCTGATTTCCACCGGCACCCGCACCCTCCAGGATCAGCTCTACGCCCGCGACCTGCCGCGCGTGCGCGCCGCGCTGGCCGCGCCCGTGACCGCCGCGCTGCTCAAGGGCCGCGGCAATTACGTGTGCCACTACCACCTGGAGCGCCTGCAGGGCGACGAGCGCGCCCTGAAGTCGCGCAGTGAAATCCAGCAGCTGCGCCAGATCCAGGTGTTCGCCGGGATTTCCAAGACGGGCGACCGCAGCGATCTGGCGCAGGTGCCCGAAGACGCCGACATCTGGCAGCGCGTGACGTCCACGCGCGAGAACTGCCTGGGCCAGGAGTGCCCGCGCATCCGCGACTGTTTCGTGGTGAAGGCGCGCAGGCAGGCCCAGGAAGCCGACGTCGTGGTCGTCAACCATGCCTTGTTCATGGCCGACCTGGTGCTGCGGGAAGAGGGCGTCACCGACCTGCTGCCCGAAGCCGACACCGTGATCTTCGACGAGGCGCACCAGCTTCCCGACACCGCCACGCGCTTCCTGGGCAGCAGCGTGTCCACGCACCAGCTGATGGATTTCGGCCGCGCGCTGGAAGCCGCCGGGTTGGCCTATGCGCGCGAAGCGGCCAAATGGAGCGACGTCAGCCGCCATCTGGAAACGGCCGCGCGCGAGCTGCGGCTGGTCTGCGCGCCGCTGGACCGGATGCCGGGCCGCAAGGCCACGTTCGAGGCCATCCCGAATCCCGAGGAGTTCGACGCGGCGCTCAAGACATTGCGCGACGCGGTCGATAGCGCCGCGCAGGCCCTGGCCGCGGTGTCCGAGAAGCATCCCGACCTGATGGCCGCGGCGCGCAGCGGCGCGGAGATCTCCGCGCGGCTCAAGCGCTGGGCCACGCCGGGCCGCGCGGATGCGGGCCTGGCCGATGAAGGCTGGGGCCGCGACGACCAGGCGCCCGAACCCGCGGCGGCGTCCCCGTCCGGAGACGGCCTGCCCACGCCGGCGGCCATTCTCGCGGGCGCCGCCGCCGCGGAACAATGGTCGGGCCCGGCGGTGCGCTGGGTCGAGCACGGCCAGCACCACGTGCGCCTGCATTCCGCGCCGCTGTCGGTGGCGCAGGCGTTCTCCAAGTACCGCAAGCCCGGCCAGGCCTGGATCATGACCTCGGCCACCTTGTCGATCAACGGCGAATTCACGCACTTCACCAGCCAGCTGGGGCTGGACAAGGCGCGCACCGGCAAGTGGGAATCCCCGTTCAACTACCCGGAGCAGGCGCTGCTGTTCGTGCCCCGCGGCATGCCCGAGCCCCAATCGCCGCAGTTCCTCGACCGCTTCGTGCAGACGCTGATGCCGCTGCTGGAGGCCAGCCCCGGCGGGACCCTGGTGCTGTGCACGACGCTGCGCGCCGTGGACAAGGTCGCCAACCTGCTGGCCGACCAGTTCGACGACGCCGGCCATGAATGGCCGCTGCTCAAGCAGGGCGACGGCACGCGCCGCGACCTGCTCGACCGTTTCTGCAAGCTCCAGCACCCCGTGCTGGTGGGCAGCGCCAGCTTCTGGGAAGGCATCGATCTTCCCGGCGACGTGCTGACCCTGGTGGCGATCGACAAGCTGCCGTTCGCGCCGCCCGACGATCCCGTGATCGAGGCGCGCCTGCGGGCCTGTCGGTCGCAGGGCGGCAATCCCTTCTCGGAATACCAGTTGCCGGAGGCCGCGATTTCGCTCAAGCAGGGCGCCGGCCGCCTGATCCGCACCGAATCCGATTGGGGCGTGCTCATGGTGGGCGACGGCCGCCTGGTCGAAAAGCCCTACGGCAAGCGCCTGTGGCGGGGGCTGCCGCCGTTCGCGCGGACGCGGGAACTGGAAGAGGTGCTGGCGTTCTACCGCCGCAAGCAGGAGCCGCGCGGCTAGGAGCGGTCTGCCCGGGCT
Source organism: Achromobacter denitrificans NBRC 15125 (assembly GCF_001571365.1). Classification (GTDB taxonomy): domain Bacteria; phylum Pseudomonadota; class Gammaproteobacteria; order Burkholderiales; family Burkholderiaceae_B; genus Achromobacter; species Achromobacter denitrificans. Next base: position 91,623 of record NZ_BCTQ01000020.1, on the reverse strand, counting down.
GTGGAGTCTTGGCCGGATTGCTCAGGCGGCGGCCCGTTCGGTCCGTCGAGACAGCGCCCACCAGCCGGTCATGGCGGCGGCCAGGCCCACGATGGGCAGCATGGCGGCATTCAGGATTTCCCAACCCATCCGCGCCAGGGCGGGGCCGGCGGCCAAGGTGGCCAGGGCGGTGGTGGCATAGCGGAGCATCTCGGCGGCCCCTTGCACGCGTGCCCGTTCAGCGGGGCGGTAGGACTGCGCCAGCAGCGTGGTGCCGCCGACGAACATGAAGTTCCAGCCCACGCCCAGGCAGAACAGCGCCGCATGGAAAGCCGCAAGCGAACTCGATTGCATGGCGATCAGCGAGCAAGCCGCGTTCAACGCCATGCCCATGCCGAGCACTCGGGGCAGGCCGAGCCGGTTGATCAACGCGCCCGCGAAGAAGGCCGGGGCGTACATGCCGATGAGATGCCACTGCATGATGCTGGCGCCGTCGGCGATGCTGTGTTGGCAGGCGATGGCGGCCAGCGGGGCCGCCGTCATGACGAACATCATCGAGACCGAACCCACGACATTGTTGGCCAGGGCCGCCACGAAGATGGGCTGCCGCATGACTTCGCCCAAGGGACGGGCCGGCAGGCCTGCGGCCTGCGCTTCGGCGGGCTGGCCACCATCAGCGTTCTGGTCGCGGTAGGCCGCGAGCATCAGCGCGCTGGCCGCGCCCAGCAGGGCCACCATCAGATAGGCGCCCGAGAAGACCGCCGCAGGGAATAAATCCTTGGCCCAGGCCGCCAGGGCCGGCCCCGCGATGGCGGCGATGACGCCGCCCGTCAGCACCACGGAGATGGCGCGGCTCTTGGCTTCGGCGGGCACCGCGTCGGCCGCCGCCAGCCGGTAATACTGCGCGAAGGCCTGGAACACGCCGACCAGCGCCGTGCCCAGGCAGAAGAGCCAGAAATCGCTGGCAAACACCGCGGCCACGGAGATCAGCCCGCCAGCGGCGCCGGCCAGCGAGCCCAGCATGAAGCCCGCGCGGCGGCCGATGCGCTGCATCAGCAAAGAGGCATACCAGGTGACCGCGGCGCCCGCTACCGTGATCAGCGCGAATGGCAGTGTCGCCAGCGCCGGGTGGGGCGCCAGCATCTGGCCGGTCAGCGCCGTCAAGGTGAGGTCGATGGAGATCGCCGCGATGTACAGGCCTTGGCAGATGGCGAGGATGCGGGCATTGCGCAGGCCGCGCGAGGGGGAGGTCATGGCGGAGGGACGTCCGGAGGGTTGACAGGCCTCACTTTAGCGCCGGAGAATCTGACAAGAATGACCATTTCCCCTCATTTCTTGCCATGACCCACCGCGTCTGCATTCTGCCTGTGCCGAACTTCCAGCTGCTCGACATGGCTGGGCCGCTGTCAGTGTTCCAGATTGCCGCCGAGCTGGTGCCGGGCGCCTATGAGGTGGCCGTGGTATCGGCCGAGGGCGGGCTGGTCCGTTGTTCGGCCGGCGTGCCGGTGCAGACCCGGTCGTGGCGCGGCCTGCGCGCCGATACGGTGCTGGTGCCGGGCGGCCAGGGCGCGCGCGAGCCGCGGGCGGCGCCGGCCATGCTGGCCTATCTGCGCGCCGCGCATGCGCGCGGCCGGCGCGTCGCCAGCGTTTGCACGGGCGCGTTCGTGCTGGCGCAGGCCGGCCTTCTGGAGGGGCGACGTGCGACCACCCACTGGCGCCACGCCGCCGAGCTGCAGCGGCGTCACCCGGCCTTGACGGTGGCGGCGGATCGCATCTATGTCGAGGACGGCGCGGTGTGGACGTCGGCCGGGATCGCGGCCGGCATAGACCTGGCGCTGGCCATGGTGCAGGCGGACCACGGCGAGGCGGTCGCCCGTGCCACGGCCCGCGAAATGGTGGTTTATCACCGCCGCACGGGCGGACAATCGCAGTTCTCGGCGTTGCAGGACCTGGCGCCGCCCAGCGGGCGCATGCGCGAGGTCCTGGCACATGTGGGGCAGCACCTGGACGAAGTTCTGGACATCGAGCGCCTGGCCGGCGTGGCATGCCTGAGTCCGCGCCAGTTCTGCCGTCAATTCAAGCAGGAAACAGGCCAGACGCCGGCCAAGGCGGTGGAGCGAATACGCGCCGAGGCGGCTCGCGAACTGGTCGAGGAGGGCGGGACCGGCATGGACGCCATCGCGCGCCGGGTGGGCTTTGGCGATACGGAGCGCATGCGCCGCGCCTTCATCCGCATCTACGGGCAGCCGCCGCAAGCCATGCGGCGCGGCGCGGCTCCATAAAAAAGCCCCTTGATCGCGTGAGGGGCTTCTTTTCCATGCAGGAACCGGATCAGTTGAACGGGTTCCACCAGCTCTTGTCGGCCTTCAGGCCCTTGGTGCGGAATTCGCTGTTGGGGAAGTTCTTGTCGTAGACGCGCTGCGAGTCGTTCTTCAGTTCGGTCATGCCGAGCTTGTCGTAGGACTCGACCATCAGGTAGAGCGCTTCTTCGGTGGCGGGCGCGCCTTCGAAGTCGGTGATGACGGTCTGGGCGCGGTTGGCGGCGGCCACGTAGGCGCCGCGCTCGTAGTAGTAGCGGGCGACGTGCACTTCGTTCATGGCGATGGTGTTGACCAGCCAGGCGACGCGCTTCTCGGCGTCGGCCGAGTACTTGCTGTCGGGGTAACGCTTGATCAGCTCGTTGAAGGCGTCGTAGGAGGCGCGCAGCCCCTTGGGATCGCGTTCGGCGGGATCCTGGCCGGTAATGCTGCTCATGAAGGCGCTGGCCGGCGTGAAGTTGACCAGGCCCTTCAGGTACAGCGCGTAGTCGGTGCCGGGATGGTTGGGGTAGAGCTGCTGGAAGCGGTCGATGGCGGCCAGGGCCTGCTCGTTTTCGCCGTCTTTCCAGTTGACGTAGGCCAGTTCAAGCAGGGCTTGCTGCGCGTACACGCCGAACGGGTAGCGGCTTTCGATCGCGGTCAGCCGTTCGCGGGCTTCCTTCCAGCCGCCCGAGGACATTTCCGACTTGGCATCGGCGTAGAGCTGTTCGGCGCTCCAGTTCGTGGTCTTGTCGTACTTGCTGTTGGACGAGCCGCAACCGGCGATCGCGACGACGGCAACTAGCGCGATGACCACGCGCAAGATCGGCCCGCTGCGGGAGGCGGGGTTCGAGGGAGCTGCGGAGTGGTGAATCACGAGAATCGTATCCTTGGTGGTAGCATGGCAGGCTGATTATATGATTTGTCTCCATGTCTGATACAGCCGCCGGCGCAGATCTCGTTTCCGACGACGAATTCCTGGGTCTTCCCGATGAAAATCCCAGGGGGGAGCCGCAACTTGTAACCGTGCCCGAGGGTACCCGGGCCGACCGGCTGGACAAGGTGCTGGCGGGGTTGTTGCCCGATCATTCCCGCAGCCGGCTGCAAGGCTGGATCGAGGCCGGCAACGTCCATGTGAACGGCGCGCCCGGCAAGGTCCGCCAGACCGTGGGCCCGGGCGACGAGATCGCCGTGTGGCCCCAGCCCGCGCCCGAAGCCCTGGCCTTCGCGCCCGAACCCGTGGAATTCGCGGTGGTCGACGAAAGCGCCGACTGGATCGTCGTGAACAAGCCCGCCGGGCTGGTCACCCATCCCGGCGCGGGCAACTGGAGCGGCACGCTGCTCAACGGTTTGCTGTACCGCTATCCGGAACTGGCCCACGTGGCGCGGGCCGGCATCGTGCATCGCCTGGACAAGGACACGTCCGGCCTGATGGTGGTGGCGCGCAACGAAACGGCCCAGACCCACCTGGTGCGCCAACTGCAGGCGCGCAGCATGGGGCGCGAGTACATGGCGCTGGCGCACGGCTGGCTGGCCGCCGCCGGCAAGGTGGATCGCCCGATCGGCCGCGATTCCCGCGTTCCCGTGCGCATGAGCGTGGAGCGCCCGGTGGCGCCCAAGCCGGCCATCACGCGCTATGCGCCGGCCCGCCGCGGCCAGGTGGAGCCGGGCGGCCGCGTCACCGAAGTGGTGTGCCGCCTGGAAACCGGCCGCACCCACCAGATCCGCGTGCACCTCGCCAGCCTGGGGCATCCGCTGTTGGCCGACACGCTCTACGGCGGCAAGGCCATCGCGGGCGCGCAGCGGCAGATGCTGCATGCGCGCGCCCTGCATTTCGACGATCCGGGCGGCCGAGGCGAGGTCGAATTCGCCGCGGCTCCGCCCGCCGACATGACCCTGGTACAGGAAAGTATCGCATGGAACGCGTAGTGGCAGGCCTGCCGGTGGTGACCGGCCCCCAATGGGCCGGCGTGAACTATTTCTGCACGACCCGCGCGGGCGGCGTGGGCGTCGCGCCGCACGACACCCTGAACCTGGGCCGCCGCGCCGGAGACGATCCCGACACCGTCACGGAGAACCGACGCCGTGTGCGCGCCGCCGTGCCCGCCGAACCCCTGTGGCTGCGCCAGGTCCATGGCAGCGAGGTCGTGGACGCCGATCTGCCGGACCTGCCGGACGAGCCGGCGGTCGACGCCAGCGTCACCGCGCGCGCCGGCCGCGTGCTGGCCGTCATGGTGGCCGACTGCCTGCCCGTGGTGATCGCCGATGCGCAAGGCACGGTGCTGGGCGCGGCGCACGCCGGCTGGCGCGGCCTGTCGGGCGGCGTGCTGGAACACACGCTCGCGGCCATGCGGGCCAAGGCGCCGCGGGCCGCGGGCTGGCGCGCCTGGGTGGGCCCCGGCATCGGCCCGCAGGCTTTCGAAGTGGGCCAGGACGTGCTGGATGCTTTCGAAGCGGACGATCCCGCCACCCGGCGCTACTTCACGCCGCGGCCGGAGCACCCCGGAAAATGGCTGGCCGACCTCGCCGGATTGGCCGATTTCCGGCTGCGCCGCGCCGGGGTACAAGAAGTGTCCTTGAGCGGGCTGTGCACCGTGGCCGACGCTGGCCGGTTCTTTTCGTACCGGCGCGATGGAGAAACCGGACGCATGGCATTGCTCACCTGGCTCGACCCGGTTTGATCCAGCGCAAGGCCGGCATCCCGGCTTGCGGAATACCCTGGTAGGTCTCCTTGTATACCCGCATTGACAGGCCTGGACCCGGAATGCAACATCAATCGCGTAGTTTCGATAACAAGGTGTCGAAGTGAATGCCAATCTCTCCGCCGCAGGGCCCATTCCGGTGAGCGTGGCACCGGAAGTCCTGGCCGACATCCAGGCCGAATTTTCTCGCGAATGGCAGCGCCTTTGCGATGACGCCCGCCGGGGGGCGCTCGCGCCGCCGCCGGACCGCCGTTTTGCCGGCGAAGCCTGGGCCGCCAATCACTCGCACCTGTTGCTGGCGCATACTTACCTGTTGTCCGCCCGCGCGATGTCGCGCATGGTGGACGCCGCGCAGGTCAGCGAGCCGATGCGCGACCGCCTGCGCTTTTCCATCATGCAATGGGTCGACGCCTTGTCGCCCTCCAATTTCCTGGCGCTGAACCCGGACGCCCAGCAATCCATCGTGGAGAGCGCGGGCCGCGCGCTGAACGAAGGCCTGGCGAACCTGCTGGGCGACGTGAAGAAAGGGCGCATCACCCAGACGGACGAAACGCAGTTCGAGATCGGCCGCAACGTGGCGGTGACGCCCGGCGAGGTCGTGTACGAGAACCCGCTGTTCCAGCTGATCCAGTACGCGCCGACCACCGCCACCGTGCACGAGCGGCCGCTGGTCATCGTGCCGCCGAACATCAACAAGTTCTACATCCTGGACCTGCAGCCCGAGAATTCCTTCGTGCGGCACGCGGTGGACCAGGGCTACACGGTGTTCCTGATTTCGTGGCGCAATCCCGTGGCCAGCGACACCGACGGCGTGGATCGCGCCACCTGGTCCGACTACCTGGACAACGCGGTGCTGCAGGCCCTGCGCGTGGCCAGCGACATCACCCGGCAGCCGCAGGTCAATGCGCTGGGCTTCTGCGTGGGCGGCACGATGCTGGCCTCCGCGCTGGCGCTGGCCGAAGCGCGCGGGGAACGTCCCGTGGCTTCGCTCACGCTGCTGACTTCGCTGCTGGATTTCCACGATACCGGCGTGCTGAACGTCTTCGTCGACGAGGCCCACGCGCTGCTGCGCGACCATCAATTGGGCAAGGGCGGCCTGATGCCCGGCCGCGAGCTCGCCACCACGTTCTCGTTCCTGCGGCCCAACGAGCTGGTATGGAACTACGTGGTCGGCAACTACCTGAAGGGCCAGAAGCCGCCGGCCTTCGACCTGCTGTTCTGGAACGGCGACAGCACCAACCTGCCCGGTCCTTTCTTCTCCTGGTACTTCCGCAATACCTACCTGGAGAACAACCTGAAGGTGCCCGGTCGGGCGCAGGCCGCGGGCATGCCGCTGGACCTGACGCGCCTGGACATGCCGGCGTACATCTTCGGATCGCGCGAGGACCATATCGTGCCCTGGGTGTCGGCCTATGCCTCCACCCAGGTGCTGCGCGGGCCGCAACGCTTCGTGCTGGGCGCTTCCGGGCATATCGCCGGCGTGGTGAATCCGCCGGCCAAGAAGCGCCGCAGCTACTGGGTGGCGGACGCGCTGGAGCAATCGGGGCATCACCTGCCCGGGGATCCGAACGCCTGGTTCGCGCAGGCGACGGAGCAGCCCGGCAGCTGGTGGCCGGACTGGACCGGCTGGCTGTCTGGCCATTCCGGCAAGCAGGTCAAGGCGCGCACCAAGTTAGGCAATGCCAGATACCGGCCCATCGAGCCGGCGCCTGGCAGGTATGTGAAGGTCCGGGCTGCCTGAAGCCGCGATTCGCGGTTGGCCCAGGACAGTAAATCAATCAACGAGGCGTCCGTCGCACACAGGAGGAAATCCAATGAGCGGAAAACTGGCTTACGTTACAGGCGGGATGGGCGGTATCGGCACCTCAATTTGCCAGCGCCTGGCCAAAGATGGCTTTCGCGTGGTGGCAGGCTGCGGCCCCAGCCGCAATTACCAGCAATGGCTGGATGAACAGGCGGCGCAGGGCTATACGTTCTACGCGTCAGTGGGCAACGTGTCCGATTGGGAGTCCACGGTAGAAGCATTCGAGCGCGTCAAGCGGGACATGGGCCCGGTCGATGTGCTGGTCAACAACGCGGGCATCACCCGCGACGGCCTGTTCCGCAAGATGAGCGCCGACGACTGGCGCGCGGTCATCGACACCAACCTGAACAGCCTCTTCAACGTGACCAAGCAGGTGATCGACGACATGGTCGAGCGCCAGTGGGGCCGCATCGTCAACATCAGCTCGGTGAACGGGCAGAAGGGGCAGTTCGGCCAGACGAACTATTCCACGGCGAAGGCGGGCATCCATGGCTTCACCATGGCGCTGGCGCAGGAAGTGGCCAGCAAGGGCATCACGGTCAACACGGTGTCGCCGGGCTACATCGGCACGGACATGGTTCGCGCCATCCGTCCGGACGTGCTGGAAAAGATCGTCGCCACCATTCCGGTGCGCCGCCTGGGCACGCCGGAGGAAATCGCGTCCATCACGTCGTGGCTGGCCTCGGATGAGTCTGGGTTTTCGACGGGCGCGGACTTCTCGCTCAACGGCGGCCTGCATATGGGCTGAAGCATCGCGGGCCGCCACGAGCGGCCCGCCGGCGCCGGGCGGCCTCGGGGAGAGGGCCGTCCGGCATTACACTTACCCTTATCCGAAGTCTTAGAGATCGCCCGATCCGGGGACAACCATGACGCAAGCACAAACCGGCGCCAGTCTGCGCCTGATTAAAAAGTACCCCAACCGTCGTCTGTACGACACCCGGACCAGCACCTACATCACGCTCGCAGATGTCAAGCAACTGGTCCTGGCGAACGAGGAATTCCAGGTCGTGGACGCCAAGAGCGGCGAAGACCTGACCCGCAGCATCCTGCTGCAGATCATCCTGGAAGAGGAAAGCGGCGGCATGCCCATGTTCTCCTCGAACATGCTGTCGCAGATCATCCGCTTCTATGGCCACGCCATGCAGGGCATCATGGGCTCGTACCTGGAAAAGAACATCCAGGCCTTCATGGAAATCCAGCAACGCATGGCCGAGCAGTCCAAGGGCCTGTACGGGAGCCAGTTCGGCCCCGAGGCCTGGGCCCAGTTCATGAACGTGCAGACGCCCATGCTGCAGAACATGATGAACAACTACATCGACCAGAGCAAGAACCTGTTCGTGCAGATGCAGGACCAGATGCAGGACCAGACGCGCGCGATGTTCTCGACCTTTCCGTTCACGCCCGGCGGCCCGCAGGGCCCGGGCCGCAAGTAGCGCGCCCTCCGCGGCCGCGCCCTGATGAGGACGCCCCTTCGGGGGCGTTTTTCATGGATTGACGAAACGCAATGATCCGGCGATTTTCATGCCCCGGGGTTCAGGGATATGTCAGTTGTTTTGGTTACATTAATGAAAACGGTTCTTGTTTATGTTTCTAGAGCCGCCATTTCATTCGTGTCTCAAGGATTATGCACATGATCAAGAAAGCCTTGGCCCTGGCCATTGTCGCTCTGAGCGTTTCCGCCGCGCACGCGGCTGAATACCCCATCGGCAAGCCCGTGGAAAAGGGCGGCATGGAAATCGGCGCGGTCTATCTGCAGCCGATCGAAATGGACCCGCCCGGGATGATGCGTCCCGCCAAGGATTCGGACGTGCACCTGGAGGCCGACATCCATGCCACCGCCGGCAACAAGACGGGCTTTCCCGAAGGCGAGTGGGTGCCGTACCTGGTCGTGAAGTACGAGATCCAGAAGGTCGGCAGCAACAACGTGCAGAAGGGCACGTTCATGCCGATGGTCGCCAACGACGGCCCGCACTACGGCGAGAACGTCAAGCTGGAAGGCCCCGGCAAGTACAAGCTGAAGTACACGGTCCTGCCCCCGACCGCCGACAAGATGAGCCACTTCGGCCGCCACGTCGACAAGGAAACCGGCGTGGGCCCGTGGTTCGAGCCGTTCGACCTGGAATATGAATTCGTCTTTGCCGGCACCGGCAAGAAGGGCGGCTACTGATCGTGAAACGCCTGCTTCGCGTTGCCGCCGCACTGCTGATCGGCCTGGCCGGCCTGGCCGGCACGGCGCCCGCGCAGGCGGACGAATTGCCCACGTTCACGCTGAGGTTCAAGCCCGACGGCACGTTCGAGCCCGCCACCCTGGAGGTGCCCGCGGGCCGTTTCAAGATCGAGCTCATCAACGAGAGCAACGAGCCGGTGGAATTCGAGAGCATTCCGCTGCGCAAGGAAAAAGTCCTGGGCCCGGGGGTGAAGTCCTTCGTGGTGATCACCATCTCGCGTCCGGGCGAGTATCCCTTTTTCGATGACTTTCACCAGAACGTGAAAGGCACCCTGGTCGTCAAGCCCAAGGAATAACGCGGTACCGATACATGGAACAGGTTCTTTTCATAGTCTGGCGTGAAAGCGTCGAAGCCATGTTGGTGGTGGGCATTCTGTACACCTGGCTGCGCGCCACGCCCGAAGGCAAGCGCGGGCTCAACTATCTGTGGGGCGGCGTGGCCGCGGGCCTGGCCCTGGCGGTGGCGCTGGCGCTGGTGCTGCTGGGCGTGTCGTCCTGGCTCAGCGACGAGGGCCAGGAATGGTTCCAGGCCATCATGTCGCTGGCCGCCTGCGTGCTGGTGGTGCAGATGGTCGTGTGGATGAAAAAGCACGGCCGCACGCTCAAGGGCGAACTGGAAAGCGGCGCGAAGGCGTCCGTCGCGGCCGACAACTGGTGGGGCCTGTTCGTGCTGGTGGCCATCGCCGTGGCCCGCGAAGGCAGTGAAACCGTGGTGTTCCTGTACGGCACCGTGTCCGCGGGCGGCGACGGCAGCAGCATGCTGATGCTGGCACTGGCCGGCGTCGCGGGTTTCGCCGTGGCGCTGCTGACGTTCTGGCTGCTGCAGCTGGGCGGCAAGCTGATCACCTGGCGCCGCTTCTTCCGCGTGACCGAAATCCTGCTCCTGCTGCTGGCCGGTTCGCTGCTGGTGGGCGGGCTGGATCACCTGATTTCTCTCGACGTCCTGCCCACCATCGTCGATCCCGTCTGGGACAGCTCGTGGCTGTTGAGCGACAGCACCGGCTTCGGCAAGATCCTGGCCGATTTCGCCGGCTACCGCGCCTTGCCCGCCCTGATCTCGGTGCTGTTGTGGGTGGCTTATTGGGTAATCGTCTGGGCGCTGCTGCGCTGGGTGGGCGGCAAGCCCGCTCCGGCGGCGGCCGCGGCCCGCAGCACTTCCTGACCCGGATTTACGCCGGACCGAATATTTGAAGGTTTGACCATGGCAGCTGCACTCGGGAGGGCGACCTCCCGTATCGCCGACTTCCTCCGAGACCATGCCCCGCTGTTGCGCAAGCTGCAGTGGGGCATTGTCGCGATATACGCTTTCCTTTTGATCGTGCCCGCGGTCCTGCCGCTGCCGGACAACGCCTCGTCGGTATTCAACAACCTGACGATCGTCGCGCAGTTCGCGTTCTGGGGGGTATGGTGGCCGTTCGTGCTGATCTCCATGCCCATCCTGGGCCGGGCCTGGTGCGGCTGGCTGTGCCCCGAGGGCATGCTGACCGAGTGGGCCAGCGAGCGCGGCAAGGGGCTGGCGATCCCGAAATGGCTGCGCTGGAGCGGCTGGCCCTTCGTGGCGTTCGCGCTCACGACCATCTACGGCCAGCTCGTCAGCGTGTACCAGTACCCGCTGGCCGTGCTGGCCGTGCTGGGCGGGTCCACGGTGGCCGCCATGATCGTCGGCTGGCGCTATGGGCGCAGCAAGCGGGTGTGGTGCAAGTACATGTGCCCGGTCAACGGCGTCTTCAACCTGCTGGCCAAGCTGGCTCCCTGGCACTTCAAGGTCGACGAAGAAAAGTGGCGCCATCCTGTCATCCGAATCGAACCCATCAACTGTGCGCCGCTGGTGCCGCTGCGCCACATGAAGGGCGCCGGCGACTGCCACGTCTGTGGACGCTGCAGCGGCTATCGCGGCGCGATCACGCTGACGCCGCGCTCGCCGGAAGAGGAAATCGTGCACGTCGCCCAGGGCGACCCCTGGCAGACGGCGCTGCTGTGCTTCGGCCTGATGGGCATCGCGATCGGCGCCTTCCTGTGGAGCGCCAGCCCCTGGTACGTGACCGCCAAGCAGTGGGCCGCGACGTGGCTGGTCGAGCACGACATCATGTGGCCACTGCTGGACAACGCGCCCTGGTTCATCCTGACCCACTACCCGGAAGTGAACGACAGCTTCTCGTGGCTGGACGGCGCGGGCATCCTGCTCTTCGTCGTCGGCGCCACGATCTGCGTCGGGGGCGCGAGCTACCTGTCGCTGTGGATCGCCGACCGCCTGGCGCCCGCCGCGCCCGTGGCGGGCGAGGCCGCGAGCCGCTGGGGCCGCCCCGGCCTGCACAAGCTGGCCCAGGCCCTGATCCCGTCCGCCGGCATCGGCGTGTTCCTGGGCCTGTCGGCCACCACGGTGAACCTGCTCAAGCATGAAGGCGTGCAGGCCGCCTGGGCCGCGCCCGTGCGTTTCACCTTGCTCAGCCTCGCCGTGCTGTGGACGCTGCGCCTGTATGCGCGGCTGCTCAAGCCGCGCCAGGCCGGCGCCCTGCGCAAGGGCCTGGCATGGCTGGTGCTGGCGGCGGGGCTGGCGCCGTTCTGCCTGGCCTGGGTGCTGTTCTTCGCGGTCTGGTAGCTCCGGCGGTAAGGGGCTGGGATAAAGTGTAGGGCCCGCCCCTCACGCTGCTTTCCGTCATGGCCTCCTACGCATTCCGCCTGCTCAACGTTTTCGCCTCCACCACCTTCAGCGGCAACCCGCTCTGCGTCTTCGAGGACGCGCGCGGTATGGACGACGCCACCATGCTGAACCTGGCGGCGCAATTCAATCTTTCCGAAACCACGTTCATCCTGCCGTCGGAACGCGCGGATGCGCGGGTGCGCATTTTCACGCCGGGCTTTGAGATGAAGTTCGCCGGCCATCCCACCATCGGCACCTCGCAGGTGGTGCGCGACCTGCTCAAGGCCGGCGATGCGCTGACGCTGGAATTCGCGGCCGGCGTGGTGCCGGTGACGGCCCAAGGCGATGCCTGGACGTTCACCGCGCCTTGCCCGGACGGCGTGCGCACCGCGCCGCCGGCGCTGGCCCGGGCCGAAATCGCCAGCCTCGCGGGCCTGGACGCGGCCGACCTGTCGGGCGATCCCATCTGGGTGGACACGGGCGCCGACCAGCTGCTGATGCCGGTGGCCAGCGTGGAGGCCTTGCGCCGCGTCGCGCCCGACGCGTCCCGGCTGGACCGCTGGCAGGCCAACAGCATCGGCCGCAAGGTCCTGTACGCCTTTGCCTTCGACGAGAGCAGGACGCAGGACGGCCGCCAGGTGGTGGTGGCGCGGTACTTCTACGCCAAGGCGGGCGGCGGCGTGAACGAGGACGCCGGCACGGGGTCGGCCTGCGCCAACCTGGGCGGATGGCTGCGCCATCGCGGATATGCCTTGCCCGTCAGCATCCTGGTGGAGCAGGGCGACCAGATGGGCCGGCCGTGCCGTTTGCTGCTCGACGTCCTGGCCGATGGCCGGATCCAGGTCGGCGGACGCGCGTTGGAGATCGGCCGCGGCGTCGTGGATGTCTGAGGGCGCGCTTTTGTGTGTTGGAGGCACAAGACAAAAAAACGCCCGCATCGGCGCGGGCGTTTTTCCTGCCGCGGGACCGGCCCGCGGCGACGGCGGTCTTACCGCTTGTTCTTGGCGGGATCGACCTTGATGTTGTTCATGACCTGCTTGACGCCTTCGACGCCTCGGGTCACGGTGGCCGCGTGATCGGCCTCGGCGGCAGTGCCCACGGTGCCGGTCAGCGTCGCGACCCCGGCATTGGTCTCCACCGCGATGTCGAGGGCGCTCAGCTGCTTGTCCGCCACGAAGGCGGCCTTGATCTTGGTGGTCACGGTGGCGTCGGACGCGTATTCACCCACGGACTGTTTCGGCTTGCCGTCATCGGCGGCAAAGGCGATGGAAGTAAAGGCAGCGCCCAGGCCCAGTGCGGCGGCGGCGGTCAGCTTGCGAAGTTCCATAGTCATGCTCCTTGTTGGTGTGGTTCAGCGCGTTAAAGACGCAACGGCTCTCGGAAATGCTTGGGTACGGGTTCTATTTCTTGCGGAATGCGCCGCCCAGAATGGACAGCAGCGCCAGTACCAGGAAGACGAAGAACAGGATCTTGGCGATGCCTGCGGCGCCGGCGGCGATGCCGCCGAAACCCAGGACAGCCGCGATGATCGCAATAACGAAGAAAACTACGGCGTAGTGCAGCATGTCAGCTTCTCCTGGTGGTTGGTCGGATCAGGGATTGCGGTCGAAGAAGTCCCGGACTTCCTTCTCCGCTTGCTCCCGGGTTTTGCCATAGCGCTCCTGGATCAGGCCCGCCAGGCGTTCGGCATTGCCTTCGCTGCGGGTCAACTCGTCGTCGGTGAGTTCGCCCCAGGCCGCCTTGGCCTTGCCTGCCAGTTGCTTCCATTTGCCCGCGATAACGTCGTTGTTCATGGTGACCTCTCCGTTTCGTGCGGCGGCGGGTTTGCGGCCTACAAACCTTGCCCCGCGGTTGACTGGGACACTGATCAGCCAGGCCTGCCTGCTTAGCGGTTGCTGTTGAGCAGGCCCAGGTCTTCAACGTACGAGCCGCCGGTGAGCCCTGTCAAACCTTGCTGTGGGCAAATGTAACGGGGGCATCGGGGCCTGGATGGGCGATTTCCGGCGGAAAGGGTTGCAGGCGCACTAAGGAGTGAAGTTACATTTCAGCAACGTCTTGTCCGCTTTTGCGGAGGGCTGGTAACGGGATCTGCGCGGGCCGCAAAGGCCGTGCTGCCCGCGCCGGCCGGTTGGCCCGGAGCCGGCCCCGCGGGTATAGTCGTGGCGGAACCCGCAGGGCGGTTCGATCACCAGGTACGGGAGAGGGGCACGCATGACGCAACGACTTTGCAGCGCGATCTTGTTGGCACTGGCCGCGATGGCGGCGGTGGGATGCACGCACGTGACGGACAGGTACCAGGCCGCGGCGCCGGTGGTGTCGGCCAGCAGCTGAGCCGCGCGGCGCAGCCTGAGCAGAAAGCACACGGGGCGCCCTGAGGCGCCCCGTTTTCATTGAGCCGCCGTCGCGGCTCAGGCCTGCGAGATGCGGCCGGCGATGTGCGCCAGCGCTTCTTCCACCTGGTCCACCAGGATCAGGCACAGGTCGCCGGGCGCGAGGCGGGCGAGCGCGGTGTCGATCGCCAGGAACTCGCCGTGGATCTCGTCGATGCGCGTGCTGCGGCTGGCATTGGCCAGGCCTTGCTGCAGCAGCGCCAGCACTTCGCCGTCGGCGCGTCCGCGCTGGCATTGGTCCTGGTAGAGCACCACGTCGTCGAACGCCTCGCCCAGGATCTCCGTCTGCATGCGGATGTCCTCGTCGCGCCGGTCGCCCGCGCCGCTGATGACGACCGAACGGCGCTTGGCGGGCATGGCATCCACGGCGCGGACCAGGGCGAGGATCGCGTCGGGATTGTGGCCGTAGTCCGCGATCACGGTGGCGCCGCGGTAGTCGAACACGTTGAAGCGGCCGGGCGCGGTCTGCGCGTCGTTGACGAAGGTGGCCAGGCCGCGGCGAATGACGTCCTCGTCCAGGCCCAGGGCCCAGGCCGCGGCGATCGACGCCATGGCGTTCTCGACCTGGAACGAGATCGTGCCGTTGCGCGTGAGCGGAATGGCGGCCAGCGGATAGCGGGTTTCCTCCGCGCCTTGCGCGGCCACGATCGCGTCGCCGTCGCGGTAGACGGCGCGCTGGCCCTGCGCGCGGTGCGTCGCCATCACGGGGTGGTTGCGGTCCTCGGCGAAGTAGGTGATCGAGCCCGGGCAACTGGCGGCCATCTCGGCCACGATGGGATCGGCCGCGTTCAGGACGGCGGTGCCGCCGGGATGCACGTGCTGCACGATCACGCGCTTGACCACGGCCAGGTCCTCGACCGTGCTGATGTAGCCCAGGCCCAGGTGATCGCCCATGCCGATGTTGGTGACGATGGCCACGTTGCAGCGGTCGAAGGCCAGGCCTTCGCGCAGGATGCCGCCGCGCGCGGTTTCGAACACGGCCGCGTCCACGTCGGGATGCATGAGCACGCTGCGGGCGCTGCGCGGGCCGCTGCAGTCGCCCGTGTCGATGCGCAGGTTGTCGACGTAGACGCCATCGGAGTTCGTCATGCCGACGCGATTGCCGGCGGCGCCCAGGATGTGGGCGGTCAGGCGCACCGTGGTCGTCTTGCCGTTGGTGCCTGCCACCGCCACCACCGGAATGCGGCCGTCGTCGCCGTCCGCGTACATATTGGCGACGATGGCCTCGCCCACCGCGCGGCCCTTGCCGAAAGAAGGGTTCAGGTGCATGCGCAGGCCGGGCGCGGCGTTCACTTCCACCACGCCGCCATGCTGGTCTTCAAGCGGATACAGCACGCTTTCGGCCACTACGTCCACGCCGCAGATGTCCAGCCCGATCATGCGGGCGGCGGACACCGCGCGCGCGGCCATCTCCGGATGCACCTCGTCGGTCACGTCGGTGGCCGATCCGCCGGTGCTCAGGTTGGCGTTGTTGCGCAGGAAGATCAGGGTGCCGGAGGGCGGCACGGAGTCGGCGTCGAAGCCCTGCTTCTGGAGGGTGGCCAGGGCGATGTCGTCGAAGCGGATCTTGGTCAGCGAGGTGGCGTGGCCGTCGCCGCGCAGCGGGTCGGCGTTGACCTGTTCCACCAGCTGGCGGATGGTCTGCTGCCCGTCGCCCGTGACCTGCGGCGGGTCGCGGCGAGACGCCGCCACCAGCGCGCCGCCCACCACCAGCAGGCGGAAGTCGTGGCCGGGGATGTAGCGCTCCACGATGACCTCGGAGCTGATCTCTTCGGCGGCCTCGAAGGCCTGGATCACGCGTTCGCGCGTTTCGATGTTGACCGCGACGCCGCGGCCCTGGCTGCCGTCGCGCGGCTTGACCACGACCGGGCCGCCCAGCTCCTCGGCCGCGGCCCAGGCTTCCTCGGCGGTGGTCACGGAACGTCCCATCGGCACCGGCACGCCGGCGGCGTCCAGCAGCATCTTCGTCAGGTCCTTGTCCTGCGCGATGGATTCGGAGATGGCGCTGGTCCGGTCGGTCTCGGCGGCCTGGATGCGGCGCTGCTTGCTGCCCCAGCCGAACTGCACCATGCTGCCTTGCGTCAGGCGGCGGTAGGGGATGTTGCGGGCGACGGCGGCGTTCACGATGGAGCCGGTGCTAGGCCCCAGGCGCACGTCCTCGTCCAGTTCGCGCAGACGCTTGAGGGCGTCGGCCAGGTCGAACGGCGTATCGTCCAGCGCGGCGCGCACCAGCACCTGCGCCAGTTCCATCGCCAGCAGGCCGACTTCTTCCTCGCTGTATTCCACCACCACCTGGAACACGCCGGGCTCGATGGTGGAAGCGGTGCGGCCGAACGTGACGGGGCAGCCGGCGTGCGCCTGCATCGTCAGGGAGACGATCTGCAGCACGTGCGCGATGGACACGGCGCCCTGGTGGCCTTCGGGACGCAGCAGCCCGGTCTGCGGCAGGCGCGCGCGCAGGCGCGCTTCGAATTCGGGCAGATTGTCGATGGAGCATTCGGCGTCGGCGCAGGAGACGATGGCCTCGATCGCCGTGTTCTTGCTCCACAGATTGGGGCCGCGCAGGGCTCGGATACGGGAAACTTCCATGGCAGGTATTCCTGTCTAGCTCACGCGCGCCCGCGCTCGGGCAGGGCGCGCGCGGATATTGTCAGTATTGCTGAATCCAGCGGCGGACCAGATCGATGGTCGGGCCGGAGAAGGCCTCGTCCGACTGCAGCAGGACGAAGTCGCCCGCGGCGATGCCGTTGAGCTGGCTTTCGATGGCCTTGCCGTGGTCGGGCTCGTCCTGGATGTCCTTCACGCGCGAACCCTGCGCCAGGCCCTGGCGCAGCAGCGCGCGAGCCTGTCCCGCCGGACGCTTGCTGCGCACGGTGAGGTCGTCGTAGAGCACGACCCGGTCGAAGGCGTCGCCCAGCAGCCTGCCTTGTTCGATCAGGTCTTCGTCGCGCCGGTCGGCGCCGGCCGAATAGACGGCGGCGCGCAGGGTCGACGGGAATTGGTCGATGGCGGCGATCAGCGGGCGCAGCGCCGAGGCGTTGTGCACGTCGTCCACCACCACGGTGCTGCCGTTGCGTTCGAATAGCGTGAACTGCCAGGGCGCGTCGGCCTGGTCGATGTCGAAGGTTTCGATGCCGGCGCGGATCAGTTCGACGGGGATGTCCAGCGCCCAGGCGGCGCCGACGGCGGCCAGCACGTTCTCGACCTGGAAGGCCACGCGCCCGCCGTGGGTCAGCGGAATGGCGGCCACCGCGGCCAGGCTTTCCTCGCGGGCGCCCTGCGCCAGCACGATGGCGCCGTCGCGCACGAACACCGCGCGGCCTTCCTTGCCCAGGTGCTCGGCGATGGCGGGCAGGGCGGGGTCGATGCCGAAGAAGATCACGGCGCCGTCGCACAGCTCGGCCATTTCCACCACGCGCGGGTCGCGCGCGTTCAGCACGGCCGCGCCGGTCGGCAGCACCACGTCGACCTGGGTGCGGAACACATTGAACATGCGCTCCGTTTCGTTGATGTCGAAGTCGCCGAGGTGGTCGGCGTCGTCGATGTTGGTGACCACGCCCACCTGGCAGCGATCGTAGGCCAGGCCCTGGCCGAGGATCACGCCGCTGTCGTTCTCGATGACGGCGGCGTCCAGGTTTCGGTTCATCAGCAGGCGCGTGCCCGAGTCGAAATCGGCGCGGTCGCCCTTTTGCACCAGGCGGCGGTCCAGGTAGAGGCCTTCGCTGCAGGCCAGGCCGGTGCGCTTGCCCGACAGGTGCAGCAGGCGGGCCACCAGGCGCGCCACCACGGTCTTGCCGTTGGTGCCGGTCACGCCCACGATGGGAATGCGGCCGGCGTCGCCGTCGGGGAACAGATGGTCGACGATGGCGCGGCCCACGGGACGCGGGGTGCCGTCGGCCGGCTTCAGGTGCATCAGCAGGCCGGGGCCGGCGTTGACTTCGACGATGGCGCCGCGCTGCTCTTCCAGCGGGCGCGAGATGTCCTCGGCCACCAGGTCCACGCCGGCGATGTCCAGGCCCACGATGCGGGCGGCCAGGGTCACGGTGGCGGCAACGCTGGGATGCACGCGGTCGGTCACGTCGAAGGCGACGTTGCCGCTGCGCTGCACCAGCACGCGCTGGCCTTCGGCCGGCACGCCGTCCTCGGTCAGGCCCTGGCGCGCGATTTCCAGCCGGGCGGCCGAATCCAGGCGCACCGGGTTCAGCGGGTGATTCTCGGTGCGGCCGCGGCGCGGGTCGGTGTTGATCTGGCTGTCGATCAGCTCGGTGATGGTGGACTTGCCGTCGCCCGTCACCCAGGCCGGCTCGCCGGCGGCGGCGGCCACCATGCGGTCGCCCACGACCAGCAGGCGGTGCTCGTTGCCCAGCACGAAGCGCTCGACGATCACGCCGCTGCCTTCGTCCACCGCCACGCGGTAGGCCGACACCACTTCCTCGCGGGTCGTCAGGTTGGTGAAGACGCCGCGGCCGTGGTTGCCGTCATAGGGCTTCACGACCACGGGCAGGCCGATGTCCTCGGCCGCGTCCCAGGCGTCGTCCTCGCTGTCGACCAGGCGGCCTTCCGGCACCGGCACGCCGCAGGTGGACAGGAGCTCCTTGGTGAGGTCCTTGTCGCGCGAAATGCCCTCGGCGATGGCGCTGGTGCGGTCGGTCTCGGCGGTCCAGATGCGGCGCTGGGCCGAGCCGTAGCCGAACTGCACGAGGTTGCCCTCGAACAGGCGGATGTAGGGGATGTCGCGATCGTCGGCCGCGTCCACGATGCAGGCGGTGCTGGGGCCCAGGCAATGCCTGTCGATCAGGCTGCGCAGCTTGGAGATGGTGGCGGGCACGTCGAAGGGGCGGTCTTCGATGGCGGCCATGACCAGGTCGCGGGCTTCGTTCAGCGCGGCGCGCGTGACCTGCTCCTGCCAGGCGCGCACGACGACCTTGTAGACGCCGCGGGTGGAGGTTTCGCGGGCCTTGCCGAAACCGCCGCGCAGCCCCGCGAGGTTCTGCAGTTCCAGCGTGACGTGTTCAAGGATGTGGCCGGGCCAGGTGCCTTCCTTCACGCGGGCGAGAAAACCGCCGCGCACACCCGGGCTGCAGCGGTGCTCGATCAGCGTGGGCAGCCATGCGGTCAGGCGCTCGTAGAAGCCGGGAATGGTGTTGGAGGGGTAGTCCTCCAGCTCGCCGATATCCACCCATGCTTCAAGGACCGGGCGATACGTCCAAATGTTCGGGCCGCGCAAAGCCACGACATCGAGAAATTCAATGTCTTTCTTTTTCATGTTTTAATTTGCTGAAGAAGCAGGTTGGCACGCGCGGACGCCCCTATGCAAGACCGCGAATTTATTGGGGTTGCGACTTTAGAATAATGCCAACGAGTGGGGGATCCCAGATATTCCTAATTAGAAAAATCGGCTGATACTATACGACGCCTTCAGGGCGTGAACTCGTTGTGTTGTAAGGAAGGGACACGTTTCCCGCCCCTCCCGGTGGCGAACCGGTTGCCTCGTAGGGCAGAGTCCTGGCCCGGTATGCGTACCAATGAAAAAACCACACCTGCTTTCCGGCCTAGCCGAAGCCTTTCCTGCCCGCTGGCGGGATGAAATCCGCGCCGAATTGGCGGATGGCGAAAACCTGTTGGCCTGGGTCGAAATAGACCTGGATCAGCGCCTGAAGTTCCATCCCGGCCTGGTGGCCGCCACCGATCGCCGCTTGCTGGCCCGCCGTTCCGACGACGCCGGCTGGGAATCCTGGACATACGGCCCCCAATTAAAGCTCACCCTGACCGACCACGCCGGCGCCGCGCAGCTCGACCTGCACGACGACGCCGCCCGCCTGGGCATCTGGCGTTTCACGCTGGCTCGCAACCCGGCCGCGCTGCGGCTGCTGGCCCAGTTCGAGGCCCAGCAGGCCATCCGGCTTTCCGGCCAGGAGGCCGAAGCGCCGGCCGAACGCCACTGCACGATCTGTAATAACGTCATTCCCGCGGGCGCCGAAGAGTGCCCGGTCTGCAACCAGGAGCAGGCGGCGCCGTCCTCGACCTGGGCGCTGCTGCGGCTCTGGCGCTTCGCCCGGCCCTACCGGGGGCCGCTGCTGGCCGGCTTCCTGCTGACCCTGCTGGGCACGGCGGCCACCCTGGTGCCGCCCTACCTGACCATGCCGCTGATGGACGACGTGCTGATCCCGTTCCAGAACGGCGCGCCCATCGACTACGACAAGGTCCGCCTCTACCTGGGCGGCCTGCTGGCGTCGGCCTTCCTGGCCTGGGGGCTGGGCTGGGCCCGGACCTACATCCTGGCCTGGGTCAGCGAGCGCATCGGCGCGGACCTGCGCACCACCACGTACGAACACCTGCAGCAGCTGTCGCTGGAGTATTTCGGCGGCAAGCGCACCGGCGACCTGATCTCGCGCATCGGCAGCGAAACGGACCGCATCTGCGTGTTCCTGTCGCTGCACCTGCTGGACTTCGCCACCGACATCCTGATGATCGCCATGACGGCGGTCATCCTGGTGTCCATCAACCCCTGGCTGGCGCTGGTCACGCTGGTGCCGCTGCCCTTCATCGTCTGGATGATCCATGCCGTGCGCGACCGCCTGCGCCACGGCTTCGAGAAGGTCGACCGCATCTGGTCCGAAATCACCAACGTGCTGGCCGACACCATTCCGGGCATACGCGTGGTCAAGGCCTTCGCGCAGGAAAAGCGGGAAGTCGCGCGTTTCCGCGAGGCCAACAACCGCAACCTGGAAGTGAACGACCGCGTCAATACCACCTGGTCGCTGTTCTCGCCCACGGTCACGCTGCTGACCGAGGTAGGGCTGCTGGTGGTGTGGATCTTCGGCATTTGGCAGGTGTCGCAGAAGCAGATCACCGTCGGCGTGCTGGCCGCCTTCCTCGCGTATATCGGGCGCTTCTACATGCGCCTGGATTCGATGAGCCGCATCGTGTCGGTCACGCAAAAGGCCGCGGCCGGCGCCAAGCGCATCTTCGACATCCTCGATCACGTGTCCAGCGTGCCGGAGCCGCAGAATCCGGCCAGGCTGCCGCACATCAACGGCCGCATCGAATTGCGCGACGTGGGCTTTCGCTACGGCAACCGCCAGGTCATCCGCGGCCTGAACCTCAACATCGCGCCCGGCGAAATGATCGGGCTGGTGGGCCACAGCGGCTCGGGCAAGAGCACCCTGATCAACCTGATCTGCCGCTTCTACGATGTGTCGGAAGGGGCGGTGCTGGTGGACGGCGCCGACATCCGCTCGGTGCGCGTGGCCGATTACCGGCGCAACATCGGGCTGGTGCTGCAGGAACCCTTCCTGTTCTTCGGCACCATCGCCGAGAACATCGCCTACGGCAAGCCGGATGCCACGCGCGATGAAATCGTGGCGGCCGCGCGCGCCGCGCACGCGCATGAATTCATCCTGCGGTTGCCGCACGGCTACGATTCCCTGGTCGGCGAACGCGGCCAGGCCCTGTCGGGCGGCGAACGGCAGCGCATCTCGATCGCGCGCGCGCTGCTGATCGATCCGCGCATCCTGATCCTGGACGAGGCGACCTCGTCCGTCGACACCACCACCGAAAAGGAAATCCAGAAGGCGCTGGACAACCTGGTGCGCGGCCGCACCACGATCGCCATCGCCCACCGCCTGAGCACGCTGCGCAAGGCGGACCGCCTGGTGGTGCTGGACCGCGGGCAGATCGTCGAGCAGGGGCCGCACGAAGAACTCATGGCCCGCGAGGGCGCCTACTATCGGCTCTACCAGGCGCAGGCGCGCCAGGCCGAGGCCGACGCGCAAGCGTCGGGCAGCGAAGACATGGCCGCCGTGGCCTGACGCGGAACCGGAATTATCGTCATGACCTTGCCGACCTTTCAGCTGCGCCGCAACGCTTTCGGGCGCCTGGAATTCCAGTCCGCCGACGGCGACATCCACGAAGGGGTCATCCCCGTGCGCGCCTTCCCGATCAGCGAGGCGGGCCGCGGCCTGTCGCTGGTGACCGGCGACGGGCGCGAACTGGTCTGGATCGAACACCTGTCCGACGTGCCGGCGCTGCAGCGCGCGCTGATCGAGGAAGAGCTGGAAAGCCGGGAATTCATGCCCGAGATCCGCAAGCTGGCCAGCGTGTCCACCTTCGCCACGCCCAGCGTCTGGAAGGTCGACACCGACCGCGGCCCCACCTCGTTCACGCTGCGCGGCGAGGAAGACATCCGCCGGTTGAGCGCGCAGACGCTGCTGATCGCCGACAGCCACGGCATCTTCTACCTGGTGCGCGACATCCAGTCGCTCGACAAGCACAGCCGCAAGCTGCTCGACCGCTTCCTGTAGGCGGCCGCGGCGCGGCCTAGCCTTGCGCGGGCCGCTTGAACGGCGTGTGCGTTTCCAGTTCGCCCAGGTAGTCCGCCACCGCCGCCGTTTCCTCGTCGAGGAACACGCGGATCGCATCGGCGAATCCGGGATGGGCCACCCAGTGCGCCGACCACGTGGGCGTGGGCAGGAGGCCGCGCGCCATCTTGTGCTCGCCCTGCGCGCCGCCCTCGAAGCGCGCGATCCCGTTCGCGATGCAGTAGGCGATGGCCTGCATGTAGCAGGTCTCGAAATGCAGGCCCGGCACGTATTCCGTCGCGCCCCAGTAACGTCCGTAAAGCGCGTCGCCGCCCGCCAGATTGAGCGCGGCCGCCACCGGCTGGCTGCCGCGTTGCGCCAGGATCAGCACGAATGCCTCGGGCTGGTCGCGATGGGCGCGCTCGAAGAAATCGCGGGTCAGGTAGGGCGGATTGCCGTGGCTGAAATAGGTGCGGCAATAGCATTCATAGAAGAACCCGAGTTCCTCGGCGCCGATCTCCTCGCCGCGCAGCCAGCGGTAGCTCAGCCCGGCGGCGGCCACTTTTTTGCGGTCCTGCCGGATCTTCTTGCGCTTGTCGTGGCTCATCGCGGCGAGAAAGCCGTCGAAGTCCGCGTAGCCCGGGTTGGTCCAGTGGAACTGCACGCTCTCCCGGATCATGAAGCCGGCCTCGCGCAGCGCGCGCATATCGGCGTCCGCGGGAAACAGCAGGTGCAGCGACGAGACCTGGATCTCTTCGGCGAAGGCCACCAGGCCGCGCACCAGGATGTCGCGGTCTTCGTCGTTGCGCGCCAGCAGCCGCGGCCCGGTGACGGGGGTGAACGGAACGGCCGACAGCAGCTTGGGGTAGTAGCGCAGCCCGTGGCGCTGGAAGGCGTCGGCCCAGGCGTAATCGAAGACGTATTCGCCGCGCGAGTGCGACTTCAGGTAGAGCGGCGCGGCGGCGGCCAGTTCCTCATCGCGCCAGAGCGCGAGATAGTGCGGCGCCCATCCGGTTTCCGGCGTGGCGCAGCCGGTCTCGTGCAGCGCGCGCAGGAAGGCATGGCGCAGGAAGGGCTGGTCGCCCGCGAGCGCGTCCCATTGCAGGGCGTCGATGCGGGACAGGTCGGTTTCGATGGTCAGGCGCAGGGAGTCCATCCGCGAATGATAAAGTCTTCATGATGAAGCGGCGCTGAAGCCGCGGGGTTTTGTCGGGTCGCTAGCCCGGCACTGGATCGAGCATGGATATCAAGACGGTCCCGCCCGCGGGCGGGGAAGGGCAGGACAGCCTGCGCGGACTGGCATTGCGGGCGCTGGCCGCCACGGCGTGGCAGGACAAGCTGGCGGGCGTGCGGGCCATCACCGACGCGGCCGTGCTGGACTGCGCGCAGGTCTTCGCGCCGCCGCCCGCGCTGCCGGGCCGTCCGCCGCTGCCGGAACTGGTGGCGCCTTCCCTGGTCAGGCAGCGTTCCATGGCCACGCTGGAAGGGCGGGCGGCGCTGTTGCACGCGCTGGCCCATATCGAGTTCAACGCGGTCAACCTGGCGCTGGACATCATGTGGCGCTTCGCTGGCATGCCCGAGGCCTTCTACCGCGACTGGCTGCGCGTCGCGCGCGAAGAGGCGCATCACTTCGATCTGCTCAGGCGGCGCCTGGAAGCCCTGGGCTACGCCTACGGCGACTTCCCGGCCCACAACGGCCTGTGGGACATGGCGCAACGCACGGAAGCCAATCTGCTGGCGCGGCTGGCCCTGGTGCCCCGCACGCTGGAGGCGCGCGGGCTGGACGCCTCGCCCCAGATCCGCGACAAGCTCGCGGGGGCGGGCGACCGGGAAAGCGCCGCCATCGTCGACATCATCCTGGCCGACGAGATCGGCCACGTGGCCATCGGCAACTTCTGGTACAAGCGCCTGTGCGAGCAGGAAGGCAGGGATCCGATCGCCTGCTATGCGGAACTGGCGCGGCGCCATGGCGCGCCGCGCCTGCGCGGCCCGTTCAACCTGGAGGCCCGCCGGGCCGCCGGCTTCGACGAGGCCGAACTTGCCGCGCTGCAGGCGGGCTGAGACATGGCCGCCGGCATTCCGATAGACGCGCTGCTGACCGGCGCCGTGCGCCCCTTGGGCGATTCCGGCCGCGACAGCGGCATCGACAAGCATCCGGTCGAGGAGCGCCTGTGGCTGGGGCGGGAGGGCCTGCGCGGCGACGAACAGGCCGACCGCCGCCATCACGGCGGCCCCGAAAAAGCCCTGCACCATTACGCGCGCGAGCACTACCCGTCCTGGCTCGCCGAACTGGGACCGCGCGCCGTCCTGCGCGCGCCGGGCGCCTTCGGCGAAAACCTGTCCACGCGGGGCCTGACCGAAAGCGAGGTCTGCGTGGGCGACATCTACCGCGCCGGCACGGCGCTGCTGCAGGTGTCGCAGGCGCGTCAGCCCTGCTGGAAGCTGGACCACCGCTTCGACACGCGCGGCATGGCCGCGCGCGTGCAGGCCAGCGGCAAGACGGGCTGGTACTACCGCGTGCTGGAAGAAGGCTGGCTGCGGGCGGGCGACGCGCTTTGCCTGCAGGAACGGCCGCAGGCGCAATGGCCGCTGGCCCGGGTGCAGGACATCCTGAACCGGCGCGTGCTGGAGCCGGCCGTGCTGCGGGCCTTGTCGGAACTGCCCGAGCTGTCGCCGAACTGGCGCGCGCTCTTCGAAAAACGGGCCCGCTCCGGCGAGGCCGAAGACTGGACGCGGCGCCTGGAAGGCGACGTCGTCCCACCCCCTTCCACGGAGTCCTGAGCATGCATCGAAACACTGGACGGCCCCGGGCCACCCGGGCCCTGGCCCGCGCATTGTCCGGCGCCGCGCTGGCCGTGCTGGCGTTTGCGGCCCAGGCCGCGGACCCGTTCGCGGCCTGCCTCGCGCAGTTGCGCGGCCCCGCGCTGAAGGCGGGCGTGTCGGGCGCCACGTTCGACACCCATACCGCGGGCCTGGCGCCGGACATGGCCGTGATCGGGCTGCTGGACGCGCAGCCGGAATTCAAGATGCCGATCTGGGACTACATGGCCGGGCTGGTCGACGACGAGCGCGTGGCCGACGGCCAGGCGGGCATGGCGCGCTGGCAGGCCGAGCTGGCGCGGGCGGCATCCCGCTACGGGGTGGACCCGGCCACGATCGCCGCGGTGTGGGGCGTGGAAAGCAATTATGGCCGCACCCTGGGCGGGCGGCCTCTGCTGACGTCGCTGTCGACCCTGTCGTGCTTCGGCCGGCGCCAGGCCTATTTCCGCGGCGAGTTCTACGCCACGCTGAAGATCATCCAGGACGAACACCTCGCGCCCGATCGCCTGGTGGGTTCCTGGGCGGGCGCGTTCGGCCAGACCCAGTTCATGCCCTCGACCTACCTTCGGCTGGCCGTGGATTTCGACGGCGACGGCCGCCGCGACCTGGTCGACAGCGTGCCGGACGCGCTGGCGTCCACCGCCCACTTCCTCAAGCGCGCGGGCTGGAACAGCGCGCTCGATTGGGGATACGAAGTGCGTCTGCCCGCCGGACTGGACACCGCCGGGGCCGGCCGCAAGAACAAGCGCCCGATGTCGTATTGGGCGAAACAGGGCGTCGCGCGGGTCGACGGCCGGCCGCTGCCCGCGGGCGATGTCCCGGCCGGGCTGTTGCTGCCGGCGGGCAAGAACGGCCCCGCCTTCCTGGTCACGCGCAATTTCGACGCCTTGTATTCCTACAACGCGGCGGAAAGCTATGCGCTCGCCATCGCCCATCTGTCGGATCGGCTGCGCGGCGGCGGCCCGCTGGCGCAAGCCTGGCCGACCGACGATCCCGGCCTGTCGCGGGCGCAGCGGCGCGAGCTGCAGCGGCTGCTGATTGCCAGGGGCTATGACCTGGGGGAACCCGATGGCATGATCGGCGCCCGCACGCGGACGGCCCTGCAATCGGCGCAGCGCGAACTCGGCCTGCCCCCGGACGGCCGCGCGGGCCTGAAGTCGCTGCGGGCGCTGCAGGCGGGCAAGCCGGCGGACTGATCCGGCCCGCAAATACAAGCTTTGCAAAGATCTGCAACCGGGCCATGGGATGACGCGCATGGCCTCGGACAGGGGCCTATACTGGTTCTCCGATTTTTTGAGGAGCACGATGATGAGCCTATTGGATTCCTTGGCCTCGATGGCCGGCGGCGGTCAGCAAGGGGGCTCGGCGTCGCTGCTGCCCGCGCTGATCGAGCAATTGAACAAGTACCCGGGCGGCCTGGCCGGCCTGATCGCAAGCTTCCAGAAGGGCGGCCTGAGCGAGATCGTGGCGTCGTGGGTGGGCACCGGCCAGAACATGCCCGTCAGCGCCGACCAGCTCGGTTCCGTGCTGGATCCCGGCGTAGTCAATGAACTGGCCGCCAAGACCGGCCAGGACACGGATTCCGTGCTGGGTTCGCTGTCCGCGCTGCTGCCGCAGCTGGTGGACAAGGCCACGCCCAACGGCGAAGTCCAGGGCGAGCAGCAATTCAACCCGGCCGACCTGCTGGCTTCGCTGTCGGGCCTGTTCGGCAATCGCGCAGGGTAGTTTCCCTTGCCCGGGCTGTTCCTCGAACAGCCCGCCCTGCGGCCGGTCTGCGTGCCCCTGGCATGCCGCGTGCCGGCGACGGTAATCCCATTCCAATCGCGGCCGCAGTTCGCCCCGGCGGCCTGAACCGCTAGAAGCTCACGGCCAGGCCGACCGAAAACCCGGATACGTTGGTGCCGAAGACGTAGCGGCCCACCAGCCGGGTGCGCGTGATGATCATGTCGTACGCGCTGGAGTCCAGCTCCAGGCCGAGGCCCACGGAGGTCAGCCGGTCGAAGCCCAGGATGCCGCGCTGGTCGCCGAGGAACTCGGAGTGCGTGAGTTCCAGCACGTAGCGCAGCGGCCGCTGCAGCAGGATCGCGCCCGTGGGCGCGCGATAGCGCGCCCACAGGTTCGCCGACTGCGCGGTGGCCTGGCCGCGCACGGCGGCGGAGCTGTCGAAGCTCCGCAGGCGCATGTCGGAATAGCGCAGTTCCACGTCCACTTCGTAGCCCGGCCGGTAGTGCTCGTAGTCCAGCATCAGCGAGCCGCCCAGGCCGTAGGCGTTGAGCGAGCCCTTGTCGAGGAAATCGATGTCGGTGTCGGTCTGCCGTCCGACGTACCAGCTGGCTGCGCGCAGGTCGCTGGTGACGTTGCCCAGCGCGAAGTTGAAGATAGGGCGCAGCTTGAGTTCGTCGGTCAGTTTGAAGTCCCAGCCTATCCCGCCCGTGGCCGACAGGCTGTTCCATTTCGTGGGGATGCGGCGGGACTCCGCGCCTTGCGTGGCGACGAAGGTCGGGTCATAGCGGCTCGCGGCCAGCACGCCTTCCAGGTAGATGGGGACGGAGTCGGAGATCGTGTCCCCGCCGCCCAGTTGCGTCATGAAGAATTCGGTCGATCCGCTGGTCGATCCGCCGCCGCTGCCGATGTTGAGCGAGCTGGTCGTGATGTCGGGCACGATGGAGAACGACATCAGGGCGAGCACGCCGTTGGCGCGCTTTTGCAGGTCGTCCTGGGTGAGCCGCAGGCCTTGCTGCGCCTGCGCCGCGCCGCAGCAGCAGGACAGCACGCCAAGCAGGCTGAGCACGCGCCGCTTCGCCCCGCTGACGGAATGCCGCATGCAAATCTCCGAGTGTATGCATTGACAACGCGCTACGCCGGTCTGGCGCCCGGACGGCAAGGGGGAGCCGGCTCGGGCAGATTACACGGATGCCGGAAAGGGCTCAAGAATCCCGCGCGCTGCCTCGGGCGCGGCCCGGGGAAGGGCGCCGGGCCGCAGTTGCATTTGCGGCACTCATGCTTGATTCCATCGAAATTATGTGTACGATTTATGCATCTTGGCGCACACGCGACCGTCAAGCCGTTACCGCGTTTCACTCGTACGTATTGTCAAAATACCGGGAGGGTGGTTGGATGCAACGATGGCCTGGGTTTCCTGCTTGCACCGCGGCTGACGCCGCGCACACCCACGGCCGCACCGGCCGCGCCACCGTCCTTCCCCCCCATCCCCCCTCCTGTTCCTCCAGCCCAGACCGTCAGCCCCGCGCGCGCGTTCCCGGCTCCATGGCCGAACGCCAGCGTTTTCCCGCATACGCGTGACCTCATTGCCTGACCGGGCCGCGTTCCGACGTGACCCATCCATACCCCATGTTTGGAGACACGTCATGATGAAGCCCCCTCGCAGTATGAACGCCCCTTCCGAATTCCCCGACCGCCGCGCCAGGGCGCCAAAGCACCGGCTGGCGCGATGGGCTCTGAGCGCGCTGGCGCTGTCCCTGGCGGGCGGCGCCTGGTCGGCCGAGCAACCCAAGCCCGCCGAGGTCGCGACCAAGAACGCCAACGCGGCGCTGCTGAAGGAACTGCCGTTTTCCGACAAGACGTCGTTCGAGCTGGCGCACAAGGGCTTCATCGCGCCGCTGCCCGCGGGCATGATCAAGGGCGCCCAGGGCAACCTGGTCTGGGACCCCGGCAAATACGATTTCATCAAGGAAGGCGCCGCGGCGCCGGACACCGTCAATCCCAGCCTCTGGCGCCAGTCCCAGTTGCTGAACATTTCGGGTCTCTTCCAGGTCACCGACGGCATCTACCAGGTGCGCAACTACGACCTCTCCAACATGACGATCGTCGAGGGCAAGGAAGGCCTGACGATCATGGATCCCCTCATCTCCACCGAAACGGCCAAGGCCGCGCTCGACCTCTACTACCAGCACCGCCCGAAGAAGCCCGTGGTGGCCGTGATCTACACGCACAGCCACGTGGACCACTACGGCGGCGTGCGCGGCGTGGTGGACGAAGCGGACGTCAAGGCGGGCAAGGTCAAGATCTATGCGCCGCTGGGCTTTCTCGAACACGCCGTGGCCGAGAACGTGATGGCCGGCACCGCCATGAGCCGCCGCGCCAGCTACATGTACGGCAACCTGCTGCCGCCCAGCCCCACCGGCCAGGTGGGCGCCGGGCTGGGCACCACCACGTCCGCCGGAACGGTCACGCTGATCCCGCCCACGGACATCATCGAGAAGACCGGCGAAAAGCGCACCATCGACGGGCTCACGTACGAGTTCCTGTATGCGCCGGGCAGCGAGGCGCCCGCCGAGATGCTCTACTACATCAAGGAAAAGAAGGCGCTCAACACCGCCGAGGACTCCACCCACACGCTGCACAACACCTATTCGCTGCGCGGCGCCAAGATCCGCGATCCGCTGGCCTGGTCGAAATACCTGAACGAGGCCCTGGCCCTGTGGGGCGACGATGTGGAAGTGATGTACGCCATGCACCATTGGCCGGTGTGGGGCCAGAAGGCGGTCCAGGAGCAGCTGGGCATGCAGCGCGACATGTACCGCTACATCAACGACGAGACCTTGCGGCTGGCCAACATGGGCTACAACAAGGAAGAGATCGCCGAGCAGGTCAAGCTGCCCGAGACCATCGCCACCAAGTTCTCGAACCGCGGCTATTACGGTTCGGTGAACCATGACGTGCGCGCCACCTACGTGCTCTATCTGGGCTGGTTCAATGGCAATCCGGCCACGTTGCACACGCTGCCCATCCAGGAAGCTTCCAAGCGCTACGTGGACATGATGGGCGGCGTCGACGCCATCCTGAAGAAGGCGCGCGAGTACTACCAGAAGGGCGACTATCGCTGGGTCGCGGAAGTGGTGAACTACGCGGTCTTCGCCGACCCCGACAACCAGGAAGCCAAGAACCTGCAGGCCGACGCGCTGGAGCAGATGGGGTACCAGGCAGAAAGCGGGCCGTGGCGCAACTTCTACCTGACCGGCGCCAAGGAACTGCGCGAAGGCGTGCAGAAGCTGCCCGTGCCGGACACCGCCAGCCCGGACACGGTGCGCGCGATGACGCTCGACATGCTGTTCGACTATTTCGCCGTGCGCCTGAACCGCGAGAAGGCCGCCGGCAAGCACGTCGTGCTCAACCTGGACTTCACCGACACCAAGCAGCAGTACATGCTGGAAATGGTGAACAGCGTGCTCAACCACACCGAGGGCAAGCAGTCCAAGGAGCCGACGGCCGGCATGACGCTCAGCCGCGAGACGCTCAACCGCATGATGCTCAAGGAAATGACGCTCAAGGACGCCATCGACAAGGGCGAGGTGAAGGTCACCGGCGATCAGCAGAAGATCACGGACATGTTCGCCGCTCTGGACAACTTCGAGTTCTGGTTCAACATCGTCACGCCTTGATGGTGAACGGGCCGGGACGGGAATCCCGGCCTTCCCGACGCCTGGCGCCGGATATTGTCGGAGATCATGTCCCGGCGCGAAACCGCTGGTGGCCGCGTGCCGCAGGCGGCATTTGCTCCGTCTTCGCGTGCTACCATCTGCACCGATCAAGGGATGCGAATGTACACACGAGTCCTCGCCAACAGACGATGCGTCGCGCTAGCCGCGGCGCTTCTGTTCGTCTTCCAGGCGTTGATCGCATCTTCGGCCCTGGCCGCATCCGGCCTCGCGTCCGGCAAGGCGGGCGCCCTCACCATCATCTGCACGGCGAGCGGTCCTCGCGTCGTCGCGCTAGACATCCAGCGTCCCGCGCAAGATGCCGAGCAGCACAGCGGCGCCTTGCCGCATTGCTGCGTCACCGGCTGCGCGATGCTCGGCGGCGCCACGCTTCCCGAGCTGTTCGTCCTGGCCTGGCTCCTGCCCGCCGTCACGCCCGTCGTGCCGCGGCCGAGCGTCGAGGTCCACTTCTCCAGCGCGCTGGCGAGGCTGCCGCAGAAATCGCGCGCGCCGCCGTTCACGGCCTGATTCCGCTCCCACGTTACCGATGCGTTTCGCGCGCGGCCCCCGGCCGCGCGCGCGATGACGCGCGCTTGCGCGCCGCCGGCGCCGCCCTGGCGCGGACGTAAACCGGTTTCGCTTCCTGCGCACCCGCGCCGCCCCTGGGCGGCTGGCGCCGCGCGGCCCTGGCCGCCGCGGCGGGTGCGGGCCATGGATTTTGCAGATAGAACCCGACATGTACCAGAAAGACGTATTCCTGCGCATCACCTCCCTCGCGGCCGCCCTGGCCGCCAGCTCTCCCGCCTGGGGCCAGGCCACCGACGCGAACGCCGTCGCCACCATGGATCCGGTGGTGATCACGGGCGTGGCGCCCAGCGCGCCCCTGACCTTCACGACAGATCCGAAGATCCCGCGCCAGCCGCTGCCGGCGAGCGACGGCACGGATTACCTCAAGACCATTCCCGGCTTCTCCTCCATCCGCAACGGCGGGACCAACGGCGATCCGGTCCTGCGCGGGATGTTCGGTTCGCGCCTGAATCTCCTGACCAACGGCACGTCCATGCCCGGCGCCTGCCCCGCCCGCATGGATGCGCCCAGCTCCTATATCTCACCCGAGAACTTCGACCAGCTCACGGTCATCAAGGGGCCGCAGACCGTGCTGTGGGGCCCGGGCGCATCGGCCGGCACGGTCAAGTTCGACCGCGACACGCCGCGCTTCACCGAGCCGGGGGTGCGTTTCGACGGCAGCCTGCTGGGCGGCTCCTTCGGCCGCAACGACCAGGCCGCCGACCTGACGGTGGGCAACGACAAGGTGTACACGCGCGTCACGGCCAATCACTCCCATTCGCAGGACTACGAGGACGGCGACGGCAACAAGGTGCCGTCCCGCTGGGACAAGTGGAACGCGGACGTCACGCTGGGCTTCACCCCGGACGCCGACACCCTGTATGAGCTGACCGCGGGCACCGGCGACGGCGAGGCCCGCTACGCGGGCCGCGGCATGGACGGCTCGCAATTCAAGCGCGAGAGCTTCGGCCTGCGGTTCGAGAAGCGCAACATCGGGACGGTCCTCAACAAGGTCGAGGCGCAGCTGTACTACAACTACGCGGATCACGTGATGGACAACTACACGCTGCGCGCGCCCGACCCGATGAGCGCCATGCCCATGCGCATGGCGGCCGACGTCGACCGCGCCACCTGGGGAGGACGTTTCGCCAGCACCTGGAACCTGTCCCGGGACGTCGATGTCGTGACCGGCCTGGACTTCCAGCAAAGCCGCCATCGTTCCCGCAGCGGCATGGGCGCAGTCTCCTATCGCAGCCAGCCCTGGGTCAAGGACGCGGACTTCTCCAATACCGGCCTGTTCGGCGAAGTGACCTGGCGCGCCGCGCCGGGCAGCCGCGTCATCGGCGGCGCGCGCGTGGACTGGGCCTCCGCCAAGGACTTCCGCCAGGACGACGGCGGCATGATGATGCCCATGCCCAATCCCACCGCCGGCGAACGCCGCAACGACACGCTGCCCAGCGGGTTCCTGCGCTACGAGCAGGACCTGGAAACCCTGCCGGCCACCCTCTACGTCGGCCTGGGACACGTGGAGCGTTTCCCCGACTACTGGGAGCTGTTCTCGCCGGATCGCGGGCCGGCCGGCACGGTCAAC
This sequence comes from Achromobacter denitrificans NBRC 15125, assembly GCF_001571365.1. Classification (GTDB taxonomy): domain Bacteria; phylum Pseudomonadota; class Gammaproteobacteria; order Burkholderiales; family Burkholderiaceae_B; genus Achromobacter; species Achromobacter denitrificans. Next base: position 58,867 of record NZ_BCTQ01000020.1, on the reverse strand, counting down.
GCCTTCAGCGGCGTGAAGCCCGAAAAGACCACGCAGCTGGACTTCGGCGCGCAGTACCGGACGGAGACGGTGGACGCCTGGTTCTCGGGCTACGCGGGCTATATCGACGACTACATCCTGTTCAACTACACCTCGGGCGGCATGATGGGATCCTCGTCCCAGGCGACCAACGTGGACGCCAGGATCGCCGGCGGCGAGCTGGGCGCGTCCTACAAGATCGCGCCGAGCTGGAAGCTGGGCGCCACGCTGGCCTATGCCTGGGGGCAGAACCGCAGCGACGGCAGGGCCTTGCCGCAGATGCCGCCGCTGGAAGCCAAGCTCAGCGCCGCCTACGACGACGGCACCTGGTCGGCCGGCGCCCTGTGGCGCATCGTCGCCGCGCAGAAGCGCTACGCCTTGAACGAAGGCAACGTGGTCGGCAAGGACTTCGGCCCCAGCGCCGGCTTCGGCGTCTTCTCCATCAATGGCGGCTACGCGGTCAACAAGCAGGTCCAGCTGTCGATGGGCGTGGACAATCTGTTCGACAAGACCTACAGCGAGCACCTGAACCTCGCGGGGAACGCCGGCTTCGGCTACGCCGCCAACACCGCGGTGAACGAGCCCGGCCGCACGTTCTGGGCGCGCGTGAGCTTCAAGTATTGAAGCATCGGGCCCGGGTTGCCGTGGGCCGGAAGCCGGCCTCCGCCGCCCCGCCGGCTTTCCCGGGGCGCGGCACACGGCCGGGATGAACCGTCCGGCCAAAGAAAAAGCCGCCCGGCATAATGCCGGGCGGCCATTCGTACTTGAGGGCAGATAATCCTGCACAAGGCAGGACTTGCTAATCTGGTGGAGCCGGGGGGAATTGAACTGCCGGCTGGCCTGATTTCTTGGGGGGAATATGTCCCAAAAATCAGCCGCTTACAGTGCCAGTTTTGCCCGCCGCCTGGTCTGCGTGTGAAACCGGTGTGAATGCGCCGGCCCTCTGGAAGTTCTTCGGGATGAACTTCCCGTAGATCTTGAATACCATCTCGACGTCGGTGTGGCCGAGCTGGTCCGCAATGTACCAGGGATTCGCGCCCGCAGTCAGCCGCGTGCTGGCATAGGTATGCCGCATCTGGTATGGGTTGCGGTAGCGCACGCCGGCGCGCTTGCACAGGGGCTGCCAGAGGGATTTTCGGATCTGCGCATCCGATGCCCATGGCTCGTTCTTGCGCGGGTCGTGCCAGATTCTGCCGCCGGTCAGGAAGGTGAACGCCTTCTGGGCCTTGAGCGCCGCCAGTGCCAGGGGTGACAGGTCCACGTCGCGTATGCCCGCCTGCGTCTTCGGCGCCTTGCGCACCTGGGCGGCCTTGCCTTCGACCATGCCCGTCACGATGTTGTCGTCGATGCGCACGCGCCCATGCACCCAATCGACGCTCGACCATTCCACGGCCTGAATTTCACCCGGGCGCAATCCGGCTTCGAACCAGAACTGGATCAGCGGCAGTTCGTCGGCTCGCGCCGCCTTGCACAGCGCTGCAACCTCGTCCATGTCGAACGGGTCGACCTCGTAGTTGCTCTTGGTGGCCGTCTGCTTGATCAGCTTGCCCAGGGCGATCCGGTCCAGCGGGTTGCTGTCCAGCAACTCGTCGTTCACGGCATCATCCAGGACCGAGCGGAGCGGCGTCAGCCGGTTGCGCACCGTCTTGCCCGTGACGCCCATGCCGGCGATCCAGGCGCGCAGGTCGGCCGGCGCCAGTTCGTTGACGGGTGTATCACCCCAGCGCGGCCGGAGGTAATGCCGGATCGCCTTGGCATAGCCCAGCAGCGTGGACGCGGAGATGCTGCCGTTGGCGGCCTGCTTCTCGTAGAGGGCAAGCTGCGCGTCCAGCAGCGCGCCCAGTAGCAGCTTCGCGCCTGGAATCGCAGCCTGGTTCGGCTCCATCCTGGCCGCAGCCGGCGAATCCGGAAAGTAGGCGCGGTAGCTGAATGTGCCGTCGGTGATCTTGCGGCGGATCTCGGCACGCAGGCCGGCGGCATATTCCAGATAGGACTTCGTGACCTTGCCCGCGGGCAGCAGCTCGCGGCACTGCTCGCCGCGGTAGCTGAAGGCGATCTGCAGGCGCGGGCCGTCCTTCAGTTCCCGGATGGTCACGCCGCGCGGCAGCTTTGGCTCTGATCCTGCTCGACCCATTTCTCCACTTCCTCGGTGTTGATCCAGATGCAGCCGTCGGCCGCCTTCTTGTAATGGACGCCGTCAGTCCAGATCCGTCGGCGATTTTTAGCATAGATGGCGTCCGGCGTATCCCCGGACAGCTCGCAGTACTTGTTCAGCTTCACCCACTTCATGGTTGCTGCTCCTTTAATGACGCATCGCCCGCGGGCGTGCGCGATATATGAGGCATTTCCGCCAGCAGCGCCATGGCGTCGGCATATGCGCGCATGGCTCGGTGTTCGTCAATCCGGTCGGCCCCGAGGGTTTCGGCGCACTCGCGAAGCTGGGCGGCCAGGCGGGCGATCAGGTCAGCCATAAACGGCCCCTCCGTCGGTGTGCTGGGTCGGGTAGGGCGGCTTCATGAACGTCAGCCAATGCGTCTTCTCGCGCTTGCCCGACTTGTGACCAAACAGCGGCCGGTGATCGGTGAGCGCCAGAATCTGGCTGACCGGGATCTGGACTTCCGCCCACTTGAAGATCAGGACGCCTTCCGGCTTGAGTACGCGGAAGCACTCGGCGAGGCCTCGGCGCAGATCGTCCTGCCAGTCGTCGCCCAGAATCCCGTACTTGGCGCGCAGCCAGGAATCCCGGCCGGCGCGGCGAAGGTGCGGCGGGTCGAACACCACCAGCCCGAACGTGTCGGCGGCGAACGGGATGGCCCGGAAATCCATGTTCAGATCTGGCGTGATGTTGAACACGCGGCCGTCGCAGAGGGTGTGCTCTTCGCTGCGGATGTCACCGAACAGGGCGCGCTGATCTTGGCGGTCGAACCACATCATGCGGCCACCGCAGCACGGGTCCAGCACGGTCGCGTCATTCATCGCTATGATCCTTCTGCGCCGGTTGCGCGGTCACACCGGTGCCATAGACTCGCTCGACCATCGGTGCGCGCCTTTCGGCGGCGGTGCGCTTGCGTCCGTTGGGCGCGCCGCTGCTGAGCACCGGTTGCGCGGACAGGGCGGCGCGGGCGTTGTCGAAAGCCTTTTGCACTTCGTCCGGCATCCGACCGTAATGGCGCTTTTGCAGGACTTCCACAAGTTCGTGCAATGCATCGCGCACCGCGTCGCTGGCCTGGGGCGGGGCATAGGCCAGTTCCAAGATCAAGTCGGGATCCTGCTGCTTCACGTCGTGCTTATTTGGAGGCCGTTCGAGCGCCGCGTCCCGCCAGTTCGGGGCCGGAGAGCGCGGGTGCGTCACGCGCCAAGCCACCGCCTCCCCGGCTACAGGGGCGCTTGCTAGGGCAGAGTAGTAGACAGGAGTGCCAACGGGCATTTCCCAAGCGCTACGGTCTTTTGCCCATTCGAGATGCCGGGAAACTTCATCGCCTGCAACGTGTGCTACAGGCGCACTTGAGGTTGGGTGATCCGCCTCCGTGCCTTCAGGCATAGTCCCCCATTCGGTAGCCTGATTTCGCCGGTCTTGGTAAGCCTGCTGCTCTTGCCGGGCTTTCTCCCGCAGAGCCTCGGCCATCTTCGCCATGGGCGATTCAACGACTACAGGGGCGCTTGCCGTCCGGTTGGCATGCTTGCGCCACATGGTCGCCGCTGCAAGCAAATCACTTTGTGCCTGCGATCCTGTCGGTTGCGCAAAGGCCATTCTGTCCAGACGGTCCGCCAGCTTGTCACCGTCCGCCCGCTCATCGGCTACAGGGGCGCGCAGCGCGGACAGCAGGGCGGATTCGACGGCGCGGGCGAAAGGAACAGGCCCGAGGAAGCCGCCACCTAGACGGTCCCTGATGGCCTTGATTTCGTCATCCGTCAGCCCAGGCTGGGCGGAGTTGTTCTGGTTCATGGCCTTCTCTTAGTGGTGGGCTGGGCGGCAAGCTGCCAGCAGACGGGTTTCTCGGTATCCAGGCGGCGAACCAGCCCCAGCTTCTCCAGGCGCAGAAGCCACGCCCGCACAGCACCACTGTGCTGTTGTTGGTTGCTGCCGAACCGCGGGCGCACTCTGTCGGCCACATCCCTGGTCAGAAGCGCGCCAGGGCCCGCCAGTGCGGCGATAACCTTTTTCTCGTATTCGCTGAGTTCCATCACGCCTCCTTCCGCACGGACTGCTGGGCGGCAATATGGTCCACGATGGCATCGAACTGATCGGGAGTTGGATAGCTACCGCGCTCCAGTCCGATGACCTCGCTGGCCGCGGCCACCTGGTTCGCGCCGTTCGCCTCGTCCGCAATGGACTGGCGCACGATGCGATATCGCGCCGCATCCAGCGCATCGCCAGCAGCGGGAGCGGCAACCGAAGTGCGGGCGGCCTGCCAGATTTCCCACGCGGTATAAGTCTGCATGAGGTAGTACTCCCCGCACGCATCACGCCGCACCGCTCTGTCGGCCATGTCCTTGGTGGCATCGTTCCGGGTAAACCACGCCTCGAACGCCTGGCGCTCGTCCTGCGCATCCCCAGGCGCTGAAGGGGCGGGCAAAGCGTGCGCGCCGTTGTAGATGCAGCGCGAGCCCTGCTTTTCGACGGCGGGGGTGATCGTGACGGTGATTTCGCGGCCCATTACCTCGTACAGCTTCTTGGCCTGCTCGCTGGTGGGATGGCACTTGATGCGGAAGGCGATATTCACGCTGCCACCTTCCATGAGAACCGCCGAAAATCCCAGAACGTCCACCGGATCCAGGACGATGTCAGAAGGGCCGCCCAGGCCGAAGCCAATCACGACCGCGGCGCCCTTGAGTTCATGCTTGAACTTCAATTCCTCGACCAGATCGCCGAAGACGCGCTGCGTGGGCTCGGCCGGAACCATGGATTCCTGGCGTTCGCTGTCGTCGATCCTGTAGAACGCGTGGCGCAGGCGCGGGTGCAGTTCGCTGAGGATGATGTTGGAGTCGGTGAAATTGATGTACAGGTCGGCCGCGCCGGCGGGCTCTTCGCCATGGCGTTCGATCCGGGGCTTGAACTGGGCAAGCTTGGCGGTCTGCTGGTACAGGGTGAACATTCGGGATTGCTCCGTAGGTTGTGCTGCTGGGGAAGGGTTAGGCGGCGATCTGCGTGAGCTGCTGGTGTAGCCGGGTCACGCGGCGCTCGAAGTCGAGCAGGTCGGATTCCATGGCCTCGATGGCGTCGTCGTCGCGCTTGATGCGGACGATGGTCAGCTTGCGGCCGATGGCCTCCAGGTCGGGCGCCCACAGGACCAGGTCGACCCACTGCCGGCCCAGCAGCCACATGGCGCCGTTGCACTGGTCAACGTACTCGCTGATGTCGCCGGACACGACGGCGGTGAACAGGGTGTTGGACGACACCATGGTCTTGATCTCGACGATGCCGTCTTCGTCGACCAGGCCGTCCACGCTGACGCCGAACTTGCGGTCATCGGTGGTGATGAACCCCGCCTCTTCGACGAACCGGCCGGTCGCGGCCTCGTAGGCAGCGCGGGCGTGCGGCTCCTGTTCGGTGCCGAAGCGCATGGCGCCGTTCACGAACACCTCGGCCGCCTTGCCGCCGGCGCGCTCGCGGGCCACGTCCATGGCGTAGTTCAGGCAGTTCTTGGACGGCTCCTTGCTTTTCAGCCGGTCGCGGCAGTCCTTGAAGCGGCTGCCGGTAATGACGCCTCGGCGCGCTTCCAGCCACTCGGGCGTACCCTGGGGCTCCTTGTGGAAGATCAGATCCATTATTTGGTCTCCTGCTTGAGCATGTTGCGTTTGTCGCTGTAGGCCGTCTTGAACGCGGCGAAGGCGGCCAGGTTGTTGGTTTGCTCAATCGCCTTGCATCCGTCCTGCCAGACCGTGGCCGCCTCATCAAGCGTTTCAGCCTGGGCCAGCTTGCTGATCCACTCGTCGCGCAGGTCTTCGGCTGCGTGCGCGGCGCCGTTCCCGTCGTTGTCGTCTTTCTGTTCGGACAGGCCGGTGATCGCCTTGAGCGTGTAGCGCTCCAAGTAGGTCTTGGTGCTGGCGCGGGCCTGGATGGCGTTCTTGGCGCCGCCGTTGTCCGGAGGGCCACCCATGCTGACGCTTTCCTCGTGGCCGCCCACGTGACGCAAGTAGCAGGTCACCTCCATCCAGTCCTTTTCGTCGCGCGTGAGCTTCCAGGACGACGACAGGCCATGCTTGGAGAGCGCCGGCGTGACCGCATTGACGACGTCGTGCAGCTCGGCGTAGGCCTTCCCCCTCAACGGGCCATCCGTGACGTCCTTGCCCTTGATGATCTTGACCGCTTCGGCCTTGAAGTTGGCGAACGCCTCGTCGTAGGCCTTCTTGGCCTCGGCCTTGGCCCAGCGCTCCTGCAGGTCCATCATCTTCTCGACCTGTTCCAGCGTGGCGCCTTGCTGCACGGCCGCCAGCATCATGCCCATGGGAGAATTGGCGGCCAGCGCGGGCAGGTGTCCAGGGTTTGGTTCGGGGCGGGGGGCCACTGCGCGGGCCGGGGCATCGATGATTTCGGTCATGGCTTCCTCAATAGGTGATGCGGATGTTGGGGATCTGGCCCTTGGCGATCAGCTTGATCGCCTGCTTGGCGCAGTCCTCGGGCATGCCGCCATGGACGAACGCATCCAGGGCAGCGCGATTGATGCCGGCCTTGTGGGCCATGTCTTCCTCGCGGCGCTGGGCCTCGGCTGCTGCCGCGGCCTGTTCGTCGGCGATGCGCTGGCGTTCGGCCGCGGCGGCCTGCTCGGCAGCCTGGCGGGCGCGCTGTTCGGCCTGCGCAGCGGCTTCACGCTCGCGCACTACGGCGGCCTGGCGGTCGAGTTCGGCCTGTTGCTCTGCAGCGATACGGCGCTGCTCGGCCAACTGGGCATTCAGGCGGGCAGTTTCGGCGGCGGCCAGGGCTTCAGCTTCGCGGCGCGCGGCGGCGTCGCGTTCGGCCTGGGCGCGGGCCTCGGCTTCGCGCTTGGCGCGCTCGGCAGCCTCGCGGGCGATGCGCTCGTCGCGCTCCTTCTGCTCGCGCTCCGCTTCGGCGGCGCGCAGGCGCGCCAGCTCGGCCTGCTCGGCGTCGTATTTCTCGCGCGCGGCCAGGGCTTGCGTCAGCGCGTCCAGAGCGCGGGCCTTGACGCGGTGCGCCTCGGCCTCGTATTCCTCCCAGGACGCATCCACAGCCCACGCATTGACCTGTTCAAGGGCCGCGCGCAGCTCGGCCGCATCCAGGTCGCGGTGTTCGTCAGCGCGCAGGCGGAACCATTCGATACCCTGCTGGTGGCGCTGCTGGCGCGTTCCCTCGGCGGCTTCCCACTCGGTGAGCGGCGCGCGCACCTCTTCGGCCAGGGCGTCCAGGGTGTCGCGCATGCGCTTGCGCTCAGCGTCAATGCGCTTGGGCACATCCTTCAGCTCGTCGACCAGCTGCTTGCCCAGGGCGTCGAGCGCGGTCTTGGACTTGCGCACCTTGAACGCCAGGCTGGCGGTGGCCTCGCGGCCCCTCTTCGTCGACATGTCCGGCACGTGGCCGGCCACCTCGGCGCGGATCTTGTCCAGCCACGGTTCCAGGCCGGAGGGCTTCGAATACACCTCCAGCGCGGATTCCTGGGGCGGCAGTTCGGCGAGTTCGGTCGTTTGGGTCATGTCATTCCTTGGCGGCCACAGCGGTCTTGCCGCAGCCTTCGCAGGCGGTGAGGGTGGGGGATTGAGCATCCAGCGTCGGGCCCAGCACGCAGGCCATGAAGACGCCGGCGCAGAGGGCAACGGCACCGATCAGCAGGTCGCCGTGGGCGCGCAGGAGGCGGCGGATCATCACCAGTTCCCCCCGGCGGTTTCGGCCTCGCCAAAGCAGCACGGGCCACACAGCGCCACGGGGTGCACGGTGGGAACCTGCTCGCAGTTCTGGCAGGGCGTTTCCCAATCCTTGTCGCCGTTCTTGAGCTTTGCGCCGCTGGCGGCTGCTGCACGCTTGGCCAGTTGGGCCTGCACCTCGGCGTGGATCTGGTCCATCGAGCCGACCTCGTGCAGCCGCGCCAAGCGCCGCGCTTCGGGCGTCCCGGGCGGGAAATCGGCACGGGCGCCTTGCTGCTTGCCGACGCGGATGCCGCCGCCGACGATTTCGGCCAGGTAGTGGCCGTCATGAAACAGGGCCAGGATGTTGCCGTTGGGTGCGCTCATGCGCTTCTCCGGAGATAGGCCATCGCGGCGTCGCCGGCGAGGGCAATTGCATAAAGGGCGCACAGGCCCCACACGGCGTAGGCCATCATTTGCGGCGCGCCGGCAGTTCGAACGACACGTCCAGCTGCCGGTCCTGGTCCTCGATCGCGTCGGCCAGGTTCTCTACGTAGTGCGCGCTGGCGCCGTCCATAAACTTGCTGAACAGCTCGCCGATCCGGCCGAACGTGTCGCCGTGCGCGTAGGCCCTCGCCACCGCGTCGAAGGCGTCGACCAAGTCCTGCTTGCCGATGCTGTCCTCGTAGACGGCATGCGCGGCCAGCTGGCGGTTCTCGCCGGCGACGCAGTAGCGGACGACCTCCTGCATGCCGTCACGCAGCGCCATGCGCACATCCCAGGTCAGGTCCATGCGCAATTCCTGCGCTGGGGTAAGACGGATTTCGGGGCGGGCGTTCATGATTAATTCCTCGCGTAGCCGGCGGCCACGTCCAGCACGGCACGCTGAGCCAGGGTCTGCTGGGCCGCGTAGTCGCCCTCCTGGTTCGCCATCACGCGGTAGCGGTCGAACTCTGGCTTGAACGCCGTTTCCAGGCGGTCGCGATTCTCGCTGTCGAAAGCCAGCCAGCACGCGGCCAGCTTCTTGACGCCGTTGCCGCCGAACTTCTGCATCGCTGCGACGGCTTGGCAGGTGGTGATCGTGTCCATGGTGTCTCCTTGCCCCTACCGGGGCGGGTGGGGAAGGTCAGGCGGCTTCTTGCTGCTCAGCCGGCCGCTCAGCGCCGGACACGGCCGGCGACATCGTGACGATGGTGTGCAGCACAGGCTTCCACTTCTGCCACCAAGCCAGCGCGCCGAAGGCCATCTCGTTGATCTGCTCATCGGTGAACGACCACCACGCTTCGAGCGCGTGCATCTGGCACCCGATCTGCATGTGGGTCGCGGTGTACGTCACGGGCCACGTGTCGCACTGGATCGCCTTGACCTCGCGCAGGTTGCCGCTGGCGCCCCAGATGCCGCTCAGCTCGGCCAGGTTGGCACCGGCCAGGTTGGCATCGGCCAGGTAGGCATCGGCCAGGTAGGCATCGGCCAGGTAGGCACGGGCCAGGTTGGCACCGGCCAGGTTGGCACGGGCCAGGTTGGCACCGGCCAGGTAGGCATCGGCCAGGTAGGCATCGGCCAGGTTGGCATCGGCCAGGTTGGCACGGGCCAGGTTGGCACCGGCCAGGTAGGCATCGGCCAGGTAGGCATCGGCCAGGTTGGCATCGGCCAGGTAGGCACGGGCCAGGTTGGCACCGGCCAGGTTGGCACGGGCCAGGTTGGCACCGGCCAGGTAGGCATCGGCCAGGTTGGCATCGGCCAGGTTGGCACGGGCCAGGTTGGCACCGGCCAGGTAGGCATCGGCCAGGTAGGCACGGGCCTCCACCGCCTGCTCCAGCGCCACGCGGGTAATCAGCCCGCTCTCGGTGCCCTCGGGCACATCGGCCGTGAACAGCACGGCGCCGGAAATGCTTTTGATCTGGTGCTTCAAGGCCTTTCTCCCATGTTGCTCACCGGGTGGTGAGGCGTTGGGAGAAGTATAGAAAAGCTGAACTTATGTTGTCAACAAAATCTATACCTTTGTCTAGAAAAAGTTGATGCCATGCGGAGGAGGCAAAAAAATGGCCACCCGAAGGCGGCCTGATTTGGTGCTTATGGTCCTATAAGAGCTGAACGCTACTGGGCCGAGATCCAGGCGAAGGTTTGGCCGGTGATGCGGGTTTACGCGGATAGGTTCTTGCCTTCCTGATCGCTGCAGAGGCCCCGCGGGTGCTAAATCTTGCGACGGCAAACTTACCGCTCTCTAATGGCATCGCGAATCCGATTTCGCCGCCACTCTCAAATGCGGCTAGCGATTTATCGAACTGGTCGATCACGTACAGTTTTTGGCCACCAACTTCGAAGCAAGTAGTCGAAATTGGCAGCGCACCTACAGGTGAATTGATCATCATCGGGTAGCCGGCATCAACCTCACAAGAAGCTGGCATGGTGACGTATGCCCTGCATGACTGTTCATCTATGGAACAAATGACTCCAGTGGCAAGTGCAGCGTCATTCGTTACACGGGCGATCTGAAAACCTTCGATGAGTTGGAGCGACCAAGACTCATTGGCTGCATAGGCTGCTGTAGCGCAGCAAAATACCGAAATACCAATAGCAAATTTCTTCATCGTCATTGTTCATGCTCCTACCCAAGGCCGTGCAAATCCCAAGTGCTGGTTCATCACCACCCATAGGGATTGCCACGCTTGGTGCCACTCGTTCCGGTGTATGGGTTGGAATTACCTTTGGTCGACCAGTTGTTGTTCAGGGAGGAATCCGGCATCGAACGCTGATGAGGGGCTACATAGGTCCCATCCCGTTTCGTGTAGCCACCGACGCTATTGCTGTTCCAGTTGGAGCCTGTGCCGTAGCTGGGTGTCGGCGCTCGGGGCATTGAGGGAGTGGAGTAGCCGCTACCGCGAGATGGCTGAGAACCGTACGACCGGCTGCCGCCATAGTACTGAGCTAAAGCGGATGTGCTAAATGCGATGGAAGCGAGCGCAGCGCAGAGCTGTAAGGCGTGCCGCATGGTTATCTCCAGAAATGTTATACGGATTTTGTCACATTCAACGTAAAGCTCTACCGCAACAGGGAACTAGAGTACGGTGCCGCGGGCTAGGCGGCTTCTTCGGCTCCACCGCTTTTGACGACGGGTGCAGAGGTGAATGCTCTTACTTGATTGATGACCCAGTCTTCAATGGCCTCTTTCTGACCTGGGGTGAGCCTGTCGAAAGAATCTTTCGACACTCTGGGGAACGGCCAATCACCGGGTGTAGATGCCAGAGGCAACCGACTATTCGTCAGCTCGGCGATTCTCAACATCTGCGAATAGCTCGGCTCATGTCGGCCGTTTTCCCAAGCAGAGATATTCCCCTTGGTCACGCCTAAGGCATCGCCAAGTTCTGTTTGAGTCATTGCCGCAGACTGCCGGCTAGCTTTAATCCACACGCTAATTTCCATCGCCCGAGTGTAGAGAGGACCTAAACGGTGTGGGTCTAGTTTTTCTTGACTTTCAAAGTCTAGAATTTCTATACTACGCGACATGAATCCTCCGACCGAACACCCCATCGATAAAGCTGCACGCGTGATTGGTTCCGCGTCGGCCTTGGCTCGGCTTCTTGGTATCACCAAGGGTGCAGTGAGCCAATACAAAGACCCTGACCGCCAGGTGAAGGCAGAGCACTGCCCAATCATTGAGCGCGAAACGCGTGCTCGCGGGGAGGTGGTCCGCTGCGAGGAATTGCGGCCTGACGTCGACTGGGCAGCGCTCCGAATGAGCGGCACCCCCGATGCCTCCCAGTCCGCCCAGCCCCAGCAGGAGGCGAGCCATGTGTAAGCCCACACCCCAGGAGGGCGCGATGAGCGAAGTGAAGACCACTTTCTTTGTGCGACCCAAGACCGTTTGGGTTCTCGGCCATGCCACTTCTGAGGAGGCCGGCGGTTCTGCGGGGACCATTGCAGAGGTCGAGAGCGAAGCCCGGGCCGTGACGTTGGCCCAGGCGTTGGTCAAAGCCACGCCGGGCGCGACTTTGGAACTACACGATGCAACCTGATTTAGGGCCGCTTCCAGACGGCCAGGAGCGTGTCCCAGTCGTTGCCATGCCCCTTGCCTATGCAGTTCTTGGCGTCGATCACCATGAGCTTTTCGTTCTTGTTGATCTTGGTGCCGATGGTGTCCCTGAGCGCCTTGAGCTCCATATTGCTGCGGAGATAGAACACCGAGTACTGCAAGTGCACGGAGGTTCCAAGCGACTCGATCAAGTCTTCGAGCTCTTGATACCGCTCCTGACTGGCATTCGTCAGGTCGTAGGCAATGAAGTAATGCGCCATGAAGGCTTCTCCTGCGGAACGATTGTTGGATGGTTGGTAGCCATGCCAGGTATGTCCTGGCGCCGTCAATCGTATCCGCGGGGGAAGGCCCGCGCAAAACGGCCATCAGTGCACAGCCGCGCCGGCGCGGTCGTCCGTGGCCCACGCCATACGGTCGCGCTCGTTGCACAGCTCACGGAACAGGTCCATCACCGCGGCCTCGCTCGGGTCCACGAAGGTCCGGCGCGCGATGTCCTGGGCGTGCTGCAGAAGCTGTTCGGTTTCGGTCAGTTTTTTCATGCCGCCAGTGTGCGCGGCCCCGCGCTCAGGCGCACTCAGGCTTTTTTGTTCAAGGCTGTATCTCGATGAACGCACCCATACCCATCTCGCAGGTCCCTCAAGCGCCCTCAATGGCGCGCTCGTTCCGGCAGTACCTGACCGATCCGCGGCTCAAGCCCACGGTCATGGAGGCGCTGGGCTGGGACGATAGCCAGGTGAGCCGGTTCCTGTCGGGCACCCAGGGCGTGACCATCGACAAGCTGGACGCCGCCATCGGCGCGCTGGACATGGTGCCGGTGACGCGCCGCTACCTGAACGCCATCCGCGAGCTGGGCAAGACGGGCGCCGCGTGCGTCTGCGCCAGCGAAGGCCGCGGCGAGTGCGGCTGGGACCGCTGATATGCGCCAGCGCCTGCACAACCCCCGCACCTTCTTGCTGATCGGCGCGAGCCAGCAGGCCGCCGCGCAGACGTTCCTGGCCAACCTGCCGCTGGATGCTGACGAGCCGCTGGAAGTGGTCGTGCGCGAGCGCGTGAAGCCGCGCAAGCTGTCTCAGAACGCGCTGATGTGGAAGGGGCCTCTGTCCGACATCGCCGAACAGGCGTGGGTGCTGGGGCAGCGCTTCCCGGCCGAGTCCTGGCATGAACAGTTCAAGCGCGATTTTCTGCCCGAAGAGTTCGACCCGGAGCTGTGCCTGGAAGGCTACCGCAAGTGGGACTACACCCCGCGCGGTGACCGCGTGCTGGTGGGCAGCACCACCATGCTGACCGTCAAGGGCATGGCCCAGTACCTGACGCAGGTAGAGGCCGCTGGCGCCGAGCTGGGCGTGGAGTTCCGCGCGCGAGGGGATCGCTGATGCTCCGTCGCTCGTGGTCCAAAGAGGACAAGGCTATCCTCCAACAGCATTACCGGGATGTCGGTGCTTCCGGCTGCATGCTTCTTCTGCCCGACAGAACCCGCGAAGAAATCCGCGCAATGGCCTCCTATCTAGGTGCGTCGACGAGACGTGCGGCTACGCCGCTCGACCTATTTGAAACGAAGTTCACGAAGGGGCCGGGTTGCTGGCTTTGGCAAGGCGGGCGTAACCGCCTCGGATATGGGCAGTTCTGCGCTGACGCGGTGAAAATCACAGCGCATCGGTTTTCGTACATGGCCTATGTTGGGCCTATCGCGTCGGGGCTGTGCGTGTGCCATCGCTGTGACACGCCTGCCTGCGTCAACCCTAGCCATCTATGGCTGGGTACCAACGCTGAAAACTCGGTTGATCGATCGAATAAAGGGCGGTCTTCGCGCATCTACGGTGAGCAGAATAAAGCGTCAAGGCTGACGGACTGCCAAGTCATGGCGATCCGATCATCGATGGCCTCAGAACGTGTTGTGGCCAGCCAGTATGGGGTTGCCCCATCGACCGTGCATCGAATTCGTACAGGCCAAAGCTGGACACATCTGACGGATGGAGGTGCTCATGCTTAAACGCGCTGTCGCGATGACCCGCAAGACCCCGCTGCGCGCCACCACCGGCCTGCAGCGCACCGCATTCAAGCGCCGCGCGCCGAAGAAGCGCGCCGGCCATGATTCCAAGTACCTGGCCGCGTGCCGCGGCGAACCTTGCTACCTCCAGATCCCGGGCGTGTGTCGCGGCGCGTGCGAGCGCGACAGCGTGGTGCCGTGCCACGCCAATTGGAGCGCCTACGGCAAGGGCATGGGCATCAAGGCTCACGACATCTACACCGTTCCCGGCTGCTTCCGCTGCCATGCGTGCCTGGACAGCGGCTTCTCGCTGACCGGTGACGAGAAGCGCGCGACCTGGGAATGGGCATACAACCGCTGGCTGCCCGTGCGCGCCGGCAAGCTGCAGGAGGCGGCATGAAGCGCCCGTCATTCCAGTTCTACCCCGGCGACTGGACCGGGAACAGCAACCTGCGCCGCTGCACGCATGCCGAGAAGGGCGCCTGGTTGGACATCATGTGCCTGATGCACGACCAGGAAGAGTACGGCGTGCTGCGTTGGCCCATGAAGGAGATCGCGCAGGCTGCGGGCTGCCAGGTGGCCCTGGTGAAGGGCCTGGTTGCCAAAGGCGTCCTGAAGGGCGACGACAAGGTGCTCGCCGAGCCCTTCGTCTACACCCCGCGCAGCGGCCGCAAGGATGGCGAACCCGTCACCCTTGTCACCCCCCAAGATGGCCCGATCTGGTATTCCAGCCGCATGGTGAAGGACGAGTATGTCCGCACCATTCGTGGCGAAGGTTCGCGCTTTGGTGAAGGCAATGATGCAGCATCCAAGGCAGCACCAAAGCAACCATCTAAGTCTTCACCAAAGCCCCCCTTTGGTGACGGCTCTTCTTCTTCATCTTCTTCTTCTCCTTCGGAAAAAGATAATCCCCCCCCACCCCCCGTGACCGGGGGGAGTGCCGGGACGTTGACCGAAAAGAAGGCCCGGGTGAAGTCCGAACGCATGACCCTGAAAACCTTCCTGGACCGTTGCCGAACCTCGGGCGAACGCCCGATCGGTGGCTACGAGCCGTTGCAGACCTACATCGCCGAGGCAAAGCTGCCGGTGGAGTTCGTGAACCTGGCTTGGGCCGAGTTCAAGCGGGACTTCGGCCCCGGCGGTAAGCGCGAGCGCAAGCAGCAGGCCCTCTGGCGCCGGCATTTCCAGAACTTCGTCGAGGGCAATTTCTACCGCCTGTGGTACGCCAAACCCCAGGGTGACGGCATTGCCTACGAGCTGACGACCGTTGGACTGCAGGCTCAGATGGCCACGCAGACCAGGGAGGCCGCATGAACGCGCCGCACCCCCTGGCGGGCCTGGAAGCCGAGCAGCAGTTGCTGAGCTGCCTGCTGGCGAGCGCCGCACACTTCGACCGTATCGGGTCCTTGAAGGCTGAGCACTTCTACGCCGCGCGCCATCGGGCCATCTTCGAGCAGATCGAAGCCCTCATTGCCGAAGGCATCGGGCCTGACAGCCTGGCTGTCTACGATCGGCTGCAGATCCACGCCCCGGAGCATGCCGATCTGGCCTACCTCAGCAGCTTGCTGACGTCGTTCTTCGGTGAGAACGTCGAGCACTACACGGCGGTCGTGATCGAGCGCAGCCGCCGACGCCGCCTAGCCGAGCTGGGCGACCTGATGGCTGGAGCCGCCGCCACTGAGCTCGCCACGCCGGTAATCGACATCATCGACCGAGCGCAAGGTGAGCTTCAGGACATGCTGACGGAGCGCCAGAAGAACGAGCCCGTGCTTGCAGCGGACGACGTGCAGGACATCTTGGACGACCTGGACCGGCGCAGCCGCGGCGAAGGCGAGCAGGGCATTTCCACTGGATTCGTCGACCTTGACGCGCACCTGGGCGGTGGCATTTGGCCGGGAAGCCTGATCATCGTCGCGGCGCGTCCGAAGATGGGCAAAACCGCCTTTTCGCTGAACGTCGCCAGAAACGTTGCCCAGCAGGGCAAGGTGCTGTTCCTGTCGATGGAGATGGACCGTCGTTCGTTGCACCTGCGCAACATTGCGGCCCTCGGTGGCGTGCACATGGCGCATGTGGTCGACGCGAAAAAAATGCGCCAGGAAGACTTTGGCCGTGCGGCGCGCGGTGGCGAACTGCTCCGGAAGCTTGGCCTGTTCGTCCACAACCAAGGCGAGATGACCCTGGCGCAGGTTCGTGCTGTGGCGCGGGCTCATCACCGCCAGCACGGGCTGGATCTGCTGGTCATCGACTACCTGCAGCTCATGCAGGGCGCCGGCGGCGACAACCGCAACACGCAGCTTGAGCAGATCACCCGCGGCCTGAAGGGCATGGCCATGTCCATGGGTATCGGAATCCTGCTGCTGTCGCAGCTGAACCGAAACCTGGAAGCGCGCCCGAACAAGCGCCCCATGGCGTCCGACCTGCGCGACTCCGGCGCCATCGAGCAGGACTGTGACGCCGCGCTCTTCCTGTACCGGGACGAGGTCTACAACCCGAACAGCACGGACCAGGGGATTTGCGAGGTCAACGTCGGCCTGAACCGCCAGGGGGAACCCGGGCGTGTCGGCCTTTCCTTCATCGCCCACGAAAGCCGGTTCGAGAACCTCGCCGCCGGCTGGGAGTTCGGGCGCCCTCAGAAGCCCGTCTACTCGGGAGGTTTGAAAGACTGATCATGGAAAACGAAATCTACGTCCTCGAATGGTCGCAGCGGCAGAGCGGCTTTCACATCCAGCCCCTGGAACACGCGATCAAGGGCAACCGCAAGGCCTTCATGCAGAACCGGCCCTGCGACTACATCGTCGTGCACGTCGGCACCAAAGCCGAATGCGACAGCGCTGCGGAGATGCTACGCCCCGTGGTGATGAAGCGCGCGCAGGTGGCCGCATGACCCTACCGAACCTCACCCCCCAGGGCGCCGACGTGGCGCTCGATCCGATGCAGGGAACGCTGCAGGCCTTCCACGGACGGACGGCGCTGCAATGCCAGGCCCGCGGCTGCGACGGCTGCCTGGTGTGCACCTGCAGGTCGACCGATTTCATGCAGGTCGACCAGAAAAGTGCAGGTAGTGCAGGAGCGGCCCCGGACAGCTTCGCGCGCGCGCCTAAGGTGCCCGAATGTCACCCGCGGCCGGTGTATTCGATCTTCGGCATTGACCCGGGCCCGGAGCAGTCCGGCTGGTGTGTCTACCTGCCTGACCATCACCGCGTGCTGAGCTGCGGCGTGAAGAAGAACTCCGATCTGCTGCGCTACCTGGAGATGGTCAGCCACAGCCGCATCGCCATGGAAATGATCGCCAGCTACGGCATGCCCGTGGGCCGGGAAGTGTTCGAAACCTGCGTCTGGATCGGTCGGTTCATGCAGGCCATGGAACGGCCGGAAGCCGTCGATCTGGTCTACCGCAAGGACGTGAAGATGCACCTGTGCGGCACGACGAAGGCCAAGGACGGGAACGTGCGCCAGGCCATCTTGGACCTCTTCCCGCGCACGGGTGGCGGCGCGACGCCCCAGGTAGGCACCAAGGGGCAGCCCGGACCGCTCTACGGCGTCAGCACCCATGCTTGGCCCGCGCTGGGCGTGGCAATCACGTCCAACGCACGCAGCGGCAGGCAGCCGCAGGAGCGCAAAGCATGAGCACACACGAACAGACCGCGCGGGCCAAGCTGCCGCGCCTGATCCCCGTAGAAGGACGGATGGACGGCTGCTGGCTTTGCGTGGACGCCACGGTATCTTGCCGCGGCGTCACGCCGAAAGACGCGTATGACGGCTGGCTGATGGCGGCGATCATCGAGGCTCAGCCGGTTGAGCCGGTCAAGCCCGCGAGGCGCGCACGCGCACCCAGGCCCAAGCCTGCGCCCGCGGTCAAGCCGGCATCGACGCCAGCCGCCGCTCTGGACATCCCCGTATTCGTGGCCCCGGCGCGCACCAGCAACGCATTGCAGCGCCCGCCGCTCAGCCTGTCGTCCGTGGGCCTGCGCCTGAACGGCGAGCGCGCGCTGGCGGCCCAGCCGAAAACGCCCTCGCTCGCGGGCGGACGGCGGGGAGGGGAGTGATGTTCTGCATCCCGGATATGGGCGCGCTGATAGTTCCCTGGCAGGTCCCGAGCGCATGGAGCTTGCAGAATTCCCAAGCAGCCTACGCGCCAGATTGCATGGCTACGAGGCTGGAGGCGGCAAAGCTGGCCCTGCATAGCCCTGACCGCGTGGAGCGCATGGCCAATGGCCGGGGCTGGCGCCGCAAACTGACCGATGCGCAGATGGACCTGAACCGCCTGATGCAGCAATACGACCCCCGGCGCCCGCCGAAGGGCCACGATCACCCGGAATGGGTCTAGGAGACATGATGCACATCGCAATGCGCGCGACGGCGCCGAACCCGTTCATGCATGCCCAGGCCGACCCGGCCGAAGACCTGATCATGACCTGGTACCGCTACACCCTGGCCTGCCGCCCGCACCTGGGTCATTCCAACGCGTCGCCGATGTTCAAGGACGCCAAGCCCGGGCTCACCCGGGACATTGACGGCCAGGCCGAGCGGGATGAACGCGAGCTACGCATTGCCAGGATGCAGGCCCAGCAGGTCGACGTCTGCATCGACAGCCTGCCCACCTGGCAGATGCGCGCCGCCGTCGACATCCACGCGGGGAACCGGCACGCCGGCAATCGCCTGATGCGCAATGCCCGGATGACGCCCGAGCAACTGCACGAGGCCTACCAGGAAGCCAAGGCGCTCCTTATCCCGATGTTCATCCGTCGAGGGCTGATGGCCGACCCCCTTGCAGGCGGCTGAAACTGGCGTTACTATCGCTCCCGAGTCTCCACAAATGCCTCCACGAAGCCCGCAACCGAAAGGTTCGCGGGCTTTTTTGCGTCCCGACACAGACATGATCACGTACACCGACGAGCAGATCCTGGCCCAGGCCAGCGCGATCTGCGGGGATATTGCGTCCGGAATGTCTGGAGTGAAAGCCTGCCGCAAGAAGGGCCGGCCCGCGCGCTCCACGTTCATGCTGTGGGTCCAGGAGGATCGCCAGGGGATCCAGGCCCTATACCGCGCGGCGCTGAAGGAGCGCGCGCACACGTTCGCCGAGCAGATGATCGACATCGCCGACGCCGTGAAGAAGGGCACCAGCGAAGAAATCCAGGCCGCCAAGCTGGCGATCGAGACCCGCAAGTGGAATGCAGCCCGCATGGAGCCGTCCGTCTATGGCGACCGCATGCGCACCGAGCTGGCAAACGCCGACGACAAGCCGCTGCGCCTCACGACCGCCCAGGAAATGACCGATGACCAGCTCGCAGCTATCGCCGCAGGAAGCGGCGGCCGAACTTCTGGCCCGGCGTAAGGCGCGCACAGGCCTGCTGGCCTTCACGCAGTACACGAACCATGGGTACGAGCCGGCCGGGCACCACAGCAAGATCGCCGCGGCCCTGGAAGCGGTCGAGCGCGGGGAAGTCACCCGCCTGATGATCTGCATGCCGCCGCGCCACGGGAAGTCTGAGCTGGCAAGCCGCCGGTTTCCTGCCTGGTATCTGGGGCGCAACCCCGACCGGCAGATCATCGCGGCGTCCTACAACGGCGACATCGCGGCAGACTTCGGCCGGGACGTGCGCAACATCGTGGCCGATCCGTACTATCGGCTGCTGTTTGAATCGGGCCTGGCGCCGGATTCCCAGGCGGCAAACCGCTGGCACACCAGCAAGGGCGGGATGTACGTGGCCGCCGGCGTCGGTACCGCCATCACCGGCCGCGGCGCGCACGTGCTGCTGATCGATGACCCGTTCAAGGACCGCGAGGAAGCCGACAGCGACATCCGCCGGCGCCGCGTCTGGGACTGGTACACGTCGACCGCCTACACGCGCCTGATGAAGGGCGGGGCCATCGTGGTTATCAACACGCGGTGGCACGAGGATGACCTGTCGGGCAAGTTGCTGGACCAGCAGACGAAGGGCGGCGACAAGTGGGAAGTGGTCAGCCTGCCAGCCATCAGCGATGATGGCGCGGCGTTGTGGCCCGACCGCTACCCGTTGCCCGTGCTGCAGCAGATCAAGGCCGTGCTGCCCGAGCGGGACTGGAATGCGCTGTACCAGCAGCAGCCCAACCCTGACGACGGCACGTATTTCCGCCGGGAGTACTTCCAGGAATGGGATCAGGACACGCTGCCTGGCGACCTGGCGCTGTACGGCACGAGCGACTACGCAGTGACGGCAGACGGTGGCGACTACACGGTGCACCGAATCTGGGGCGTGGACCCCGCGGGCGACCTGTACCGCCTGGGCGGGTGGCGTGGCCAGACCACATCCGACGTCTGGATCGAAAGGGAGATCGACCTGATCGCCAAGCACAAGCCGTTCGCCTGGTTCGGCGAATCGGGCGTGATCCAGAAGGCGATCGAACCCATGCTGGTGCGCCGGATGCGCGAGCGCAACACATTCTGCCGCCTGGAATGGCTGCCCAGCGTGACGAACAAGCCGACCCGGGCCCGCGGCTTTCAGGCCCGAGCCGCCAGCAAGCGCGTGTGGTTCGAACCGGGTGCCGAGCTGGCCGAGTTCCTGAAGTTCCCCAATGGCAAGAACGACGACGACGTGGACACGGCTTCCTTGATCGGCCGCGCGCTGGACGATGCACACCCCGCCGTCGTCAGCGCCAAGACCAAAAGCAAGACGCTGGACCGCTGGGACCGCGCATTCGGCGCATCCGACCCTGACGAAACAAACTGGAAAGTGGCATGAACCTGAGACTGGCAACCAAGGACGGCGAGCAGGTGCCCGACGCTGCCGCGGCGACGCCCGGCGGCGAGTTCTACGACCACCTTACCCGGCTCGTCCGTGATTTCGAGGCGGCGGAGGACGGCACCCGCGACGCCCGCCAGCGCGCCGAGCGCAACCGCGACTACTACGACGGCAAGCAGCTCACGACCGAGGAAGTCGCCGCGCTGCGCCGCCGGGGCCAGCCGCCCGTGGTCGTGAACTACATCAAGCGGAAAATCGAGATCCTGCGCGGCCTGGAACGCCGGTCCCGCACGGACCCGCGCGCGTTCCCCCGTAATCCGCAGGACGAGAAGGGCGCCGAGGCCGCCACCGACGCGCTGCGCTTCGTGGCCGACGAGAACGATTTCGACGTCGTCCGCTCGTCCGTCTACGAAAACATGATGATCGAGGGGTTCGGCGGCGCCGATGTGATCGTCGAGCCGGCCCCCAACGGCGATATCGTCGTGTCGATCCAGTACGTGCCCTGGGACCGTCTGGTGTACGACCCCCACAGCCGCCGGTCCGACTTCAGCGACGGCCGGTATCGCGGCATTGTTATCTGGATGGACAAGACCGAGGCATTCGCCACCTATCCGGACCGCATCGAAGCCATCGAGGCATCCTTGCAGACGGTGTCCATGTCCGACACCTACGAGGACCGGCCCAAGGACGGAATGTGGTCCGACAACCGCCGAACCCGCGTGCGCATCGTCCAGATGCACTACCAGGACGACGGAGGCACCTGGATGGTTGCCACGTTCACCCGCGGCGGCTTCCTGGTGGACCCGCAGGTCTCCCCCTACATCGACAAGTACGGCCAACCGGCGCCGTCCCTGATCATGCGGTCCTGCTACATCGACCGCGAGAACAACCGCTACGGCGCGGTCAGCGACTGGATCGACACGCAGGACGAGGTAAACAAGCGCCGGTCCAAGGCGCTGCACCTGCTGAACCAGCGTCAGACCTACGGCACCAAGGAGGCGGTGCAGGACGTTGCGGCGGCCAAGCGCGAACTGGCCAAGCCTGATGGCCACGTCGAGTTGAACGGCGGCGCCACCTTCGGGCAGAACTTCGGCATCCTGCCAACCGGCGATATGGCCAGCGGTCAGATGGAACTGTTGCAGCAGGCCACCGCTGAAATGCAGGCCAGCGGCCCGAATGCTTCCCTGGCCGGCAAGGATCAGCGCCAACTGTCCGGCCGCGCCATCCAGTCCCAGCAGCAGGCCGGCAGCATCGAGGTTGAGCCGACCGTCGACGAGCTGCGCCAGTGGACACGCGACGTATACGAGGCGGTCTGGCTGCGCATCAAGCAATTCTGGACGGACGAGAAGTGGGTGCGCGTCACCGACGACGAACGCAACATCAAGTGGGTAGGCCTGAACAAGGTCGTGACCGTCAAGGACCGCCTGGAGCAGCTGCCTCCCGAGATGCAGCAGCAGGCCATCATGCTGGCCGCCCAGCAATTCGGGATACCGCCGCAGGACCCGCGCCTGCTGGAGCAGCCCGTGGCCGTCGAGAACGACGTCAGCGGTCTGGACGTGGACATCGTCATTCAGGAGGGCCCGGACCTGGCAACCCTGCAAAGCGAACAGTTCGAACAGCTCGCGCAGATGGCCCAGTCGGGCATCCCCATCCCACCCAAGGCGATCATCCTGGCGTCCAGCCTGCGCAACAAGGACCAGATTCTGGACGAAATGGAGCAGGGCAACGCTCTCCCGCCGCAGATCCAGCAGCAAATGCAGCAGATGCAGCAGCAGCTTCAGCAGCAGGCGCAGGCCATGCAGCAGATGCAGGAGCAGCTGCGCGACAAGCAGGCAGACCTGCAGATCAAGGCGTTCGACGCCGAGACGCGCCGCTACGACGTCATGAAGCCGGAGCAACGCCAGCAGGCCCACCCTGGCAACCCCATGGCCGAGCAGGCCCAGATCGCCAAGGACGTGGCCAGCGCGCGCAAGACGAACGCCGAGGCCGTCCAGACCGAGGTGGAGACCGAATTGCTCGTCACCATGCCCACCGCACCAGAGTTCAGGGGAAGCGTCAGCATCTGACGTCTCCCAGTTTCGACAGCCGCCTACGGGCGGCTTTTTTTATTCCGCCGCCGGGGATTTTCGGGCGTTAAAGCTGCCGCCGGGCTGAATCGGGCGTGAAGGAAGAGCGCAATGAGTGAAACGATGGACTTCAACGGCATTTTCGAAGGTAAGCAGCCAGAGCAGCCGCAGGCCGCGCCGGAACCCGCACGGGAACCGGAGCCGCAGGCAGCCGCGCCGGAGGCACCGCAGGGCGAACCGCAGGAGCCGGCAACCGCCGAGCCTGCGAATGGGGAGCCGCCAGCCCCTGGAAGTGACAAGCATGTCCCACTCGCCGCGCTTGAAGCCGTCCGCAAGGAAAAGACGGACTGGAAGGAAAGGGCCATCCGCTACGAGGAGCAGATCAAGCAATTGACGGCGCAGCAGCAGGCGCCCCAGCAGCAGCAACCTGCCACTCCGCGCGAGATGTCCGCGCAAGAGTTCGCCATCAACGAACGTTTCAACACGTCCGAGTTACTGGCCCGCAAGGACCACCCGGATATGGACGAGAAGATGGCGGCATGGGAAGCCGCGGCACAGAAGAACCCCGCCATGCGCGCGGAACTGATGCAGCAGCGGCATCCCTGGGAATTCGTCTACGAGCAAGGCACGCGCTTGCTTGCCATGCAGGAAATCGGCGATGACCCAGCGGCCTACAAGGAGCGCCTGCGCCAGGAACTCCTGGCCGAGCTCTCCGCGCAACAGCCCCAATCCGCCCAGCCCGCCGCAAGCCCTGCGCCCACGGCAGCTTTGCCCACCTCCCTGGCTACCGCCCGATCTGCTGCCGCCCGCTCTGCGGACGCGCACACCGGGCCGACGCCGTTCGAAGACCTGTTCAAAAAGTAAAGGAGCCGTAAATGGCTGAGACCACTGCACGCCCGGGGCTTACCCCGCAAATCTGGGACGACAAGTTCTTCCAGGAATACCTGCGCGCCAACCGCTACATGCGCTACATGGGGACCAGCGAAGAATCGCTCTTCATGGTCAAAGAGGATCTGACCCGCAAGGCGGGCGATCGAATCACGTTTGCTGCGGTCCGCAAGATCGGCGGCGGCGTCTCCGGCAACACGGTGCTGGAAGGCAACGAAGCCGAGCTTGACACCCGGTCCATGGCCGTGCGCGTCATGCCACATCGCAACGCCGTGGTCATCACCCAGTGGGACGAGCAGAAATCTGCGATCGACCTGCGCAACGCTGGCCGCAGCGCGCTCAAGGGCTGGTCGCTTGATGCCCTGCGGGATGCCATCAATACGGCGTTCAAGTCGATCCCGAACGCCGCCGGCATCATGATCCCCTACGAGCAGGCCACCGAAGCCGAGAAGGACGCCTTCCTGGCCAACAACGCCGACCGCGTGCTGTTTGGCGCGGCCAAGTCCAACAACACTGGCAACGACTGGTCCGCCTCCTTGGCGAACATCGACAACACGGCCGACAAGCTGACGCCCCAGGTGATCAGCCTGGCAAAGCGCATGGCTCAGACCGCCTCCCCGGCGATCACGCCCACCCGCACGACCGAGGACCAGGAATGGTTCGTCATGTTCGCCAATTCCCTGTCGTTCCGCGATCTGCAGAACGCCCCGGAGATGACCCAGGCGAACCGCGATGCGCGCGAGCGCAACGTGCGCACCAACCCGCTGTTTACCGGAGGCGACCTGGTGTGGGATGGCGTGATCATCCGCGAAATCCCCGAAATCGGCTCCGTGCCGGGCGTGGGCGCGGGCAACATTGACGTCGGCTTCAACTTCCTGTGCGGCGCCGGCGCGCTCGGCCTGGGCTGGGCGCAGCGCACGCGCTCCACCACGGACGTGCGCGACTATGGTTTCCGTAACGGCGTCGGCATCCAGGAAATCCGCGGCATCGAAAAGCTGATGTTCGGCAAGGGCGCCACGGATACCGACAACCTGGTGCAGAACGGCGTTGTGACGGTCGTCACCGCTGCCGTTCCGGACGCCTAAGCAACCACAGCCAACCTGAGACGAAACGAAGCGCCCGAGGGGCGTTTTTTTTCGTCTCTACCAAGGAGATTTTCATGGCAACTGTCAATGCCGCCCGTGTGGGCGATACGAAGCCGCGCGACGTCATGCCCGGCGTGGGCGATGGCCAATCGGTCAAGGCGATCCCGTTTCGCTACGACTTTTCGGCCGCCGTCCCGATCGGCACCGTGATCCAGTCGCCGGTCATCCAGGCCGGCTCGGTGGTGCTGGACGTCATGGTGGTGACCAGCGGCGTCAGCACGGCCACCTTCAACGTGGGGTACGGCGGCGATCCGGACTACTTCGCCGCCGCGGCTACCGGCGCCGTTATCCGGGCGAGCGCCGCCACGGCCGCGCCGTTGGTGCTGACCGCCAACGACACCATCGACATCGTGACCGGTACGGCCGTCACGGGTGCCAGTGGCTTCATCGCTGGTTACATCCTGGTGATCCCCCTCAACACGTAACCCAACCGCGGGCCGGCTTCGGTCGGCCCGCCTGGAGATCTACATGGAAACAATCAAACTCACCTTCACGGGTGACCCCGCCAATCCGGGCGAGAAGCGCGACGACCTGGTCATCGGCGAGCACATCTTCCCCTTGGGTAAGGCGGTAGAAGTCCCGGACACCCCGGCCTTCCGCAAGCTGGCCGAGAACAGCCATTTCAAGGCTGGCGCGCCGGCGCAGGCCAAGAAGGCAGCCTGACATGCTCACGGCCACGAAACGCGACCTGGGCCCGCGCGTCCTGCGCAAGCTGTCGGTACTGGGCGCCGGCGAGACGGCGGAAGCCGACGACATCGAGCTGATCAACGAAAAGCTGGATGCGGTGCACGCGGCGCTGCGAACGCGCGGCCTGCTGCGCTGGACGTTGAACGCTGTGCCAGACTATGCGCAGGAATCGTACGTGCTCATGGCCGCATTTCTGGCCGCCCCTGAATTCCAGCGCCCGCCGGACGCCAGCATGTGGTCGGCGGGCATGCGAGAAATCGAATCTGCGGTGGCGCTGCCCAACGCCGGCACCACCCCGGCGGAGTACTTCTGATGGAAATCATAGTTGCGCTGGACGGCGCCAAGCGCCGCGACCTGCAGGTGTATCAGGGCGACCTGATCACGCTGACGGCTAAGGTGTTCCGCACGGATGCCGACGAAGACCCGATCGATCCCTTGCTGATCACGGACCTGGCCATTGCGACGGTCGGACCGTTCAATGGATCGGTGCCGGTGGCGACCCCCTTCACCGTGCCCGGTGACCTGGTCTGGCGCAACTGGTACACCCTGCGCGGCACCGTGGACGGCATCAGCACCACGCTGGCCTTCGGCTGGATCTTGGGCTACGGCATGCCCGAGCGCACCGTGCCCTGGGGCAATGACTATGGCTGGCGCTGGCCCTTCGGCCCGGGGAACATGGGGGTGCTGCCTTGAGAACGCCCATACCCGTTGTGGGGCCGGCCTATCAGGCCGCCAGCCTGAACCTGAGCGCGCAACGCTGCGTCAACTGGTTCATCGAGCTGGGCGCAGACGGCGCGACGGTCCAGGCGGCGCTGCTGCCCACGCCTGGCCTGACGCGCGTGTTGGAAATGCCCAACGCGCCCGCCGAGATTCGCGGCCTGAAGGTGTTCAAGGGCGAACTGTGGGTCGTGTCTGGTGACAAGCTTTTCCGCGTCACCGCCGCCTGGATTCCCACACTGGTGGGCAGCCTCGCGACGTCGGCCGGCCCGGTGTCCATGGCGATCAACGAAACGCAGCTCGCGCTGGTCGACGGCGTGCTGGGCTACTACTACGACCTGCCCAGTTCCACGTTTGGCACGATCACCGACACCGAATTCCCGACTGGCGCCCGGCAAATTTCATACCTGCGCAACCGCTTCCTGGTTGAAGCGCCTCAGTCGCAAACCATGAGCTGGTCCAAGATCGGCGACGTGCGCGATTGGAACGGGCTGGATTTCGCCAGCACGGACGCGTCACCCGACAATATCGTCGCGCACCTGCCAGACCAACAGCAGCTGTACGTTTTCGGCGAATCCACCACGCAGCTGCTGGTTGCCGATGCGCAAGGATTCTCCCCCAGCCAGAACAGTGCCATGCAGCAGGGATGCGTGGCCGCGTTCAGCCCCGTGAACATCGACAACAGCGTCATGTGGCTGGGCCGCGGCACCGAGGGGCAGGGCGTGATCTGGCAATCCCGAGGCGGCGCGGCGCCGACCCGGGTGTCGACTCATGGCGTTGAAGCGGCCATCGGCGGATACCCGCGCGTTGATGACGCGATTGGGTTCTCCTACCAGCAGGGCGGCCACCTGTTCTATCAGCTCACGTTCCCGGCGGCGATGACCACCTGGGTGTATGACGTCGCGTCCCAGCAATGGCATGAGCGCGGCTACATGGTGCCGGGGACGGGCGAATTCACGCGCCATAGGGCCAACTGTCACGCCTTGTTTGCCGGGCGCCATGTGGTCGGTGACTGGGAGCGCGGGCGGCTGTACTTGCTGGACCAGGCCAACTACACGGACGACGGTGAAACCATCAAGCGGCTGCGCGCCGCACAGACGATCGTGGAAAAGCTGAACGACCTGGCCATGGGCGCGCTGGTGGTGCACGTCGAGGCGGGTGTGGGAACCAGCACCGGGCAGGGCCAAAAGCCCGCCATGATGATGCGCAAGTCCAAGGATGGCGGACATACTTGGAGCAACCGGCGCACGGTCTCCGTCGGCCGCATCGGCGAATACGGCTATGGCGCGCGGTTCAACCGTCCCGGCAATGGCCGGCAAGTCGTCTATGAGCTGAGCGTCACCGACCCGGTGAAGGCGGTGCTGCTGGGCGCCTACCTGGGGGACGACTGATGGCCGACCTGCAGCTACTTCAGAACAACGCTGTCTTCGCGATCGAGCAGAACGGCCAACTTATCCAGTCGCCCCAGACACTCGCCTTTATGCGGGCGCTGGCGAACGTTCTGGGGTCGGCCTATGCCGACACCCTGGCGCCTACTGCCGTGGCCGCCACGGGCTCGCCAATGACCTACACGGCGCCCTCACGCATGGCGCTGCACGTGGCCGGCGGCACGGCGTCCGCCATTTCCTTCAAACGCGGCACCACCACCCTGGGCCTGGCGGTCCAGTCGGCGGGCCAGCTCATCCCCCTCAACCCCGGCGACCAAGTCGTCATCACCTACACCGTCGCGCCCACGATCACCGCCGTGTCGCGCTAACCCAGAGGCCATATGAAACATTTCCATTTCCTGGCGAGCGGCCTGGACGTGAACCCGCTCATGCTCGCCATCCGTCGCCAGCCGCACCTGTGGAAGGAAGACACGTTCCTGCGCAAGTATCCACAGGGCCCGTTCGGCCAGACCGAAACCATCATGATCCGCTTCCCGGAGAAGGTCGAAGGCCTGACCGACGAGCAAATCGAGGCCTATAAGGCCAACCAGCTTGCCGGGCATGACCAGTACGAGGCCGTGAACTATCCGGCGCAGGCCGCGCTGCCCGAGGTGCGCAAGCTGATGTTCGACCTGATGGCGCGCGTGAGCGGTGAGCGGCTGGGCCGCGTGATGATCAACAAAGTGGCCCCCGGCGGCCGGATCTTCCCGCACGCCGACACGCCCGAGCAGACCCGGTACTACACGCGCTTTCACATTGTGCTGCATGGGCTGCCCGGCGCCGTCCTGCGCTGCGGCGACGGCGACGACGCGGAAGAAATTCAGATGCGCACTGGCGACTGTTTCTGGTTCGCCAACGACAAAGTGCACGAGGTCATCAACAACAGCGCCGACGACCGCGTATCCATGGTGGTGGATATTCGTCTGCCGCGCCAGGGGTAAGCCATGCTCACGGCCCACGTCGAAAGCCTCACCGAACGCCTGGAAGAACTCAAGCCGCTGTTCCCGTTGCATTGGGAAGAACTCGCCCTGAACAAGGACAAGGTGCCTCTGGACCCTCAGTACCACGTCTACCTGCAGCGCGACGCACGTGGCGAGGTCATTTTCGTCACGCTGCGCGACGCCGGCGAGCTGGTGGGCTACTTCGTGGGCTTCGTGGCGCCGGGGCTGCATTACCAGACCTGCCTGACCTGCCACATGGACATCCTTTTCCTGCGCAAGGACAAGCGCGGCGGCCGCGGTGGGGTGATCCTGCTGAAGGCGGTCAAGGCGGAATTGAAGCGCCGCGGAGTCCAGCGCTGGTTCGTGGGTACCAAAGCCCACATGGACATCGGCCGGCTATTCGAGGCGATGGGGTTCCAACATGTAGAGACCACGTATAGCGCGTGGATTGGAGGCTGAAATGGTCGCAGCAGCAGTAGGAGTAGGTAGCGCAGTCGCCGGCGTGGCCGGCAGCGCAATGGCGGCAGACGCAGCCGGAGACGCCGCCGCCGTGCAGCAACAGGCCGCGGCGGACGCCAATGCCATCACGCGCGAACAGTACGAGCAGAACACGGCCAATTTCCAGCCGTATCTGAATGCAGGTCAAGCTGGGCTGAACGCGCTGATGTATCGGCTCGGGCTTGGCACCGGCACCGGCGGGCGCGAACTGACCGAGCAGGAAATCCGGAACGAACTGCGCGGCCAGTACACGACAGCTGGGAGCTCCGGGCGCCCTCCGTCGGTCAGCGAGGTGCTGGCTGCAAATGGGATGCGTGGGGCAGCGGCATCGAACTATTCGAATGCGACGTGGGGATATGACCCGCGCGCCCAGCGTTGGGGCTACAAACTCGATTACATCGATGGCGGCGACGCGGGCGGGACGTCTTCGAATTGGGTATATGGCGATCCAGTGGGCGCCACCGGCGACACCGTGGACGAGGCGGCGTTGAACGCGGCCGTTCAAGAACGATTGGCCCAGCAGGCTGCGGCGAAGAACGATCCGCTCTATGGCAGCCTACTAAACACCTTCAAGGAGTACAAGCCGTTCTCGATGGCTGATTTCGAGGTGGACCCCGGCTATCAGTTCCGCCTTCAGGAAGGGCAGAACGCGCTGAACAACATGGCGGCGGCGACCGGGAACCTGAATTCCGGCCGCGCGCTGAAAGACGCCATGGCCTACAACTCGGGCCAGGCGTCGCAGGAATATGGGAACGCCTATGGTCGATACAACAACGACTATCTGACCGGCTTCAACGTTTTCAACACCAACCAGACGAACCAGTACAACAAGCTCGCGGCCTTGGCTGGTATGGGCCAGGCGTCGGCGTCGTCATTGGCGGGCGTGAGCCAGAACTATGCCAACCAGGTCAGCAACAATCTGGCGCAAAGCGCGAATGCGCAGGCCGCCGGCGCCGTGGGGCAGAGCAATGCCATCAGCCAGGGCTTGGGGTCCATCGCGAATGCTGGTTTGAACTACGCGGCCTTGAACAGCCAGAGCGGCTATGGCGGGGGCTACACGCCGACGTCAGCCGCCACGGGCAACGTGAACAGCCTGTATGGCGCATGGCGCCCGGTCGCCTAAGGAGCGAATATGCAACTCGACACCAACATCGCGCTGCAGGCGCGCGGCCCGCAGATCGAAAGCCCGATCAATACGCTGTTCAATGTGGCGCGGCTGCGCTCGGCCCAGGCTCAGCTAGGCGAACAGGAGCGCCAGGCCGGCGAGCGCAACGCTCTGGCGGGGGTCCTCCGGTCGCCCGACACCTTCGGCGCCGATGGCCGCTTCAACCGCTCGGCGCTCCCTGCCATTGCGCAGGCGTCGCCCGGCGCGGCTCTCCAGTACGCCGGCCTGGCGAACCAGCAGGACGCGAGCGCGGACCAGGCGGACGTGCGCCGGATGCAGAAGGCAAAGCAGAGCATGGAGCTGCAAGGCCGGCTGCTGCAGGGGGTGAATGACGAATCGACGTACCAGAGCGCTAAGCAAGCGGCGGCCCAGGCCGGCATGGATGTTTCCCAGTTGCCGCCGAGCTACGACCCGGCCTGGGTGAACCAAGCCCGTGCGCGCACCATGAGCCAGCTCGACCAGTTCGATATGCTGTACAGGCAGCAGATGATGGAGCTGCAGCGCGACCGTCTAGCGCGCGATGCTGGAAACTACGGGTCGCCGGTGCAGACGAACCGTGGCTTGGTTCAAACAAACGCGCGTGGCGAGCAGAAGTGGCTGGAAGACAATGGCCAGCGCGTGATGCCGGCGTCAATCGATGCGGCAGTACAGGGCAGTGTCGCCCAGGCCAAGGCCCGCGGCACCGCGCAGGGCAAGGCGCAGGTGGAGAACGAGCAGGGCCTGGGGCAGGCCGAGGCTACGGCCACGCAGATCATGGACGTGATCGACAAGGCAATAAGCCATCCGGGCCGATCGTATGCAACCGGCACTTCGTCCATACTCCCGATTTTTCCAGGCACGGATGCCGCAGATTTCAGGGCCGTACTGGACCAGATCAAGGGGCAAGCGTTCCTTCAGGCGTTCGAAAGCCTCAAGGGGGGCGGGCAGATCACCGAAGTGGAAGGAACGAAGGCCACGCAGGCTATTGCGCGCCTTGACGCTGCACAGTCAGAAGAAGAATTCGTCAAATCCTTGCAGGAGCTGAGGGACATTGTCGCCAGAGGGCTGGAACGCGCCCGTCGCAAGGCGGGCGAATCCGCAG
This sequence comes from Achromobacter denitrificans NBRC 15125, assembly GCF_001571365.1. Taxonomy (GTDB): domain Bacteria; phylum Pseudomonadota; class Gammaproteobacteria; order Burkholderiales; family Burkholderiaceae_B; genus Achromobacter; species Achromobacter denitrificans. The sequence continues at coordinate 27,695 of NZ_BCTQ01000020.1, read as the reverse complement.
CACCTGCTGCTACCGCCGCGCCGGCCGCCGCTCCCGCGCGTGAGATTGCGCGCCGCGGACGTCTTCCTGATGGCCGCCAGGTCGTGGAATACACGGACGGCACGCGCGAGGTGATCCAATAATGGCCTACAACGATCTTCTTCGCCTGGTTGAGCAGGCGGAAAGCGGCAACCGCGACTATGACGCGGCGGGCCGGGTCGTGACGTCGCCCGTGGGCGCCAAGGGCCGCATGCAGGTCATGGACGCCACCAACCGCGATCCTGGTTATGGCGTGGTGCCGGCCCGCGACGACAGCCTGGAGGAACGCGCCCGCGTGGGCCAGGACTACCTGGCCGCCATGGTGAACAATTACGGCGGAGACGTTCGTAAGGGCCTGGCGGCTTACAACGCCGGGCCCGGGAACGTAGACCGTGCGCTGGCCCAGGCCCAAGCGGCCGGCGACCCGGATTGGATGCGCTATTTGCCCAAGCCCCAGGAGACAGTGCCGTACGTTGAGAAGATCGTGGCGGGCATGCGCGGTCAGCCGGGCGTTATGGACCGCGTGGCGTCGGCGGTGCTGCCGGCTGCCAGCGCTGCTTCCGCTCCCGATGTGGATTGGAACAGCGTGACGTGGGATGAAGCCCCGGCGGCAGCCGCTGCTGGCGCCGCGCCTGACGTGGATTGGAATGCTGTCCAGTGGGACGAACCTGCGGGCCCCTCCACTGCGCCTGCCGCCGAGCCCTACCGCGTCGAAATGAGCCAGGAAGGCGCCCAGAGGATGCAAGGTCAGCCGCAGCATACGGGCGTGCTTGGCGCGATCGAGAGCCTTGGCGCGGGCGTGCGCAAAGCAGGTCAAGGCTTTGCGCAGGGGTTCGGCGATGTGCCCGCCGGAATCGCACAGGCGTCCATGCATCAGGGTCAGCAGATCCTGCAAGAACTCGATGGACTGCTGGGTACCGACCTGGCGAGCCAAGCCGCCAGCAACGTCGCCGCGCGAGATGCGGAGGTGGCGCAGCGCGAAACGGAATATCAGCAGCAGACGCCCGGGTCCGCCGCGGCAGGAGTTGGCCGCCTGGGCGGCAATATCGCGTTCTCGATGGCTGGCGGCCCCGCGTCGCTGGTCGCGCCTATGACGACGGGCGCGCAGATCGGGGCGCGCGTGTTGCCGGTAGCTCCTCGTCTTGGCGCTGTGCTTGGGGGGGGAGCGGGAAGCAGCCTTGTCAGTGCTGGCTACGGTGCGGCGGCCCCGGTAACTGGCGGCGATTACGACAAGGAATCCTCCAGAAACGCCAAGGTCGGTGCAGCATTGGGTTTCGCGGCGCCGGCGCTCGGGCAGGTCGTGGGCTCCGCTGGTCGGTATATCGGCCGCAATGTTCAAGCTGCCATTGCTCCCTTCACGGAGGCTGGCCGCGAACGGATCGCCGAGAATATTCTTGCCAGAATGGCCCGGGGAGGCCCGCAGAAGGGTCGCGTTGCCGAATTCGTCGAGGGGGTAGAACCCACCTTGGCCGAGATTACGGGTAACCCCAAGATCGCCAACCTGCAGCGCACCATCCGCGATCTGGAGCCCACTCCGTTCGTCGCGCGTGAGGAGGCAAACCAGTTGGCTCGCCAGGATGCCATGGGCGCCATACGCGGCACGGCCGATGATTTGGCTTCTGCCAGAACCGCCCGCTCAGCGGCGGCGGCGGATGATTACCTGAATACTCATGTAGGCATCCCGGTTGCGAATACGGAATATGCTGCCCTGCGCAAAACACCTGCTTTCCAGAGCGCGTTTGCCGAAGCGGAACGGATGGCAAAGAACTCCGGCAGCTCGGTGGAAACCAAAGTTGCAAACCGGACGAACGCAAATCGCGGCGGCCAGATGGGCACGCCCGATACCTACGTATCTGGTGTGGGCCTACAGCGCATCAAGATGGCTCTCGATGATCAGATCAACGCCGCCATGCGCGCCGGCGAGAACAGTAAGGCCGCCAGCGTCCTGCAGGTGAAAGGCCGGCTGGTCGACATGATGGACAGGGAGATACCAGGCTATGCGGAGGCTCGGCAAGCCTATTCCGCAGCCTCTCGCGACATCGACCAGATGGCGTACCTGCAGGGGATGAATCTCACGGATGCCCAAGGGAACATCACGCTGGCGCGCGTACAGAACGCACTGCGCAACCTGGAGAAGGCCCAGCAGAAGCCGGGCATGAACGAGGCGAAATCCGTCACGGCGGAGAAAGTTGCGGCCCTGACGGATATCCGCGACGACCTGATGCGTCAGGGGCAGGCCCAGGCCGGGCGCTCGCTGGGCACGAATACCGCTCAGAACCTGGCGATGCAAAACATGCTGTCCACCATGCTCCCCGGTCGCGTCGGCGAAGTGGCCGGCGCCATCGGGCCGGGGGCTCTGGCTGGCGGCGGCCTCGGGTTCATGATAGGAGGGCCTGCTGGTGGTGCCGCTGGTGCTGTGGTCGGCAATAGGCTGGGCGCCGCTGCTAATGCCCTAATGCGGTCTGGCAATGAGGATGTCCAGAACCGTCTGGCGCGCCTGTTGCTGAACGAAGGGGGATCAGGGCTTTCTGCTCTCGATCGTGCAGCCAGTGCGCCGCGCCCACTCCCGGGTCTCGGGGGACTGAATCGTCTCCTCTACCCATCCGTCAGTGTCGGCGGCGCGTTGGGGATGGGGATCAAGACGCCCACCAACAGTCGGTGATTCGTGAAAGCCATCCCATATTCCTTTCACCAGGGCGAAAGCGAGATAGGCAATTAGGGAAGCCGGTAGGAAGTTTTCCATTTCGTAAACATAGCAGCCTCGGCCTATAGCCGGGGCTTTTTTTGGGGCTTGCAATGCCGCAATCATACATTTCGCCCAGGTTTCAGGCCATCGACCTGAACGGCCGGCCGCTGGTGGGTGGGCTGCTGTACACCTATGCCAACACGACGACGACGCCGCAGGCGACCTATCAGGACTCCGCCGGCCTGGCCGCCAACACGAACCCGATTGTGCTGGACGACCGCGGTGAGGCCGTGGTGTTCCTGCAGGACGGTCTGAAATACACGTGGGTTCTCAAGACTGCCGGCGACGTGCTGGTGTGGTCCCAGGACGACATTTCCGGAACGGCCGGCGGCACGGGTGGGATCACGGTGGTGAACGTGCTGCCGACGTCGGACATCGGCCCGGTGTACCTGCCGGGCCAGGGCACGTTCTACTGGGACGGAAGCCAGTACGTATCCGACTATTCGCGCGGCTTCGGTGGTGGGGCGTTCGGCAATAAGAACAAGATCATCAATGGAGATTTCCGCGTCTGGCAATTGGGCACATCGATCGGCCCCATCACGTCCGCGAGCGGCAACCCGTATACGGCGGATCAATGGCGGATCCACGCTGCTGGCACCACATCTGTGACTGTCACGCAGCAGGCGGCAGGGGCTGATTATGGGCAGGATCGAGTGGGAGGATATAGCGCTCGCATAACGTCCAACGCAGCAGCAACTCCTGGCGCGTCGGACAGAAACCGTCTCTCGCAGCCCATCGAGGGTCAGAACCTACTTGCTCTGGCGCTGGGCTCCTTGTGGGGTGGCTCCTTCACGGTCAGTTTCTGGGTCAAGGCCTCGATCGTTGGCGACTACAGCATCGCCTTCCTAAACGGTGGTTCTCCGTCGTTCCGGTCCTATGTGCGAACGTTCCCTGTGGGTACGGCGGGCACCTGGGAAAAGAAGACGCTGACGATTCCCATCGACCAAGGCGGAATTGCCAACTGGGACCGCACCAATGGGCTGGGAATGCAGCTGGTATTCGACCTGGGCAGCGGAACGAACTACGAGGGTGCCGTAAGCACGTGGCTGTCGACAGAAACCACGCGTGCGACCGGCTCGATACGCACCGTCAGCACCAGCGGAGCAACCCTTGAAATTAGCAAGGTCCAGATCGAGCCAGGTAATCAGGCGACACCCTTCGAAGATCGGCCGATCAGCCAAGAGTTTGCGATGTGCCAGCGCTATTACGAAGTATCAGATGGACAGTTCGGCTACACCAACCCGGGTAACAATGCGACGACCGTCCAATATCTATCGCATAAGTTTGCGGTCCAAAAGCGCGCCACCCCCACCGTTACCCGGGCGGTAGTGAACGGCACGGTTGTCGTTCAAGCTGCCAGCGTCGGCTTCGTGAACTGGAACTTTCAGAACGCCGGGATGGTGAATAACGTTTGGTCTTGGATTGCTGACGCGAGGTTCTGATATGTACAAAATCATCAATGACACACTGATCCAGCGTTTGGACGATGGCGCCTATGTCCCGCGTGACGAGGCCAACAAGGAATATCAGGCGTTCCTGGAGTGGGAGCGCGCCGGCGGCGTGATTGAGCCGGCCGACCCTGAGCCGGTGTACGTACCGCAGGAGGTATCCGCCGCACAAGCCTACGCCGCGCTGATGGCCGCTGGGCTGTTCGATCAGGTGGAAGCCTGGGCCGCAGATCCGGCGACGGACCCGCTCCATCGTCTGGCATTCCAGAAGGGAGCCACGTTCCGGCGGGATAGTCCGGCCCTGGCCGCAGGCGCTGCGGCGCTCCAATGGAGTGACGCGATGCTTGACCAGCTGTTTATCGCGGCCGAGGCGATACAGCTGTAGGCCAACGACACAAGAACCATACGCCGCCTCCGGGCGGCTTTTTCATGCCTATAGGGGACACGATTGAACATCCAAGACTTCGACGCCCTTGCGGCAAAGTTCGCCGGCGTGCTGGGCGCGGCGGTGTCCATGCGCTATCTGCAAGGGTCATGGCCGGCGAGGTTGAGCATGGCGGCCAGCGGCTCGCTGGTGGCCTATTACGCATCGCCGTATCTGTCGCTGCTGCTGGGCATTCCTGAAGGCCTGGCCGGGTTCCTGACGGGGATGTTTGGCATGGCCATCGTCTCGCGCGGCTGGGAGGCGGTGCAGGCTGCCCCAATCGCCGCACTGTGGCAGGCCGTGATTGACCGCGTGCGCGGCAAAGGGGCGTGACATGGACAGCACCATCTACTTGACCCTGTGGGCCGTGCTGGCCTTCGTAAGCTGGCTCATCGTCGCCGGCGGCGCGGTGCTGGCCGTGTTCTCGCGGGCCATCAAGGACACCACGTTCGAACGAATCGGCCTGGCCGCCGTCAGCCTGACCGCCACTGGCGCCGCATGCCGGATCTTCATGGCCGGCTGGGCCAGCGCCGGCGATGCCGCGCTTGCCGCGTCGGCCGCCTTCTACGTTGCCGCCGTGACGGCAAAGCACATCAGGAAGCCCACGCTATGACCTTGGATACCATCGTTTCCGACGCCATCACCCCCGCGCTGGCGCTGCTTCCCACCAAGATGGACACGCCCGAAGCGCGCATTATGCTGCTGGCCACCGGGTTGCAGGAATCCCGGTTCGAACACAGGCGTCAGCTGGTGGGAAGGCCGCCGCGCCCGGTTGGACCGGCGAAGAGCTTCTGGCAGGCGGAGCAGGGCGGCGGGATGGTGCACGGTGTTCGGCTGCACGTCGCCACGCGCGCCGCGGCCGCGCACCTGTACCAGGCCCGGGGCGTACCGGCGCGCGATGCCGCGATCTGGGACGCCATCGAGCATGACGATGTGCTGGCGGCTGGCCTGGCGCGGCTGCTCTTGTGGAGCGACCCGGGCCGGCTTCCGGCGGTCGGCGATGCCGAGGGCGCCTGGGCTCTGTACCTGCGAACCTGGCGCCCGGGCGCCTACGCGCGCGGCACGCCGACCCAGCGTGCGGGGCTTCGTGCGAAATGGGCCGGCAACCATGCCCAGGCATTGACCGAGGTGGCACCGTGAGCGCGCTGGCCGGCTGGAAGGGCTACGCCGCGGTGGCCGTGGTCGGGGCGGCGCTGGTGGCGGGCGTGGTCCTGGAACGCCAGTGGTACGGATCGCGCCAGTTCCAGGCTGGGGCCGACGCTAAGCTGGCCGAAATCGAGAAACGCCAGACTGCCATCGAGCGCGCCTGGCAGGAGGGAAAGGATCGTGCTGATGCCCAATACCGTGGCGCCGTCCTGGCGCGAGAAGCTGCTGAAAGGACTGTTGCCGCTCAGCGTGGCCGCATTGACGGGCTGCTCCGCCAGCTTGCCCAGCGGCGCGCCGAAGCTACCGGCGCCAGCGCGGGACCTGATGCAACCGGCCCCGACTGGATCGGAATTATTGGATCGTGTGTCGGACGATATGAGCAGATGGGAAAAGATGCTGCACGATGGGCTGACCAGGTGAACGGCCTGCAGGGGTACATCCGGGGGCTGGGCGTCGCTCCCTAGACTTTCGGCGCCCTCAGGTTCCGGGCGATCACGGCCGGTTCCTCGTCCAGGAGCAGTTTTATGCGGTGGATGGCCGCGAAATGACTGCCGACCTCTTCGTTCCAGGCGCGGTCGATGATTTCCACGAGGTCGCGGGCCTCCTGTAGTACCCCGTGCTCCCTGCTGATTTCGGATAGCAACTCGCGCTCGATGCTCACCGGGAGGGAGATTTTCCAGAGGGCGATCAGGCGATCCAGAGGGATCGGTGGGGTTCGGGCGGGCTTTCCCATGCTGCAACCTGCGTGAAAATACTGTTCGGATGAACAGTGTATTCCAACTTAAATGGGGTCGATTGCGTCCGGCATCTGGTACTTTGAATTGCCCACTTCCTGGCGCACCGGGTGCCAGATGAATGCCGATTCCGGTAGGCCCTCGCTGAGCAGCGCGACCGCCTGGGCGGCTGGGAAGTCCGGATCCATCCAGTGCATGGCGAGGTCGGCCGGGAGGGCCACGGGGCGCCGGTCGTGCACGTCCACCATGCCGCCGGCGGCGTCGTTGGTGACGATCGCGAACCCGTGGGCCGCGTCCTTCTCTGCGCCAGCGCGCCAGGCTGACAGGGCGGCGAAGAACAGTGGCGCGCCATCTTTGGCGTGGATGTAATAGGGCTGCTTCGGTGGCTTCGGGCTGTCGTCCAGCGGCTTCCATTCATACCAGCCGTCGGCCGGCACCAGGATGCGCTGGCCGGTCAGCATCTTCCAAGGCCACTTATTTGCCTGAATCTTGTCCAGGCGCGCATTCGACATCAAGAACTTGGACCCTTGCGGCCGGTATCCCCAGGCGAGCCGCTCCAGTTCGAAGTCGCCGGCCAGCCGGTGCATTGTCAGCGGGCGCGTGCCGGGCGGGATGTTGTAGCGTGGGCCGGCCGGGTCGGAGAAGATCCGGTGGGGATTGGGGAACAGGCGCTCCACGTAGTCCATGGGGCCTGCCTTCTGGACGATGCGACCGCACATGACGCACTCCTGACCGAGGGGAAGGGCCAGTATAGGGTCACTCCAGGTCCGCGGCTTCCTCCGGATGGCGATCTAGGTACTCGACGAGTGCGCGGACGATCAGCGCGATCTGCCGCTGTGCGGCAACGGGCAGGGCGGCGAATTCCGCGACGGTGAAGTGCTCGTTGAAAGGCCAGATTTCCATGGCCCGACTGTAGCTCGGACGCCGCGCTGGCGGACAGCGCACAGGGGAATCCAGGACGTTTCTGGCTCGTGTGATTTGGGTGTGAAAACGGTGTGAAACGGTGGACAGTTGGAGACAGAAAAGGGCGGATCGGTTAACCCGTCCGCCCCTGTCCTGTACTGTCTATAGCTTGCTAATTTGGTGGAGCCGGGGGGAATTGAACCCCCGTCCGCAAGCCCTCCGCAACCAGTTCTACATGCGTAGTCGATTTATTTGGTTTTAACCCTGGACTTAGCCAACCGACAGGCCGGACCAGAGCGATTCACGTAATTTAAATTTGAACCGTGTGACCCCAGTTCAAACCGATTCCTTGTGAATGTCGCTGCTGCGGTTCGAGGGTTGCCCCCCTAGGAAGTTGCCTTCCCCCGCCTGACCCAAGGACAGATCAGTGCAGCGGCTCACCGCTTAAGCGGCGAGAGCGAAACGCTCGTCGTTGGCGTTTGTAGTGTTCCAGTGGTTTAACGAGCGTACTGGTGCTCGGCATGCCCTGAGTTGTTTCGCGACCCACGTCGAATCCGGATCGGCCCCAAGAAGTTCTATTGTACTGGTAAATGCCATAGCCTGCTGTATTCCTGCTCCCCGGCGCGTATGGCGTGGCGCCGGGGACACAGCGGGGCTCAGGCGGCGTTGGCGCAGGCGGCCTTGGACTGCGGCCGGGCGCGCGAGGCGGCCATCAGCAGGAAGGCCAGGCCGACCGACACGGCGACGATGGCGGCAGCCGCCCAACCCAGGGACGCCAGGCCGTAGCGGTCGATGACGCCTCCGCCCACCACGGCGCCCAGCCCGATGCCGATGTTGGCGCCCGAGATATTCAGGGACGCGGCAAATGCCGGCGCCTCGGGCGCCGATTTCATCAGCCGCACGTGGCACACGATGAAGAGGGCCGCCTGGGCGATGCCCCAGACCCCCAGCGCCACGGCCAGCAGGCCGTGAGACGCCATGACGGGGGCCAGCGCCGCCAGCCCGGCCGCCATCAGCGAGGAGAAGAGGGCGGTCGCGCCCAGCGGGCTGCGGTCCACCAGACGGCCTCCCAGCGTGTTGCCGATCAGGCCCACCGCGCCGAACGCCATCATGGTCCAGCCGACGATCTGGCCGTTGAAGCCGGCCAGCCGTTCCAGCATGTCCGCCAGATAGGTGTAGGCGGTGAACATGCCGGTGAAGACGAGCAGCGAGAGCAGCACGTGGCCGACCACCATGGGGTTGCGCAGGATGCGCAGCTGAGTGACGAGCCGGACGCCGTCGGCGCGGACGCGAGTGCTGGGGAAGGTGAACAGCAGCAGCAGGGCCTTGGCGAACGCCACGACCGACAGCACGGCGAAGGCGGCGCGCCAGCCGAAGGCGTCGGAGATCAGCACGCCGATGGGGATGCCGAACACGGTGGCCGCGACGATGCCGAACGCCACCGTGGAGATGGCGCGCCCGGCCCGGGCGGGGCCGACCAGTTCCACCGCCGTGGCGCTGGCCAGCGACCAGAACACGGGCAGGGCCAGCGCGGGGACGAAGCGGGCGACGGCCATGACCCAGATGTTCGGCGCGGCCGCGGCCACGGCGTTGGACAGGCCGAAGAGGACCAGCACGCTGATGAACAGGCGCTTGCGCTCGATGTTGGCCATGAGGGCGGTCAGCAGCGGGCCGGTCGCCGCCACGGTGAAGGCGAACAGCGAGACCAGCAGGCCGGCCTGGGACACCGTGACGTTCAGGTCGCGGGCCAGGCCCGGCAGCAGGCCGACGATCAGGAATTCGGTCGTCAGGATGGTGAACCCGGCGGCGGAAAGCAGCAAGATGGGCAATAGCATGGGCATTCCTCTGGCGCGGCGCGGGAAGGCGGCGCGCGGACAGGCGTTCAAGGGCGAATGAAAAGGTCTGGCGTGCTCGGCGCCCCGGGGGCGTCCGGCACCGCGCCTGGGCCGACTGGCGTCGGCGCGTTGGATCTAAGGCCGCGGGCGGCATTGCCCGGGGCTCCGGCGTTGGCCGGTGGGGTATCGGGAAGACCCCGATACCGTGCATGAGTCACACTTTAAGTGACTTTGGTTTCGGGATAAAGACGCCGATCCGGGAAAGATTGTTCGTTATTGTCAACTAATTCGGTGGATCGGCGCCGGGTCGGGGCGGTCCGGATAGCGGCTCGCCCCGCCGCGCCTAGCGCAGATCGCGGGGCAGCAGGGGTTCGATGGCGGGCCACAGTTCGGTGGAGGAGTGGGCGCAGGTTTCCGCTTCCCAGGTGGTGATGTTGTCGTCCTCGCCGACGTAGCCGTAGGCCGCCGCGACGGCGGGCATGCCCGCCGCGTGCGCCGCCTGGATGTCGCGCAGGTCGTCGCCGACATAGACGCAGCGCTCGACGGAGAAGCCGGCCTCGCGGGCGGCGTGCTGCAGCGGCAGGGGGTGCGGCTTGGAATGGGCGGTCGTGTCGCCGCAGACCAGCACGGAACTCTCGCGCGTCAGGTCCAGGAACTCGACGATGGGCAGGGTCAGGTAGGTGACCTTGTTGGTCACGATGCCCCAGGACAGGCCGCGGCGGCGGATGTCGGCCAGGAGGGCCTCGATCCCCGGGAACAGCTTGCTGTGCACGGTGGACCCGGCCGCGTAGTCCTCCAGGAACTGCAGGCGGGTGGGTTCGTAATCGGCGTCGCCGGGGGCCAGGCCCAGGGCGACGCGCAGCAGGCCGCGGGCGCCCTGCGAGGCCACCGGGCGCAGCGCCTCGTACGCCATCGGTTCCAGGCCCTTGCGGGTGCGCTGGCGGTTGGCCGCGGCAGCCAGGTCGGGGGCGGTGTCGGCCAGCGTGCCGTCGAAGTCGAACAGAATCAGGGCGCTCATTTGCGGGTAGCCATCAGGTAATTGACCGAAGTGTTGGACGACAGGGTATAGATCTGCGTGATGGGGTTGTATTCCATGCCGCGCATGCTGACCGGCTCCAGGCCGGCGCCGCGCGCCGCGGCGGACAGTTCGCTGGGCTTGATGAACTGTTCGTAGCTGTGGGTGCCGCGGGGCAGCAGCCGCAGCACGTATTCCGCGCCGAGGATGGCGAACAGGAAGGACTTGGCGTTGCGGTTCAGGGTGGAGAAGAACACCCAGCCGCCCGGCTTGACCAGGGCGGAGCAGGCGCGCACGATCGAAGCCGGATCCGGCACGTGTTCCAGCATTTCCATGCAGGTCACCACATCGTAGTGGCCGGGCCGCTCGGCGGCCAGCTCTTCGACGGGCACCTTGCGGTAATCCACCTTGACGCCCGATTCCAGGCCGTGCAGGCGCGCCACCTTCAGGGATTTGTCGGCCAGGTCGATGCCGGTTACCTCGGCGCCGCTCTTGGCCATGGCTTCGGACAGGATGCCGCCGCCGCAGCCCACGTCCAGCACGGCCTTGCCTGCCAGGCTGCCCGCGCATTCCTGGATCCATTCCAGCCGCAACGGATTGATGGCGTGCAGGGGCTTGAACTCGCTTTCGGGATCCCACCAGCGGCTGGCCAGGGCGGCGAACTTATCCAGTTCGGCCTGGTCGGCGTTGACGGCGGGGCGGGCGGTGTCGTGGGTTTGCGTGGTCATGGGCGGGTCCAGCGTAAGGCGACTCTATATATAGAGGGGTCCGCGCGAGGCGAGGAGGGCGCGCCGCCGCACCAAAGCGGTGCGCTGGCGGCGAAAAAAAGGGCCTCGCTATGCGAGGCCCCTTTATTGTAGCTAGTCCGGCAATTACTTGCGGCTACCCACGATTTCGATCTCAACGCGACGGTTCTGGGCGCGGCCTTCCTTCGTCTTGTTGGAAGCGATCGGGTTCAGCTCACCCTTGCCTTCCGTGTAGATACGGTTCGGGTCGATACCCTTGCTGACCAGGTAGCTCTTGACCGAAGCGGCGCGGCGCTCGGACAGCTTCTGGTTGTAGGCTTCCGTGCCGATCGAGTCGGTGTGGCCCACAGCAATGATGGTTTCGAGGTCGATACCGCGAGCTTGCTGGGCGACTTGGTCCAGCAGTTGACGGCCTTCGGGCTTCAGGGTCGACTTGTCGAAGTCGAAGAACGTGTCAGCATTGAACACGACCTTTGCCGCCATCGGGGCCGGCTTCGCCTTCTGTTGTGCAACCGGAACGCCGTCGCAACCGGGGATGCCGGTGGCCGGGGTCCAGAAAGCATCGCGCCAGCACAGTTCGTTCGTGCCGTTCTTCCAAACGTCACCGAACGGGTTGCGCCAGTTGTCCACGGTTTGCGCGGAAGCTACACCAGAGGCCGTGACAGCGGCGAAGGCGAGCGCCAGAGCGAATTTGGAGGGTTTGTTCATGTTTCTCCTCGTTGAGCTTGAAGCTGGATAAGTGACTCGCAGCGAACCCCCGCCGCATATCAGGAAAACGGGGCCAGTATAGCAACGCCAAGAGCTGGTTCAAAGGAATAGCTACTGGGTTTCCTGCGTGCTGGAAACAATCTTAAGGCATTTGGGGGGCTTTGGCTTCCCTGGACAGGCGCATTAACGCTGGATATGACGTTTTCGGCACTCCATCCGTTTCCCATGTTGGTTTTTGGCAACAGGCCCGCAGGGCGCGGGCGGACGAGCCGGCAGCCGTGTCCGGATGTTGCGCGGCCTGGCTTGCCGGGGCGCCTGTTCGGGCGGCCCATCTGACCGCTCCGTGAATCGAATGATAGAATTTCCTGTTTACCCGGCCCGGGTTCCTCCTTACACGATTCTGTCGTTATATATATGGATTCCTTTGCCAAGGAGACGCTTCCGGTATCGCTGGAAGAAGAGATGCGCCGCAGTTACCTCGATTACGCGATGAGCGTGATCGTCGGTCGGGCGCTACCGGATGTGCGGGACGGCCTCAAGCCCGTCCACCGGCGCGTGCTCTACGCGATGCACGAACTGAACAACGACTGGAACCGCGCCTATAAGAAGTCGGCGCGTATCGTCGGGGACGTCATCGGTAAGTACCACCCCCACGGCGACCAGTCCGTCTACGACACCATCGTCCGCATGGCGCAGGATTTCTCCATGCGCTACATGCTGGTCGACGGCCAGGGCAACTTCGGCTCCATCGACGGCGACAACGCCGCCGCCATGCGTTACACCGAAATCCGCCTGGCCAAGATCGCGCACGAATTGTTGGCCGACATCGACCAGGAAACGGTGGACTTCGGCCCCAACTACGACGGCAGCGAGCAAGAGCCGCTGCTGTTGCCCTCGCGCCTGCCCAACCTGCTGGTCAACGGCAGCTCCGGCATCGCGGTGGGCATGGCCACCAACATTCCGCCCCACAACCTCCAGGAAGTGGTCGACGGCTGCCTGTACTGCCTGCGCAATCCGGCGTGCACGGTCGATGAGCTCATGGAGCTCATCCCGGCGCCTGACTTCCCCACGGGCGGCGTCATCTACGGCATGTCCGGCGTGCGCGAAGGCTATCGCACGGGCCGCGGCCGCGTCATCATGCGCGCCAAGACCCACTTCGAGGACATGGAAAAGGGCAACCGCCAGGCCATCGTGGTCGACGCGATCCCCTACCAGGTCAACAAGAAGACGCTGCAGGAACGCATCGCCGAGCTGGTCAACGACAAGAAGATCGAAGGCATTTCCGATATCCGGGACGAGTCCGACAAGGACGGCATGCGCCTGGTCATCGAGCTCAAGCGGGGCGAAGTGCCCGAGGTGGTGCTGAACAACCTGTACAAGAATACCCAGCTGCAGGACACCTTCGGGATGAACCTGGTGGCGCTGGTCGACGGCCAGCCCCGCCTGCTCAACCTGAAGCAGATGATCGACTACTTCCTGCAGCACCGCCGGGAAGTGGTCACGCGCCGCACGGTGTTCCAGCTGCGCAAGGCCCGCGAACGCGGCCACGTGCTGGAAGGCCTGGCCGTGGCGCTGGCCAACATCGACGATTTCATCGCCATCATCAAGGCGGCGCCGACGCCGCCGGTGGCTCGCCAGGAACTGATGGCGAAATCGTGGGATTCGTCCCTGGTGCGCGAGATGCTGTCGCGCGCCGACGGCGATACGCCGGGAGGCCGCGCGGCCTTCCGTCCGGACGACCTGGGCGCCGAATTCGGCCTCCAGGGCGACGGCATGTACCGCCTGAGCGACACGCAGGCCCAGGAAATCCTGAACATGCGCCTGCAACGCCTGACCGGGCTGGAGCAGGACAAGATCGTCGGCGAATACAAGGACATCATGTCCACCATCGCCGACCTGCTGGATATCCTGGCGCGTCCGGAGCGCATCACCACGATCATCGGCGAAGAGCTGCAGGCCATCAAGGCCGAGTTCTCGACCGGCGCGAAGGATACGCGCCGCTCCGAGATCGAGCTGAACGCCACCGAACTCGACACCGAAGACCTGATCACCCCGACCGACATGGTCGTGACGCTGTCGCACGGCGGCTACATCAAGAGCCAGCCGCTGTCCGAGTACCGCTCGCAAAAGCGCGGCGGGCGCGGCAAGCAGGCCACGGCGATGAAGGAAAACGACTGGATCGACCAGCTGTTCATCGCGAACACGCACGACTTCCTGTTGTGCTTCTCCAACCGCGGCCGCGTGTACTGGCTGAAGGTCTGGGAAGTGCCGCAAGGCACGCGCAATTCCCGCGGCAAGCCCATCGTGAACATGTTCCCGCTGGCTGAAGGCGAGAAGATCACCGTGGTGCTGCCGGTCAAGGAATTCAGCGAAGACCACTACGTGTTCATGGCGACCTCGCGCGGCACCGTCAAGAAGACCCCGCTGTCCGACTTCTCCAACCCGCGCAAGGCCGGCATCATCGCCGTCGACCTCGACGACGGGGACTACCTGATCGGCGCCGACCTTACCGACGGCAAGCACGACGTGATGCTGTTCTCCGACGCCGGCAAGGCCGTGCGCTTCGACGAGAACGACGTGCGTCCGATGGGCCGCAACGCCCGCGGCGTGCGCGGCATGATGCTGGAAGACACCCAGACCGTGATCGCGCTGCTGGTCGCCGGCGACGAAACGCAAAGCGTGCTGACCGCCACCGAAAACGGCTACGGCAAGCGCACCCCGATCACCGAGTACACGCGCCATGGCCGCGGCACCAAGGGCATGATCGCCATCCAGACCAGCTCGCGCAACGGCAAGGTGGTCGGCGCCGTGCTGGTCATGCCTTCGGACGAGATCATGCTGATCACGACCGGCGGCGTGCTGGTGCGCACCCGCGTGTCGGAAATCCGTGAAATGGGCCGCGCCACGCAGGGCGTCACGCTCATCAACGTCGACGACGGCAGCACGCTGTCGGGCGTGCGCCGTGTCGTGGAAAGCGACGCGGACGATGACGGCGACCTCGACGAGGACGGTCAGGACACGGACGGCGGCGACGGCGACGGCGCCGCGGAAACGACGGATTCGACGGAACCTACGGAGCAATAATGGCCCGCCCCTGGAACTTCTCGGCAGGCCCCTCGGCCTTGCCCGAGGTGGTGCTGCAGCAAGCCGCTGCGGAAATGCTGGACTGGCACGGCAGCGGCATGTCCGTGATGGAAATGAGCCATCGCGGCAAGCATTTCGTGCAGATCTGCGATGAAGCAGAATCCGACCTGCGCGACCTGCTCGGGCTGCCGGCGGATTACGCCGTCATGTTCATGCAGGGCGGGGGTTCCGGGGAGAACGCCATCGTTCCCATGAACCTCATGGGACGCCGCGGCACGCCGGCGGCCGACTTCGTCGTGACGGGCCATTGGTCCAAGCGGTCGTACAAGGAAGCCGGGCGCTACGGCAGCGCGCAAGTGGCGGCGAGCAGCGAGCAGGCCATCGAACTGGATGGCCGCGAGCAGGCGCCGCTGACCTGGGTGCCGCCGGTCGATACCTGGCAGGTGCGCAAGGACTCGGCCTATCTGCACCTGTGCAGCAACGAGACCATCGGCGGCGTCGAGTTCATGGACTGGCCGGATACCGCCGAGCTGGGCGCGCCCGACGTGCCGCTCGTGGTCGACGCGTCCTCGCATTTCCTGTCGCGTCCCATGGACGTGACGCGCTGCGGCCTGCTGTACGCGGGCGCGCAGAAGAACGCCGGCCCGGCGGGCGTGACGGTCGTCATCGCGCGCCGCGACCTGATCGGCCATGCCTTGCCGATCTGCCCGTCCGCGTTCGATTACGCCAACGTGGCCGCCGAGCACTCGCGCTACAACACGCCGCCCACCTTCGCGATCTACGTCGCGGGCCTGGTGTTCAAGTGGGTCAAGGCCAACGGCGGCGTGGCGGGCATGGAAACCGCGAACAAGGCGAAGGCCGACCTGCTGTACGGCTACCTGGACGGCACCTCGTTCTACCGCAATCCCATCCACGCGCCCGTGCGTTCGCGCATGAACGTGCCGTTCGTGCTGCGCGACGAATCGCTCAACGACGCCTTCCTGCAAGGCGCGGACGCCGCCGGCCTGACGCAGTTGAAGGGCCACAAGAGCGTGGGCGGCATGCGCGCCTCCATCTACAACGCCGTGCCCCTGGAAGGGGTGTCGGCGCTGGTCGAGTACCTGAAGGAATTCGAGCGTCGCTATGGCTGATGATCTGCAGCGCAAGCTGCTCCCCTTGCGTCAACGCATCGACGCGCTGGACGCGCAGATCCTCGAACTGCTGACGCAGCGCGCGCGCGCCGCGCTGGAAGTGGGCGAGGTCAAGCATGCCGCGCACGCCGACGGCCCGGTGCTGCGCCCCGAGCGCGAAGCCGAAGTCATCCGCCGCCTGCAGCAGACCAACCCCGGCCCGTTCCCGAACGCGGGCGTGGCGGCGGTCTGGACCGAGATCATCTCGGCCTGTCGAGGCCTGGAGCGCGGCATGACGGTCGCCTTCCTGGGGCCGCAGGGCTCGTTCTCGGAGCAGGCCGCGATGGAGCACTTCGGCCATGCCGTGCAGAAGCTGCCGTGCGCGTCCTTCGACGAAGTCTTCCGCGCCGTCGAGGCGGGCCAGGCCGACGTGGGCATGGTCCCGGTGGAGAACTCCACCGAGGGCGCCGTCAACCGCAGCCTGGACCTGCTGCTGAACACGCCGCTGAAGATTTTGGGCGAGCGCTCGCTCGTCATCCGCCATTGCCTGATGTCGCAGTCGGGCAGCATGGACGGCATCAAGACCATCTCCGCGCACCCGCAGGCGCTGGCCCAGTGCCAGGGCTGGCTGACGCGCAACTATCCCGACGTGGCCCGCGTGGCCGCCTCCAGCAATTCCGAGGCCGCGCGCGCGGCGGCGTCCGATCCCTCCATCGCGGCCATCGCGGGCGAAGTGGCCGCGCCGGCCTGGAACCTCCAGGTCGTCGCCGCGGGTATCCAGGACGATCCCCACAACCGCACCCGCTTCCTGGCGATCGGCAGTATCGAGCCGCTGGTCAGCGGGCAGGACAAGACCAGCCTGATCCTGGCGGTGCCGAACCGCGCGGGCGCCGTCTACGAAATGCTGGCGCCGCTGGCGGCCAACGGCGTGTCCATGACGCGCTTCGAGTCGCGGCCCGCCCGCACCGGCCAGTGGGAATACTATTTCTACGTCGACGTGCTGGGGCACCGCAATGACCCGAACGTCGAACGCGCGCTTGCCGCCCTGCAGGCGCAGGTCGCCTACCTGAAAGTGCTGGGTTCCTACCCGGCGTCGTGAGTCTCCACAACATGACCACCGCATCCAAGCCCCTCGCCGCACCCGCGCACGTCAGCGCCATCGCCCCTTACCAGGCGGGCAAGCCCATCGAAGAACTGGCCCGCGAGTTCGGGCTGGATCCGGCCGGCATCGTCAAGCTGGCCTCCAACGAAAACCCGCTGGGCATGCCCAAGTCGGCGCGCGAGGCCATGCTGGCCGCGGCCGAATCGCTGGCGCGCTACCCGGATCCCAACGGCTTCGACCTGAAGGCGGCGCTGGCCGAACGCTACGGCGTGCCGATGAACTGGATCACGCTGGGCAACGGCTCCAACGACATCCTGGAGATCGCGGCGCTGGCGCTGCTGGAACCGGGCGCCTCGGCCGTGTACGCGCAGCACTCGTTCGCCGTGTACCGCCTGGCCACCCAGGCGCGCGGCGCGCGCCACATCGTGGTGCCGGCCAAGGAATACGGCCATGACCTGGGCGCGATGTTCGACGCGATCGCGGACGACACGCGCCTGGTGTTCATCGCCAACCCCAACAACCCCACGGGCACCTTCGTGCCGGGCGACGAGATCGCGGCCTTCCTGGAGCGCGTGCATGCCGCCCACGGCGACCGCGTCACCGTCGTGCTGGACGAGGCCTACAACGAATACCTCGATCCGGAATTCCGCTTCGACAGCACCGCCCTGGTGCGCCGCTATCCGAACCTGATCGTCTCGCGCACCTTCTCCAAGGCCTACGGCCTGGCCGGCCTGCGCGTGGGTTTCTCGGTGGCGCAGCCCGCCCTGACCGACCTGCTGAACCGCGTGCGCCAGCCGTTCAACGTCAACACGCTGGCACAGGCCGCCGCCGTGGCCGCGCTGGGCGACGCCGCGTATCTGGCGCAGGCCTATGCCTCGAACAAGTCGGGCAAGGCGCAGCTGTGCGCCGCGTTCGACGCGCTGGCGCTGCGCTACGTGCCCAGCTACGGCAACTTCGTGCTGGTCCACGTGGGCGATGCTCCGCGCATCAACCTGGAGCTGCTCAAGCGCGGCGTGATCGTGCGTCCGGTGGCCGGCGACGGCCTGCCCGAGTGGCTGCGCGTATCCATCGGGCTGCCGGAAGAGAACCAGCGCTTCATCGACGCCCTGACCGCCATCCTGTCCGAATGAACGACGCTTCACTGTCTTCCGATCAGGGGGCCGCTGGCCCCCTGATTCCTGTATTGGCCATCGTCGGCGTGGGCCTGATCGGCGGATCCTTCGCCGCGGCGCTGCGCCGGGCCGGGCAGGCGGGCAGGGTGCTGGGGGCGGGGCGCAACGCGCAGTCGCTGGCGCGCGCGCTCGAACTGGGCCTGATCGACGAGGCCGTCTCCCTGGAAGAGGCGGCCGCGCGCGCCGACCTGGTCCTGCTGGCCACGCCGGTGGGCGGGCTGGCCGATGCCTTGTCGCGCATGCTCCCTCATCTGGGCGCGGGCACCGTGCTCACCGACGCCGGCAGCACCAAGGCGGAAGTGGTCGCCGCGGCGCGCGCCGCGTTGGGCGGGCGGATCGGGCAGTTCGTGCCCGGCCATCCCATCGCGGGCGCCGCGCGCACCGGGCCGGAGGCGGCGGACGCCGATCTCTACCGCGAGCGCACCGTCGTCCTGACGCCGCTGCCTGAAAACGGCCCGGCCGCCCTCGACCTGACGCGCCGCGCCTGGCAGGCCTGCGGGGCGGACGTGATCGACATGGATGCCGATGCCCACGACCGGGTGCTGGCGTCCGTCAGCCATTTGCCGCACCTGCTCTCGGCGGTCTACATGGAGCAGGTGGCCCTGGCCGCCGACGCGCCGACCCGCCTCGGCCTCGCGGGCAGCGGTTTTCGCGATTTCACGCGCATCGCGGCGGGTTCGCCGGAGATGTGGCGCGATATCTTCCTGTCCAATCGCGACGCGATGCTGGCCGAACTGGCCGACGTTCGCGCGGTGCTGGATCGTGCCGAACGCGCCATTGCCGAAGGCGACGGCGCGGCTTTGCTGACGCTGCTGGATACGGCGGCGCAAGCGCGCCGCAACTGGCGCAAGGAGTAGCTGACATGGGCGCTTTGCCTTATCTCGATCTGCCGCGGGTGCGGCAAGCGCAGGGCGTGATCGCCCTGCCGGGCTCCAAGAGCATTTCGAACCGCGTGCTGCTGCTGGCCGCGATCGCCGAAGGCAGCACCGACATCACCGGCCTGCTGGATTCGGACGACACGCGCGTGATGCTGGGCGCCTTGCGCCTGCTGGGCGTGCAGGTGTCCGAGCTGGAAGAGGGCCGGGTCACGGTGCAAGGCGTGCGGCGCTTCCCGGTGGAAAGCGCGGACCTGTTCATGGGCAACGCCGGCACCGCCATCCGTCCCCTGACCGCGGCGTTGGCGCTGATGGGCGGGGACTACCGCCTGTCGGGCGTGCCGCGCATGCACGAGCGCCCCATCGGGGACCTGGTGGACGCGCTCAATGCCCTGGGGGCGCGCATCGATTACCTGGGCCAGCCCGGCTATCCGCCCCTGCATATCGGCCGCGGCGAGATCGCCGAGGAAGCGGTGACGCGGGTGCAGGGGTCGGTGTCCAGCCAGTTCTTGACGGCCTTGCTGCTGGCAGCGCCGCTGCAGGCGAGCGGCACCGGCAAGCCCGTAACGATCGAGGTCGTGGGCGAACTCATTTCCAAGCCCTACATCGAGATCACGCTGAACCTGATGGCGCGCTTCGGCGTGCAGGTGCGGCGAGACGGCTGGAGCCGCTTCGTGATCGACGGCGGGGCCGCGTATCGCAGCCCGGGCCGGATCGCGGTCGAGGGCGATGCCTCCACCGCCTCCTACTTCCTGGCGCTGGGCGCCATCGGCGGCGGTCCGCTGCGCGTGACCGGCGTGGGCGCCGACAGCATCCAGGGCGACGTCGCCTTCGCCGGCACCCTGGCCGACATGGGCGCTTCCGTGAGCTACGGCCCCGACTGGATCGAGGTCTCTGGCGCCCGCGTGGCGCAGGGCGAGCGCCTGAAAGCCTTCGACACGGATTTCAACCTGATTCCGGACGCCGCCATGACCGCGGCCGCCCTGGCGCTGTTCGCCGACGGGCCCTGCCGCCTGCGCAACATCGGCAGCTGGCGCGTCAAGGAGACGGACCGCATCCACGCCATGCAGACCGAGCTGGAGAAGCTGGGCGCGCGCGTGGAATCGGGGCCGGATTGGCTGCGGGTGACGCCGCCGGCCCGGGACGGCTGGCGCGACGCGCATATCGGCACCTGGGACGACCATCGCATGGCAATGTGCTTCTCGCTGGCGGCCTTCGGCCCCTCGGCGGTCCGTATCCTCGACCCGGGTTGCGTCAGCAAGACCTTCCCGGGTTACTTTGACGTTTACGCGGGCCTGGTGACGGCCTAGCGGATGTACCCATGACTTCGATTTCCTCCGAAACCCCTTCCGCCGTGCCGGTCATCACGATCGACGGCCCCACCGCGTCCGGCAAGGGCACCGTGGCCCATCGCGTCGCCAAGGCGCTGGGCTGGGCGGTGCTCGACAGCGGCGCGCTCTACCGCCTGACCGCCCTGGCGGCGATCAATCGCGGCCTGGCGGCCGAAGACGAGCCTGGCGTGGCCCGCGTGGCCGAAACGCTGGACGTGCGTTTCGACGGCCCCCACATCTATCTGGAGGGCAAGGAGGCCGGCCACGACATCCGTCGCGAGGAAGTGGGCAATTTCGCCTCCCGCGTGGCGGCTTTCCCGGGCGTGCGCCAGGCGCTGCTGGAGCGCCAGCGCGCTTTCCGGCTGCCTCCGGGCCTGGTGGCGGACGGGCGCGACATGGGCACGGTGGTGTTCCCCGACGCGCCCCTGAAGGTGTTCCTGGTCGCCGACGTGGTCGCGCGGGCGGAGAGGCGCTGTAAGCAGTTGATCGAAAAGGGAATTTCTGCTAATCTAGATGACCTTCTACGGGATATGCGCGAGCGGGATGCTCGCGATATGGGGCGAACTACGGCTCCGTTGGCTCCCGCAGCGGATGCACACGTGCTGGATTCGTCTGATTTGACGATTGCAGAAACGGTGCAGGCAATACTGGATTTTTGGAAGCGCGCCTCGGCGGACCGCTGATCCATTCCGGGATCGGCCCTGCCGGGTGGCTACGCGAATCCACCCTGGTTTTCTGATTTTTTTATCGGCCCTGTTCAAGCATGGCGCAACCCCCACGGGCCACCCCGCAAGGGCGAACCGGCAAACAGGTATTTTGACTCCACTGTGGCGGGCAATCCGCTGCGGTGTGTATTTAACGGCCATTTCGGCCCAATGGATTTCAACCCCATGTCTTCCGTTTCCACTACCGCCACCGGCGGCGAAAGCTTCGCCGACCTTTTCGCACAAAGCCTCAAGAGCCAGGACATGAAGTCCGGCGAGGTCATCAGCGCCGAAGTCGTGCGCGTCGACCATAACTTCGTCGTCGTCAACGCCGGCCTGAAGTCCGAAGCGCTGATCCCCCTGGAAGAGTTCCTGAACGACCAGGGCGAGCTCGAAGTGCAACCTGGCGATTTCGTCTCGGTGGCCATCGATTCCCTGGAAAACGGCTACGGCGACACCATCCTGTCGCGTGACCGCGCCAAGCGCCTGTCGGCCTGGCTGCAACTGGAAAAGGCCCTGGAAAACGGCGAGCTGGTCACCGGCACCATCACCGGCAAGGTGAAGGGCGGCCTGACCGTCATGACCAACGGCATCCGCGCGTTCCTGCCGGGTTCGCTGGTGGATCTGCGCCCGGTCAAGGACACCACCCCGTACGAAGGCAAGACCCTCGAATTCAAGGTCATCAAGCTCGACCGCAAGCGCAACAACGTCGTGCTGTCGCGTCGCCAGGTGCTGGAAGCCAGCATGGGCGAAGAGCGTCAAAAGCTGCTCGAAACCCTGCACGAAGGTGCCGTGGTCAAGGGCGTGGTCAAGAACATCACCGACTACGGCGCGTTCGTGGACCTGGGCGGTATCGACGGCCTGCTGCACATCACCGACATGGCCTGGCGCCGTGTGCGTCACCCCTCCGAAGTCCTGCAAGTGGGTCAGGAAGTCGAAGCCAAGGTCCTCAAGTTCGACCAGGAAAAGAGCCGCGTCTCGCTGGGCGTCAAGCAACTGGGCGAAGATCCGTGGGTGGGCCTGGCTCGCCGCTACCCGCAAGGCACCCGCCTGTTCGGCAAGGTTACCAACCTGACCGACTACGGCGCGTTCGTTGAAGTGGAAGCCGGCATCGAAGGCCTGGTGCACGTCTCCGAAATGGACTGGACCAACAAGAACGTCGATCCGCGCAAGGTCGTTACCCTGGGCGAAGAAGTCGAAGTCATGGTCCTGGAAATCGACGAAGACCGTCGTCGCATCTCGCTGGGCATGAAGCAGTGCCGCCAGAACCCGTGGGAAGAGTTCGCCACCAACTTCAAGCGTGGTGACAAGGTCCGCGGCGCCATCAAGTCGATCACCGACTTCGGCGTGTTCGTCGGCCTGCCCGGCGGCATCGACGGCCTGGTGCACCTGTCCGACCTGTCGTGGACGGAAGCTGGCGAAGAAGCCGTGCGCAACTTCAAGAAGGGCGACGAGATCGAAGCCGTGGTTCTGGGCATCGATACCGACAAGGAACGCATCTCGCTGGGCATCAAGCAGCTGGAAGGCGACCCCTTCAACAACTTCGTTGCCACCTTCGACAAGGGCGCCGTTGTTCCGGGCACCATCAAGTCGGTCGAAGCCAAGGGCGCCGTCGTGACGCTGTCCGTGGACGTCGAAGGCTACCTGCGCGCTTCCGAGATCTCCTCGGGCCGCGTCGAAGATGCCACCACCGTCCTGACCGCCGGCGAGAACATCGAAGCCATGATCGTCAACATCGACCGCAAGACGCGTTCGATCCAGCTGTCGATCAAGGCCCGCGACAACGCCGAAACCGCCGAAACGATCCAGCGCATGTCCGACGCCAGCGCTTCGTCCGGCACCACCAACCTCGGCGCGCTGCTGAAGGCCAAGCTGGACCAACAGCGCAACGACGGTTAATTCGTGACCAAGTCGGAGCTGATCGCCGCCTTGGCGGCCCGCTATCCTCAGCTGGCCGCCCGCGACACCGATTACGCGGTCAAGACCGTGCTCGATGCAATGACCCAGGCCCTGGCCTCGGGCCAGCGCATCGAGATCCGCGGTTTTGGCAGCTTTTCGCTGTCGCAGCGGTCTCCCCGCATCGGGCGCAATCCGAAATCCGGCGAGCAGGTGCTGGTGCCTGGAAAACAGGTGCCGCACTTCAAGGCGGGCAAGGAATTGCGCGAGCGGGTGGACTTGGCCGGCGGCAATGACGAGGACGCTCAATCCTCTGGATCGAGTGAACCGATGCCGTCGATGGCGAGTCTGCACGCCATGCATTGACGGCACGGCTGAAGGCTGCCTTCGGGCGGATCGGACCGCGGACGAAGCCCCTTGAGAAATCAAGGGGCTTTGTTTTTTCGCGGCATCTCCGAGACGTCGCTTACAATTGAAAGTCTCGAATTCTTAGGAGCATGCGTCATGCGCTACCTCGTCTGGGCCCTGCGATTGCTCGTGTTTGTTGCGGTATTGATGTTCGCCTTGAAGAACACCGATCCGGTTGCCGTGAAGTTCTACGCCGATTACGTGGTGCAGGACGTTCCGCTCATCGTCGTGATGCTGGTTGTTTTCGTGCTGGGCGCCTTGTTCGGCCTCTTGCTGACAGTGCCCGCCGCCATGCGTCGTCGCCGCGAGGCCATGCGCCTGCGCCGTGAGCTGGATCGCGTCCAGGCCGCGGTCAATGGCACCACGCCCGTCGTGCCGCCCGAGGCCGTCGCCCCGATGTCGCCGCTGTAATGCCGTTGCGCACGCTGCATTCCGCCTTTTCCGCACCGACTTCCCGCAAGAGCCCGAACAGTGGATTTTGAACCTTGGTGGTTGATTTTCGTGCCGGTGCTGTTCGCGCTGGGCTGGTTGGCCGCGCGCTTCGACATCCGGCAAATGCTGCGGGAAACCCGCAGCCTGCCCGATTCCTATTTCCGGGGCTTGAATTTCCTGCTCAATGAAGAGCCGGACCGCGCCATCGACGCCTTCGTCGAGGTGGCCAAGCTCGACCCCGAAACCACCGAGCTGCACTTCGCGCTCGGCAGCCTCTTTCGCCGCCGCGGCGAGATGGAGCGCGCCATCCGCGTGCACCAGAGCCTGCTGAGCCGCTCGGACCTGCCCGCCGCCGAACGCGAGCATGCCCAGCATGAGCTGGCGCAGGATTTCCTGAAGGCCGGCATGCTGGACCGCGCCGAAAGCGGCTTCGAGCAGCTGAAGGACACCCGTTACGCCTTGCCGGCGCTGCGCTCGCTGATCCGCATCTTCGAATCGGAACACGACTGGCCGCGCGCGATCGAGGCCGTGAAGACGCTGCAAGGCCTGGTCGACGAGCCGGTGCCGCAGATCGTGCACTACTACTGCGAGCAGGCGCAGACC
Source organism: Achromobacter denitrificans NBRC 15125 (assembly GCF_001571365.1). GTDB lineage: Bacteria > Pseudomonadota > Gammaproteobacteria > Burkholderiales > Burkholderiaceae_B > Achromobacter > Achromobacter denitrificans. The sequence continues at coordinate 3,256 of NZ_BCTQ01000020.1, read as the reverse complement.
GCGCTATTGGCCAAGCCGGCCGACAGCGAAGCGGCCCACAAGGCGCTGGATGCCGCCGACCACGCCCTGTCGGGCATCGACGCGACATCGAGCCGGGGCGCCATGGTGCGCACCGCCATGCTGCGCGCCCGCCTGGCCCTGATCGAACAGGATCCCAAGCGGGAGAGGCTGTATCTGGAGTCGGTCATGACCGATGCCCCGGAATACGCGGGCCTGGTGGCCGAGCAGGTGCTGGCCAACTACCGCGCCGCCAACCAGGCCGAAGCCGGGCTGGAAGTCCTCCAGAAACAGTACGCGCGCCATGCCTCGCTGGACCTGTTCAACGTGCTGTTCCGCGAGCTGCGCGTGCAGCAGGGGGCCGCGCCGGCGTGGACCTTCGCCCGCGGCGCCTTGCGCAGCCATCCGTCCCTGCTGGGGCTGGACCGCCTGCTGGAGGCCGAACTCGCCAACGGCGAGGGCGGCGCCGACCACGGCCCGGTGCCCGGCGCCGACCTGACGCTATTGCGCAGCCTGATCCACAAGCATACGCAGCGGCTGGACCGCTACGCATGCCGCAGTTGCGGTTTTCAGGCGCGTCGTTTTTACTGGCAATGCCCCGGTTGCAACGCATGGGAAACCTACGCGCCGCGCCGTCTGGAAGAACTTGAATGAAATCTTTTCCCGCCGAAGCCATTTCGCGCAGCCGCGTTCTCGTGGTGGGCGACGTGATGCTGGACCGGTACTGGTTCGGCGAGGTCGAACGCATCTCGCCGGAAGCGCCGGTGCCGGTGGTGCGCGTGGCGCGCCGCGAAGACCGCCTGGGCGGCGCGGCCAACGTGGCCCGCAACGTCGCCGCGCTGGGCGGACACGTAACGCTGGTGGGCGTGCTGGGTGAAGACGAGGCGGGCGACAGCGTCCGCCGGCTGTCCGCCGAGGCCGGCATCCAGGCCGACCTGATCTCCGATCCGTCGCTGCACACCACGCTGAAAATGCGGGTGCTGGGCAGGCAGCAACAGCTGCTGCGCGTGGATTTCGAGCAGCATCCGGCCCAGGCGGCGCTGGACAGCGTGGATGCCTCGCTGGCGCGCCACCTGGCCAACCACGACATCGTGGTGCTGTCCGACTACGCCAAGGGCGTGCTCACGCGGGTCGAAGCCCTCATCGCGCTGGCCCGCGCCGCGGGCGTGCCGGTGCTGGTCGATCCCAAGGGCGACGACTACACGCGCTATCGCGGCGCCACCCTGGTCACGCCCAACCGTGCGGAAATGCAGCAGGCCGTGGGCCGCTGGAATTCCGAGGCCGAACTCACCGGCCGGGCGCAGCGCTTGCGCGCCGACCTGGATCTGGAGGCCTTGCTCGTGACGCGCTCCGAGCAGGGCATGACTTTGTTTACCGATGCGGGACGCGACCACATCGACGCGCAGGCGCACGAAGTGTTCGACGTGTCCGGCGCGGGCGATACCGTGCTCGCCACCCTGGCGGTGTCGCGCGCCATCGATCTGCCCTGGGCCGAGGCCATGGCCTGGGCCAACAAGGCCGGCGGCATCGCCGTCGGCAAGCTGGGCACGTCCGTCGTCACCGCCGCCGAACTGGCAGGAGAATCCTCATGATCGTCGTTACCGGAGCCGCGGGCTTCATAGGCAGCAACCTGGTGCGCGGGCTCAACCGCCGCGGCATCGAGGACATCATCGCGGTCGATGACCTCACCGAAGGCGACAAGTTCGTCAACCTGGTCGACTGCAAGATCGCCGATTACCTGGACAAGGACGAGTTCCGCCGCCGCATCGCCGAGGGCAGCATCGGCGACATTCGCGCCATCCTGCACCAGGGCGCGTGTTCGGACACCACCGAACGCAACGGCCGCTACATGCTGGACAACAACTACCGCGTCACGCTGGAGCTGTTCGAGTTCTGCCAGGCGCGCCGCATTCCCTTCCTGTACGCCTCCTCGGCCGCCGTGTACGGCGGCTCTTCGGTCTACGTGGAAGACCCGGCCAACGAAGGCCCCTTGAACGTCTACGGCTATTCCAAGCTGCTGTTCGACCAGGTCCTGCGCCGGCGCATGGACAGCCTGACGGCCCAGGTCGTGGGGCTGCGCTACTTCAACGTCTACGGTCCGCACGAACAGCACAAAGGCCGCATGGCCTCGGTGGCGTTCCACAACATGAACCAGTTCCTGGAGCATGGGCACGTGCGCCTGTTCGCGGGCTGGGACGGCTACCCGGACGGCGGCCAGAGCCGCGACTTCATCTCCGTCGAGGACGTGGTCGCCGTGAACCTGCATTTCCTCGACCATCCCGAGCAGTCGGGCATCTTCAATTGCGGCACGGGCCGGGCTCAGCCGTTCAACGATGTGGCCGCCGGCGTGGTGAACGCGCTGCGCGCGGAACGCGGCGAAGCCGAGCTGACGCTGGCCCAGTTGGTCGAGCAGGACCTCATCCGCTACATTCCGTTCCCGGACGACCTGAAAGGCCGCTACCAGAGCTACACGCAGGCCGATGTCTCGCGCCTGCGCGCGGCGGGTTTCCAGGCGCCGATGCGCGACGTGCGGACCGGCGTAACCGAGTACGTGCGCTACTGGCGCGCCCGCAAGTAAGCGCGCCCATCCAGGACAAAGCCACTGCTGACCCCGGTGGCTTTTTTCTTGCGCCGGGGGAGCGCGGGCAGGCCGCGCTCGTGGCCAACCGAGGTGGATGTTTCCGTTCACCGCCCGCGCCGGGGGCCCTGCCGGCCGGCATGATCGCCTCGTGGCCCAACATCCGTTGCGCCCCTTACTTCCGGAGGCTTCCATGAATCCATTCCTGCATTCCGCGGTGGCGCGGCCGCGCCTGTCTGTGCCTTGGCGGCGCATCAACGGGCCGGGCCGGCGCCCGCCGCAAGGCGAGCCGGGCATCCAGTCGACGCCGCGCGCTTTGCGGCGGGCGATGGGCGTGTTGCTCATGACGGCGGGCCTGGGCCTGGCCGCGGCGCCGGCGGGCGCGGTGGACGTGAACCAGGCCAGCGCGCAGCAGCTGGAAAGCGTGCGGGGCATCGGGCCGCGCACCGCCGAAACCATCGTCCGGGAGCGCGAGCGGGGAGGCAAGTTCGAATCCCTGGACGACCTGGCCGAGCGCGTGCGCGGCATCAGTCTGAAAAAGGCGCAAGCCCTGCAGGCCGCCGGCTTGCAGGTCGGCGGGGCGCAGCCGCCCGCGGCCGCGTCCGGCGCCCCGTCCGCGGCGAGCGCCGCGCCTGCCGCGGCGGCCAAGCCGGCTCCCAGGCCGGCCGCCGCCCAGCCCGC
>NZ_BCTQ01000019.1 GCF_001571365.1 Achromobacter denitrificans NBRC 15125 | reverse complement strand
GCCGGCGCCTGCCATGGCGGCGCCCGCTCCGGCGGCCGTGGCCGCGACGCCCGCGCCGCAGCCCGCAGCCGCCCCGCCCGCGGTCGAGACACCCGCGCCGGCAGCGACCGCCACGCCCGTCGCATCCGAACCGGCTCGCGCCGAACCCGAAGCCGTCGGCGCCCAAGCCGCGCCGGCCGAGCCCGAGCCGCAATCCGAATCGCAACCCGCCCAGGCATCCGCGGCCCAGCCCGTCGACGCCTCCAGCGTGCCGCCCTGGGAAGCGTTGCCGGACGACCCGCCCGCCGCGCCCGAGGCCGCCGGACGACCGGCCGGATCCGCCGCGCTGGCGGTCACGCCCGCCGTGGCAGCCGTGGTCGCGGCGCCCGCGTCCGTGCCCGTTCAGGATGCCGGCGACGGTCCGCCTTCCTGGGTCGACGAGGAAATTCCCTTCGACGCCGAAGGCGGTTTCGCGCCGGACAACGGTTTTACGGCCGATCCGGACGACGATGATTTCGAAACCCTGGCTTCCGCGCCGGGGCCCGCTTCGGCCCCGGCCGCGCCCGCCCGGCGCGAAGGCCCGGCACCGGCCCGCAAGCGGAGTTCGCGCGCGCGGATGGCCGACATGACCTCGGCGGGCTGGCCCGAACTGGCGGCGCGCCTGCCCGTCACCGGCCTGGCCGCCGAACTGGCTCGCCAGAGCGAATGGGCCGGCGTGCAGGGCGATGCGATCGTCCTGCGCGTGGCCGTCAAGACGCTGGCCGAAAGCGAAAGCCGGGTCCGGCTCCAGACCGTGCTGTGCGAGCATTTCGGCCAGGGCATACGATTGGACGTGGAAGTCGGCGTAACCGGCGACGCCACGGCGCATGCCGTGGCCCAGGCCGAGCGCGCCGCGCGCCAGCAGGCCGCCGAAGACGCGGTCGCCGTCGATCCCTTCGTGCAGGCGCTGGTGGCGGATTTCGGCGGGCAGGTCGTCGCCGGCTCCATCCGCCACGTCGATTCCCCTGCCGCCGCCTGAGGCGGCGGCAATCTCTCATTCCCCTCGTTCAAGGAAGCACCGATCATGATGAAAGGACAACTGGCCGGCCTGATGCGCCAGGCGCAGCAGATGCAGGAAAACATGAAGAAGGCGCAGGACGCGCTGGCCGAGATCCAGGTCGAAGGCGCCTCCGGCGGCGGCCTGGTCAAGGTCACCATGACCTGCCGCCACGACGTCAAGCGCGTCGCGATCGACCCGTCGCTGCTGGGCGACGACAAGGACATGCTGGAAGACCTGGTCGCCGCCGCGTTCAACGACGCGCTGCGCAAGGCCGAGGCAACCTCCCAGGAGAAGATGGCATCGGTCACCGCCGGCATGCCGCTGCCCCCGGGCATGAAGCTGCCGTTCTGAATCCGGCCGCATCCGCATTCGCATCCACAGGCCCTGGCCCGCAATGGATCCCTTACTGCCCGAACCCGAACCGCTGGTATCGCTGATCGAGGCGCTGCGGCGCCTGCCCGGCGTGGGCGTGCGTTCCGCGCGGCGCATGGCCTATCACCTGCTGCAGCATGATCCGCAAGGCGCGGACATGCTGGGGCAGGCGCTGGCCGGCGCGGTGCGCGACCTGAAACACTGCGCGCGCTGCAACAGCTTTTCGGAAGAAGAGGTCTGCGGCACCTGCAGCAATCCCAAGCGCGACCGCTCGCTGCTCTGTATCGTCGAAACCCCGGCGGACCAGAACATGATCGAGTCCAGCCACGGCTACCGCGGCCTGTACTACGTGCTGATGGGCCGGGTCGCGCCGCTTGAGGGCATCGGCCCGCGCGAGCTCGACTTCGACCGCGTGATCAAGCGCGCCACGGACGGCGAGGTGCAGGAGGTCATCCTGGCCACCAACTTCACCGCCGAAGGCGAGACCACCGCGCACTTCCTGGGCGAAGCCCTGGGCGAGCGCGGCTTGCGCGTCACGCGGCTGGCCCGCGGCGTGCCCGCGGGCAGCGAACTGGAATACGTGGACGCAGGCACCATCGCCTGGGCCCTGATGGAGCGCAAGACTACCTGAAGTGAAACTCGGCGAGCCTTCGGCAACGTATCGAAGGCCGCCGGAAAAATCCGCGAGGAGACAAACGATGTCAGCGCTGACCGGACTCAAGGTCCTGGAACTCGGCACGCTCATTGCCGGCCCGTTCGCCGCGCGCATCTTCGGCGAATTCGGCGCCGACGTCATCAAGGTGGAGACGCCCCACGGTCCGGACGGCACCGGAGGCGGCGATCCCATCCGCAGCTGGCGCCATCTGCATGAAGGCAATTCCCTCTGGTGGACGGTGCAGGCCCGCAACAAGCGGTCCATCGCGCTCAACCTGAAAGACCCGCGCGCGCAGGAAATCGCCCGCCGGCTGGCGCTGGAGGCCGACGTGGTGGTCGAGAACTACCGGCCCGGCGTGCTGGAGAAGTGGGGGCTGGGCTACGAACAACTGCGCGCGATCAACCCCGCGCTCATCATGGTGCGCCTGTCCGGCTACGGGCAGACGGGGCCCATGAAGGACCAGCCGGGCTTCGGCGCCATCGGCGAATCCATGGGCGGCCTGCGCTACGTGTCCGGCCATCCCGACCGGCCGCCGCTGCGGGTCGGCATCTCGATCGGCGATTCCATCGCGGCGCTGCACGGCGTGATCGGCGCCATGATGGCGCTGCGCCACCGCGACGCCACGGGCGGACGCTGGAACGGCAGGCAGGGCGCCGAATGCCAGGCGGGGCAGGGGCAGATGGTGGACGTGGCGCTGTACGAAGCCGTGTTCAACATGATGGAAAGCCTGGTGCCCGAGTACGACGTGGCCGGCGTGGTGCGCGAGCGCACGGGCGGCGCGCTGCCCGGCATCGTGCCCTCGAACACCTACACCACCCGCGACGGCCAGAACATCGTCATCGCCGGCAATGGCGACGCCATTTTCCACCGCCTGATGCGGGCGATCGGCCGCGACGACCTGGCCTCGGACCCGGGGCTGGCGCGCAACGACGGCCGCGCCCGGCGCGTGGAAGAGATCGACGGCGCGATCCAGCAATGGTGCGGCGGGCGCGGCATCGACGAGGCCCTGGACGTCCTGAAGGGCGCCGACGTGCCCGTCGGGAAGATCTACAGCGTGGCCGACATGTTCAGCGATCCGCAGTTCCTGGCGCGCCGCATGATCGAGCAGCACCGCTTCGCCGACGGCAGCCCCGTCAAGCTGCCCGCGGTCGTTCCCAAGCTCTCGGAAACCCCCGGAGAGACGCGCTGGGTGGGGCCGGGATTAGGGGAACATACCGAGGAAGTCCTGAAATCGCTGGGGTATGATTCAGCGGCTATCGACGAGCTGGCGAAGACCGGCGCCATCGGTAGACCCGACAATTAGGAGACAACCACATGTCAGTCACTCGCCGTGATCTGCTCAAGATGGCCGGTGCCGCCGGCGTCATGGGCATGGCGCCCGCCATCGTGCGCGCCCAGAAGCTGGAAAAGACCAAGGTCCAGATCGCAGTCGGCGGCAAGCCGCTGATCTACTACCTCCCCCTGTCCATCGCGGAAGCGCGCGGCTATTTCAAGGATGAAGGGCTGGACGTCAGCATCGCCGACTTCGCGGGTGGCTCCAAGGCCTTGCAGGCCGTGGTGGGCGGCAGCGCCGACATCGTCTCCGGCGCGTTCGAGCACACGCTGTCCATGCAGTCCAAGGGCCAGGCCTATCGCGCCTTCGTGCTGCAGGGCCGCGCGCCGATGATCGGCGTGGGCGTTTCCAAGAAGAACCTGCCCAACTACAAGGGCGCGGCCGACCTGAAGGGCAAGAAGATCGGCGTGACCGCGCCGGGCTCCTCCACCAACATGGTGGTCAGCTTCTTCCTGGCCAAGCACGGCCTGAAAGCCTCCGACGTGTCCATCATCGGCGTGGGCGCCGGCGCCGGCGCGGTGACCGCCCTGCGCAGCGGCCAGATCGACGCCATCTCCAACACCGATCCCGTGGTGTCGATGCTGGAGATGCCCGGCGACATCCAGATCATCGTGGATACCCGCACCCTCAAGGACACGAAGGAAATCTTCGGCGGCAACATGCCGGCGGGCTGCCTGTATGCGCCCCAGGCCTTCCTCGACGCCAATCCCAACACCGCGCAGGCGCTGGCCAACGCGCTGGTGCGCGCCGACAAATGGATCCAGAAGGCCGGCCCGGACGAAATCGCCAAGGTCGTGCCCGAGACCTACCTGCTGGGCGACCCGGCGGTCTACAAGGCCGCCATCGGCAAGAGCCTGGAAGGCCTGTCGCCCGACGGCATGATCCCCGAGGACGGCGCCGCCACCGCGCTCAAGGCGCTGGCCGCCTACCAGGCGGACTTCGACGGCTCGAAGATCGATCCGTCCAAGGTCTGGACCAACGATTTCGCCCGCCGCGCCAACGAGAAGTACCCCAATGGCTGAAGCCGCGCTATCGCTGGAGAACATCAGTTGCACCTTTGTCTCGCGTGACGACCGCAGCCAGCGCTACACCGCGGTAGCCGACACCTCCCTGGCCATCGCGCCCGGGGAGTTCGTGTCGGTGGTGGGGCCCACGGGCTGCGGCAAGTCCACCCTGCTCAACGTCGGCGCCGGCCTGCTGGCGCCGTCGACGGGCCAGGTGAAGGTGTTCGGGCAGCCTCTGTCCGGCATCAATTCGCGGGCGGGCTACATGTTCCAGGGCGAAGCCTTGCTGCCCTGGCGCAGCGCGCTGGACAACGTGGTGGCGGGGCTGGACTTCGCCGGCGTGCCGCGCCCAGAGGCGCTGGAGCGCGGCCGCGAATGGATGCGCCGCGTCGGCCTGGGCGGCTTCGAAGGCCGCTATCCGCACCAGATGTCGGGCGGCATGCGCAAGCGCGCCATGCTCGCGCAGACCCTGATCCGCGATCCCGACATCATCCTGATGGACGAGCCGTTCTCCGCGCTGGACATCCAGACGCGCCAGCTCATGGAGAACGAGGTCCTGGACCTGTGGATGGCCAAGCGCAAGGCCGTGCTCTTCATCACGCACGACCTGGACGAAGCCATTGCCATGAGCGACCGCGTGGTGGTGCTGGCGGCCGGCCCCGGCACCCATCCCATCGGCGAATTCGCGATCGACCTGCCGCGCCCGCGCGACGTGGCCGAGGTGCGCAGCGATCCCCGCTTCGTCGAGTTGCATGCCGCCATCTGGGGCGTGTTGCGCGAAGAGGTGCTCAAGGGCTATGCCCAACAAAAGCGGGCCTAGGGCCGACAGGCCCGGCCCTCCGGAGTAGCGAGATGTCTAAGTCCTCGATCAAGCCTGGCTCGGCCAGCCTGCGCTTCTGGCAATTGCTGTTGCTGGCCGTGATCCTGCTCGTGTGGCATTTCGCCTCGCGCGATCCCAAGGTGGCGTTCTTCTTCGGCGAGCCGCTGAAGGTGTGGGGCCGCATCTGGGCCTGGTTCGTCACCAACGCGGACATCTACACCCACCTGGGCGTGACGCTGACCGAAACCGTGCTGGCCTTTTTCATCGGCACCATCGCCGGCCTGGGCTTCGGCCTGTGGCTGGGCCTGTCGCCGCGCGCCAGCGCGATCCTGGACCCCTACATCAAGGCCGCCAATTCGATGCCGCGCGTCATCCTGGCGCCCATCTTCGGCATGTGGTTCGGCCTGGGCATCTGGTCCAAGGTGGCGCTGGCGGTCACGCTGGTGTTCTTCATCGTCTTCTTCAACGTCTACCAGGGCGTGCGCGAAGTCAGCCCGACCCTGCTGGACAACGCCAGGATGCTGGGCGCGCGCCAGCGCCAGCTGCTGCGGCACGTATACCTGCCCTCGGCCACGAGCTGGGTGTTCTCCAGCCTGCACACCTCCGTGGGCCTGGCCTTCGTGGGCGCGGTGGTCGGCGAATACCTGGGCTCGGCGAGCGGCGTCGGCTACCTGATCCTGCAGGCCGAGGGCACCTTCGACGTGAACACCGTGTTCGCGGGCATCATCGTGCTGACGGCCTTCGCGCTGGTCCTGGACGCCATCGTCGGCGTGGGCGAAAAACGCCTGATGAAATGGCAGCCGCGCTCCGGCGAAACCGAAAAGCTCTGAACCCCCCGACATCCTTACGGAGTGCCCATGGCCCGCCTGCCTTATGCCGACCTGACCCATCCCGAAGCGCAGCCCCTGGTCGAGCGCATCGTTGCCGAGCGCGGCAGCGTCCTGCACCTGTACCAGATGCTGCTGCACAGCCCCGCCGTGGCGGGCGGCTGGCTCAACTACCTGACGTCCATCCGCCAGCTCAGCACGCTGCCGGGCGACCTCCGGGAACTGGTGATCATGCGCGTGGCCGTCATCAATGGCGCGCCCTACGAGGCCGACCAGCACGCCCCGATCGCCCTCAAGGAAGGCGTGTCGCAGGCGCAGCTGGACGCGCTGTCCGCCTGGGAGGGCTCCGACCTCTTCAGCCAGGGCGAAAAGGCGGTGCTGGCCTATACCGATGCCATGACGCGCCACGTGCAGGTGCCGGACGCGGTGTTCCAGGCGGCCCGGGCCGCCATGGGGTCCGATAAGCTCATGGTTGAGCTGACCGCGACGGTCGCGGCCTACAACATGGTGTCGCGCTTCCTGGAAGCGCTGCAGGTGCACTCGCACGACCACCGGTAAGCCGCGGGCGGCATCCGGTGGCCGGCGCGCGCTCCGTCAGGCGCGCTGCGCCTCGATCAGCGCATCCAGCTTGACCGCGTCCGCGACGAACAGGCGGATGCCTTCCGACAGCTTCTCGCTGGCCATCGCGTCTTCGTTGAGCAGGGTGCGGAACGTGACTTCGTCCGCGCCGATGCGGGCGATGTCGGCGGGCGCGTCGCCGGCGCGCAGTTGCGCCGGGGCGTCGCCCGGGGTGCTGGCCAGCTTGGTCAGCAGGTCGGGGCTGATGGTGAGCAGGTCGCAGCCCGACAGCGCCAGGATCTGGCCCACGTTGCGGAAGCTCGCGCCCATGATCTCGGTGGCGATGCCGAAATGCTTGTAGTAGTGGTAGATCCGGGTAACGGATTGCACGCCCGGATCCTGGGCGCCCGCGCGCTCGTCTTCCACCCACGACGCGCCGGCGGCCTTCTTGTGCCAGTCGTAGATGCGGCCCACGAAGGGCGAGATGAGCTGGACGTGGGCGTCCGCGCAGGCCACGGCCTGGGGCAGGGAGAACAACAGGGTCAGGTTGCAGCGCACGCCCTCGGACTGCAGGGCGCGGGCGGCCTGGATGCCTTCCCAGGTCGAGGCGATCTTGATCAGCACGCGCTCGCGCGGCACGCCGGCGGCCTCGTACAGGGCGATCAGGCTGCGCGCGCGCTCGATGGTGGCGCGGGTGTCGAAGGACAGGCGGGCGTCGACTTCGGTGGAGACGCGTCCGGGCACGATATCCAGGATGGCGCCGCCGAAGGCGACCAGCAGGCGGTCCATGAGCTCGGGCGTCGATGCGCCGCGGTGCTCGCGCGCGGTTTTTTCAAGCAGCGGACGGTAGGCGTCCTGCTGGACGGCCTTGAGAATAAGGGACGGGTTGGTGGTGGCGTCGGTGGGACGCAGCGCCTTCATGGCTTCGAAATCCCCCGTGTCGGCGACGACGGTGGTGTGGTTGCGCAAGGCGTCAAGTTGACTGGACATGGACGATACGGCTCGCAGCTGGCTAGGGTTGAAGGTGTCCTAGCGTATCACCGAGGCCGCCAGGGCGCTGTCGGCCGGACGAGGGAGGGGGTGGCGGGGCGCGGGAAAACGGGCCAAAACACCGTTTCCGGCCTTATTTGGCGCGGTTCGCCGGGAAAAACGGCCGCTCAAGGTATAATCCGAAGGTTTGATTATCGATTCTAAAACCGGGGTTTACTGTGCTGCCGCAACTTTTTCCCGAGGGGATCAACCGCTTCCCTCCTGCAATTCTGGCTCTGGCGGACGGTACCATTTTTCGAGGCGTGTCGATCGGTGCGCCTGGGCATACCGTTGCCGAAGTGGTGTTCAACACCGCGATGACCGGGTACCAGGAAATTCTCACCGATCCCAGCTATAGCGGCCAGATCGTCACGTTGACCTATCCGCACATCGGCAATACCGGCGTCAACGCCGAGGACGTGGAAGCCAATCGCGTCTATGCCGCTGGCCTGGTGGTCCGCGACTGTCCCGCCCGCGTGTCGAACTTCCGTTCCACGCAATCGTTGCCTGAGTACCTCTCCGAGCAGGGCATCGTCGCCATTTCCGGCATCGACACCCGCAAGCTCACCCGCATCCTGCGCGAGAAGGGCGCCCAGGGCGGCTGCATCTTCGTCGGCACCGACGCCGAGCGCGCCGTCGAACTGGCCCAGGGCTTTGCCGGCATGGCCGGCCAGGATCTGGCCAAGGTCGTGTCGGTCAAGGCCAGCGCCGAATGGACCGAAGGCACCTGGCAACTGGGCGAAGGCTTTTCCAAGCCCGACCAGTCCAAGTTCCACGTCGTCGCCTACGACTTCGGCACCAAGACCAACATCCTGCGCCTGTTGGCCGACCGCGGCTGCCGCGTGACGCTGGTGCCGGCCCAGACCAGCGCCGAAGAAGTGTTCAAGCTGAATCCGGACGGCGTGTTCCTGTCCAACGGCCCTGGCGATCCCGAGCCCTGCGACTACGCCATCGACGCCACGCGCGCCTTCCTGGACAAGAAGCTGCCCGTGTTCGGCATCTGCCTGGGCCACCAGATCATGGGTCTGGCGCTGGGCGGCAAGACGCTCAAGATGAAGACCGGCCACCATGGCGCGAACCATCCCGTGCAGGACCTGGCGTCCAAGCGCGTGTTCATCACCAGCCAGAACCACGGCTTCGCGGTCGACGCGGCCAGCCTGCCGGCCAACGCGCGCGTGACGCACGTTTCGCTGTTCGACGGCACGCTGCAAGGCTTCGAGCTCACCGACCGTCCGGCCTTCTGCTTCCAGGGCCACCCCGAAGCCAGCCCCGGTCCGCACGACATCCTCGAACTGTTCGACAAGTTCATCAGCCTGATGTCCGGCCAAAAGTAAAGATTGCATCATGCCCAAGCGTACAGACCTAAAAAGCATACTCATCATCGGCGCCGGCCCCATCATCATCGGGCAGGCCTGCGAATTCGACTACTCCGGCGCACAGGCGTGCAAGGCGCTCAAGGCCGAGGGCTACCGCACCATCCTGGTGAACAGCAATCCGGCCACGATCATGACGGACCCGGAAACGGCCGACGTCACCTACATCGAGCCCATCACCTGGCAAGCCGTCGAAAAGATCATCGAGCGTGAAAAGCCCGACGCGCTGCTGCCCACCATGGGCGGCCAGACCGCGCTGAACTGCGCGCTGGACTTGGCCCACCACGGCGTGCTGAAGAAGCACAACGTGGAACTGATCGGCGCCAACGAGCACGCCATCGAGAAGGCCGAGGACCGCCAGAAGTTCAAGCAGGCCATGACCGACATCGGCCTGGAATCGGCCAAGTCGGGCGTCGCCCACAGCATGGACGAAGCCTGGGAAGTGCAGCGCCGCATCGCCGCGGAAGTGGGCACCTCGGGCTTCCCCGCCGTGATCCGCCCCAGCTTCACGATGGGCGGTTCGGGCGGCGGTATCGCCTACAACGCCGAAGAATTCGAAACCATCTGCCGCCGCGGCCTGGAAGCCTCGCCCACCAGCGAGCTGCTGATCGAAGAGTCGCTGCTGGGCTGGAAGGAATTCGAGATGGAAGTGGTCCGCGACAAGGCGGACAACTGCATCATCGTCTGCTCCATCGAAAACCTGGACCCCATGGGCGTGCACACCGGTGACTCGATCACCGTGGCGCCGGCCCAGACGCTGACCGACAAGGAATACCAGATCATGCGTAACGCATCGATCGCGGTGTTGCGCGAGATTGGCGTGGATACGGGCGGCTCGAACGTGCAGTTCGCCGTCAATCCCAAGAACGGCCGCATGATCGTCATCGAGATGAACCCGCGCGTGTCGCGTTCGTCGGCGCTGGCGTCCAAGGCCACCGGCTTCCCCATCGCCAAGGTCGCCGCGCGCCTGGCCGTGGGCTACACGCTGGACGAGCTGAAGAACGAAATCACCGGCGGCGCCACGCCTGCCTCGTTCGAACCGTCGATCGACTACGTGGTCACCAAGGTGCCGCGTTTCGCCTTCGAGAAATTCCCCACCGCCGACGCGCGCCTGACCACCCAGATGAAGTCGGTGGGCGAAGTCATGGCCATCGGCCGCACCTTCCAGGAGTCGTTCCAGAAGGCGCTGCGCGGCCTGGAAGTGGGCGTCGACGGCCTGAACCAGAAGACCACCGACCGCGAAAAGCTGCAGGTCGAGCTGGGCGAACCCGGTCCGGAACGCATCTGGTACGTGGGCGACGCCTTCGCGCAGGGCTTCACGCTGGACGAAGTGCACAACATCACGCACATCGACCCGTGGTTCCTGTCGCAGATCAAGGAAATCGTCGACATCGAGCTGGCGCTCGAACAGAAGACGCTGGCCGACCTGGATTACGCCACCCTGTGGGAACTGAAGCGCCGCGGTTTCTCCGACCGCCGCCTGGCCTTCCTGCTGGATTCGGTCGAATCCGAAGTGCGCAAGCTGCGTCACCAGCTGAACGTGCGCCCGGTCTACAAGCGCGTCGACACCTGCGCCGCCGAATTCGCCACCCGCACGGCCTACATGTACTCGACCTACGAGGAAGAGTGCGAAGCCGCGCCCACCGATCGCAAGAAGATCGTGGTGCTGGGCGGTGGCCCGAACCGTATCGGCCAGGGCATCGAGTTCGACTACTGCTGCGTACACGCCGCGCTGGCGCTGCGCGACGACGGGTACGAGACCATCATGGTCAACTGCAACCCGGAAACCGTGTCCACCGACTACGACACCTCCGACCGCCTGTACTTCGAGCCGCTGACGCTCGAAGACGTGCTGGAGATCGTCCACAAGGAAAACCCGGTCGGCATGATCGTCCAGTACGGCGGCCAGACTCCGCTGAAGCTGGCGCGCGCGCTGGAAGCCAACGGCGTGCCCATCATCGGCACCAGCCCCGAATCCATCGACGTGGCCGAAGACCGCGAGCGCTTCCAGAAGCTGCTCAACAAGCTCGGCCTGCGCCAGCCGCCCAACCGCACCGCGCGCACGGAAGGCGAGGCCCTGGCCCACGCCGCCGAGATCGGCTACCCGCTGGTCGTTCGCCCCAGCTACGTGCTGGGCGGCCGCGCCATGGAAATCGTGCACGAGCAGCAGGACCTGGAGCGCTACATGCGCGAGGCCGTGAAGGTCAGCAATGACTCGCCCGTGCTGCTGGACCGCTTCCTGAACAACGCCACCGAAGTGGACGTGGACTGCCTGGCCGACGGCGAAACCGTCTTCATCGGCGGCGTCATGGAACACATCGAGCAGGCCGGCGTGCACTCGGGCGATTCGGCTTGCAGCCTGCCCCCGTACTCGCTGTCGGCGGAAGTCATCGCCGAGATCAAGCGCCAGACCACGATGATGGCCAAGGCCCTGAACGTGAGCGGCCTGATGAACGTGCAGTTCGCGATCCAGGGCGGCGACGTCTACGTGCTGGAAGTGAACCCGCGCGCCTCGCGCACGGTGCCCTACGTGTCCAAGGCTACCGGCCTGCAGCTGGCCAAGATCGCCGCGCGCGCCATGGCCGGCCAGACGCTGGCGGCCCAGGGCATCACCAAGGAAGTCGTGCCGCCTTACTTCTCGGTCAAGGAAGCCGTGTTCCCGTTCGTGAAGTTCCCGGGCGTGGACACCATCCTGGGCCCGGAAATGAAGTCGACCGGCGAAGTGATGGGCGTGGGCATGAGCTTCGGCGAAGCCTTCGTGAAGTCGCAGCTGGCCGCGGGCGTGCGCCTGCCGGATTCCGGCACGGTGTTCATCAGCGTGAAGAACCAGGACAAGCCCCTCGCCGTGGAAGTGGCGCGCGGCCTGCACCTGCTGGGCTTCAAGCTGGTCGCCACGCGCGGCACGGCGGCCGAGATCGAAGCCGCCGGCATTCCGGTGCAGCTGGTGAACAAGGTCACCGAAGGCCGTCCGCACATCGTCGACATGGTGAAGAACGGCGAAATCTCGCTGGTCATCAACACCGTCGAAGAGCGCCGCAACGCCATCGCCGACTCGCGCACCATCCGTACCCAGGCGCTGGCCGCCCGCGTGACCTTCTTCACGACCATCGCCGGCGCCCGCGCCGCGGTCGAGGGCATGCAGTTCATGCGCCAAGGCCTGGGCTTGCAGGTTTACCCGCTGCAGGAGCTGCACGCTTCTTTGCGCGGATAAGCCGGCAACCGGTATAAGGGTAGGGCACGCGAGAGCGTGCCCTATTTTTTTCAACGCAACAAAGGGCTTCGGGCAGACATGGATAGAGTCTTTATCACGGGCGCGAGCAGCGGCCTGGGGCGCGCGCTGGCGCAGCGGTATGCCGCCGCGGGCGCGACGCTGGGCCTGCTGGGACGCCGCGAGGAGGCGCTGCGCGAGCTGGCCGAGAGCCTGCCGGGGGAGCACCGCTGCTATGCGGTGGACGTGCGCGACCGCGAGGCTCTGCATGCGGCGGCCCGGGATTTCATTGCGTTCTGCCAGGGGCGGGTGGATGTCGTGATCGCCAGCGCGGGCATCAGCGCCGGGACCTTGACGGAGCACGGCGAGGATTACGAGGTGTTCAAGGCTATCGTCGATACGAATCTGCTGGCGACGGTGTCGACCTTTGAGCCGTTTATCGAGTCGATGCGGGCGGCGAAGTCGGGGCGGCTGGTGGGCATCGCGAGCGTGGCGGGGGTGCGTGGGTTGCCGGGTGCGGGGGCCTACAGCGCTTCGAAGTCGGCGGTGGTGACGTACTGCGAGAGCCTGCGCCTGGAGTTGGCGGGCGAGGGCGTGCGGGTGGTGACGATTGCGCCGGGGTATATCAAGACGGCGATGACGGCGCACAATCCGTATTCGATGCCGTTTCTGATGGAGGCGGACGCCTTTGCGCAGCGCGCGCATGCGGCGATCGGGCGGGGGACTTCGTATACGGTGATTCCGTGGCAGATGGGAGTGGTGGCGAAGTTGATGCGGCTGCTGCCCAATGCCGTTTATGACCGGTTGGCGCGGAATGCGCCGCGTAAGCCGCGCAAGCAGGGCTGAACGTTTGCCTTGCTGGGCTTATTGAAAGGACTCTGGTTCTTTAGACGCCGGCGGCTTCGGGGGCCTGGGGCGAGCGGGTCAACGATTGCGGTCCGGCGCGCCGGCGCCGGACTTCCCCTTCGTCATCTTCGTCCAGGCCTTCGGCCTTCCCTTCAGATTCCCCCGGGCTTATCGACTCCCCGCTCGCCCCAGGCCCCCGAAGCCGCCGGCTCGTGAAGCGCAAGTTTCCTGGCCGCCGTGGCGGGCAGGGTGCTTGGCATTTTTTGCCGCGAGTCTTTGCGGTTCTGAAGATCTTGCGGGGTCGCCCCCAAACCGGCCGCGCGGGCGGCCTTTTGGGGCTTATGGGTGTCTTGCGGTGTCGGGCGTTGGCGGGTGTTACGGCACTACGTCGTTGCCGACTTCGGCGTCCACGTGGCTCACGTCGCCCCAATTCAGGACTTCCCACTTGCGGCCCTGCACGCCGACGCGGTTAATGCTGACGTTGAGCAGCGCGGCGTCGCGCGGGGCGTTCAGCGGGACGCCGGAGGCGTGGCGCCAGATGATGTCGAGCACGCCGCCGTGCGTGAACATCAGGATGCGCTCGTCATCGTGGCGGCTGGCGATGTCATCGACGGTGGAGATCACGCGGGACTGGAACTGGCCCAGGGTTTCGCCGCCGTCCAGCGGGCGCAGCGGGTCACGGCTTTTCCAGGCGGCGGCGGCTTCGGGGGCGAGGACATCGATACGGTCGTGGTCCAGGCCTTCGAGCACGCCGAAGCCGCGCTCGCGGATGCCGGGTTCCACCCGGACGCGCAGGCCCAGCTGTTCGGAGACGGGCACGGCGGTGGCGTGGGCGCGCTGCAGGTCGCTGCTGTAGATCGCGTGGATCGGGGTCTGGCGGGCTTCCTCGCGCATGCGCGAGGCCAGGAGGCTGGCCTGGTTGACGCCGAATTCGTTCAGGGGGATGTCTTGCCAGCCTTGCAGGCGCCGCTGGCGGTTCCAGTCGGTTTCGCCGTGGCGGATGAACCAGATTTCAGTCATTACGGTCTTGATGCGGGGGAATAAGGCTAGATCTGGGCGGACGCCATGGGCGTGCGCGGTTTCCAGATGGTTTGAATGATCGAGCTTAACGCGACCAGCGCGGGTTCGCTAGCGCGTTCGTAGGGCAGGATGAACGCCAGCACCGCGTCGACCCGCGCCTGGCCCCAGACGATGAAGTCGTTGGAGGCGGCGCCGGCCAGCGCGTTTTCCTCGCGCAGCAGCGCGCAGCCCGCGCCAGCGCGCACCAGCGTGTCCAGGTTGGCCTGGTCGTCGTTCTGCATCACGACGCGCGGCGCCAGGCCGTGGCGCTCGAACATGTCGCGCAGCAGCAGGTGGGTGTGGCTGCCGGAGGGGCCGTCCAGCCAGGGCAGTTGCGCCACTTCCTTCCAGCCGCCGCGCTTGAGCACGGCGGCGTGTTCCTTGGGCAGGGCGATGCGGTAGCGCACGCTGCGCAGGGGCTGCCACAGCACGCCGCGCGGCGGGTTGGAGGCGATGGTCAGGGCGGCAGGCAGGCGCCCCGTGCTGACCTGTTCCGCCAGGGTGGCGGCAGGCAGCGTCTGGGTCTTGAGCTCGACCAGGGGCAGACGCTGCGTGACCGCCGAGGCCAGTTCGCCCAGCCGCAGGAAGTCGGGTTTTTCGCTGGGCACGCCCAGCTCCACCGCGCCGTGCAGGCTGCCCTGCAATTGCTGGGCCTCGGACTTGAACTGCGCGCCCAGCACCAGTAGCGATTCCGCCGTGGGCAGCAGCACCTCGCCGGCCTTGGCCAGCGCCAGCCGGCCGCCGCTGCGGTCGAACAGCGCCACTCCCAGGCTCTGCTCCAGCGCCTTGATCTGCGCGGTGACGGCGGGCTGGGTCAGGGAGAGCGCCTCGGCGGCCTTCGTGAGGTTGCCCAGGCGGGCCACGGTCACGAAGGCGCGGATTTGATAGATTTCCATGGCGGCGGATTCAGGCCGCCAGCAAGCGCACCTGGGTAGGCTCCAGGCCTATCGATACCGGCGCGCCCACGGGAAAGGGCGACAGCCCGGCCAGGTGCGACTGGTCGGCCGTCAGGCGCTGTTCGCCGATCTGGACCTGGTAGCGGGTGAATTCACCCAGGAATTCGCTGCTTTCCACGGTGCCCGGCAGCCAGACGTAGCGCGCGTCGCCCAGGCCGTCGGCCATTTCGATCTGCACCGTGTGCGGGCGGAAGCTGGCCGCCAGCCGGGAGGCGGACGGCGCGTCGCCGGAGATCGGCAGGCGCAGGTCGCCCACGCCTTCCACCGCCAGCACCACGCTGCCGCTGGTGCGCTCGCGCACTTCGCCTTCCAGCACGTTCATCGTGCCGACGAAGTTGGCCACGAAACGGTTCACCGGGTAGTCGAACAGCGTGCTGGGCGCGCCGATCTGTTGCACCACGCCGTGGTCCAGCACCGCCATGCGGTCGGCGGTGGTCATGGCTTCTTCCTGGTCGTGCGTGACGAAGATGGTGGTGATGCCCAGCCGGCGTTGCAGGCTGAGCAGGTCCTGGCGCATCTGAACGCGCAGTTTCTTGTCCAGGTTGGACAGGGGTTCGTCCAGCAGTAGCACCTGCGGCTCGATGACGATGGTGCGGGCCAGCGCCACGCGTTGCTGCTGGCCGCCGGACAGTTGGTTGGGACGGCGCTTGGCGTACTGGGACAGGCCCACCAGGTCCAGGGCGGCCTCGACCTTGGCGTGGATCTCGGCGCGCGGCAGCTTGCGCTCCACCAGCCCGAAAGCCACGTTGTCCCAGACCGTCATGTGCGGCCACAGCGCGTAGTTCTGGAACACCATGCCGATGTTGCGGTTCCACGGAGGCGTGGCGCTGATGTCCTTGCCGTCGACCAGGAGCTGGCCCGCGCTATGGCGGTTGAAGCCGGCGATCAGGCGCAGCAGCGTGGACTTTCCCGAGCCCGAGGGGCCGAGCAGGGCGAAGAACTCGCCCGGCTCGATGTGGATGTTCACGTCCTTCAGCACTTCGGTCTTGCCGTAGGACAGCCGGATATTGCGGCATTCGACGCTGACCTTCTTCATTCCGTTTCCCCTTCGTGGCGCGCCGGCCGCTGGCGCGTCTGCGCGCGTTCCACCAGCAGGTGCGAGATATAAGTGCCGATGGCGACCGCGGCCACCGCCAGGACGCCGAGCGCGGCGCCGGGGCCACGGCCCGCGGCGCTCTGCATGTACAGGTAAATGCCGTAGCTCATGGGGGCCTGGCTGTCCTTCGTCACGAGCATGATGGTGGCCGACAGTTCGACGGCCGCCGTCACGAAGCTGGTGACGAAGCCCGCCAGCATGCCGCCGGCCATCAGCGGCACCACCACGCGCCGTATGGTGCTCATGCGGGTTGCGCCCAGCGATTGCGCGGCTTCCTCCAGCGATATGTTTATCTGCTGCAGCGACGCCACGCAAGAGCGCAGGGCATAGGGCAGCCGGCGCACCGAGTAGGCGATCATGATGATGATCCACGACGAGGTCAACAAGGTGCCGGTGCCCGGCAGCTCGATGCCGCGGAACGTGCGCAGGAAACCGATGGCCAGCACGATGCCCGGGATCGCCAGCGCCGCGGAGGCCAGGAAGTCCAGCCACTGGCGGGCGGGCAGCCGGGTGCGCAGCATGAGATAGGCGATGGCGGTGCCCAGGATCACGTCCACGCCCGCGGCCAGGCCGCAGTAGAGCAGGGTGTTGGCAATCATGCCCTGGGATTCGGAGAACACGGCCGAATAGTGCGCCAGGGTGTAGCCGTCGGGCAGCGGCGCGAAGCTCCAGACGCTGGCCAGGGACAGCAGCAGCACGCCCATGTGCGGCGACAGCACCAGCAGCAGCACCAGGATGATCCAGCCGTAGGCCAGCACGCTTTCCGCGGGCCGCAGGCTGCGTTTGTGGATGGAGCTGCCGCCCTTTTGCAGGGTGGAATAGTCCTTGCCCTTGAGCACCCGGGCCGACAGCCACAGCGCCAGGATCGAGAACCCGACCATGATCACGCTGATGACGTAGCCCAGCGGATCCTCCAGGCCCACCTGCGTGATGCGCAGGTAGGCCTGCGGCGCCAGCATGTTGGTGGTGCCCAGGACCAGCGGCGTGCCCAGGTCGTCGAAGACCTTCACGAACACCAGCGAGGCGCCCGCCACGTAGCCCGGCAGCGCCAGCGGGAAGATCACCCGGCGGAACAGGCGGAAGCCGCGCGATCCCAGGTTGAGCGCCGCTTCTTCCATTGCGCCGTCGATATTGCGCAACGCCACCACCAGGTTCATCAGGATGAACGGAAAGTAGTGCAGCGCTTCCACGAAGATCACGCCGTTCAGGCCCTCCATGAAGGGCAGCGTGAAGCCGAACCAGTCCTGCAGCAGCAGGTTGACGCTGCCCGAGCGGCCGAAGATCAGCTGCATGGCGACCGCGCCGACGAAGGGCGGCATGATCAGCGGCAGCACGCCCAGCGTCTGGATCAGGAGCGCGCCGCGGAAGTCGAAGCGCACGGTGAGATAGGCCAGCGGCACCGCGATCAGCGAGGCCAGCAGGGCCGACCAGCCCGCCACGTACAGGCTGTTGAAGAAGGCCTCCTGCATCAGCGGCTGCTTGAAGAAGGCGCCGAAATGGCCCATCGTGAAACTGCCGTCGGCGTTCACGAAGGCACTGTAGAACACCGTTCCGACCGGAATGGCCAGGAACAGCAGCAGAAAGCCGAACACCAGGAGCGCCGTCAGCACAGGGCCGGCGTGCAGGCGCGAATGGCCCGAATAATTCATCGAGAATCCCGAAATCGTCCAGGGAGCAGCCGGCGGCGGGCGGACCAGGTCCGCCCGCCGCCGGCCTGGGGGCTTGCCGTTCAGAGCGCCGCGGCCTGCTTGGCCAGCTTCACGGCTTCTTCATAGTTGGCGCGGGCGCGCCCGTTCCACTCGCCTTCCAGCTGCGTGATCTGCTGGTTTACGGCGGCGTCCTTCTTGTTGCCGGCGAAGATCGCCAGGAAGGCCGGGTCGGCGGCTTTCTTGCCGTCCACCAGCGGCGCCCAGGCCAGCTTGCGAGCCTGGTCCAGCAGTTCCGCCGGCTTGCCGCTCTTGGCCTTGTCGCCCAGCTTGGCTTCGGCGTCGTAGATCGCCTTGGTGGCCGCCTGCAGTTCCTTCAGGCGGAACGTGACGGTCTGGTCGTACAGCGACTGCACCACGTAGTAGCGCGTCTGGGACAGGTCGGCGTTGAACTGCACCTTGCTGCGCTTGGCGATTTCGGCCGGGTCCGGATAGCCCGGCGGGATCTTGCCGGCCAGCGCGGAGTAGGGCAGCACCGGCAGGCGCGAGATCTTGGGCTCCAGCAGCAGTTCCTGGCCCGCCTGGCTGAGCGTGAAGGCGATGAACTTCTTGCCTTCCTCGGTGTTCTTCGCGCCTTCGATCAGGGCGATGTTGGCGGGCACGATGGCGGTTTCGGACGGATAGACGAAATCGACCGGGAACTTGGAGTACTTGCTGGAGAGGCCGAAGAAGTCGATGACCGGGCCGGCGCCGAACTGGCCGTTGTTCACGCCGTCGGGCACGCCGAAGGAGCGCTCGGTGACGGCGCTGCTGTTGCCGGACATGCGCAGCAGCGTGCGCCAGCCTTCGTCCCAGCCCTCGCCCTGGAGGATGGTTTCGACGGTCAGGTGCATCGTGCCGGAGCGCGACGGCGAGGTGATGCCGACGTGGCCGAACCAGTGCGGCGCCAGCAGGTCCTTCCATTCGACCGGCGCGGGAAGCTTGTGCGCGGCGATGTAGCGCGTGTTGTAGATGATGCCGTAGCCGGCCAGCGCCTGCCCCAGGTACATGCCGCCGGGATCGTTGATGGGGTAGTTGCCGATCTTGTCCGGCACGTCCTTGTTCGCCACGTCGGCCGACTTGGCCAGCAGCTTGTCGCGGCCCAGCACCTCGAAGGCGTCGGGCGCGCTGGCCCAGAACACTTCGGGACGCTGGCCGGCGGGCGTTTCGCGCACATAGGCGATGCCCGACACGGTGTTCTTGTTCAGGATTTCCAGCGTAATGCCGGGATTGGCCTTTTCGAACGCGGTCTTGTAGGCCTGGGTCAGGTCCTTGGGGAACGACGTGATCACCGTCACCGTGCCGGCCAGGGCCGGCGCGGCGCAAACGGCCAGCAGCGCCCCTGCGAGGGCTGTGCGCATTGCGTGCATGGTTTGTCTCCGTGGTTTTAGATTTGTCCGGAGACAGTAATGTCTGGTCCGCGATGCGTCCAATCAGAAATTTTGATGCGGCCTATCAGCGGGGCCGGCCGCGGCGTTCGGCGCTAGGCCGTGGCGGACACGCCGCCCTTCATGGCGCGGGCCTGCTGCGCCATGACCTGCGCGATCTGCGCCTGGATCTGCAGGGCCTGCGCATTGAGCGCCTGCAACTGCTGGGCTTTCATTTCGGCAGACATGCCGCTGGCCTTGACCCTGGCGATCTGCTCCATGACGCGCTTGAGCTGCTTCTGCAACTCCTTGATCTGGCGGGTGAATTCGTCGTCGTTGTCGGTTTCTTCGGCCGCCTGCGCGCCGCCCACTTTCATGCCGCCGGGGTTGCTGACGCGGATCCTGCCGTCCTCGTTCGAGACGGACGCTTCCGAGGACTGCCCGTTCCTGGCTTCCTTGTTGGCCTGGATCTTCTCGGCCCAGAGGTCGGCCAGGCTGTTGATCCGGGAGGTGCCGCTGATGGAATTGATCGCCATGGTTGCTCCTGCTGCCTGTAAGGATTTCGGGGTTTCTACCAATACGGCATTCCTGCGCGGAACTTAAGCATTGCCCGCCCTTCGCAGCCCCCTTTACACTGGCGCCCGCTCGCAATCCGTATCCTCCATTCGAATCACATCCCGGGGAATCCATGTCCAATTCCTATTTTCCGCGCTGGCGCCTGGCCGATGACGCCGAGCCCGGCGTCATCATCGCGCCCGACGAAAGGCTGTCCTGGCCCAAGAACGTGGCCATGGGCGCCCAGCACGTGGTCGCCATGTTCGGGTCCACCGTGCTGGCGCCGCTGCTCATGGGCTTCGACCCGAACGTCGCGATCCTGATGTCGGGCATCGGCACGCTGATCTTCTTCCTGTTCGTGGGCGGCCGGGTGCCGAGCTACCTGGGCTCCAGCTTCGCCTTCATCGGCGGCGTGATCGCGGTGACCGGCTACGCCGGCGCCGGCCCGAACGCCAACATCGGCGTGGCGCTGGGCGCCATCATCGCCTGCGGCCTGGCCTACACGCTGATCGGCCTGATCGTATGGTTCGCGAACGCGCGGGCCGGCGGCGGCGCGAACTGGATCGATACGCTGATGCCGCCCGTCGTCACGGGCGCAGTGGTCGCCGTGATCGGCCTGAACCTGGCGCCCATCGCCGCCAAGGGCGCCATGGGGGCGTCGGGCTTCGACAGCGTCATGGCGATGGTCACCATCCTCTGCGTGGGCGGCATCGCCGTGTTTACCAAGGGCATGGTGCAGCGCCTGCTGATTCTCGTGGGCATGATCCTGGCCTGCGTGGTGTACGGCGTCTTCGCCAACGGCCTGGGCATGGGCAAGCCCATCGACTTCGCCGCGGTCTCGGCGGCCGCCTGGTTCGGCCTGCCGCATTTCGCCGCGCCGGTCTTCAAGGCCGAAGCCATGGGCCTGATCGTGCCCGTCGCGATCATCCTGGTGGCCGAGAACCTGGGCCACGTGAAGGCCGTCAGCGCCATGACCGGCCAGGACCTGGACCGCTACCTGGGCCGCGCCTTCGTGGGCGACGGCGTCGCGACCATGGTGTCCGGCGCCGTGGGCGGCACGGGCGTCACCACCTACGCGGAGAACATCGGCGTGATGGCGGTTACCCGCATCTATTCCACGCTGGTGTTCGTGGTGGCCGCCCTGATCGCCATCGTCCTGGGCTTCTCGCCCAAGTTCGGCGCGCTGATCCAGACCATCCCGGGGCCCGTGCTGGGCGGGATGTCGGTCGTGGTGTTCGGCCTGATCGCCATCGCCGGCGCCCGCATCTGGGTGGTGAACCAGGTGGATTTCAGCGACAACCGCAACCTGATCGTGGCCGCGGTCACGCTGGTGCTGGGCGCGGGTGACTTCACCGTCAAGCTGGGCTCGTTCACGCTGGGCGGCATCGGTACCGCGACCTTCGGCGCCATCATCCTCTACGCCTTGCTGCGTCGCAGGAAGTCATAGGCGCGGCGGGGGGAACGCGCCCGCGTTCCCCCCGGCCACGTCCGCGGGCCTAGCCGCGGGTCAGCCGCGAGGCTTGCGGCATGCGGGCCAAGGGCGCCGGCGCCGCCTCGATGACCTGCCCGGACTGCGTCTTGAACACGGCCGTGGCGTCGGCCAGGCGCCGCGCCTGTTCCTCCATCGCCGCCGCGGCGGCGGACGCCTCTTCCACCAGCGCCGCGTTCTGCTGCGTCACTTCGTCCATCTGCGTGATCGCCAGGCTGACCTGGTCGATGCCGCCGGCCTGCTGGGCGGAGGCGGCCGATATCTCGCCCATGATGCCGGCCACGCGCTGCACCGAGGTCACGATCTCCTCCATGGTGCGGCCGGCGGCGGCAACCTGTTCCGAGCCGGCCGCGACGGTATCCACCGAGGTCTCGATCAAGCCCTTGATCTCCTTGGCCGCCTGCGCGGCGCGTTGGGCCAGGGAGCGGACCTCGCCCGCGACCACCGCGAAGCCCTTGCCCTGCTCGCCGGCCCTGGCTGCCTCGACGGCCGCGTTCAGCGCCAGGATGTTGGTCTGGAAGGCGATCCCGTCTATCACCGACACGATGTCGGCGATGCGGCGCGAGCTGTCCGAGATGCCCTGCATGGTGGCCACCACCTGGTCCACGGTCTGGCCGCCGCGCTGCGCCACGTCCATGCTGGCCGCGGCCAGCTGGTTGGCCTGTATGGCGTTCTCCGCGTTCTGCTTGACCGTGACGGCCAGCTCTTCCATGGTCGACGCGGTTTCCTCCAGCGCCGCGGCCTGCTCTTCGGTGCGCGTGGAGAGGTTGGCATTGCCCGCCGCGATCTCCGCCGCGCCCACGTTGATTTCCTCCACGCCCTGGCGCACGGACGTCACGGTGCGGGTCAGCCCCTCCTGCATGCGTCGCAGGGCGGCGAATAGGGCGCCGATCTCGTTGCCCGAGCGGCTTTCCACGCGCGCCGTCAGGTCGCCCGCCGCGATGCGGTCGAAGTGCCGGCCGGCTTCCTGCAGGGGCAGCAGCACCCCGCGGCGGATGAACGTCCAGCACAGGGCCGTCAGCAGCAGCGCGGCCGACATCAGGGCGATCGCCGAGATCCGCGCGGTGGCGTAGGTCCGTTCGGAACTGGCCAGCACGCTGCTGCTGCGTTCCTCGACTCGCGCGAGGAAGGCCTGCATGTCCTTCACGAACAAGGCGTCCGCCTGCGGAATCCGGCTCTCGTCCTGCTGATAGCGGGCCGGGGAGCGCTCTGTCAGGGCCGCGCCCAGCGCGTCCAGTACCGCCCCGTACTCCGTGAAGCGGCCTTGCAGCGCCTGCGCCAGCACCTGGCCGCGCTCGGTCTTGGGCACAGCCATGTAGCGGGTGAAGCGCTCGCGGGCCGTGGCCAGATGGCTGGCGGCGTCCTGCGCGGCCTGGGCGGCGCGGTCCATGGCGCCGGACTGCATGGCCGCCATGCCCGCGCCAAGCGCCAAGCGCGTGCGAAGCAGCGCGGCGTTCGCGTCGTACAAGGGGTCGACCTGCTGCGCCGCGACGTTGTTCAAGTCCTTGATCTCGGTGACGCTGCTTTGGGCGTTCATCCAGCCCACTCCGCTGGCCAGCGTCAGGGCAAGCACGAAGCAGCCCAGCACCAGCAGCATTCCCGTGCGGACTTTCAGTTTTTCCAGCATGAGCATTTCTCCTTACTCAACGCACTCCGTCGCGAGCAGGGCCGGCCCCGGGCTGCCCTCCGCGCGCAGGAGCGGCGGGCGTCGCGCCGGGTGGTTGTGCGATGCGCCCGCCAGAACCGCCAAGATCGCCAGCAACCCGTCCCGCGCAGTCCGCCGTCGCGGGCGGGGATGCCTTTATGAGGGGCGGGAGAAACCGTTCGAGAATAATGTTTTGTATTAATTAGTCATTAATTGAACTATTTTGTTTTTATACCGGTTTTGCGGATTTGCTTCAGGGTTTTTTCTCGGGTCGATGCGATGTCGGGCGGCGATAGAGGTTATCCCCGAGTAGTTTTCCCGCAACAAAAAGGCGCGTGAAATCTTCGGGCGACCGCGATTGCCGCCGCATCTTGCGTGAAAGCAAGGACAGTTGATGGAAATGACGGGTTTTAGCGTGTTACAGCGGCGAAATCCGCCGAAAACGACGTTTTCTCCGGCAGCTTGCAATTCCCGTGGACTTTGCCCACAATATGACCTTGATTGCCCCGGTTCCGACCCGAGCCGGGGTTTTGTTTTGGTCGTCCGCGCCGCACCGTCATTATCGAAGTACCCGGCGGCATCCGCGCGCGGGCCTTTGCGACCTTCACCGAGAACGCTCCGTCGGGGGCGTTTTCTACTTTTGTTTGGGAAACGACATGTCTGCCATTCCTTTGACCGTGCGCGGGGCCGAGCGCTTGCAAGAAGAGCTCCAGCGGCTGAAAACCGTGGAACGTCCCGCCGTGATTAACGCCATCGCCGAGGCGCGCGCGCAGGGCGATCTGTCGGAAAACGCCGAGTACGATGCTGCTCGCGAGCGCCAAGGCTTCATCGAGGGCCGGATTGCTGAGCTTGAAGGCACGCTTTCCAATGCCCACCTGATCGACCCCACCGCCCTTGAGGCCGAAGGCCGCGCCGTGTTTGGCGCAACCGTCGAGATCGAGGACCTGGATTCGGGCGATCGCGTGACGTACCAGATCGTCGGCGACGTTGAAGCCGACATCAAATCGAACCTGATCTCCGTGTCGAGCCCGGTGGCCCGCGCATTGATCGGCAAGAGCGAAGGCGACGTAGTCGAGGTCAAGGCCCCGGCTGGTGTTCGCGAGTATGAAGTCCTGGGCGTTCGTTACATCTGACGCCGAAGTAGTCTGCTGGAAACTGTCAAAACACCATAGTCCGAACCGCGCGTAGCGCGGAATCCGCGGATCAATGCGGGCAGCTGTGGTGGGCCGGGCGCGTAAAGCGCCCGTTTTTGTGCCTGGCGTTTACGGTTTACTATTGCCGGCCCCCTGGGGCCAGCAAGCCGCAGGCGCAGCGTGGGGGCAATATTGCCGCCGTATTTTTTTATTTCGACCGGCGGCTGGTGCCGCTGCGGGCTCCGGCCCGCAGGCTGAGGGCGCTGCCGGCGCGGCGAGGGATGCCGTGGCCGCTGCCGGAGGCCTTCTTGGTGCTGGGGCGCATGGGCTTGCCGTTCTTGTTGAGCTGGTCCGCGGGAACGAAGCGCGTCTTGGGCTTGGGTTCCTCGGTTTCGCTGCGGCGCGGGCGCTTGGCGAGGGTCTTGCCTTCGGCGGCCAGCTTCTTGGGCGTATGGGGCTCGGAAGCGCGGCGTTTGGCCGGGCGTTCGGGTTCCAGGGCGGCCAGCGAGGCGGGCTTGATGTTGCCGGCCAGCGGGCGGAACAGGATCAGGATCTTGCCCAGGTGGTGGACCGGCGCGCACGAGAGCGTGTCGCAGATGGTCGACAGCATGGCTTCGCGGGCTTCGCGGTCGTCGCCGCCGGCGCGCACCTTGATGAGGCCGTGCGAAGTCAGCGCCAGGTCGATTTCCTTGAGCACGGCTTCGGTCAGGCCGTTGTCGCCGATCAGGACGACGGGGCGCAGAGGGTGAGCGGCGGACCGAAGGTCGCTGCGCTCACGAGAGGTAAGTTCTAATATAGGCATGCGTGGAATTGTACGGTAATGGCCAAGAATAAATTCTCCAAAGACTGGATTCACCAGCACATCAATGATCCCTATGTGAAGCTGGCGCAACAGAAGGGCTACCGGGCCCGCGCCGCCTTCAAATTGATCGAGATCCTCGACGCCGAAAAACTGATGCGCCGGGGTGACCTGGTCGTGGACCTGGGCTCGGCGCCCGGCAGCTGGTCCCAGGTCGCGCGCGAGCGCCTGGCGGGGCCGGGCGGCGTCGTGGACGGCCGCATCATCGCGCTGGATCTCCTGCCCATGGAGCCGGTGGCGGGGGTCGAATTCATCCAGGGCGACTTCCGTGAGGATGACGTTTTGAAACAATTGGAAGACATGGTCGGATCGCGCGCGGTAGACCTTGTTATTTCCGACATGGCCCCCAACTTGTCAGGCGTGGGTAGCGCCGATTCGGCGCGTATCCAGCATGTGTGCGAGTTGGCGATGGAATTCGCCTGCGCCCACCTGAAGCCCAACGGGGCGCTGATCGTCAAGGCCTTCCACGGCAGCGGCTTTTCGCAGATCGTGCAGTCCTACAAACAGCGCTTCAAGCGGGTGGTCGAACGCAAGCCGAAGGCGTCTCGGGACAAATCCTCCGAAACCTTTTTGGTTGCGCGCGATCTGAAATAGCCCGGGCCCGCCCGGGCAAGAAAAACCTATCGCCTGCCGAGACAACGACCAGAAAACTTACGAATCAGACGAAATCTAGAGGGGCCCAGGGATGCCAGGACGCAATCTCGCCTGACAGGGTAGAATGGGCTATTGACATACTTGTGACTGTGCCATATGCGGGTGCGCGGTCGCCGGTCGGAATCGAAAGCAGGAGATCGACCTTGAATAATTCATTTTCGAAAGTCGCTGTCTGGATGGTGATAGCCCTCGTGCTATTCACCGTCTTCAAACAGTTCGACGGACGCGCTCAGACGCAGGACGGCGTGACCTACACGCAGTTCATGGACGACGCCAAAGCGGGACGCATCCGCAAGGTCGACGTCCAGGGCGACGTGCTGTACGTCACCCCTGACGCGGGCCGCGCCTACACGCTGACCTCCCCGGGCGACCTCTGGATGGTCTCCGATCTGCTGAAGTACGGCGTCCAGGTGTCGGGCAAGCCGCGCGAAGAGCAATCGCTGCTGATGAGCATCTTCGTCTCGTGGTTCCCCATGCTGCTGCTGATCGGCGTGTGGGTCTTCTTCATGCGGCAGATGCAGGGCGGCGGCAGGGGCGGGGCGTTCAGCTTCGGCAAGTCGCGCGCCCGCATGCTCGACGAGAACACCAACCAGATCACGTTCGCCGACGTCGCCGGCTGCGACGAGGCCAAGGAAGACGTCCAGGAACTGGTCGACTTCCTGCGCGACCCGAGCAAGTTCCAGAAGCTGGGCGGACGCATTCCGCGCGGCGTGCTGATGGTCGGCTCGCCGGGTACCGGCAAGACGCTGCTGGCCAAGGCCATCGCGGGCGAAGCCAAGGTGCCGTTCTTCAGCATCTCCGGCTCGGACTTCGTTGAAATGTTCGTCGGCGTGGGCGCGGCCCGCGTGCGCGACATGTTCGAGAACGCCAAGAAGCATGCTCCCTGCATCATCTTCATCGACGAAATCGACGCCGTCGGTCGCCAGCGCGGCGCCGGCCTGGGCGGCGGCAACGACGAGCGCGAACAGACGCTGAACCAGATGCTGGTGGAAATGGACGGCTTCGAATCCGGCCAGGGCGTCATCGTGATCGCCGCCACCAACCGTCCCGACGTGCTGGATCCGGCGCTGCTGCGTCCGGGCCGCTTCGACCGCCAGGTCGTGGTGCCGCTGCCCGACATCCGCGGCCGCGAGCAGATCCTGAAGGTCCACATGCGCAAGGTGCCGCTCTCGCCCAACGTCGACGCGACCATCCTGGCGCGCGGCTGCCCGGGCTTCTCGGGCGCCGACCTGGCCAACCTGGTCAACGAAGCCGCGCTGTTCGCCGCCCGCCGCAATGGCCGCACGGTGGATATGTCCGACTTCGAGAAGGCCAAGGACAAGATCATCATGGGCGCCGAGCGCCGCTCCATCGTCATGCCCGAAGAGGAACGCAAGAACACCGCGTACCACGAATCCGGCCATGCGATCGTCGCGCGCATGCTGCCCAAGACCGACCCGGTCCACAAGGTCACCATCATCCCGCGCGGCCGCGCGCTGGGCGTGACCATGCAGCTGCCGGAAACCGACCGCTACAGCATGGACAAGGGCCGCCTGCTGTCCACCATCGCCGTGCTGTTCGGCGGCCGCATCGCCGAAGAACTCTTCATGGACCAGATGACGACGGGCGCCTCGAACGACTTCGAACGCGCCACCGCCATCGCCCGCGACATCGTCACGCGCTACGGCATGACCGACGAGCTGGGCCCCATGGTCTACGCCGAGAACGAAGGCGAAGTGTTCCTGGGCCGCAGCGTCACCAAGACGACCCACATGTCGGAAGCCACCATGCAGAAGGTGGACACCGAGATCCGCCGCATCATCGACGAGCAATACGGCGTGGCGCGCAAGATCCTGGAAGACAACCGCGACAAGGTCGAAGTCATGACCGCCGCGCTGCTGGAATGGGAAACCATCGACGCCGACCAGATCAACGACATCATCGAGGGCCGTCCGCCGCGTCCCCCGAAGACGCCTTCGGGGCCGTCGGACACCTCCGACACGCCCCCGACCGGCCTGGCGACAGGTGGCAACACGGCGGCTGCGGTCTGAGGGCTTTCGTCCTGAGTTATGGCAAATAACTTTCTTTGCGGGCGCTTCGAGTTTGATCTCGAGCGCCCGCTTGTCATGGGTATCGTCAATGTCACGCCGGACTCGTTTTCCGACGGCGGCCAGCACGACGATACGGATTCCGCGGTGGCGCATGCGCGCCAGTTGATCGAAGAGGGCGCCCAGATCCTGGACCTGGGCGGCGAATCCACGCGGCCCGGCGCCGATCCCGTCTCCGTGGGCGACGAACTGGCCCGGCTGCTGCCGGTGATCGAGGCGCTGCGCGACTGCGGCGTGCCGCTGTCGATCGACACTTTCAAGCCGGAAGTCATGCGGGCCGTGCTGGACGCGGGCGCCGACATGATCAACGATATCTACGGCTTTCGTCAGCCTGGCGCCGTCGAGGCGGTGGCGCAATCGCGCTGCGGGCTGTGCGTGATGCACATGAAGGGCGAGCCTCGCACCATGCAGGCGACCCCGCCCGAATACACCGACCTGATCGGTGAAATCGGGATTTTTCTGGGAGCTCGCGCGCACAAGCTGCGCGCCGCCTGGGTCGATCCCCGCCGCATCGTGCTCGATCCGGGCTTCGGCTTCGGCAAGACTGGCGACCAGAACTTCCAACTGTTGCGCCGGCTGTCCGGCCTGCGCAGCATCGGCTATCCATTGCTGATCGGCCTGTCGCGCAAAACCATGATCGGCCAGGCGACTGGCCGGCCGGTGAACGACAGGTTGCCCGGCAGCATCGCCGCGGCGCTGGCCTGCGTGGCGCGGGGCGCCTCCATCGTGCGCGTGCACGATGTGGCCGCCACCGTCGACGCACTCAAGGTCTGGCACGCGGCAGAACAAGGAGCAATCACTTCATGATTCGACGCAAGTATTTCGGCACCGATGGCGTGCGCGGCGAGGTTGGCGGTCCGGTGATCAACGCCGAATTCGCCCTGCGCCTGGGCTACGCGGCCGGGCGCGTGCTGGCGCGCGAGCACGCCGTGCGCGGCGGCAGCCGTCCCCAGGTCGTGATCGGCAAGGACACGCGGATCTCCGGCTACATGCTGGAGTCGGCCCTGGAGGCCGGCCTGTCGGCCGCGGGCATCGACGTGCTGCTGGCCGGGCCGGTCCCGACGCCGGCGGTGGCCTACCTGACGCGCGCCTTGCGCCTGGTGGCGGGCATCGTCATCAGCGCCTCGCACAATCCGTACCACGACAACGGCATCAAATTCTTCTCGGCGCAGGGCATGAAGCTGCCCGACGAGATCGAGGCCGACATCGAAGCCGCGCTGGACGAGCCGCTGGGCTGCGTGGCCTCGGAAGGCCTGGGCCGCGCCCGCCGCATGGGCGACGCGCAGGGCCGCTACATCGAGTTCTGCAAGAGCACCTTTCCCAACGACCTGGACCTCAACGGGATGTCCATCGTGGTCGACGCCGCCCACGGCGCCGCCTACAACATCGCGCCGCACGTCTTCCGCGAGCTGGGCGCCGAGGTGCATGCCATCGGCGTGCATCCCGACGGCTTCAACATCAACAAGGGCGTGGGCGCGCTGCATCCCGAGCTGCTGGCCAAGGAAGTGAGCGCGCGCGGCGCCCAGCTGGGCATCGCGCTCGACGGCGACGCGGACCGCCTGCAGATGGTGGACGGCGACGGCCGCATCTACAACGGCGACGAGCTCATGTACGCCATCGTCCGCGAGCGCATGCAGCGCGGCAAGGTGGACGGCGTGGTGGGCACGCTCATGACCAACTTCGGCTTCGAGCGCGAAATGAAGCGCCTGGGCGTGGGCTTCGAACGCGCCAACGTGGGCGACCGCTACGTGCTGGAGCAGATGCAGGCGCGCGGCTGGCTCTACGGCGGCGAAAGCTCCGGCCACCTGCTGTGCCTGGACTGCCACTCCACCGGCGACGGCATCGTGGCCGCGCTGCAGGTCCTGACCGCGCTGCGCCGCAATGCGGTGGGCCTGTCGGAGTGGGTGAGCGACCTGCGCATGTACCCGCAGAAAATGATCAACGTGCCGCTGGCGCCGGGCCTGGACTGGAAAACCCACGCCGGGCTGACCGCGGCGCGCAAGGCCGTCGAGGCGGATCTGGACGGCCGCGGCCGCATCCTCATCCGCGCCTCCGGCACCGAACCGAAGCTGCGCCTGATGGTGGAAGCCGAAGACGAGGCGCTCGCCGTCGCGTCGGCGGAGAAGCTGGCGGCCAGCCTGGGATAAATGGACGCGTCTTGCGTTGAGACAAAGGCCACCCGTCGCCTGATGGGTGGCCTTTCTTTGTCATCAATTAGCATTGGTTTGTAAAGAATTGTCGATATCTGCCCAAAATGAAGGGTTCTTCGCCGAACTAAACTTCATAGTCACGTAACATATTGGTCAAGTCTTTGACATACAGGGCGTCCACACTGACTGGACTCTCTAGGAGCTTCGCGCAATGCTGGAATTAGCACGCATCAATCCGAGCCGTAATGCCGCAGAACCTTGGACCGGCGCCGCCGCCAAGGTGCTGGTGGTGGGCTTGGCGCGCACCGCTGAAGAAATCGAGCAGATTCAACGCCTGCGCTACGAGGTCTTCACGGAGGATATGGGGGCGGTGTTTCCCGATGCGCAGGATGGCGTCGAGCACGACCGCTTCGACCCGTTTTGCGAACACCTGATGGTCCGCGAGCTGGATAGCGGCCGCGTCGTGGGCACGTACCGCATCCTGACGCCCGAGAAGGCGCGGGAGGCGGGCGGATACTATTCGGAGTCCGAGTTCGACCTGTCCGGCCTGGGCCCGATCCGGGACGAGGTGGTCGAAGTCGGCCGCTCCTGCACGCACGCCGACTACCGCGGCGGCGGCGTCATCATGCTGCTGTGGTCCGGCCTGGCCGAATACCTGCGCCGCGGCGGTTACGAATATGTGCTGGGCTGCGCCAGCGTGAGCCTGCGCGACGACGGCGTCACTGCCGCCGAAGTCTGGCGCACGATCTCCAAGCACCTGCCGCAGGGCGACGAGCCGCGGGTCACGCCGCTGCACCGCTACCCCGTGGAAAAGCTGAACAGCACCCTGCCGGCCCGCGTGCCGCCGCTGATCAAGGGCTACCTGAAGCTGGGCGCCAAGGTCTGTGGCGAGCCCGCCTGGGATCCGGACTTCAATGCCGCGGATTTCCCGGTGCTGCTCAAGATGGAACGCATGGACGAGCGTTACCGCCGTCATTTCGGCCTGGATCAGCCGGCCGCCGCGACCGCCCAGCGCTGAGACCGCCATGCGCCGCCTCTTCCGCCGCATGAAGATCAGGCTGATACGGCGGGCGACGCGGCCCCTGCGCATGGAACTCAAGCGGCTCGACCGCGAAACGGATCTTTCACCCTTCTAGCGCTGGCGTGCAAGGCACGGCCGGCCGCGCGGCGGGCGGCTTTGCCGCCCGCGCCGCTTCCTAGAACTCCAGCAGTTCGAACGAAAATCCCACCTTGTTCCATTCGGCTTCTTCGGCGCGCAGCGTGAAGTCGCTCAGGGGGTGCTGGGCCAGCCAGTCGCGGTTGACGCGCACGACGATGGACGTGTCGCGCACGGAGGCGGTCAGCGGCAGCGGTTCGATCTCGTTGCGGCGGCGGAACAGCAGCACCGCCAGGCGCAGGCTCAGAATGGCCTTCCATTGGGGGCGCGAGCGCACCAGCGGTTCAAGCTTGGTCAGCTTGCCCTGATGGCCGAGGGCCAGCAACGCCAGCAGTTGCTGGTCGGCCCGTGAAAAGCCCGGCATGTCGGCGTTTTCCAGCACGTAGGCGGTGTGCTTGTGATACGCGTTGTGGGCGATGGACAGGCCCACTTCGTGCAGGTCCGCGGCCCAGCCCAGCGCCGGACGCAGTTCGGCGCGCTCCGGACCGTCCGGGAACATCGCGTCGAACAACGTGAGGGCCGCGTGGCGCACGCGGCGCGCCTGGTTGAGGTCCACGTGGTAGCGCTTCATGAACTGGCGCACCGATTCGTCGCGCTTGTCGTGCTCGTCGTCGCGGCCGAGCAGGTCGTACAGCACGCCCAGGCGCAGCGCGCCGTCGCCGGTGTGCATGACCTCGATGCCCAATTCGTCGAAGAGGGCGCTCATGATGGCCAGGCCGCCTGGCAGCACGTCCGCGCGTTCGATCTTGATGCCGGGCAGCTCGGAGGGAATGACGCGGCCCGAGCGCACGATGCGGTCTTTCAGCTTGGTCAGGCCGGCGCGCGTGATGCCGCGGTCGGAGAAGCGGCTTTCGGTCAGGATGGCGAACAGCGCCTTGGCCGTGCCGGACGACCCGTAGGCCTCTTTCCAGCCCATCTTGCGGTATTGCTTGGCGATGACTTCGATTTCGCGCCGGGCGGCCAGTTCCGCCTGCTTCATCTGGTGCGCGTCCACCACGCCGTCCGAGAAGAACTGGCGGCTGAAGCTGACGCAGCCCATGTAGAGCGAGGACATCAGCGAGGGTTCGTGCCCCTTGCCGATGATGACCTCGGTGGATCCGCCGCCGATGTCGATGACCAGCCGCTTATTGGGCGAGGGGGGCAGGGTGTGCACCACCCCCGAGAAGATCAGGCGGGCCTCTTCGCGGCCGGCGATGACTTCGATGGGGAAGCCCAGCGCGGCCTCGGCCCGAGGCAGGAAGTCGCGGGTGTTGCGCGCCACGCGGAAGGTGTTGGTGGCGACGGCGCGCACGCGGTTCGGGTGGAAGCTGCGCAGGCGGTCGCCGAAGCGCTCCAGCACCGCGATCGCGCGGTCGATGGCGTCGTCGCCCAGCCGTTTTTCGGCGTCCAGCCCGGCGGCGAGCCGGACGGTTTCCTTGAGGCGATCGATCTGGTAGATCTGGGGCGTACCGTCCTGCTGAACGATGCGTCCGATGGAGAGGCGAAAGCTGTTGGACCCGAGGTCCACCGCGGCCAGAAGTTGATCCATGCGGCTCGTGAAATATTGGCTGTGAGGTGGCCTGATTATAGAGACCCCATGTGACAGCGTTCCGAACCCCGTGTTTTTTCTTACGGAACAGGGGGTTGGGAGAATATATCGGACCGTTATACGTCCCGGTTTTGGCGTACGCTACGTTTTTGGCGTTGTGTCATGGAACCGTCACTTTTTTGCAGTAAAACTCCACGCTCCCCCTACGTATGGAACCCGGTATGCCCTCACGCCCTCCCGCCGAGCCCTTGCTCATGAATCGCGAGCTGTCGCTGCTGAAATTCAATGAACGTGTGCTGGCGATGGCGGAGGATCCGAAAACGCCCCTGCTCGAACGATTGCGCTATGTGTGCATCGTCAGTTCCAACCTGGACGAATTCTTCGAGATCCGGATTTCCAGCCTGAAGGAGCAGCAGCGCCAGTCGCCGAACCTGGTGGGGCCCGACGGCATGACCCCGGACGTGGCGTTCGAGCACGTCCAGCAGGCCGTGCACGAACTGGTCGGGCGCCAATACAACCTGCTGAACGACGAGATCCTTCCCGCCATGCACGCGGAGGGCATCACCCTGCATCACGCGTCCGAATGGAATCCGCAGCAGCAGGAATGGGCGCGCGAAGTGTTCAACCGCGACGTGATGCCGCTGCTGACCCCCATCGGGCTGGATCCGGCGCATCCCTTTCCGCGCGTCTATAACAAAAGCCTGAATTTCATCGTGTCGCTGTCGGGGGCGGACGCGTTCGGCCGCCAGGCCTCGATCGCCGTGGTGCAGGCACCGCGCGCGCTGCCGCGCCTGATCAAGATGCCGCAGGAGCTCTCCGGCCACCCCGAGGGCTACATTCTGCTGACTTCGCTTTTGCGCGCCTTCGTCGGCGAGCTGTTCCCCGGCCTGGAGATGCTGGGTTGTTACCAATGGCGGGTGACGCGCAACAGCGACCTGTTCGTGGACGAAGAGGAAGTCACCAACCTGCGCCACGCCCTGCAGGGCGAACTGTCGCAGCGCAATTTCGGCGCCGCCGTCCGGCTGGAGATCGACAAGCTGACGCCGGTCGAGCTCGAAACCTTCCTGCAGCGCGAGTTCTCCCTGAAGGCCGAGGACACCTACCGCGTGCCCGGCCCGGTGAACCTGTCGCGCCTGATGCAGCTGTGCAATTCGGATTCGCGGCCGGATCTGCTGTTTCCCGACTACCGCGCGCCCGTGCCGGCGCCGTTCGACAAGGTGGGCGACAAGCCCTCCGAGCTGTTCGAGGCCGTGGCCGAGCGGGACCGGCTGCTGCATCACCCCTACCAGTCGTTCCAGCCCGTCATCGATTTCCTGACCGCCGCCGCGCTGGATCCGGACGTCATGGCCATCAAGCAGACCATCTACCGCACCGGCGAGGACTCCGAGCTGATGAAGATCCTGCTGGCCGCGGCGCGCGCCGGCAAGGAAGTGACGGTGGTGGTGGAACTGATGGCGCGGTTCGACGAGCAGACCAACATCAACTGGGCTTCCAAGCTGGAAGAGGTGGGCGCCCACGTGGTGTACGGCGTGGTGGCGCACAAGACGCACGCCAAGATGGCCGTGGTACTGCGCCGCGAGAAAGGGCGCCTGCGCCGCTACGCCCACCTGGGCACCGGCAACTACCATCCGCGCACGGCGCGCCTTTACACCGATTTCGGCCTGCTGACCGCCGATCCCCGGCTGTGCGAGGACATGGACAAGGTGTTCGCGCAACTGACCGGCCTGGGCGCGCGCCGCTCGCTCAAGGCGCTGATGCAGTCGCCATTCACCATGCACGACGGCATGGTCGCCCTGATCCGCGCCGAGGCCCGGGCGGCCAAGGCGGGCAAGCGTTCCCGCATCATGGCCAAAATGAACTCCCTGCTGGAAGAGCAGGTCATCGAAGAGCTCTACAAGGCCGGGCAGGCCGGCGTGAAGATCGACCTGATCGTGCGCGGCGTGTGCGCCCTGCGGGCGGGCGTGCCGGGGCTGTCCGAGAACATCCGGGTGCGCTCCATCGTGGGCCGCTTCCTGGAACATTCCCGGGTCTTCTACTTCTATGCCGACGGCGAGGAAACCGTCTACCTGTCCTCGGCCGACTGGATGGACCGCAATTTCTTCCGCCGCGTGGAAATCGCCTTCCCGATCTACGACAAGACCCTGAAAAAACGAGTGATCGACGAGGCCTTCACCTACGCCCTGCGCGACAACCAGCTCGCCTGGCAGCAGCAGCCCGACGGCGACTACGCCCGCGTCAAGAGCCGCCGCGAACCCTTCAACGTGCATCAGTACCTGATGCAGAAGCTCGGCGTGTAACTCCCGCCGCCCGAAAGGGGCGGCGTTTCGACGCAACGCCCCGATCCACACCAGCTGATCCGTCCCCGCGGATCCGCCTCCGGTGCCCCCCACTCGCCTCCAGCGCCCCGCACACCCATGGCCGACATCCGAGGCAAGGTGCCCCAAAGCCAGGCCGCGCGGATCCGGCTCCGCCGGTCCGCCACCGGCGCCCCCCTGGGGGGGAAGGCGCGCAGCGCCTGCGGGGGGGGGATCATGACTGTCACTATCCTGTCATCTTGGACTTCTAAGATGCGAGGGTCGCTGAAAGACAGGCAGTTCCCAAGCCTGCCAAGACTCCTCCAACGAGCACAGAAGGAACCCAGATGTTCAAACGTGTCTTCAAACAAGTTTCCCTGGGCGTCGCGCTGAGCGCCGCCGTCTTCGCCGTCCAGGCCGCCGATGTGACCGGCGCCGGCGCATCGTTCCCGTACCCGATCTACGCCAAGTGGGCGTCGGACTACAAGGCTGCCACCAACAACGCCGTGAACTACCAGTCGATCGGTTCGGGCGGCGGCCAGCAGCAGATCATCGCCAAGACCGTCGATTTCGGTGCTTCGGATGACCCGATGAAGGCAGCCGACCTGGAAAAGAACGGCCTGCTGCAGTTCCCCGCCGTGATCGGCGGCACCGTTGCCGTGGTCAACATCGACGGCGTGGAGCCGGGCAAGCTGAAGCTGTCGGGCACCGTGCTGGCCGACATCTTCCTGGGCAAGATCAAGAAGTGGGACGACGCCGCCATCAAGGCGCTGAACCCCGACCTCAAGCTGCCGTCGGCCGACATCATCGTCGTGCACCGTTCGGACGGCTCGGGCACCACCTTCGGCTGGACCAACTACCTGTCCAAGGTGTCGGCCGACTGGAAGTCGCAGGTCGGTGAAGGCAAGGCCGTCAA
Organism: Achromobacter denitrificans NBRC 15125; assembly: GCF_001571365.1. Classification (GTDB taxonomy): domain Bacteria; phylum Pseudomonadota; class Gammaproteobacteria; order Burkholderiales; family Burkholderiaceae_B; genus Achromobacter; species Achromobacter denitrificans. The sequence goes on along the minus strand of NZ_BCTQ01000019.1, from coordinate 87,028 downwards.
GTGGCCCACCGGCCAGGGCGGCAAGGGCAACGAAGGCGTCGCCGCCTACGTCGGCCAACTGAAGAACTCGATCGGCTACGTCGAATACGCCTACGCCAAGCAGAACAAGCTGGCCTGGACGCAGTTGCAGAACAAGGACGGCAAGTTCGTCCAGCCCGAGCAGAAGGCCTTCGCCGCCGCGGCCGCCAACGCCGACTGGAAGAGCGCGCCCGGCATGGGCGTGGTCCTGACCGACGAGCCGGGCGCCGATTCGTGGCCCGTGACCGCCGCCACCTTCATCCTGGTGCACAAGTCGCAAGACAAGCCGGCCCAGGGCAAGGCTGTGCTGGAGTTCTTCGACTGGGCGTTCAAGAACGGCGCCAAGTCGGCCGAAGCGATGGACTACGTGCCGCTGCCGGAAGCCGTGACCAAGGAAATCCGCGCCGCTTGGGGCGAGGTCAAGGCCGCCGACGGCAAGGCCGTCTGGTAGGATGGGTGTAGCGCGGCAAAGACTCGGCAAGAATGCCGGCCCGGAGCGCGCGCAACCCATCACGACCGCCCTGGCCTTCCCTCCAAGGAAGCCAGGGCCGGCCCGCCCCAACCCCCCGAAGTCTCTCCCTCAGATTTTCCAAGGAAAGTCCATCCATGAGCGCGGTAATGGATAATAGTGTGCCGCTTCCGCCCAGCGTGGCGGACTCCGTGACTACCGGCACGCCTTCGCCTATGAAGCAAAACAACAACGCGCTGATGGATGCGCTATTCAAGAATCTGACACGGCTGTTCGCCTTCCTGGTGTTCATCCTGTTGGCGGCGATCCTGGTGTCCCTGATTTATGGCAGTCGGGAATCGCTGGCCAAATACGGCCTGTCGTTCCTCTGGCTCAACGACTGGGACCCCGTCAACCAGAACTACGGCGCGGTCGTGCCCATCATCGGCACGCTCCTGACCTCGGCCATCGCCCTGATCATCGCCGTGCCCGTGTCGTTCGGCATCGCCATCTTCCTGACCGAACTGTCGCCCACCTGGCTGCGTCGCCCATTGGGCACCGCCATCGAAATGCTGGCGGCCATTCCGTCCATCATCTACGGCATGTGGGGCCTGTTCGTCTTCGTCCCCGTGTTCCAGCAATACGTGCAGCCCTTCCTGATCGCCACGCTGGGCAGCGTGCCCGTGATCGGCGGCATCTTCGCGGGGCCGCCCTTCGGCATCGGCATCTTCACGGCGGGCCTGATTCTCTCGATCATGATCATCCCGTTCATCGCCGCGGTCATGCGCGACGTGTTCGAACTCGTGCCGACGATGCTCAAGGAATCGGCCTACGGCCTGGGCAGCACGACCTGGGAAGTGATGTGGCGCGTGGTCCTGCCGTTCACGAAGTCCGGCGTCATCGGCGGCATCATGCTCGGCCTGGGGCGCGCGCTGGGCGAGACCATGGCCGTCACCTTCGTCATCGGCAACGCCTTCAAGTGGTCCGGCTCGCTGTTCTCGCCCGGCAACTCGATTGCCTCCGCGCTGGCCAATGAATTCAACGAAGCGGGCGGGATCCAGAAAGCGGCGCTCCTGGAACTGGGCCTGATCCTGTTCCTGATCACGACGATCGTGCTGGCGCTGGCCAAGGTGCTGTTGATTCGCCTCTCCGCCAACGAAGGCAAGAAGTCCTGACGCGCCGCGAGCACAAGGAAAAAACATGGCTGTATCCGTACTCAATATGCAGAACGGCATCTACCGCCGGCGCCGCGTGGTCAACCGCATCATGTTGACCGTCTCGCTGGGCACGCTGGCGTTCGGGCTGTTCTGGCTGTTCTGGATCATTCTGACCCTGCTGGTCAAGGGCGCGCCCGCCCTGTCGCTGACCCTGTTCACCGAGATCACCCCGCCGCCCGGACAGGCCGGCGGCCTGATCAACGCCATCTTCGGCAGCGTGGTCATGGCTGGCGTCGGCACGCTGATCGGCACGCCGGTCGGCATCCTGGCCGGCACCTACCTGGCCGAATACGGCCACCGCGGCTGGCTGGCGCCGGCCACGCGCTTCCTGAACGACGTGCTGCTGTCGGCTCCTTCCATCATCATCGGCCTCTTCATCTACGCCGTGTACGTGGCGCAGGTGGGGCACTACTCGGGCTGGGCCGGCGCGCTGGCGCTCTCCATCCTGGTGATCCCGGTGGTGGTGCGCACCACCGACAACATGCTGCTGCTGGTTCCCAACAGCCTGCGCGAAGCCGCCGCGGCGCTGGGCTGCCCCAAGTGGCGCATGATCACCCTGGTGTGCTATCGCGCCGCCAAGACCGGCATCATCACCGGCGTGCTGCTGGCCATCGCCCGCATCTCCGGCGAGACCGCGCCGCTGCTGTTCACCGCGCTGTCCAACCAGTTCATGTCGTTCAACATGAACGCGCCGATGGCCAACCTGCCGGTCGTGATCTACCAATACGCCGCCAGCCCCTTCAAGGACTGGAACAACCTGGCCTGGGCCGGGGCCACGCTGATTACGTTGCTGGTGCTGGGCATCAACATCATTGCCCGCAACATGTTCCGCAAGTAAAGATCGCTATACCGGCGCGCAAGGCGCGCCGGCGCCAAGGGAAACCAAATGGAAAACACCGTTACCGCCGTCAAGAACAAGATCGAGGTCAAGAACCTGAACTTCTACTACGGCAAGTTCCATGCGATCCGCAATGTGAACATGTCGATCCAGGAGAAGAAGGTCACCGCCTTCATCGGCCCGTCGGGCTGCGGCAAGTCCACGCTGCTGCGCACGTTCAACCGCATGTTCGAGCTGTATCCCGGCCAGCGCGCCGAGGGCGAGATCATCCTGGACGGCGAAAACCTGTTGACCGCCAAGACCGACATCTCCCTGATCCGGGCCAAGGTCGGCATGGTGTTCCAGAAGCCCACGCCGTTCCCCATGAGCATCTACGACAACATCGCCTTCGGCGTGCGCCTGTTCGAGCGCTTGTCCAAGGGCGAGATGGACGAGCGCGTGGAATGGGCGCTGAGCAAGGCCGCGCTGTGGAACGAAGTGAAGGACAAGCTGCACCAGAACGGCAACAGCCTGTCGGGCGGCCAGCAGCAGCGCCTGTGCATCGCGCGCGGCGTCGCCATCAAGCCCGAGGTGCTGCTGCTGGACGAGCCGTGCTCCGCGCTGGACCCGATTTCCACCGCCAAGATCGAAGAACTGATCGCCGAACTGAAGAACGACTACACCGTCGTCATCGTGACGCACAACATGCAGCAGGCGGCCCGCTGCTCGGACTTCACCGCCTACATGTACCTGGGCGAGCTGATGGAATTCGGCCAGACCGACCAGATCTTCGTGAAGCCGTCGCGCAAGGAAACGGAAGACTACATCACGGGCCGCTTCGGCTGAGTGGCTGCGGACGTCCGCGGACCGGAAACGGCGCGCCCAGGCGCGCCGTTTGCATTTCAAATACAGGGTAGGCAGCCAGGTGACAGCCTGTGGGCGGGCCCCGGGCGGGACCGCCACGATGACGCTGGCGGGCCAGTATCTGGTATAGTTGCCACCCTTCGGGGCGTAGCGCAGCCTGGTAGCGCATCTGCTTTGGGAGCAGAGGGTCGCGAGTTCGAATCCCGCCGCCCCGACCAATAAAATCAAGGCCTTACAGAGATTGCTCTGTAAGGCCTTTGTTTTACCCTCTTGGCTGCGGCTTACGCTTCAGCGGTGCACTCGATTTCCAGCAGGAACAGCGGGTTGCCCATCGAGGCCTCGATCGTGGTGCGGGCCGGGTAGTTGCCGTCAGGGAAGTAGCTGCGGTAGATCTCGTTCATGCGGGCGAAATCGCTGGCGTTCTTCAGGATGACGTTGGCCTTCACGATTTTGTCCAGGCTCGATCCCGCCGCTTCCAGCAGGGCCTTCACGTTGGCCATCACCTGGTGCATCTGGGCATCGAAGTCGTTCTCGGCGATCTGGCGATCGTCGAAGAAGGCCGGTTGGCCCGACACGAACACGAACCCGTTCGAGCGCACTGCCGGCGACAGGGGCGCGAGAGGGGGCGTCACTTTGTCGGAACGAATGATTTCCTTGGCCATGATTGTCTCCTTAGAGGTAGTTTGGGGGCTGATTGCCCTGAACGTGGCGTTGCCGCGCCGTGGCGGCTACAGGTCGAGCACGAGGCGGTTCGATTTGGCCCCGGAGCAGCAAATCATCATGCGGTCGTTTTTCTGCCGCTCTTCCTTGCTGAGGATGAGATCGCGGTGATCGGGCGTGCCTTCGAGCACGCGGACTTCGCAGCTGCCGCAGACGCCTTCCATGCAGGAATACGGGACGTCGACGCCCAGTTTCATGATGGTGTCGAGTATGGTCGCGCCGGGCGGGACGGTGACGCACTTTTGGGTACGGTTCAGGACGATCTCGAATCCGCCTTCGACGGCGGGGGCCTCGACCGCGCTGAAGTATTCCGCGTGGACGCGTTCGGGCGCGAGATGAGCGGCGGCGGCCTCGAAATCCGCCAGCATGCCTTGCGGGCCGCAGCAATAGAAGTCGGCGTCCTTCCGGCTGTCGGCAATGAGTTGCCGCAAGTCGAGCGGAGGGCGGCCGTGCTGTTCCGCGGCGAAATAGAAGCGCACCCGGGGTTGCAGCGCCTGCAGGCGCGCGGCGAATGCGGCATGTTCGCGGTCGAGGGCGGCGTAGTGCAGTTCCCAGGAGCATCCGAGCTGTTCCAGTCGGCGAACCATGCTGTAGATCGGCGTGATGCCGATGCCGCCGGCGATCAGGACGGAGTGCCTGGCGTCTTCGCGCAGGCTGAAATTGTTGCGGGGGCCGCCGATGGCGATGTCCTGGCCGACCCGCAGTTCCGCGTGGATGTAGCGGGAGCCCCCGCGGCCTGAGGCTTCGTGCTTGACCGCGACGAGATAGCGGCCCTGGTCGCCAGGCGCGTTCACGGTGGAGTAGCTGCGCGTCAATCCGTTGGGCAGGTGGAGATCGATGTGGGCGCCGGGCTCGACGGCGGGAAACTGCTGCTCCCGGACGGGGCGGATATCCAGGAGATAGATGCCTTCGGCTTCCAGCGCGATCGAATGGATGCGCGCCTGGAGCTTGGCGGCCGATGCGGCCTGCGGCGGCGGGTTGCTCATAGCCATGGGAGCGTCTCCTGTTGCCTCGCTGAGAATCGTTGGGGAATGTTGCATGGGCGTGGCCGTAAGGCGTGATTGCCGGCGGTGCAGGCGCATGCCCGCACCGCCGTGGGGATCCGCGTTCCGGGGATCAGGTCGCGGTTGTCGACAGGGGCGTCATGTAGTCGGCATGCTGCTGCATGAATTCGTCGAAGTCGGCGATCGGCGACAGCTTGGCGATCCCGCGCACGCCATAGCTGTCGGCATTGGCCACCGCAGCGGGTTCAACGCCCTGATCCAGTTCCTTGACCAGGCGCATCAGCATGCGCCGCGCCGCCATGATGGGCAGGTCGGACTTGACCAGCCGTTCTTCGGAGCGGTCGACGATGCCGGCGTGGCCGGCCACGCTGAGCATCGATTCCTGGAGGGCGCGGTCCTGTTCGTTGACGCCGAGAATGCCGGTGAAACTGGTGGTCCGTTGCAGGTCTCGATCGATGAGGAAGTCGTTTTCGATGTTGGCCTGGGGCAGATAGGTGTCGATGACGTACCCATGCGGGAGCCGGAACGTGCCTTTGTCGGAACGGGGCGGGAAGCGTTCGCCGGCCGCCACTTCCGCCAGGGTTTCGGGGGGCAGGGGACCGTCGGGCGAATAGACGTAGCCGAAGCCGGTCGTCGTGTAGTCGTCGATCGGCACCCAGGCCCGGCCCGCCAGAATGGGGTCGTTGATGGAGCGCGGCACCGCGCTCCACATGGGCAGCATCCATTGCGTTACGCGCCAGAAGTACTGCCCTTCGTAATTGCGGCGCGAGCCGTACACGAAGCCGTAGTCGGTTTCCCTCACGGTGATCTGGGGCGCGCCATCCTGCGCCAGGCGTTGCCAGTCGGGCGAGTTCTTGGTGACGTTGACCCGGCTGTGCAGAAAGCTGATGTGCGAGGTATCGATCTCGCCTTCGGCGGCCTGCAGCCAGTTGCTCCGGTGCAGCCAGCGCGAACACTTGACCTGCTCGTCGGGCAGCGACACCCATTCCATGCCGGGCAGCGCGGGCTGGCGTTCCTTGGGGCCCATGTACACCCAGACCAGTCCGCCGCTTTCCTGGACCGGATAACTCTTGATGCTGGCCTTCTGCTTGAGCGCAATGAAGTTGTCCGGCGGGACGATGTTGGGGATATCCACGCATTCGCCGTTCACGTCGAATTTCCAGCCGTGATAGACGCAGCGCAGGCCGCATTCTTCATTGCGGCCGAAGTACAGCGGCGCGCGCCGGTGGGGGCAATAGGCGTCCACGATGCCGACCCGGCCTTGGGTGTCGCGAAAGGCGATGAGGTCTTCACAGAGGATGCGGATGCGCACTGGCGCGCAGTCGGGGGCCGGCAGTTCGTCGCTGGTCAGCGCGGGCAGCCAGAAGCGGCGGAACAAGTTACCCATCGGCGTGCCGGGACCGACGGCCGTCAGGATGCGATAAGGGTCTTCGTGCTGGGTCATGACTTATCCTTGGGTTGGCGCAATGAAGGGGGCCCGGGAGTCATCGGGCCGGCGAGCAGGGGATGTCCTGCGGGGGGATGGAGATTTCGCGTCCGGTTCTCGACGATTCCAGGATGGCGAGCGAGGCCAGGACGGTATTGCGGCCGAAGGCGGCATCGCGCAGCGCCGGCTGGGCGCCGGCGATGGCGTCGTAAAGCTCGTCTATGGTGTCGCCCTGGCCATAGGCTCCCCGCCCGGCGTGGGCGGGCACGTCGCGCGGGCCATCGTTGCCATAGACGGTGACGCCGTCCGGGTTGGGGCGCAGGTCGCCCCGTTCGCAGGTGGCGATGAAGATGCCGAAATGCGGTTGCTTGCGGCTGTCTTCCGTTGCCGCATAGCTTTGCGCCACCGGGCCTCCATAACCCAGGCGCTGTGTCTTCAGGGCTGCTTCCTGCTCGGCGGAGAGTCCGGCGAGGAGCTTGCGCGAATTGCCGTGCTTCGGCTGCTTGGGGCGCCCGCTTTCGGCGATCCAGAACTGCAGTTCGTCGCTGTCGAAATGGTCGTAGCCGCTGTAGACGAGGGTGGCGAAGACGCCATTGGACAGCGTGACGAAGGCGGCGCAATGGCCTTCGGTCGGCCGCCGGGCGTCCAGTTGACCCGCCGCCGCGCGCACCGAGACGATGGTGGCGTCGGCGATGATCTTGATCATGTCCAGCTGATGCGGCAGCTGGCTGAAGAGAATGCCGCCGCCCTGCGCCGTGTCGAGCTCTTCGGGACGGCGAGGCCGATAGAGGTAGTCCGTGTAGTTCCAGGCGTTGATCATCGCCAGGCGCCCGACCTCGCCGCTCTGGACGATGTCGCGCATGGTCTTTACGACGGGATCGTGGCTGCGCGAGGTGCCGACGACGAGTTGGACCCGGCAGCGCGCGGCGGCCTCGACCATTTTCCGGGCGTCTTCGTCGTTCAGCGTCAGCGGCTTCTCGACGATGATGTGCTTGCCGCGCTCGGCGGCCAGGACGACGTGCTCGCAGTGGTATTGATGGGGCGAGGCCACGTAGACGGCATCGAGCTCCGTGCCGTCGAGCATTGCTGCCAGATTCTCGTACGTCGGAATTCCGTAGTCCTTGCCGAAGGCGGCGCGGGTCTCGGGATTGGGATCGCAAGCCGCGACGATCGCCGCTTTCGGGTGCTGCTTCATGGCGGGAGCCATGAGCACGGAACCGGCGAACCCCAGTCCGCAGATGCCAAAGCGTAGTCGTTCCATCGAGTAGTCACTCCTGTGCAAGCGCGGTGGGGAGAGGCGCCTTCCGCCCGCGGGGTTTGCGGTGTCCGTTGATCGATCCAGGCTCGCCTCGGTGACGACGGGCGCCGGATCTTTCAACCAAAGTATACTAAATGGAGATTAAGTATACTTTGATTGAAGCGGCCGTCAAGGTGTTTTGCTTACCAGGCGACGGCGTCGGCTTCGCGGCGCAGATCCGCGGCGGCCTCCAGCACGCCTTGCGGGTGCAGGCGAACGGCCTTTATCGAGCCGAAATAGAAGGGGTGCAGGGAATCTGTCACTACGCCGATTCCGGCGGCGCGCAGGCGCTCTACCACGATGGGGGAAAAGCCGGGTTCGCACATGATCTGGCCGTCGCGCGCGATGCTCCAGCGCGGCGCGTCGATGGCTTCGGGCAATCGCATGCCGTCGATCATTGCGTTCGAAATGCACTGCACGCCGGTGGTGGTCTGGCTGACGCCGCCGGGTGAAACGGCGAACAGCACCGGCCTGCCGCGATGGCAGACCAGATAGGGATTGAGGGTGTGCACAGGGCGCTTGCCGGGGGCCAGGCAGTTATGCCGCGCCGGATCTAGGCTGAATTCGCTCAGCCGATTGTTCATCAGCACGCCCGTGGCAGGGTCGACGCAACCGCTGCCGAAAGGTTGGAAGACGCTCTGCAGCATCGCCAGCCCGTTTCCCTCGCGATCGACCAGGACGATGCCCGCGGTATCGCCGGGGTCGTCCGGACGCTGGGGCGGCAATTCGCCGCCAGCCCCGAGTTCCTGCCAGGGCCAGGACGCATCCGGGTCGGCAATGCGATCGTGCAAGGCGGGCAGGATGGCGCGCGCCTGAAGGATCTGCGCCAGGAGCCTGGAATCGCGGCCCTGGTCGAAGCCATCGCGCAGGCGTTGCAGCTGGGCCAGCATGAGGGGGCCCACGGAGTTGGGCGGCATGACCGTGGCGCTGAACGGGCCGTAGTCCTGATGGATGGGCTCGCGCCAATCGGCGGTGATGCGTTGCAGATCGTCCGCCAGCAACAGGCCGCCGGTCTCGCTGGCAAAGCGGCAGAGCGCCTCGGCCACCGGCCCCATGTAGAAGCCCGCTTCGCCTTGCCCGGCAATGCGGTCCAGTGTTACGCCTAGCGCCGCCTGGCGCCAGGGGGCGCCGGCCTCGCGGTCCGCCCGGCCGATCCGGAAAGCCGCGTCGAAACCCGGTTGCTGACGCACCTGGGGATTGGCCAGATGCAGGTTGCGCGCCAGCTCGCTGGAGAAGGGAGCGCCGTCGGCCGCCAGGTCGATGGCGGGTTGCAACAGCGTCGACCAGGGCAGTCGGCCGTGGCGGCGATAGGCCTGGGCCCACAGGCGCACCAGGCCGGGCGTCATCCAGCTGCGCGGTCCCCGGGCGTCGATGGCGCCGTCGAAGCGGGCGGGCGTGGCCTGCGCCGGCGCGATGCCCGAGCCGTTGAGGGCCTGGGTGCGGCCGCTGGCGGCATCGTGGATCAGCATCATGCCGCAGCCACCCAGCGAGGTCGCGTGCGGGAGCACGACAGTGAGCACGGCGGAGGCCGAGATCATGGCGTCCACCAGGCTGCCGCCGCGCTCCAGTTGCGTGGCCGCGGCGCGCGTCGCGAGGTGGTGGCCCGTGGCGACGCCGAAGCGCTGGCCGTAGCGGCTGGCCCGCGGGCGAAGCGGCCCGCTCATGACAGCCTCCGTGATGGGTTGGCGCCGCCGGGCGGCGGCGCGTGAGTCTTGGCCAGGCGGGTATCGGGGACGGCCGGGCCGGCGGCCCGGGTAGCATCGCGGGCGGATGCGAAGGAGCCGTGGGGCACGGTGTTTCCCTGTGAAGCGAGGTTCAGGCGCGTTCGCGCAGGATGCGCAGCTGCGTGGCGGCGCCGGAGGTCAGCAAGGCATGGATGGAGAACTCGTCGCGCAGGCGCTCGGGGTTCATCTCGATCAGCGCGGCGCGCTCATCGGGGTTGAGCGCGTAGCCGTCGCACCAGGCGGCGGGGTCGGCCAGGTAGCGGCGGGCGGCGTCGGGATCGCTGCGCAGTCGATACAGGGCCTCGACCAGGGGAACGCGCTGTGGCGAAAGCTCCGGGTAGATCAGGGCCTCGGGCTGCCGGTCTTCCGTCAGGTCCCACGCCATGACGCTGTAGGTGTGATGCCACGACGGTTCGAAGGTGGCCATGAAGGGCTTCCGATTGCCCATTGCGCCGGCGGCGATCAAGGGGGCGCGCAGCTCCAGGTTGCCGCTGCGGTCCAGCGCCTGTTCGTCCAGCGCCAGCAGGCCGGTGAGATTGCCGGCGCGCATTTGCTCATACAGTTGGCGGTCCGTGTCCACGTCGGGGTGGGAGTAGTGCTCGGTGCCCGGATAATGCGACAGCCCGCCGCTGGCGATCAGCAAGGCGCGCCGCCCCATGCGCGACACCGCGCGCGCCAGCGCCTGGCCGAAGGCATGGCAGCGCAACGCGGACGGCTGCGGCGGGATGTAGGCGTTGACGAAGATCGGCGTCATCGGCACGTCGCGGCCGAAACCCATGAATTCGTACGGGATGGTGAACGCCGTGGGCAGCTTGGCCGACAGGGTATAGGCGAGATCGAAGCTCTCCTCTTCCATCGCCCGCACCAGCCGATAGCCCATGGATGGATCCAGCGTCCACTCGCCGCGGTGCTTGTGCATGCCGTCGGCGCTCGCGGCGGCATGCAGGCAGAACGCGGGGACCGAATGCGTCACGAAGTGGTCGCCGTGGTCGTTCGCAAGCACGATGATGCAATCGGGCTGCAGGGCCCGCAGGCGTTGTCCTGCCTGCTCCATGGACAGGCGCACGCGCCGGACCTGCTCCAGGTCTTCGGTGTCCGGTTGCGACAGGAACTGAGGGGCGTGAGGAACGCAGGCTACGCCCACGATGCCTGGGGTGAGGGGGGGATGCATGGGGATTACCTCGATGGGGAAGTCTGCGGCCGCTGTGTCATTGGTCCACGGTGACGTGGCCGGCCTTGATGATGGAGATCCACTTTTCGCTGTCGGCCCGCATGCGGTCTGCCAGCTGCTGCGGGGTACCTCCCGTGGGAATGAGGCCCAGCTCCAGGAATCGCTTCTGGATTTCCGGTTTGGAAAGAATGCGGTTTACCGACGCATTCAACTGGTCGACGACGCCGTCGGGCGTAGCGGCGGGCGCCATCAGCACGAACCAGCTGGCCATGTCCGTGGCGGGCAGGCCGAAGTCTTTCAGCGTAGGCACGTCGGGGAGCGTGGGGAAGCGGGTCGGTCCGGCGATTGCCAGCAAGCGCACGCGCTGGCTGGCGATCTGCGCCTGGGCAGGCGCCAGGTTCTCGAAGGAATAGTCCACGTCGCCGCTGGCCAGCGCGACCACCGCCGGGCCGCTGCCCTTGTAGGGGATATGGACGCCTTTCAGGCCCGCGACCTGGTTGAACCATTCGCCGGCCAGGTGCAGGGTGCTCGCCGTGCCGGCCGAACCGAAGGAAAGCCGGTTGTTGTTCGAGAGCGGGCCGGCGGCGGCCAGGAAATCCTTGACGTTCTTGGCCGGCACATTGGCGCCCGCCACCAGGAAGGCGGGCACGTCGACCAGGCCGATGACCGGGCGCAGCGAGCGCGCGGCGTCGTAGTTGAGATTCTTGTAGAGGTAGGCGTTGTTGACCACCGATGTCGAGGCCAGCAGCAGGGTGTAGCCGTCGGCCGGCGCGTTGATCACGAAGCGCGTGGCGATCTGCGTGCTGCCGCCCGGCTTGTTCTCGACGATGAAGGGTTGCTGGTATTCATCGTTCAACTGCTGCGCGACCAGGCGCGCGACGATGTCGGAGCCGCCGCCGGCGGCAAAAGGCACCACGATGGTGACGGGACGCGACGGGTAGGACGCCGCATTGGCGACACCCAGGGCACTGGCCAGGAGCCCTGTCGCACAGGCTGCGCGAAGGAAACAGGCTAGTTTGCTGGACTTGCTGGACTTGGTGATGTTCACACTGTCTCCTTGTATATACGAATTGGCCACTACATATACGAAATCATTAAATAGTATACGAAGTGAAAAAAGGATATATGTGGCGTGGTAGCATGTCAAGTGGAATCTGGCCTCGTTGCGCCAGCTAATTTTGGGGAATTGCATGGCACTTGCAGAACGCCTGCGCTCTGCTTCAGACAGCGCGGAAAACCACGCGTCACGTCCTGGCGGCGTCTATGAAACGCTCTTTGAACAGATCGTGACGGGCGAGCTACGCGCAGGGGAACGTCTGTTGATCGACGACCTTGCGGAGCGGTTCGGCGTCAGCAAGATCCCGGTGCGCGAAGCCTTGAAAGCCCTGGAGGCCAAGGGCTGGGTCGAATCGGCGCCGCGCCGCGGCACCTATGTGCGAGGCCTGTCGGTCGCCGAGTTGCACGAGCTCTTCGAACTGCGCCAGATCGTCGAGCCGGAAATCACGGCGATGGCCGCCCATCGGCGCCGCAGCAACCACCTGCAGCAATTGCTGGCGCTGGTGGAGGAAGGGGAGCGGGCGGTCGAGCGCAACGATTTCGTGTGCTGCTCGCGGGTCAACTCGCAATTCCATACCTTGATCGCGCAGGCCGCTGACAATGCGCTGGCGTTCTCGGTCATCCAGGAACTGGAATTTCGGCTGTGCCGTTACTTCTTCGTGGCGGAATGGGACGAGCGCAAGGAGTCGATCCACCAGCACCAGCAGCTCTATGAAGCTATCCGCGACCAGAATGCCGACGAGGCCCGGCGCCTGACGATTGCACATCTGAAGCACACCGAGGCGATGGCGACCCGTTCGATCGCCGCTTTGCCGCCCACCGAGTGGGCGAAGTAGCGCCGAGCGAAACGGGGTTGTCGATCCCGGCCGGGTGCTTGCCTGGCCGGATGAAAAAAGGCCGACATTGCGTCGGCCTTTTGCTGCGGCTTACGCTTCAGCGGTGCACTCGATTTCCAGCAGGAACAACGGGTTGCCCATCGAGGCCTCGATGGTGGTGCGGGCCGGGTAGTTGCCGTCAGGGAAGTAGCTGCGGTAGATCTCGTTCATGCGGGCGAAATCGCTGGCGTTCTTCAGGATGACGTTGGCCTTCACGATTTTGTCCAGGCTCGATCCCGCCGCTTCCAGCAGGGCCTTCACGTTGGCCATCACCTGGTGCATCTGGGCATCGAAGTCGTTCTCGGCGATCTGGCGATCGTCGAAGAAGGCCGGTTGGCCCGACACGAACACGAACCCGTTCGAGCGCACTGCGGGGGACAGGGGCGCGAGAGGGGGCGTCACTTTATCGGAACGAATGATTTCCTTGGCCATGATTATCTCCTTGGGGAATGGATAGTTGGGGTGCTGCTTGTCTTGAACGCGGCGCTATTGCGCCGTGGCGCCGGATTTCTTCACCATTTCCGAAGCATTGGCGATCTCGGCCTTGATGTGGCGCGAGAACTCCTCCGGCGTCGTGCCCAGCGGCACCAGGCCCTGCTCCGCCAGCTGCGCGCGCACGTCCGGCAAGGCGAGGATGCGAGTGAATTGGACGCTGAGTGTCTTGACGACCTCGTCCGGCGTGCCGGCGGGCGCGACCAGCCCATACCAGGAGTTGGACTTGAAGCCGTCCAGTCCGGCCTCCTTGAAGGTCGGCACGTCGGGGGCGGTGTTCAGGCGTTGATCGTTGACGACCGCGATCGCGCGCAGCTTGCCCGAGGCGATATGCGGCAGGACGTCCGGCACGTTGGCGAACATCATGTCCACGTGGCCGCCCAGCAGATCCGTGAGCGCGGCCGCCTGGCCCTTGTACGGGATGTGCAGCACGTCGATGTCGGCCTGCTTCTTCAGCATTTCGATCGCGATGTGGCTGGAGGTGCCGCTGCCGAAAGAGCCGAACGTGACTTTGCCCGGCTGCGCCTTCGCGCGGGCGATGACATCCTGCAGCGTTTTCACGGGCACGTCGGGGTTCGCGACCAGGATATGGGGCGTATACGCCAGGTAGGATACCGGCGCGAAATCCTTCTCCGTGTCGTAGCGCAAATCGGTGTGCAGGCTGGGGTTGATCGCGAAGCTGTTCGCCACCATCCCCAGCACGTAGCCGTCGGGCTGCGCTCGCGCGACGCGTTCGGTGCCGATCACGGTGCCGCCGCCCGGCTTGTTGTCGACGATCACCGATTGCTTGAGGTTGTCGCCGAGTTTTTGGCTCAGGGTCCGGGCCAGGTTGTCGAGCGTGCCGCCGGCGGGGAAGGGGACGACGATGGTGATGGGTTTGCTCGGATACGCTTGCGCGAAGCTGGCGGCAGGCGCCAGCATCAAGGAAGAGAAAGCGATCAGGGCGGTGCGAAGTATTTTCATGCGCATGGCGACATCCTTACTTGATCTGGACTACAAGTTCACCGATAGACTCGATGCGAGCCTTCACGACATCGCCGGCCTCCAGCGAGCGGGGCGGATTCAGCGAGAGCGCGACCCCCGACGGCGTGCCGGTCGCAATGATGTCGCCCGGTTCCAGCGTCATGCCCTGTGAGAGGGTCGCGATGATCGCGGAGACGTCGAACAGCATGTCGGAAGTGTTCGCCGATTGGCGGATTTCCCCGTTGACGTCGAGCTCCAGGCTCAGGTCGTTGGGATTGGGAATCGCGCGCGCCAGGGTGATGACCGGCCCGATCGGGCAGGTGCCGTCCAGCGACTTGCCCTTGAACCACTGCCCATGCAGCGCCTGCAGGTCGCGCGCCGTGATGTCGTTCACGATGGTGTAGCCGAACACGTGGTCGCGGGCATTTTCGGCGCTGATGTCGCGCCCCGCCTTGCCGATCACGATGCCCAGTTCGATCTCATAGTCCAGCAGCTTGGTGTGCTGCGCATGCCGGCTGACGTCGGCTTTGTGGCCGACGACCGCGGTAGGGGGCTTGCTGAAGAGTTCCAGCGCCTTGGGGAAATCGTCGGCGGGACGCCCGCGGGCGAGATTGCCTTCGACGATATGGGCGCGATAGTTGCGCCCGACGCAAAAGATGTTCTTGCGCGGCCGGGGAATCGGCGCCAGGAATTCAAGCTGCCCGGCGTCGAGGGGCGCAGGGCTGGCGGTGGCGGCGGCCTGCTCCAGGATCCGGTCCAGGGCGTCGATGGCGCGATCGCCCATGTCGATGACGTCGGCCACCTGGACGGGCGCGGCCAACTCTGACAGCGGATGTGGCAGAAGCGTCCACGCCTCGGTGAGATCGATCACCTTGGAATCATCGATCAGCGCGCCCAGGCGCGTCGAGCGCCCGTGGACGAATGTAAGCAGTCTCATCTTTACCGGTCCTTCGGTTCGTTGGTTTGGTTATTCATGGAAACGTGGTTCAGGAGTTCTTCAACGTGACTGCGAGCGATACGTTCGGCCTCGCGCGCGTCCCGCTTTTCGATGGCGTCAATGAGCGCCAAGTGTTCGCTGAGAGACTGGCGAGCGCGGCTGAGCCGCTTGATCGTTTTGGTTTTGAGCATGTCGCGGTGGCCGAACAGCTCCCACACTTTTTCCAGCAGTTTGTTGGACGCCAACTGGATCAAGGCCGCGTGAAAATCGACGTTCGCCGCCGAGTACTCGTCGATGAGCACATCCAGGTTTTCATCATTGAACGGCGCGAAAATTTTCCGCAGCGCGTCGACATCTCGCTGTGACGCATTCATCGCGGCCTCTCGCGAGGCAAACCCTTCCAGTTCGACACGCAGCTTCAGCCACTCCACGTACTGCTCGTGCGTCAGGGGGGAAAGCAGTGCGCCACGATGCCGCTCCATTTTCAGGAGGCCTTCCTGCCCCAGCCGGAGCAGTGCCTCCCGGACCGGCGTGCGGCTGACGCCCAGCTTTCGGGCCAACTCTTCCTCGCGCACTCTGACCGGTTCGCTGATGTCGCGGACCAGGGAAAGAACGTGCGCACGCACGGCGCGATAGACGTGGTCCGCGGAATCGGGGGAGTCGAGCATGATCAAGATGAAATTATTCCTAACGAGTTATGCATGCGATTCTATAGAATCGTATGCAATTTAACAATCTCGTATTCGGGTCTTAATTTCGACGTGACCGGTGTTGACGTCCGATATGGCGGGCGCGGCTATGGCCCTAGGGCTTTCGTCATCGATACCCTGATGGCCATCGAGGTTCTGGAAGGCGGCCATCCGCGAGGAGTGTCACGCTTTGCCGCCGATCGAGTGGGGAGTTCATTGAGTCGCGCATCCACGGAAGGTGCGGAGGCGAAATGGGGCGGGCACGCTCGTATAGCCGCTCATGCCTGGGCAGCAGAGCGGGGGCTATGCGCCGGACGCCGCTCCCCTTTGCAATGCCGCCGTGCTTGGGATGTCAATTCTGGGCTTTCAGGCCTGCTTCGTTGATCAGACCTCCCCACCGCTTGCGTTCCTGTGCAAGCAATTCGGCCAATTCCGCGGGGCTGGAACCCTTGGCCGCGGCACCTAGTTCGGCTATTTTCGATTCGACTTCCTTGTCGGCCAAGGCCTCGTTCAGCGCTGCGTTCATCTGCGCGATCACGTTGGCAGGCGTCTTGGCGGGCGCCATCAGCATGTACCACGTGTGCACCTCAAGGTCGATCCCCGACTCCTTGAAAGTCGGCACCGAAGAGAGCACGGGCAGCCGCGCTGAAGACGTCGTGGCAATGCCTTTCAGCTGGCCCGTTTTGATCTGCTGCGCCACGGCAATCGGACTGACGATGACGACGTCCAGGTGGCCGGCCATCGTGTCGGTCACGGCGGGCGCCCCTCCCTTGTAGGGAACAGCCTGCAGGCTTCCTCCTATCTTTCGATTCAGAAGTTCGCCGGCGAGGTGGCCCGTCGACCCCACACCGGAGGTGCCAAAAGAGACCGTGCCCTTCTTCGCGGCATCGATGAATTGCTGCACCCCGTCAGCCGGGAAGTCCTTGCGCGCGGCGAAGACGAGCGCCTCGCCGGCGATCAGGCTCACCGGAGCCAGATCCTTTTCCGGGCTGTATTGCAGCTTGGGATATAAAAACTCGGCATTGACCTGATCGCCGGAAACGCCCAGCAGGAAGGTGTACCCATCCCCCGCAGATCGCGCGACGTAAGAGGATCCGATCGTCCCGCCGGCTCCCGGCCGGTTTTCGACGACGACCGTAGTATGGAGCCGCCTGCCGAGATCCTGGCTCAGAATACGCGCCAAGGTGTCCGTGCTGCCGCCCGCCGCCCAAGGCACGATCAATGTGACGGGGCGCTCTGGCCAGGCGCCAGCCGCGGCCGTGGCCATGGTCATCGAAGAACAGGACAGCCCCAATGCCAGGGCCGCGAATACTTTCCGGAACATGTTTTCCCCTTGATATACGTTTCTGCCTGCGCATCGCATGGCGTGGGTCAGAATCTAGCTGATAGGGTGAGCCGCGCCTACATCGTCGTCACGACTTTCCACTGTCCGAAATTTCGATGGCCGCCGAGCCGCGCTTGCCGAGATTGGCCGAGATCTCGCGCGAAACGTCCCGCAGGGGTTCGAGGTATCGCCGAATGGCGTCTTGCACCTGCAAGGCGGACGAGATCCACGTCATGCCGATTGCGGCGGCAACCCTGCCGTCGTCATAGACCGGCACCGCGAGCGTCGAGGAGATCGGGCGAATGCCTGGCGCCCTGAGGGAATAACCCAGCGCGGCGACCTGATCGAGCTCCGCGGCGAACGTTGCTCCATCCTTGGCGGGCGCATCCTCCGGATCGGTGGAGCCCTCCAGAATTTTCAGGATCGTCGCGCGATCTTGCGGACTGCAGGCCGCGAGATAGACGCGGCCCAGAGCGCGGCTCGCCAGGCTCAAGCGCATGTTTATCGTGGACTGATGCAGCGACAAAGGGGAGTGGGGAATGGTGCTGTAACGCACCACCATTGCGTCATGATCGAATACCGCCAGCGCGACGGGCCATCGATGTTCCTCGGTGAACGCATCCAGGGGACCCGCCCCGGCGTCGACCAGGCGGGGCGTTCCGTGATAGCCGGAACAAAGGGAGGTGACCTCCGAAGCCAGCATGTACGCGCCATATTGCGGAGCGTGGCGGACGATGTTGCGCGACGCCAGCGTCTGCATCAGGCGCACGATGGTCGGCTTTGGCATTCCGGTTGCCTGGTAGAGCCAATGGATGGAGCAGACCGGCTGGCGGTTCATCGCCTGTAGCAGCTCGATGACCCGAATGGCGGCATTGACTGGCTGAACGGATGCCATGGCTGGTCCCTCCCCCTGGTTCAACGTGAGAACGCGGACAAAATACGGGCGCACGCTGCCCGCAGATCGGCGTCGTGCGTGGCAATGGAAATGCGGAACCAGCCCGGCGACCCGAACGCTTCCCCAGCAATCACCGCGACGCCATGGTCCAGCAGGAAGTCATCCACTGGCCGCCCGCCGAGCACTTCGGTGTCGCGGACGCGGACAAATACATAGAATGCGCCGCTGGGCCGGACCACATCGAGCGCCGGGGACGCCGCCAGCAGGCCGCACACCAAGTCGCGGCGCTGCTCATAGATGGCGGCCCGCTGCGCCAGGATCGCCGGATCCATCTGCAAGGCGGCCTGCGCCGCGGCCTGACTGACCGCGCTGGCCCCTCCGGTCACATGGGACTGCAACTTGGTCATGGCCGCGATGACGGCGCGCGGCCCTCCCGCATACCCGATTCTCCAGCCGGTCATGCCGAATGCCTTGGATACGCCGTTGACCACAAGCGTGCGCTCGCGCATCTCGGGCGTGATCGCTCCGAAGGAAATGAACGCCGAGCCATCGAACCGGATGTGCTCATAAATTTCATCGGACATCACCAGAATGTCCGGGTAACGCTCCAGCACTTTTGCAAGCGCGGCGTATTGCTCCCGGCTTGCGCTCGCTCCGCTGGGGTTGTTTGGGTAGTTCAACATGAGCCATCGCGTCCGAGGCGTGATCGCCGCTTCAAGCTGCGCCGCCGTGGGCACAAGGCCATGCTCCGGGCTGGCTTCGATGAAGACCGGGGTGGCGCCGGCCATCCGGGCGATGCTCGGGTAAGACACCCAATACGGGGCGACGATGATGACTTCGTCGCCTGGATTCAGCGTCGCGATCAGCGCGTCGTAAATCACCTGCTTGGCGCCGGTTCCCACCAGGATCTCCGCGCTCGGATCATAGACGAGGGCGTTTTCCTGCTGGAACTTCCGCGCGATCGCCTGGCGTAGCCCTACCGTTCCGGACACGGGCGTGTACTTCGTCTGCCCGTCGCGCGCCGCGGCGAACGCCGCCTCGATCACTTCCGGCGGCGTGGCGAAATCGGGTTCGCCCACCGTCACCGCAACGATGTCGTGACCGGCGGCCTTCAAATCGCGGGCCCGTTGTCCGGCAGCAATGCTCTGCGACGCGGGCACCCCCGCAAGCAGATGGGATTGAATGGTATGGACCATGGTCTTTCATCGTTCCTAGAGTTGGTTTACGCAAAATTATCATAAAAACGAACAAATGGGCGTTTTTAGTGCTTTCCGATTTCGTGTTACGGGATCAACTTATTGATTTATAGAAAAAAATGCGAAAAATTGAGGCTCATGATGGAGGAAAATAGTGCCCATAAAGGCTAGAAAAAGTAGACGAGACTCGCCTAGAATCGCCAAAGTAAATTCCGAACTGAACATTTGTTCGTTTTTTTGGAGATGACCATGGGTCACTATTCGCTAGGTGTCGACATCGGCGGCACCTTCACCGACATCGTCTTGTTGGACGTGCAGTCCGGCGACCACTTCAGCCATAAGGAACTGACGACGCCAGACCAGCCGGAACTGGGCGTCCTGCGAGGCGTACGGATTCTGCTCAAGCGGTGCGCCGTGCAGCCGCAGCAAGTCGTGCGAGTCGTCCACGCCACCACGTTGTTCACGAATGCCCTCATCGAGCGGCGCGGCGCTGTCACGGGCATGATCACGACCGAAGGTTTTCGCGATGTGCTGGAAATCGGCCGCGAGCGCCGCTATGACCTGTACGACAACTTCCTCGATCTCATCGAGCCTCTCGTGCCACGCGAACTCCGACTGGAAGTCGCCGAGCGCACGGAACCCGATGGATCCATATCCCGCCCCCTGGATCAAGGCCAACTCCTGGCGGCCGGGCAAAAGCTCAAGACGCTCGGCGTGGAGTCCATCGCCGTCGCCTTCCTGCACTCCTATTGCAATCCGGAGCATGAAACCGCCGCGGTCCAGATGCTCCAGGCGCAACTGCCCGGCATCGCCATTTCGAGTTCCGCCGCCGTCGTCGCCGAAATCCGGGAATACGAGCGGTTCTCCACCACGGTCGCCAACGCCTACGTCAAACCGCTGGCCGACCGCTACATCTCGTCCCTGGAGGACAGCCTTCGGCAAGAGGGCATCACGGCGCCGCTTTTCCTCATGCAATCGAACGGCGGACTCGTGCATACCAAAGAAGCGAAGCGCCTGCCGGTCCAGTTGCTCGAATCCGGGCCCGCCGCCGGCGCCTTGGTTGCCGCGCAATTCGGCCGGGATGTTTCCGAAACGAAAATCCTGGCGTTCGACATGGGCGGGACCACTGCGAAACTCAGCGTGATCGAGGACGGCGAGCCGCTGGTGGCCTACACATTCGAAGCCGCCCGTCAGAAGCGATTCCGCACGGGCAGCGGCCTGCCCATCAAGATTTCCACGATCGAACTGATCGAAATCGGCGCGGGTGGCGGCAGCATTGCCCACGTGGATCACCTGGGTTTGCTCAAGGTCGGCCCGCGCAGCGCCGGCTCGCAGCCTGGTCCGGCGTGCTATCAGAAAGGCGGCGAGCATCCGACGGTGACCGACGCGAACTTGTGCCTGGGTTACCTGAATCCGGACACGTTTGCCGGCGGCACGATGAAGATCAGCGAAGCCGCTGCCCAAAAGGCCCTCGCCACGGTCGCCAAGACACTCGATATGAATGCGGCGTCGTGCGTGCCCGGCGTCACCGACGTCGTGAACGAGAACATGGCCGCCGCCGCCCGCGTCCATATCGCCGAGCGTGGAGGGGATGCTCGTGAGTATTCTCTGCTCGTCACGGGAGGTGGAGGCCCGCTGCACGGTTACAGCGTCGCCAAGAAGCTGCGCCTTCGCCGCATGCTGTGCCCGCCGTCGGCGGGCGTGGCTTCCGCTTTGGGTCTACTGATCGCGCCGCCCAAGGTCACCCGCGTGACGACATTCTCGAACCGTCTCAGCCAGATCAAGATCGATACGCTCGAACACGCCTACCGGGAGCTGGAAGCATCGGCCATGCAGACCCTCAAGGAAAGCGGCGCATCGAGCACGGCGCTCGTCACCCGTCGGTACGCGGATCTCCGATTCGTCGGCCAAGGCTTCGAATTGGTTACCGAGCTGCCCGCGGGCCCCTACGGGGACTCGACCCCCGACCGGATCCGGGAGCTGTTCGCAGATGAGTACAAACGCGTTTTCGCGATCACTCCCCCCGTCAATGACATAGAGATCGTGAATGTGCGAATCGACGTGTCGGGTGCGGCCGATACCAAACTCGGAAAACAGCGGGACGAGGCCGCGACCGAATCCACGATGCCGGTACGCCGGAAGGCTTATTGCCCCGACCTGGCCAAAACGGTCGACATGCCTGTGCATCAGCGCGCCAATCTGGTTGCGGGCGCGACGGTTGCGGGCCCCGCCATCGTTGAGGAGTCCGTGTCCACCCTCATCGTTGGCAGCCATGGCAGCTTCGAACTACTTGAAAACGGCATCATCGCCGTGGAACTGAATACTGGAGACCGTGCATGAAATTCGATCCCATCACCCTTGAGATTCTGTGGCAGCGCTTGGTATCCGCCGCGGACGAAGCCGGTGCCGCCCTGTTGCGCTCTTCGTTTTCCACCATCGTCCGCGAATCCTATGACTTCGCGTGCATCGTCACCGACACGAAAGGCAGGTCGATTGCCCAGGCCTCGGAGAGCATCCCCTCGTTCATCGGCACGCTTCCCAGGACCGTCAAGCATTTCCTGGCGCACTTCCCGGTCGAGACCTTGAAAGCGGGCGACATCCTCATCACCAACGACCCCTGGATGGGGACGGGCCATCTCCCCGACCTCTCCCTGGCGAAACCCATGTTCGCCGAGGGGCGCTTCATCGGCATGGTGGCCACCACCGCGCACGCCCCCGACATGGGCGGCAAGACCGGCTCCGCCGACGTCCGCGACATCTTCGAGGAGGGCTTGCAAGTCCCGATGATGAAACTGATGGATGCGGGCGTCGCCAACGAAACCCTTATTGCCATGATCCGCAAGAACACGCGGGTCCCGGACCAGGTGATCGGAGACCTTTGGGCCCAGATCGCCGCCCTGCAACTGCTCGAACAGCGCTCCGTCGAGTTGGCGCGAGAGAACCGGTTCGAGACGCTCGACGAACTGGCCGACGAGATCATCGGCCGCACGGAACGGGCGATGCGCGATGCGATCGCGAAGTTTCCGGACGGGCAGTACGAGTACTCGCTCCAGGCCGATGGCCTGAGAGAACCGCTGACGCTGAAGGTCGCGATCGACGTCGACGGCGAGCGCATCAAGGTCGACTATGCGGGCTCTTCCAATCAGGTCGACCGCGGCATCAACGTTGCCCTCTGCTACACCGCCTCGCAAACGGCGTACGCGCTGAAATGCCTGTTGTCGCCGGACCTCCCCAACAACGAAGGGGCCCTGTTGCCCATCGAAGTCACAGCGCCCGAAGGCTCGATCCTCAACCATACTTATCCGCAATCGGGACAGAGTCGCACGCTGGTGGGCCACTTCCTGCCGTTCCTGATTTTCGGCGCATTCGAGACAGCGGCGCCGCACCTCATCATGTCGGGTGCCGGCTCTCCGCTGTGGAGCATGCAGGTCACCGGCCAGGACGACGGCGGACGCACTTTCGTGAACAAGATTTTCTTCAATGGCGGCGTCGGCGCTATGCACAATCGGGATGGCTACGCCTGCCTGAGCTGGCCGAGCAACGTATCGAACGTGCCCATCGAGATGACCGAGCAACAGTCGCCGCTGCGCTACGAATTCAAACGCCTGCGCGGCGGATCCGGCGGCGACGGCGAATACCGGGGCGGCTTGGGCCAGGAGGTCCAGCTGCGGCACGCCGGCGAGCGTCCCGTCGTCATCGGCTTCCATGCCGAACGCACCCAAACGCCGGCGCCGGGCGTCTGCGGCGGTCGGCACGGCAGTACCGGCGTGCTGCAGATCAACGGACGCGCGCTCACCCCCGCAGAGCAGAAGCGGCAACATCGCGTTGAGCCGGGCGACGTCGTCTATCTTGCGACACCGGGCGGAGGGGGGTTTGGAGACCCCGAAAAACGGAATCCGGAACGCCGGCGCAAGGATGAAGTGATAGGATATCTGGCCTGATCAGGCCGCCTGGAACCGCGTCGGCCCGCGCCGACGCGGTTTTCCTCACTGCGCACCTCAATACATGACTCAAGAGCAGAAGAAAACGATAGCGGCCGCCCGGCGGCCTCGCTCAAAGAAAAAACGCGACGAGATTCTGGCGCGAACGGAAGACGACCAGGTCGGTGTTCAGGCCTTTGAGCGCGGACTGGACGTGATCCGCGCATTCGCCAGTGAACAGCGGCCTCTCACCCTGTCCGAGATCGCCGAAATCACCAAGCAACCGCGAGCCTCCACCCGCCGTCTGCTGGGGTCCCTGGTGCGGCTCAAATATGCCGCGACGGATGGCCTGACGTTCCGGTTGATGCCGTCAGTCATGGAGCTCGGGTACGCCTACCTGTCGTCCAGCCAATTCTGGGACCGCGTGCAGCCGTACATGCAGGAAGTCATGTCGGAGCTGAACGAAAGCTCATCTGTCGGCGTACTGGACCTGCCCGACGTCGTGTACGTCGCTCGGGCGCAAGCGCGGCGGATCGTGCAGAACATGGCCATTGGCGTCGGGAGCCGGGTGCCGGCCGCGGTCTCGGCAATGGGGCGCCTGCTGCTCGCCTACGAGCCTCGCCACGTGGTGGAAGCGTATCTGCAAGAGCGGCCGCTTCAGGCGTTTACGGAAAAGACCATCGTCGACCGCGATGCCTTCTACGCCGCCTTGGACAAAGGACGCGAGCAGGGCTGGATATTGGTGGACGAAGAGTTGGAGATCGGCTTGCGTTCATTGGCCGTCCCCTTGCGGGACCGCTCGGGGAAGGTCATCGCAGCCATGAATGTAGGCGCAGTCTCCGCCCGCGCATCCGCAGAACAAATGATCTCGAAATTCCTGCCGGTGCTTCGGGAAGCGGCCAACAAGGCGAATCACGCCTTGTCTTTTGGCTGATTCCGCTCAAGGCGTGGCAACGCAGGCAGGCAAGGGGTAGTCTTCCGCGTTGCATACCATTCCCGGCCGGGTCGAGAAGTCCAGCCGCGGGGGCGAGAAAATGTCCAGCAGCCAGGCCTCCCCATCATTGATGTTCCGGCTCGTATGGATGACTTGCGGCGGAATGACCAGCATCGAAGGGCTGCCCACCTCGCGATGCTCATCCTCGCGCCATTCGCTCAGATTCTTGCCCCACGGATAGCGCAGATGATGTTTCCACGTGCCCAGCAACGCGAAGGACCCCTGCTCGAAATCCATATGCGAATGGGGGCTGAGCTTGGTCGTGTCGCGTGGTGCCGACCGCGGCAACATGATATTGAGCATCAGGTTGCAACTGCGGAAGATGCGCATATTGCTGTCGGGGCGGACATGGGCGGCGACGTCATAGGTTCGCAGCCGATAGCCGTCGGCCGGTTCTGGCCAGGCCATCAGCGGCGCGACGTTGGGCGCGCTCGTTGAGTAGGCGTCCGCGTTGGCCGCCCGAGCCGCCAGATCGGCCGCGCGCGACGAGAACAGCAGGAAAACGGTGCTGGGCTCCGTCAGGATCAGTTCGCTGGGCCCCGGCGGCACGATCGCCAATCGGCCCGTCGCCAGCGCGGCCGACGAATCCGCGGTCTCGATCGACCCCGCGCCATTGATCACGAATACCATGTATTCGTCGGTTTGCCTCGCGTCCCGGGCCAGGCGCGCGCCCGGAAGGGCTTGCACGTAACAGGCGACGAAGTTGGCGCCGCGGGCGATCCATTCCTTGAGCAGGGGCTCGTCGGTTTGCGGCGGGATAGCGGAAAAATCCTTCAGCGAGGGGGTTCCCAAAGTCATTGCAATCTCCGTGATGAAAGGCTTCGGCCTCACGCGCGCATGAGCGCGCGGGCTGCCTGTTTGAGGAGGGACTGATCCGATCCATGCAGGAACCAGCTCGCCCCGAGATCGCTGTAGCGGTGTCTTTCCTCCAGGCTGCTGGCGACCACGCCAACGCGTTTTCCCTGCGCCACGCCTGCCGCGATAGCGTGCTCCGTGGCTTTCAAGACATCAGGGTGTTGACTGTCCGCAAGCCCCATGGACAACGCCAGGTCCGCCCTGCCCACGAAGATGCCGTCGACCCCTTGCGTGGCGGCAATCGCCCGGGCGTTGTCGACCGCCTCTATGCTCTCGATCTGGCACATGATCTGCACGTGCTCGGCGTCCTCAATGGCCGCCAGCATGCCCTTTTCCCCATAACCGGATGACCGCGATCCCCCGCTGTAGCCGCGTACGCCAGCTTTGTAGCGACAGCGGCCCACCACGATGCTCGCATCTTCCGGCGTATCCACATGGGGCACGAGAACGCCCGTCGCCCCTAGGTCCAGCGAGCGCAGAAGCGTCGAAGGCTGGTAGTCGGGAACCCGGACAAAAAGAGGCAGGCCGGCCGCCTTGCCGGCAATCAGCATCGCGTCCAGCGTGCCGAAATCGAACGGCGCGTGTTCCGCGTCCAGCACGGCGAAATCCAGTCCCGCCACCGCGAGGATCTCAACGATATGTGCGCTTGGCGTCTTGATGAATGTGCCGACTTCGACTCTCGAATGGCCGTCGCTCCCGCGTGAAATTGTCATGGGTAGTCCCTGTCGTCGCTGTTGATCGCTGGATGATGGGCCGAGCGGAAGTGGCGGGCAAGCTCAACGCTGAAGCTTTTCGTCAGCCGAAACGTTGCCAGGGGACTAGTGCGTGCTTCGCCGCGCGACCAAGTACATAAGGGAGTAAGCCGTGGAGATGGCGAACCTTGCCACGATCCAAGTCCGCCCCGGGGCCTTGTCCCAATCGGGCAATGTCAACAACTCGTTCCCAATTTCGCGTGCCTGGATGCGGCCGGCTTGCCGGCGCTATTGACATGGGCGTGACGATTGCATCATCCATGTTGAGCGGGGCTGGCGCCACGGAATACAGTGGCGAGGCGAGACAAGGGAATTCCCTTGATCGGGCTTGATTTGTCGAGGCCCTTCAGTATTATTTCCGTAGCGTTTCACCATAAGCTCCACCGCTGGCCTTGCCGTCGACAGTGGTGGCAGAGAGGTGGACACGACGTGAAGCCCATGAAGGTATCGAGTGCCAGTTTCTGCGGGATCGCCTGCGAGACAGGGCAGGGCAAGGCGGGCCCTCTCTGCGACTACGCGGGCTAAGCACGAACAATCCCAAAACATCCCCGCACGCGTGCACGCGTAGACCCTTGGCCTCGGCTAAAGGAATGGCAGCCTTGTCAGTGATCGATCACCCGAAAATGGACGAGCCGGATCAGTAAAGTGAGATTCTCAATCGCAATATTGCGAAGGGGGCGAAAATGCTTGAACTGTGCAAAGGCTGCTATCGCGAGTATGTATACCCAGGGGGAGTCTGCCAGCGTTGTCACACCTTTAAACCGAACAAAAAGCCGGACTGGATAAAGTCACGCAGTGCAGAGGAAAGGTCGGGCGATGTCTTATCTGGCCTTTCTTTTCTCATTGGCGTGGCAGCATTTCTGTATGTCTGGTCTGTCTCGGATAATTTGCTCCTCGGCGCAATTTCAGCGCTTGTCGGCTGGCGGTTTGCTGAATCGAAATTGGGACAAACGTTATTGCGATTTCTGCTGTTCTTCGCGGGGCTGGGCATCGCATGGTTCTTCTTCGAGCTCTCAAAGACCTACAGATAAATCTTGAGGGGCGGCTAAATGAAACGCGCGCAAACTTCATTGTTCGGGCTATCAACTTTTCTGGGCCTGTTTTTTACCCCGTTTGGCCTTTCCCCTGCGTTTGCGCAAAACGAGCAGGATTGCGCCAACGCGGAGCAATTGGCGAGACTTGCCCTCGACGACTTTCCCGGCATGCACGGGAAATTATTGATGGAAATCTCTGATGAAGGAGGGCTTAGAGAGTTGTCAAAGCCTGCGCCGGGCTATAAGAGCTGCCAACTGTTCGTTCAACATTCTCTGCGTGCGGATAGCCCAACTCTCATTTGTGATCTCATGAAATCTTTCGACGTTGCGCCGTTGAAGGGTGTGCAGACGCAGGGGATTATGCAGAATTGGCGCGGCACATTGGATTCGGTGGCATCCGACCTGGGGAAGTGCTTGGGAGTGAAGCCTGTAAAAAGAATCCCATCCAAGATAAAGGATGGGTATGAGGCAGAGCGCTGGTACTTGTTCGCGGACCGTCCGCAACAGTCTCGGTTTGCCGATGTGGTCTTTATTCTTATGCTGGATCAACCCAAGGATGGCATTGCTTTTGACCGGTCCCATCAGGTGAAAGCGCAACTGTGGGTGGAGCGTAGAGATAATAAGAAAATGATAGATGCGCTCTCGAAGCAGCCTCCCAAGAATCCAACGCTCATCGATTTTTTTCAATTCGCAGGGTTGAGATTTGGCGATGGTGTTGCGGATATGAAAAATACCTACGGCGAGCCTTTGAATGTGAATGTCGATAAAGAGGGGGCTACGCATGTCTACAATTATGGCGATAAAAAGGGGGGTATCTATGTGGCCACCAATTCAACCAGCGGAAAAGTGCAATACATCTATCTACGAAGCGAAGACGCGCCATTCTGGTTGCGGCGGCGAGGTGTGGATGACATCAAGATCAATCTGCTTGGTTTGCATAGAAGCGATGTGACCGCTCGACTGGGCCCACCCAAAAGCGTCAATGACGAAGAGCTCCATTGGGACACAATAGTCGACGGGAAAGCGGTATTTCTTTCAATGCGATGCACGGACGAAGATCAAGGGCGTTGCACGCGAATGACTGTAGGGTGGGTCCACTAGGGGGCTGCTGCAAGGCAGGGAATTTCCCGGACGCACAGACCTCAAAAAGGCTACAGGCACGCGGTGTCGTGGGCGATCGCGCGGCTGATTTTTTGCGGCCGCGGCAGGATGCGGGAAGACCTTGGTGGGCCTCGAATGGCTGGAAATCCAATGAAGAGACGGACTTAGCGATTCCAGCCATATATTTCCCGAATTCGGCGGAAGGACGTTTTCTGGAAGGCAGCCGAAGGCAGCGAGTTCGAATCTCGCCGCTCTGTTCAAATCGAATCAAGGGCTTACTGAGCAGTTGCCTTGCATGGCTCCCGGTTTTCGCGGGCTCATCCCAAGCGTCGCGGAGCCTCTTCGCGCATCCGCGCAAGACACCCGTATCATTTTTCCTTTCGTCACATTCAATTTTCAGATGTAATACGGCCCTTGCATGATGTGCCGCCGGGCGGCGCGTCGTGCTGGACGGACGTGTTACTCATTCGATTTTTGGGCCAGGGGGCCGGCAGGGAGTGGTGTTGGGTCGAATAACGGATTGGATTCAGGGCAACGGCAGGCTGCCGGCGAGTCCCCCTCCTGCTGGCCGGACGCCGGCGCCGACGGCGGAATCCTCTGCGACGCCGAAACCCGTGGATCGGTCCAGCCCGCCGCGCGCGCCGCGAGGCCACTCGGAACTGCTGCGTCAGCTGACGGCCCGGTCAGGCAGCAAGCCGCGGGCCGTCGCGGCACCGGCCGAAGCACCGGAGCAAGCATCGGTTCGAGCACCGGCGGAAGAGCGGGCTCAAGCACCGGCGGCCGCAACGCTGCCCGCCGTATCGCGGCAAGCCGCCGAGCCTGGCAAGGCGTCTGCCGCCGCCTCAACGGCGCCCGCGCCCGCACCCGTACCCCCGTCCGTGTCAGCGCCGCGCGCGCCGGCCGGCGCCGGATCGGCCCGCGCGCGGGATATCTCGTCCGCCGCGCCGGCGGTGCCGGCTCCCGGAACGCCCGGCGCGATTTCGCAGCATCTGCTGGCGCGCCTGCGCCGCAATCCCTTGCCGGGCCTGTCCCGCGCGCCGGACGATCCGGACTCGGTCAACGATGCCGACGAGCCCATGGACCCCAACACCCAGGATGTGTGGGAGTTCTTCGTCATGCCGGTGGCGCAGCAGATCCAGCAGCGCTTGCAGGCCAACGCCTTGCTGCCGGTATTCATCGTCGAGAATCCGTTTCCGCGCTATGCCAGGAACCTGCGCAGCGCCCTGGCCAATCTCTGCCCGGCGCTGAACACCTATCAGCTGGATACGCGCGTCACCGCGGAGTTCCAGGACCTGGTGATACGCATGGCGGAGCAGCGCGCCTTCGGCATGATTCTGTTCTGCACGTCGCGCAACCAATTGCCGCGGGAGTTCTTGTCGCTGGTGCGCAGCGACGGCTATCTGAGCATTCCGATGATGAATGCCGAGCGGCTCGCGGAATACGCCGGACGGCGCTTCCCCGGCGCCGACCCGAGCGCGATCACGCCGTCGTGGGCGGCCGCCATCGGGCCGCAGGAACTGCTGTGCGTCAATACGCTGAAAATCGAGCGCGACTGGCTCGCCGGCCTGCGCCAGCTGGCCGACCAACGCAACCAGGTGCAGTCGGCCGGCGCTTCCATCCGCCTCGACGATCTGCAAGGCGTGGAGAGCGCCAAGCGCTGGGCGGGCCAGCTCTTCAACGATCTGCGGCTGGCGATGCGCGGAGAGATCCAGTGGAAGGAGGTGGACCGGGGCGCCTTGTTCGCCGGTCCGCCGGGCACCGGCAAGACGACGCTGGCGCGCGCGATCGCTCTCGATTGCGGCATCGCCTTCACGGCCGTGGCGCCGGTCAAGGACTGGATGGTGGGCAACGGGCTCGACGAGTGCGTCCAGCTGATGTCGGCCACTTTCGCCGCGGCGCGCCAGCAGGCGCCCAGCATCCTTTTCATCGATGAGATCGATACGCTGGGCAACCGGGAGACCTTCCAGGGGCAGAATGCCTCCTGGAACACCGCCTTCCTGAATGCGCTGCTCAGCGAACTCGACGGCTTCGACGACCGGAGCCAGGTGATCGTGATCGGCGCGACCAACCACGCCGACAACGTGGATCCCGCCTTGCAGCGGGCCGGCCGGCTGGACCGCGTGATTCCGATCAGCCGCCCCGACGTGGCGGCGCTGCAAGCCATCTACCTCGCCAAGCTCAAGCCGTACGCCTATGAGATTGCGCCCGAAGCGCTGCGCGATTGCGCCAGCCTGTCCCTGGGCCTGACCGGCGCCGACGTGGAGTTGCTGGTGCGGGGCGCGCGCCGGCGCGCGCGCCTGGACGGCAACCGCGCCATCACCGCGGAGGACCTGCAAGGCGAGATTTTCCGCATTCCGCCGCAGGCGGTCCGCAATCCGCTGCACGGTCCGCAGCTGGCCCGGACGGCATGCCACGAAGCCGGCCATGCCGTGGTCGCCCTGCTGCTGCCCAGCCTGCGCGAACATCTGCAGGTGGCGTCGGTCGTCGCGGACGACCAGGGCGCGTTGGGCTTCGTCGGCATCAAGAGCGCCGACCACAATCAGACCCGCGCCGAATTGCTGGACCGGATCTGCATGGTGCTGGCCGGCCGCGCCGCCGAGGCCCTGGTCTTCGGCGAGGACGAGGTGAGCACGGGGGCAGGCGGCACGGGCACCCACAACGACCTGGCCGTCGCGCGCCGACTGGCCGAAGCCGCGCTCGGCGTGTACGGCTTCAGCACCGCGCATCCCAACTGGCATACGACTCGGCCCGACGAGACCGAGGCGAGGGCGCTGGTGGCCGAGCAGTACGCGCGGGCGGGCGACTTGCTCCGGGCCCGGTACGGCTTGCTCGCCGCGGTGAGCGAGAAACTGCAGGCAGAGCACGTGCTCGACCGATCGGCGCTGCTGACGTTATTTGAGGACGAGGCCGAATGAACTCCGACGTTGCCGATGGCGCCGCTCCCGCGGCGAAATGGCTGGATGAACTGTCCCACTGGTACACCGGCATCGCCGAGAACAGCCATTACCAGGAGAAGGTGTACTGCTATTTCGATTCGGCCGCGGGTAAGCCGGACCTGAATTTCGCCGTCGTGCTCGAACCGACGCCGGCCGCGGCCGACAAGGCGCCCGAGAGCGAGCCGGCCGCCCCGGCAAGGCGCCTTCCGGCGGAAAACACGTCCAAGCGGACCGCCGAGCAATCCGCGACCGTCGAGCGCTCCAACCTCAAGAATCTGTTGCCCACCCGCGCGGAGGGGCGCGGGCGCGTCGCGCTGCGCGCGCTGCCGCCCGCCGTGCGCGCGCCGAAGGATGAGGCGCAGGACGCCAGGCCGGGCGACAACAAGGCCCTGCCCCAGTCGCAGTCGGCCGGCGGGGCCGAGGTCAGCGATTTCAAGAGCAGCGCGGCCCGCAGCTTCTCGATCAACAATACGCCGGTCGACTATGCGTTCCACATGGCCAGCAGTTCGGCCCTGAACGAGGACCTGCTCAAGTTGCTGGTGCGTTCGCCTCCGCCGAAGGACGCGCCCAACTGCGTTTCGCTCGCGGTGAGCCTGTCTCCCGAGACCTTCAAGCAGGATCCCTGCATGCAGACCGAGGCGGGGCGCTACGGCATCCTGCTGCGCGCCGCGCTCATGGCCAAGGTGGCGGGCAGCAAGGGCAATCTGGCGCTCTACATCAATCGCCTGGAAGACCTGCGCGAGATGTTCGGCAGGGCCGAGGAACTGCCGATGCCCGCGATCCAGCGCGCCCGCGTGGTGCGCGCCCTGTGGGACTTGCTGGAAGACGTGCGCGAGACCGCGCCCGTGATTCCCGACAAGTTGCGGCAGCTGCCCGACGAACTGCGGGCGGTGCTGACCGGCCCGGCCCGCATCACGCCGGGCGGCCTCGCCGATCTGGCCTGGTATCGCTGGAACCTGAGCCTGCCGATCTGGATCAGCAAGCACGTCACCCGCCTGACGCGGCTGGGGCACCTGTTTGCCTACGCGGCGTTCGCCTCGCTGCTGCTCCTGTCCCTGCATCCGGCGCTGGCGCCCGCCGCCGGCGGGTTCGCCGATTGGCTGGGCCAGGTCGCCGCCTGGCGCAGCCGCGCGCTGCCGGACGGCGCCACGCTGGCCATGGCGTTCGCGGCCGCGGCGGGCGCCTTCTACGCGTTGACGACGCAGCGGCTCACCATGCCCGAGCGGGTGGCCCTGTCCATCAACGACAAGATCGAGGCGGTCCTGGACAGCGCGATCGCCGACCTGATGAAAGCCAACATGGACGTGCAGATCGGGCGCCTGGGGCGCGGCGAGCCCCCCGGCCTGATTCCGGAAAGTGTGGCACGCAAGCTGGACGACGCCTTCTCCCTCAAGGAACTGGTCAATAGCTACGAGAGCACGGTGCGCGCCCGCCTGCGCCACGTCGCCCACGAGGTGCGGAAGGCCCAGAACATCCGCGTCGAAAGCCATCAACGGGTGCGCAACGCCGCGCTCGGCGTCACGGCGAGCTTCGTGCTGCTGGAGATCGGCAGCCGTATCCAGGACCATCGCGACCTGCAGGCGGGCACCGATGCCATGTCGTACGCCTACTGGCTGCACCGCCAGGGCCCGGGCGCGACCGCGGCCGGCAATCCGGCGGCCGAGGGGGCGCCCACCGCCATCCTCGACTGCGCCCGCAACGAGATCGTCCAGCACCAGCCTTCCAGCTCCGAATGCCTGGACCAGTGGCGCGAAAGCTCCCTGGCCTCGTCCTCGCAGCTGCTGTTCCTGGTATTTTTGATCGCCTTGATCATGTTCGTGGTGCGCGTCATGCGCCGCGCCAGCAATGAAGACGCGTCCTGATCGGCGCGTCCCTTATCATCACCATCCCTCAACGGAGTATTTCCCATCATGAGTCGTGAATCAGCCGAACGCATGACCCGCTATTTTCAATCCTTGCTGGAGAGCGAAGGATTCAATCGCGGCCAGATCGATTGGGACGAGCAGTCCAATACCTCGGACCTGATCTTCAAGGTCGAAGGCCGCAACTACATCCTGATCTCCGATGCGGACGACGAGGATTTCGCGCGCCTGGTGTTCCCCAACTTCTGGCCCCTGGACAGCGACGAGGAGTTCGCCGCCGCCCTGCAGGCCATTTCCCTGGTGAACGGCCGCTGCAAGGGCGTGAAGGTATACGCCTCCAGCAAG
Organism: Achromobacter denitrificans NBRC 15125; assembly: GCF_001571365.1. GTDB lineage: Bacteria > Pseudomonadota > Gammaproteobacteria > Burkholderiales > Burkholderiaceae_B > Achromobacter > Achromobacter denitrificans. Next base: position 54,096 of record NZ_BCTQ01000019.1, on the reverse strand, counting down.
AACGACAACATCGTGGCCACCGTGGAATTCCTGATTTCGGCGAGCAATCCGCAATTGAGCGCGGCCTTGTTCATCCGCTACATCCGCATGCTCAACAGCGGCGCCGAGGAGTTCGCCCGTATCATGCGCGAGTTCGCGAACCAGCAGTCCTGATCCGGGACGCGCCAGCCGCCCGGGGACGGGCGGCGCCGCATCCTCCCGACGCCTTCGCGCCCGACATCATCGGCAAGATGCAGGCGGACTGACGCCGCCGGCAACAAAAAGCCACCCCTTGGGGTGGCTTTTCTTGCATGGGATTCCGGGCTGTCCTGGCCCGGGGCCTCAGAACGATTCCCAGTCGTCGCGGCTGCCGGCCGCCCCGGCGGCCTTGAGCTTGGGCGATTGCAGCTGGGCCGGGGCCTTGGCTGCGGGCTTGTCGGCGCGCCTTTCCGCGCGCCCGGCGGCCGGCTTGGACGTGTGCTTCAGTTCGGGCGCGCGCGGGGCGCGGTCCAGCACGGGTTGCGCCGCCACGTCGATCACGTCCGCGCCCTGGCGAAGTTTGAATACGGAGACGGCCTGGGCCAGCTGCCGGGCCTGCTCTTCCAGCGAGCCGGCCGCCGCGGCGGCTTCTTCCACCAGCGCGGCGTTCTGCTGCGTTACCTCGTCCATCTGCGACACCGCGCGGTTGACCTGGTCGATGCCGCTGGACTGTTCTTCGGACGCCGCCGAAATCTCGCCCATGATGTCGGTCACGCGCTGCACCGAGACGACGATCTCCTGCATGGTGGTGCCGGCGCGCTCCACCTGGCCGGAGCCGACCGCGACCTTGTTGACCGAGTCCTCGATCAGCACCTTGATTTCCTTGGCGGCCTGCGCGCTGCGTTGCGCCAGCGTGCGCACTTCGCCCGCGACCACCGCGAAGCCCTTGCCCTGTTCGCCCGCGCGCGCCGCTTCCACGGCGGCATTCAGCGCCAGGATGTTGGTCTGGAAGGCGATGCCGTCGATCACCGACACGATCTCGGCGATCTTGCTGGAACTGCTTGAAATGGCCTGCATGGTGTCCACGACGTCCGACACGGCGGTTCCGCCGCGCACGGCCACTTCCGACGCGCTGGCCGCCAGCTGGTTGGCCTGCCGGGCGTTGTCGGCGTTTTGCTTCACGGTCGAGGCCAGTTCTTCCATCGAGGCCGCGGTTTCCTCCAGCGAGGCCGCCTGCTGCTCGGTGCGCGACGACAGGTCGGTGTTGCCCGCGGCGATTTCCCGCGATCCCACGTTGATTTCGTCCACGCCGCGCCGCACCGAGGTTACCGTGCGGGTCAGGCCTTCCTGCATGCGATGCATCGCGTAGAGCAGGCTGGATTTGTCTTCGGGCTTGACGGAGATCGTCGCGGTCAGGTCGCCGTCGGCGATGCGCGCGGCGATGCCGGCCGCGTATTCCGGCTCGCCGCCCAGGCTGCGGTGGATGCTGCGCATCGTCCACAGGATGCAGGCCGTGATGGCCAGGCCGACCGCCAGGGTCAGGGCCAGGATGCGCCAGAGCTGGGAATAGAAGGCGGCGTCGATGTCGTCGACGTAGGCGCCCATGAACACGGCCCAGTTCCAGCCCGGGACTTCGAGGCTGTAGGTCAGCTTTTCCTGGGCTTCGGTCTGGCCGGGCTTGGGATACCAGTAGGCGCTGACGTGGCTGGCGGCCGTCGCGCGGGCGTTCTCGATGATGAGTTTGTTGATGTCCAGGCCGTTCACGTCCTTGGTGTCGGGCTTGGTGCCTTCCTTGCTGGGGTCGGGCGGCAGCAGCACCAGCGTGCGGTCCGTGGCGTAGATCCCGATGTAGCCGCTCTTGTCGGCGTTGTAGCGCATGGGGCGGAGTTGGGCGATGGCGGCCTTTTGCGCCTCCTGCGCCGGCATGGCCCCGCTCTCGGCCTTGGCCTTGTAGCTGTCGATCAGGCTGATCGCCATTTCCACCTGTTGCCGCAACGCATTTTCGCGTTCGCGGATCATCTCCGACCGGTTGATCCAGGCGTTGATGAGCACGATGCTCACGATGCCCAGCCACAACAGCGCCACGATGCTCCAAAGCTTCTTGCTTAACGTCATAGATTTACCTTTTGGTACGGCCCTTAATTCGGCGGAACGATTTGCCAGTCGGCGGCGATCCGCCATCGCCTCCATTACGGTACGAGCGGGCTGAAAACTAAGGGCTGGACGCAAGGCGGAGAAAAAAATGCTCGCGCACGGGAAGGGAGGCCGGCCATGGACCGGATCGGTTGGCCGGAATGGCTGGCGGTCCTGACGGCGTCCGGTTTACGCTGGCGCCGCGACGGGTAGAATCCGCCCTGCGTCGGCCGCGTCGCGCGGCGGGCAAGACAGGGGAAAACGAATGAGAATGTGCTTGCTTGGCGTTGCCGCCTTGGTGGCGGGCTGCGCCACGGGTTCCAGCAACCTGATCACCGAAGCCAAGGTGCAGTCGATCAAGCTGAACGTCACCACCTATGACGAGATGGTCCGCGATTACGGGCCGCCCCGCTCGCAGCATTTCGACCGGGAAGGGCTGCTGACCGCGACCTGGTTCTTTTTCTACGACGGCGACTATGGCGCCATGGACAACCAGCAGAAGCTGACCGTCGTATTCAACAAAGACCGCACGGTGAAGGATTACGACAATGCATCGGTCGGATCCGAGGGCGGAAAGGGCAAACCGCGCTAGGGATCGTGCTTGGGGGAACGCTCGGGCCGGTCTTTCACAACACCAGCTTCAGCCCGATGCCGAACATGGCCGCGGCCACGAAGGCGTCCAGGACCTGCCAGGCCCTGGGGTTGGCGAAGAGCGGCCGCAACAGGCGCGCGCCGTAGCCCAGGGTGTAGAAGAAGGTGAACGAAGCGCAGATCGCGCCCAGGGCGAAGCCGGTCTTGTGGCCGTCGTATTGGCTGGACACCGAGCCGAGCAGCACCACCGTGTCCAGGTAGACGTGCGGATTCAGCCAGGTAAACGCGAGGCAGGCTGCCAGCGTGGCCCATCGTCCCGCGGTCGCCTGGGCTGATGGCTTCAGGCTGTCGTGGTTGCGGCGCAGCGCCGATCGCAGGCTACGGGCGGCGTAAACGAACAGAAAGGCCGCGCCGCCATAGCGCAGGGCCGGTTCCAGCCAGGGCAGGGCGGCCACGGCGAGTCCGAATCCGGCCACGCCGGCCATGATCAGGAGGGCATCCGACAGGGCGCAGGTCAGGCAGACGAGGAACACGTGTTCCTGGCGCAATCCCTGGCGCAGCACGAAGGCGTTCTGGGCGCCGATCGCCATGATCAGGCTCAGGCCGAGCAGGAAGCCGGGAAAAAAGGCGGTGGTCATGGGGCACCCTTTTGAGCAGGGCGACAGACTAGCCTTTGCCGGTTAATTAGAAAAACTAAAAAACCTAATCCCTAATTAGATTCACTAATTACTGGCGTGCATACCCCGCTCATCCAGTTCTCATTCGGCCGGCCCCGGCCGACGCGAGTGGCGGCGAGCGGACGGTTGCCAGGCCGCGGCAGCCCGGACAGAGCGGGCGGTATGAGAGGAAGGGTGGTTCGCCGCGGCGGGCCTGGTCTGGCCGCCCGCCGCCGACGTGCGCCGCATCGCTGGCGCTGGGCCGCGCAGTGGATTCACCCGCGGTCAGGCAGCCGATGACGGCCAGGGACAACAAGATCGTGCTGATTGCCGCCTGGGGGACCGCGGCGCATTTCCGTACGGAGATGGCGAATACGCGACGGCCCTGGAACTGGAACGGGCGGGGCGGCGGGCCCTAGCTGCTGCCTTCGTCCGCCGCGCGCAGGATGCCGTACAGCTTGTCCTTCAGTTGCAGCTTTTCCTTCTTGAGGACTTCGACCTGGTTGCCGGAGGCCGGCTGGATGCCTGCCTCCATATTCTTGATCTCCTGGTCCAGGTCATTGTGGCGCTGAAAGAGCGCGGAGAAATGCGCATTCTCGGACTTCAGGCGGGTAATGAGTTGGCGATATTCAGGGAACATAAGGGCCTCTTGAAAGAACCGGGTTGGCGGGTACTGCGGAAGAACGATTAGCCTGATGATCCTGGTCTTGTCGGTTCCATGACACGCCAAGCCCGTGCGCTTGTCAACCGTCCGGCTCGCCGGCCCGGCCAGGCGCGTTGATGCGGCGCAAACGGAAAGCGGCGGGAATCCGCGGGGTAATTCTGTCCCTTTTAGTCACGAGTGATTACATGTGGATCCCGTCCCGGCGATACACTCGCTTCCCTGTGTCAGTCATAAGATCAAAATGAAACCGCGCGCGCCTTTCTATCGGCAAGTTTTCGAGCTTTTCAGGCAGGACGGGCGCATTCGCCCCGGCACGGGGATGATCAGCGGCGTCATCGCGCTCTTTCTGGCGATCCTCGCGGTCCTGGGCGTGCTGGCCTTCCACTTCCCGGCCTACCTCACCACGCCGGAGCTGCGCAGCTTCTATTCCGTGGACGCGATGCGCGCGCTGCTATTCGGCGCGCTGCTGGTGTCCGGCACCATCGCGCTGGCCAATACCGTGCTGGGCCGTCAGCGCTGGCTGAACATTTCCGCCTTCATCCTGGTGTGCGGCGCGGTGGCCGCGGGCGGCAGCGACGTGGTGGTGACCAGCTCCAATACGGGCAATCATCCCTACCTGGGCCTGGACTGGTTCATCCTGGACCTGCTGGCCTCCAGCACCGTGTTCATCATTTTCGAGAAGCTCTTCCCGCTGTATCCCGGCCAGCCGGTGTTCCGCGGGGAATGGCAGGTGGACATGAAGCACTTCCTGTTCAACCACCTGTCGGTGGGCGCGGTGCTGCTGTGCATCAATTTCTTCGTGCACCGCCTGTTCTCCTGGGCCGCCTACGAGCCGCTGCAGCAGGCGATCGTGTCGCTGCCCTATGTGGCCGAGCTGTTCCTGGCGGTGCTGGTGGCGGACCTGGTGCAGTATGCCGCGCACCGCGCCTATCACGAGGTGCCGTTCCTGTGGCGCATCCACGCGGTGCATCACAGCACGCGCACGCTGGACTGGCTGGCCGGATCGCGGCTGCACATCGTCGAATTGCTGATCACGCGGGTGGCGGTGCTGGGCGTGCTGTTCGCACTGGGGTTCTCGAAGTCGGTGCTCGACGCCTACATCATCATCGTGGGCTTCCAGGCGGTGCTGATCCACTCCAACGTGAAACTGCCCTGGGGCTGGCTGCGCTACATCATCGTGACGCCGGACTTCCACCACTGGCACCACTCGTCGGACACCGAGGCGATCGACCGGAACTACGCCGCCCACCTGTCCTTCATCGATTACCTGTTCGGCACCGCCGTGCGCGGCGTGCGCAACCGCCTGCCCGAGAACTACGGCATCCTGGACAACGACATGCCGGGCACCTTCCTGGCGCAGCAGGCCTATCCCTTCGCCCGCAAGAAGTAAGGCGGCGGCGGGGCCCGGCCGGCGCCACCGCCCGGGGGATGCCGGACGCCTATCTGGCGCCCTTGAGGGTGGAATACGCCGCCATCAGGTTGCGGTAGTCCGGGATGTGGTTGGCGAACAGCGTGCCCAGGCCTTCGATGTCGTTGCGCCAGTCGCGGTGCAATTCGCAGGCCACGCCGAACCAGCTCATCATCTGCGCGCCGGCCTGCTCCATGCGGCGCCATGCCGCGTCGCGGGTCACTTCGTTGAAGGTGCCCGATGCGTCCGTGACGACGAACACGTCGAAGCCTTCCTCCAGCGCCGATAGCGCCGGGAAGGCCACGCACACTTCCGTGACCACGCCCGCGATGATCAGCTGCTTCTTGCCCGTGGCCTTGACGGCCTTGACGAAGTCTTCGTTGTCCCAGGCATTGATGTTGCCGGGGCGGGCGATGTAGGGCGCCTTGGGGAATTTGTCTTTCAGTTCCTGCACCAGCGGGCCGTTGGGGCCGTCTTCGAAACTGGTGGTCAGGATGGTGGGCAGCTTGAAGTATTCGGCCAGGTCGGCCAGGGCCAGGACATTGTTCTTGAACTGGTCGGGCTGGAAATCCCGGACCAGCGACAGCAGGCCTACCTGGTGGTCGACCAGCAGCACCGCGGCCTGGGTCTTGTCGAGTTTCACATAGGGCTTGGTCATGACATGCTCCTTGGGAAATGACGGCGCCTCCCCGAAGGGGCGCGCCGGATGACGGCGGGCCTCAGCGTTGCGAGTCGAGGACCTCTCCGTTCTTGATGACGTCCTGGGCCTTGCCGTAGCTTTCGATCAGCAACTGGTAGGCGGGGAATATCTTCGTGTAGACCTCGGCCCATTTGGCGGCGTCTTCACGGTGCCAGGTCCGTTGCAGTTCGGATGCGACGGCGCCCGTGTCCATCGGGACGACGCCGGCCTGGACGACGCGCGCCAGGGTGATTTCCTGGGCCATCTTGCTGTAGGTGCCGGAGGCGTCGACCACCGCGAAGACCTTGTAGCCGTCGGCGACCGCGCTGATGGCGGGAAACGCCATGCACACGCTGGTGATGGTGCCGGCGATGATCAGGGTCTTGCGGCCGGTCGCCTTGACCGCCGCGACGAATTCGGGATTGTCCCAGGCATTGATTTCGCCTTTGCGGGCGACGTATTTCGCGTGCGGGGCGTTTTCGTGGATCTCGGGAATCAACGGCCCGTTGGGGCCCTGGGGCACGGAAGCCGTGGTGATCACGGGCAGTTTCGACAGCGTGGCCATGGTGGCCAGCGCCGCGGCGCGCGAGCGCAACTCGGTCATCGGCATGTCGCCGATGGTCTGGAACAATCCACTCTGGTGGTCGATCAGCAACATGGCGGCGTCGTCCGGATTGATGACGGGACGCTGGCCGTTGAAGTTGGCGGGGACGCTCATGAGGTGCTCCGGTTGAGGGTGGGCTCACCATGCTAGGAGCAACTCATCCCACCGGGTAGGCCCGAAAAATGGGTTTCTGCGTCCCACCCGTCGGACGATGGGCCCCGCCTATTTCGGGACGGAGCGCCCCTGGCGCATCTGCGCCTCATGCTCGCGCCGGGCGACTTCCCGGTACTCCGTGTTCATGAAATCCAGCAGGTCGCGCACGCCGGGCAAGAGGCCCCGGCGGGAGGGGAAGACGGCGTGGACGCTGCCGGACTCCGGCTGCCAGGGGGCGCCAACGTCCACCAGCGTGCCGGCTTCGAGCTCCTCGCGGATCATCAGCAGCGGCAGCGCGACCACGCCCACGCCGCGCAGCGCCGCCTGCTTGAGCGCCAGCATGTCATCCGTCACCAGACGCGGGGTGAACGGCACGATCAGGCGCGCGCCGTCCGGCCCTTCCAGGCGCCAGTGGGATTCCCGTTGCTCCACGCCCAGCGCAAGCGTGGGGTGCTGGCTGAGGGCGTGCGGATCGGCGGGCAGCGCGATGTGGCGCGCCAGCGCCGGGCTGGCCACCAGGCTCTGGCGGCTCATGCCCAGCGGCTTCATGACGAGGTCGCTGCTCTCGATGGGGCCGAACCGCACGCGCACCGCGATATCGAAACCTTCGCGCAGCACATCCACGGGGCGGCTGAAGCTCTTCAGGTAAACATTGACCTTGGGGCACTGCACCATGAAGCGGGCGACCAGGTCGCCCAGGAAGTAATAGATCAGGGCGGGCGGCGCGCTCACGCGGATCGTGCCCTGCGGCTCGGCCCGGGTGCGGTCGATGACTTCCTGGGCGGCTTCGGCGCCCGCCAGCATGGACAGGCACTGCTCGAAGTATTCCTGGCCCAGTTCGGTCACGGCGAAGCTGCGCGTGGAACGCTGGATCAGCCGGACCCCCAGGCGGTCCTCCAGCAGCGCGATGCGCCGGCTGAGCCGGGACTTGGGGATCCCCAGGGCGCGCCCGGCGGGCGCGAAGCCGCCGTTTTTGACGACCTGGACAAAGTAGTAAAGGTCATTCAAATCGTGCATGCGGGCTCCACTCGTTCCGAAAATAGGACGTCAGAGGGAGCATATAACGGCGGTCGCCCGAAAGAACAGCTCCCGGACCCGTGCCATGGAGGGGCTTTGCCCTTACCATCGTTGGAATCTTCCCAGGAGTCACCATGCCAGCTTCCGATCCCGCCGCGCTCGCCCGCGACATCAAGGCGGCGCAGGACCACGCCGCCTGCATCGCCCCGATCACCGCCAGGCTCCCCCGTTTCAGCCTGGACGCGGCCTATGAGGTGGCGGCGCGGGTCCACCGCGCGCGGTTGGCGGAAGGCGCGGCGGCGATCGGGCGCAAGATCGGCTTCACCAATTCCGCGATGTGGGCGTCGCTGGGCGTCGATTTCCCGGTCTGGGGCTACGTCTATGCGCATACGGCCGTCCATGACGATAGCGGCGTCTTCCATTGCCGGCTGGACCGCTACGTCGAGCCGCGCATCGAGCCCGAAATCGTGCTGCATTTCGGCAGCGCGCCCGCGCCGGGGAGCAACCCGGCCGAACTCCTGGCATGCGTGGACTGGATCGCCCACGGCTTTGAACTGGTGCAGTCGCATTACCCGGCCTGGCAATTCCAGGCGGCCGACACCGTGGCGGACAACGCCCTGCACGGGGCGCTCTTCATCGGCGCGCAGCGCGAGCCGGCCGAGCTGGGCCCGGACCTGGCCGAGCGGCTGGCGCGCTTCCAGGTCGCGCTGTCATGCAACGGCGCGCTGCGCGAGACGGGCTGCGGCGCCAATGTGCTGGGCAGTCCGCTGGCGGCGCTGGCGCATCTGCTGGACGTGCTGGCCGACCGCCCCAAGGACGAGGCGATCCAGGCGGGCGAGCTGGTCACCACCGGCACGCTCACGCGGGCCTATCCCGTGCATGCGGGCGAAACCTGGAGCACCGAGCTGGACGGCATCGCGCTGCCCGGCATGCGGATCGTGTTCGAGGAGTGACGCGGGCGCCGGCTAGGTGCTGGCGCGCGCGTTGAGCGTCAGAGGGAAGACTTCTTGCCGGGCGGCGGGCATCTGGCCGTTCAGGCGCTGCAGCAGCAGTTCGCCGGCTCGGGCGCCCAGCTTGCGGCTGTCCACGCCTATCGTGGTCAGGCCCGGCTCGATTTCGCCGGCGATATCGGTGTCGCCGAAGCCCAGGATGGCGACGTCGCGCGGAATGGCGAGCTTGCGGTCGCGGGCTTCGAACAGCGCGCCCACCGCGAGCAGGTCATTGGCGCAGAACACGGCGTCGAAGCCGCGGCCCATGGCTACCAGGCGGGCAAACGCGGCGCGGCCGTCGGCGATGCTCTGGGCGTTGTCCACGGCCAGTTCCGCCACCACTTCCAGCCCGCATTCGGCGGCCGCGGCGTTGAAGCCCTGGCGCCGCAGCTCGCCGCGCCCGCCCTGGCGCGCCACGAAGGCCACGCGGCGGTAGCCGCGTTCGGCCAGATGCCGCGCCGCCATGGCGCCGCCGTCGTAGTTGGAGAAACCCACCAGCATGTCGATCGGGTCGCGGGGATAGGCCCAGGTCTCCATGATGGGGATGCCCAGCTCATGCAGCGACCGGCGGTTCTCTTCCAGTTCGATGACGCCGGTGAACAGCACGGCGGCCGGACGCAGGGCGCGCAGCGACGCGATCATGCTGGTCTCCTTGGCGTAGGAGTAGGACGTCTGCCCCACCATGAGCTGGTAGCCCTGGGGCTCCAGCACTTCGGCGCAGCCCTGCACCGCCAGCGCGAACTGCTGGCTCAGGATGTTGGACACGAAGGCCGCCACCACGCTGGACTGGCCCGAACGCAGGGCCCGCGCGTGCGGGTTGGAGGCATAGCCCGTCTGCGCCACGACCTGCAGGATGCGCTCGCGCTTTTCCTGGGCCACTTTCTCGGGTTGGCGCAGGGCCCGCGACACGGTGATGGGAGAGACTCCCGCCAGTCTGGCCACCTCTTCGATCCGCGGGGGCTTGGCCGGCGCGGCGGCGCGCTCGGGCGTTCCGGCGCCCTTGGGCCGCACGCGCAGCACGTCGTCGAAGGTGGGAGTGGAGGGGGGCGCGGGCCGGTGGGTCATGCGGTTTCTTTTGCTTGTTCCGGGATCAGGCGGCAGCCGTCAGGATATCAGCCTGGGCGACCGGACGCGCGACCTGTATGAGGCTGTCGCCCGATTCGCAGTCGGTATGCAGTCGCCGGGAGATGACGATACCCGACACGCGGAAACGCAGGACTTCCTCGTCCGCGTCCAGCCGGTTGAGATCGTGGTAGTAACCGGCGATATCGCCCGCGCGCACGTGGGCTCCGATGTCGACGGCCGGCTCGAACCAGCCCCGGCGGGTGGCGAAGATGTTCTGCTCGTGGCTGTCCAGTTCCAGCAGCTGCATGTCGCCGGCGCCCGGCGCATGGGGACCCAGCACGGGTGTGTCCGTCACGCCCAGTTTTTGCAGCAGGTTGTCGATGGCGCGCTGGGTGACCGCCAGCGTCGCCGGCGTCAGCGTGCCGCCGCCGCCGAATTCGCCGCTGATGCCGATGGCGCCGGCGCGCGCCGCCGCCGCCATCGAGGTGGGCGCGTCGCGGCCGTTGGCGGCGACGAAGGCATGGGCCATGCCCAGCGACGCCATCAGTTCCAGCGCGCGCGCCGTGCGTTCGGACGACGCCTGCCGTTCGATCAGGGCGGTGGGCAGGTGAGCCATCGAGGTGCCGCCGGAGTGGATGTCGAACACCACGTCATGGCGGGGAAAGAGCTCGTGCTCCAGGAAGTGCGCCAGGCGTTCGGTCGGCGTGCCGCCCGGCTGACCGGGGAAGGCGCGGTTGAGGTTGCCGTCGTCCAGCGGCGAACGCCGACGCGCGGCCATCACCGCGGGTAGGTTGGCCAGCGGCAGGATGGTGACTTCGCCGCGGACGTGGGCGGGAGACAGCCGGCGGATCAGCCGGCCGAGCGCGATCTCGCCTTCGTATTCATCGCCGTGGTTGCCGGCCATGAGCAGCACCCGCGGGCCGCTGCCGTTACGGATGCGGCAGACGGGGGTCTTGATCTGGTAGTAGGGCGAACGGTCCACCGAGTAGGGGGTGCCGAGGAAGCTGAGCGCCTTGCCGTCGGCGTCGAAATCGATTTCGTGAAACAGGCCGGTATGCATGGAGAGGGGCTGCGGCGCCGCGGGCTGCGGCGCGAAAAAGGGGATCGGAAAGCCTTGCGGGCCGGTGTCAGCGCAGCGCGGCCACGGCGGTCATCTCGACCCGCAGGTCGGGATCCGCCAGCCGGGCTTCGACGCAGGCGCGGGCGGGCGGGTTGGCCGGATCGATCCAGGCGTCGTAGACGCGGTTCATGGCGTCGAAATCGCCGATGGCCGGAAGGAACACGTCCACGGCCAGCAGGCGCGATTTGCTGCTGCCGGCTTCGGCCAGCAGCGCGTCGATCTTGGCCAGCACTTCGCGCGTCTGCGATTCCAGCGAGCCCTGGCGGTTGTCCGCGACCTGGCCGGCGATGAACACGAAGCCGTTGTATGACACGGCCTGGCTCATGCGCGAGCCGGATTTGTAGCGTTTGATCATGCGTATCCTCAGTTGGGGCGGCGGGGCGGGCTTACATCAGCGGCAGGGTTTGGGCTTCCTTGAACCACTTTTCCTGCAGCCCCGCCAGCTTGCCGTTCAGGCGGTTGGCGAAGAGAAAGGTATTGATCCAGTTCAGCAGGTTCTGCTGGCCCTGCTGCACGGCGGCGTGCGCCGGCGACTGGCGAATCAGGAACTTCAGCTGGGGCGCCTTGCCGGGGTTGTCCTCGGCGACCTTGAGCGCGATGGCGCTGTTCTCCGCGAACGATTCCGACTGGCCGGCCAGATAGGCCGCCACGGCGGAGGGCGTGTCCTCGAAGCGCACCAGCTTGGCGCCCGGGGCGTTGTCGGTCAGCCAGATGTCCAGCGTGGAGCCCTTGGCGACCGCGATGCTGCGGCCCTTCAGGTCATCCACCGTCTTGGCCTGCGGCAGCCCTTCACCGCCGTAGACGCCCAGGTTCACGGCCGCGTAAGGCTGCGAGAACATCACTTGCTGGGCGCGTTCCGGCGTGGCGCCGGCCGCCGCGATGAGCACGTCGACCTTGCCCGCGAGCAGGCTGGGAATGCGGCTCGCGCCGGTGACCTGCACCAGCTCCAGCTTCACGCCCAGATCGGCGGCCATCAGTTTGGCCATGTCGATGTCCAGGCCGGCGGCCTCGCCCTTGGCATCCTTGAAGCCCCAGGGCGCGGCATCCATCAGGACGCCGACGCGCAGCTTGCCGGCGCCCAGCACGTCCTGCAGTTTGTCGGCGGCCGCGGCGGGCGCGGCCAGGGAGAGACAGACGGCCGCGGCGGCGGCCAGCTTGGCGAACAGTTTCATGCGATGACTCCAGTGGCGGATGCCTTAGTGGGTGGAAGGCGAGCCCGTGCCGATGAACTGGCGCAGCTCGGGGGTCTGGGGATTGGCGAAGAGTTCGGCGGGCGGGCCTTGTTCCCACACGCGTCCCTGGTGCATGAAGACGACCTTGGACGCGACGTTGCGGGCGAATGCCATTTCATGGGTCACCAGCACCATGGTCATGCCCTGGCGCGCCATGTCTTCCATGACCTTCAGCACCTCGCCCACGAGTTCGGGATCCAGCGCCGAGGTGACTTCGTCGAACAGCATCAGCTCGGGGGCCATCGCCAGGCAGCGGGCGATCGCCACGCGCTGCTGCTGGCCGCCCGACAGCAGGGCGGGATAGGCGTCGATCTTATCGGCCAGCCCGACCCGGCGCAGTACCTCCAGCGCCAGCGCGCGGCCTTGCGAGCGGGGGATCTTGCCGTTGAGGGTGGGGGCGAGCGTGATGTTGCGTTCCACGTTCAGGTGCGGAAACAAGTTGAACTGCTGGAACACGATGCCCACGCGCTGGCGGAACTGGCGCAGCCCGGGCATGCCGGCGTGGACGCGCTCGCCGCCGATGCGGATATCGCCGTCATCCACGGTTTCCAGCGCGTTCAGGCAGCGCAGCAGGGTGGACTTGCCCGAGCCGGAGCGGCCGATGATGGTGACGATCTCGCCTTCGTTCACGTCGAGCGAGACGCCATTGAGCACCGCGTTGGCGCCGAAGCGCTTGTGGACATTCGATACTTCAACGAGCGCCATGGATACGGCCCTCCAGGTTACGCGCCCATATCGTCAGGGGCAGGCACGCCGCGAAGTAGAGCAACGCGACGCAGGAATACACCAGCAGGGGCTGGAAGGTGGCGGCGCTGGCGATCTGGCCGGCGCGGGCCAGCTCCACGAAACCCACCACCGACGCCAGTGAAGTGCCCTTGATCAGCTGGACCAGGAAGCCCACGGTGGGCGGCAGCGACAGGCGCAGCGCCTGAGGCGCGATCACGTGGCGGAACTGGTGCCACTTGGACAGGCCGAGGCAGGCAGCCGCCTCCCACTGCTCATGCTTGACCGCCTGGATGCCGCCGTACCAGATCTGGCCCAGGAAAGCCGCCGTATAGATGACGAAGGCGACGCTGACGGCAGTCAGGGCCGGCACCTCCACGCCGAGGAACACCGGCATGCCGAAGTAGAAGAACATCAGCAGGCCCAGCAGCGGAACGCCCTGGACCAGTTGTTGCAGGGCGGCGGCCAGCCAGCGCACCGGCGCGGCGCGGTGGCCGCGCATCAGCGCCAGCCCCAGCCCCAGCGGCGCGCCGATGGCCAGCGCGATCAGCACCAGCGCCACCGTCCATTGCAGCGCGCTCACGAGGGAGGCGAAATCGCTCAGGGAAAACGTACGCATGCTGTCGGCTCCTAGCGGCGCACGGGCCAGGTGAACGCGAGGCTGCCGGCCAGTGCCAGCACGGCCTTGACGATCAGCACCAGCGTGAAATAGATGCCGCAGATCACCGCGTAGACTTCGAAGCTGCGGTAGGTGCGACTTTCGATGAAGCTGCCCGCATGGAACAGGTCCTCGGCGGAAACCTGCGAGGCCAGCGACGTTCCCAGCAGCAGGATGACCAGCTGCGTGCCCAGCGCGGGATAGACGTTGCGCAGGGCGGGCGCCAGCACGATGTGGCGGTACACCTGCCAGCTGCTCAGCCCGAGGCAATGGCCGGCCTCGATCTGACTGCGCGGAATGGAGTCCAGGCCGGCGCGCAGGATCTCAATTGCATAGGCGCCGAAATACAGGCTGAGCGCCACCGCCGCGGCCACGAAGGGCGGCATGCGCAGGCCCAGCCCGGGCAGGATGAAGAACACCATGAAGAGCTGGATCAGCGAGGGCGTGTTGCGGAATACCTCGACGTAGCCGCGCAGGGCCAGCTTGACCGGATTAGGGCCATGGCGGGTGAGGAGGGCGCCGGCCAGCCCGATCGCCAGGCCGGCGATCACGGCGATGGCCGTCAGTTCCAGCGTGACCTGCATGCCTTGCCAGAGCTGTTCGCGATAGCGCCAGATCTGTTGGAAATTCAGCTGCTGCATGGCTTACCCGAAGAACGTGCGGTAGGCGGACTGCACGCGGCCTTCGGCGTCCAGGCCGAAGAACACGCGCCAGCGGTCGAGACAGGTGCAAGGATGGGAAATGCCGAACTCGACCACGTCGCCCGGGGCCAGCGCGCTGTCGGGCGAGATGGCCAGGAAGGCGTGCTGGTCGTTCAGCCGGGTGACGCGACCTTCCGGATCGCAGCCGGGCAGGGGGGCGCCGTCGCGGAAGGCGGCCAGCGGCACGGGCAGGTCCTGGTCGTAGGACACGTCGCGCATGCCGAATCCGCAAATCGCGAGGCCCGGTTCCGGGCGCGACAGCACTTCGCCCCACAGGCGCAGGGCCGGGCGGAAATCGGCTGCGGCGTGGCGCGCCTGGCCGTCGATCTCGAAACCCGAACGGGCGTCCATGGCCCTCAGCGCCCGCTCGTACGTGCCGTGATCGTGGAAGAAGATGGCGCCGCTGCGCAGCACCAGCAGCGCGTTGCCGTCCTGCGCCAGCAGCGGCTTGGCGGCCTGGGTGACCTGGTCGAAGAAGGCGGAGCCGCCGGCGGTGAACACCAGCGGCGCTTGCGGCGCGAGCGCGCGAACCTGCTGGAACGCCCGTGCGGCGCGCTCCATCAGGGCGGCGATCTGCCTGGCCGTGACGGCCGGATCCGAAGTGGCGACCGCGCCTTCGTACGTGGCCACGCCCGCCAGCGCGAGCTTGCCGCCTTGGGCGGCGACGGCCTCCAGGATGGCCTCGACCGCCGCGTCGTCGCGGGCGCCGGCGCGGCCCCCGCCGACTTCCACCAGGACCTCCACCGGGCTTCCGGCATGGCCGGCCGCGGCGGCCAGCGAGCGCACGCTATCGGCCGAATCCGCGAACATCAGCATCCGGGCATCCGGGTAGGCGGCCAGCAGCTTGCCCAGGCGGGCGCCGCTGGCGGCGCCGCCGATCTCGTTGCCCAGCATCAGCCGGCGCACGCCGGCGCGCAGGAGCACGGCAGCCTGCTGCAGGTTGGCGACCGTGGCGCCCCAGGCGCCGGCATCGAGCAGGCGCTGCACGATCTGCGGCGACATGGGCGTCTTGGCGTGGGGCGCCAGCGCCGCCCCGTGGCTGCGCACGTACCCGAAGATCTGTTCGACGTTGTGGGCGAAGGCGGCTTCGTCCATCGTCAGCACGGGCAGGGCCATGTTGCCGCTCCTGGGCTGCCATTGCCGGGTCGCCACGGCGCGCAGCGCAACCGCCGCCTCGCCGGGCGGAACGCCCCGGTAGGTGTCGTCCAGGGGAGTATCGAGCAGGGTTTCCAGGAAGGGATTCATGCGGCCGCCGAATATGAAAACTGGGAGGAAAGCTGGGAAAAAACGGGATATGACAACGTTGTCATATGGAGGTCGCAGTCTAATGGTAACGTTGTCAAAACAAGAATTAGGGCTATCCCTTAGGCGTGGCGCCGGCCTCTCAGGCGGCCGCCAGGGCGGTTTCGTCTTTCCAGCGTTGCTTGTCGCGCAGCGGCGGCGCGCCGAACAGGCGGCTGTATTCCCGGCTGAACTGGGACGAGCTTTCGTAGCCCACGGCATGCGCCGCCAGGGCCACGCCGGCGTCATCGGTCAGCATGAGCCGGCGCGCCTCCTGCAGGCGCAGCTGCTTCTGGTATTGCAGCGGGCTCATCGCCGTGGCCTGTTTGAAATGGTGATGCAGCGACGACACGCTCATGTGCACGTCGCGCGCAATCTCCTCCACCCGCAGCGGCTGGGCGTAGTTGTCGCGCAGGATGCGGATGGCCTTGGCCACCCTGTTGAGCTGGCTGTCCTGTAGTACGGACTGGCGCAGCACCACGCCCTGGCCGTTCATCAGCAGGCGGTACAGCAGTTCGCGCTTGACCATGGGAGCCAGGATGGGAATGTCGCGCGGCGAGTCCAGCAGCCGCAGCAGGCGCAGCACCACGTCCAGCAGCGCGCCGCCCAGCGGGTTCACGCTAAGGGCGCGGGCGGCTTCCACGGGAACCAGTGGCGGCAGGTTCTCGTCGCTGATCAGCTCCGTGATTTCCTCGGGGTTCAGGTCCAGCCGCAGGCCCAGATAGGGCAGGGCCGGGCTGGCGACGGACACCTTGGCCACCACCGGCAGGTCGACCGAGGAAATCAGGTAATGGAAGGGGTCGTACTCGAACGTCTCGTCGCCGATGAGCAGGCGCTTCGATCCTTGCGCGATCACGGCCAGCGCGGCTCGCTGCAATCCGGGCTTGGCGCCGGTCGGCTGCGAGATGCGGTGCAGGAACAGGCCTTCG
Source organism: Achromobacter denitrificans NBRC 15125 (assembly GCF_001571365.1). Classification (GTDB taxonomy): domain Bacteria; phylum Pseudomonadota; class Gammaproteobacteria; order Burkholderiales; family Burkholderiaceae_B; genus Achromobacter; species Achromobacter denitrificans. The sequence goes on along the minus strand of NZ_BCTQ01000019.1, from coordinate 37,535 downwards.
ATGGGCGTGTCCAGGGATCCTTCCAGGTCGCCGGTCATGCGCTCCAGCGTGCAGAGCAGTTCGCGCCGCGCGGGTTCGTAGTCGGCCGGGGCCGGCGGGGCGGCGCGATCGGCGGAAAGGGCGTCGTGGGTCAGTGGCATGGGGGGCACTCCGGGGGCGGGCCGCGCGGCGCGCGGGGGCCGTCGAGGCAGCAGAGGATCAGGCGGTTCCCAGTGTAGGCCCAAGCGAGGCGATGCCGATCGGCGCCGAGCCATGGCGCGGAGAATCGGGCAAAAAAATCGGAGGAATGGGCGCCCCCGCCACGGGGACGGAACATCGCTGCAGGATCAGGCAGAAAGCGGACAGTATCGAGCAGCGCGCGCGCCCTTGCCCGGACGCATACTGTTCCGAACCCGGCAGGCAGACCGCCCGCCGCGGCCTGAAAGGAGCCCATCATGCGGTACAAGAAATTCGGAAGCACCGGCCTGTTCGTTTCGGAACTCTGCCTGGGAACCATGACCTTCGGCGGCGAGGGCGAACTGTGGAGCAAGATCGGCAGCCTGCAGCAGGAAGACGCCAACCGGCTGGTCGGCCGCGCGCTGGACGCCGGCGTCAATTTCATCGATACGGCGGACGTGTATTCCGAAGGCCGTTCCGAGATCATCACCGGCCAGGCGCTGCGCGACCTGAAAGTGGCGCGCGACGACGTGGTCATCGCCACCAAAGTATTCGGCCAGACGGGCGCCGGCGTCAATGCCCGCGGCAATTCGCGCGCGCACATCATGGACGGCGTCAAGAAAAGCCTGTCGCGCCTGCAGCTGGACCATATCGACCTCTACCAGATCCATGGCTTCGATCCGGCCACGCCGGTCGAGGAGACGGTCCGGGCCCTCGATAACCTGGTCCAACAGGGGCACGTGCGCTACGTCGGCGTTTCCAACTGGGCGGCCTGGCAGATCATGAAAGCGCTGGGCATCGCCGAGCGCCTCGGGCTGGCGCGCTTCGAGTCGCTGCAGGCCTATTACACGATCGCCGGCCGCGACCTGGAGCGCGAAATCGTGCCCATGCTGCGAAGCGAGGGCGTCGGGCTGATGGTCTGGAGCCCGCTGGCAGGGGGCTTGCTCAGCGGCAAGTACGCCCGCGACGGCAAGGCCGAGGCCGGAAGCCGCCGCGCCCAGTTCGATTTCCCGCCCGTGGACCAGGACCGCGCCTATGACAGCATCGACGTCCTGCGGCGCATCGCCGAGGCGCGCGGCGTGTCCGTGGCGCAAGTCGCCCTGGCCTGGCTGTTGCACCAGAAGGCCGTAACCAGCGTCATCATCGGCGCCAAGCGCGTGGATCAGCTGGACGACAACCTGGCCGCGGTCGGCATCCGGCTGACGGAGGACGACCTGGCGGCGCTGGACCAGGTCAGCGCCCTGCCGCCGGAATATCCGGGCTGGATGCACGCGCGCCAAGGCGAATACCGGTTGCGCCAGCTGAGCGAATCGGCCGCCGAATAGGACGATTCCGAAGGTCGGCTCCCCGTCCGTCATGGCCGCGGGGCACCGGCCGGCGGCGGCCGCGCGCGGAGGACCTAGAATGTCAGGCTCGTTTCGAGTGCGTGCTGATATTCGAGGACCCGCGTGGCTATTCCCTTCCTGCGCCGGCTGACGGCCGTGAGCCGCAGCCCACAGGCCAACCGGCAGTTGGCCTACTTCCTGACCTTCACCGCCGGCGCCGTCAATGCCGGCGGCTTCCTGGCCGTGCAGCAATACACCTCGCACATGTCCGGCATCGTTTCGATGATGGCCGATCACATGGCGCTGGGCAGCGTGATCGTATTCCTGCAAGGCCTGGCGGCGCTGCTGTCCTTCCTGGCGGGCGCGGCCAGCTCGGCCTTCCTGATCAACTTCGGGCGCCGCTCGCGCCTGGCCAGCGAATACGCGCTGCCCCTGTTGTACGAAGCCGTGCTGCTGGTGGGCTTCGGCCTGCTCGGCGCCAATCTGGAAACCCTGCGGTGGTTCTACGTGCCGGGCACCGTCATGCTGCTTTGCTACATCATGGGCCTGCAGAACGCGATGATCACCAAAGTCTCGCGCTCGGAGATCCGCACTACGCACGTGACCGGCATGGTGACCGACATCGGCATCGAATTGGGCAAGTTGTTCTACTGGAACGTGGCCCAGGCCGGCGCGCACGCTACCCCGCCCGTGAGGGCGGATCGCGGCAAGCTCACCGTGCTGAGCCTGCTGGTCGCGCTGTTCTTCGTCGGCGGCGTCACGGGGGCCTATTCCTTTTTCCATTTCGGCTTCGGTTCCACCTTGCCGCTGGCGATGATGCTGATGCTGTTGGCCGTGGTGCCTATCGTGGACGATATCCGGGCCTTCCTCGGGCGCGCCTAGCGCGCCTCAGCGGCGCGACGGCCGGGCCGGTCCGCGCGCCAGGGAGTGCGCCAGGAAAACCTGCAGCGCGGCCAACGTTTCGCGGTGCAGCCGCTCCAGGCGGGCATCCTTGGCCGGATCCGCAATGGCATAGCCCTTCGCGTCCACCGGATAGGGCTCTCCCAGCAGGCGCGCCATATCGACCTGGTAATAACTGCTGTTGCCATAGGGCCGCTTGCCGTCGATATAGGGCATGGGCCAGTAACGATCGCCTTCGCGCAGCACGGATTCGATCGAATGCCGGTCCACCGTCCGCCAGTTGGCGGCGCGCAGCAGCGTCAGGTGCTCCTGGCGCAGCGTGAAGCGGCCCTCGGCGTCCACGCCGCTTTCCGGGAAGTCGTAGGCCGGCGCCAGCCCCGCGGGCAGGGCGTAGCGGCCCGGCGCCAGCTTGCCCAGGGTCTCGACGTAGCGCGGAACCAGCAGCCCCACCTCCGCCAGGCGCCGGACGGCCAGCGCGTCGTCGGAGGTTTTCAGCGCCGCCCGCGCCACGGATAGGGAATCCGGGCCCAGGGGATCCTCGAACTCGATGCCCGGCGCCCCGGATTCCACGGGCACCCACAGCACCCGCAGCAGGCGCATCAGCGCGGCGTGGTCCGGGCCGTAGGGCACCGCGGCGGGCGGCGTCTTGAAGACCTGGCGGATGATCGCGGCGCGGCCTTCGGGCGCGGCCAGGAGGCGCGGCGGCGCGCACAGCAGCGAAATGGGCAGGATCAGCAGCGAGCGGCGTTTCGGGGACATGGCCGCAACGATATCCGAGTCGCGGCGCAAGGGGAACCCGCGCGCCGGCGGACTACAATGCGGCACACCCGCAAGCGCAAGCCACAGGAACGGGACGAAGGCGCCATGCCGCCGGCCCGAAGAGCGCGGCGCGATGCGGACTCATAGGAGGAGCTGACTAGGTATGGACGCGGAATTCTGGTTGGAGCGTTGGCGCGAAGGTCGCACGCACTTTCATCAATCGCGGGTCACGCCGCTGCTGCAGAAATACTGGCCCACCCTGGGCGTGCCCAAGGAGGGCAGGGTGCTGGTGCCGCTTTGCGGCAAGTCGCTGGACATGATCTGGCTCGCCGCGCAGGGCAACCCCGTGCTGGGCGTGGAACTGTCGCAATTGGCGGTGGAGCAGTTCTTCGACGAAAACGAGCTCAAGCCGCTCACGCACCAGTCCATCTACGGCAAGCATTACGTCGCCGGCAATATCGAGATCATCTGCGGCGACATCTTCAAGCTGGACGCCCAGATCCTGTCGCATTGCGTCGGCGCCTACGACCGCGCGGCCCTCGTGGCGCTGCCCGAGGCCATGCGCGCCGATTACGTGCGCCACGTCTATGGCCAACTGTCGCGCGCCTACCAAGGGCTGCTGATCACGCTGGACTACCCGCAGGAAGAGATGGCGGGGCCCCCGTTCTCGGTCGTCGACGCCGAGGTGCAGGCGGTGTTCGAGGGCGTGTCGCCCGCCAGGATCATCGACCGCCGCGACATCCTGGAAAAGGAACCCAAGTTCCTCGCGGCGGGCGTCAGCCGGCTGGACACGGTGGTCTACCACCTCGGCGTCCAGCCCTGAGGCGTTTCAGGTCATCAGCCAGCCGCCGGCCACGTCCAGCACCTGGCCGGTGACGAAGCGCGCCTGGTCCGACGCGAAGAACAGGCAGGCGTCGGCCACTTCTTCGGGCGTGCCCAGGCGGCGCAGGGCGGTCACCTGCGCCACGGCGTCGTTGATCTCCCTGGGCACGGTCTTCAGCAAGGGCGTGCTGATGCGGCCCGGCGCCAGGGCGTTTACCGTTACCTGGTGTTCGCCCAGTTCGGCCGCCCAGTGGCGGGTCAGGCCGATCAAGCCGGCCTTGGTCGCCGCGTAATGCGCGGCGACGATGTCGCAATACGCCTTGCCGGCCACCGAGGACATATTGATCACGCGGCCCTGGCGCTGCTTGACCATGTGCGGCGCGGCCAGGTGCGTCATGTAGAACACGCTGTTCAGGTTCACCGAGACCACGGTTTCCCATTCCTTCGGCGGCATCTCCCAGACCTTCAGCGCGCGTCCGTCCGTCTTGGGCGAGATGCCGACGTTGTTCACGAGGATGGTGGCGGGGCCCAGGTCGCGGGTGATGCGGTCATAGGCGGCCTGGCACTCCTCGAAGCGCGCAACGTCCGCATGTACGAAGCAGGCCTCGTGGCCGCGCTGGCGCAGCGCCTTCTCGTAGGCCTGGCCGCCTTGCGAATTGAAATCGATGAGGCCCACGCGGCCGCCTTCGGCCAGGAACCCCTCGACGATGGCCGAGCCGATGCCGCCGACCGCCCCGGTCACGATGGCGACCTGATCCTGGAAGCGCGCGCTCATGCGGCCACCTTCAGCATGATCTTGCCGATATGGGCGCTGCTTTCCATCAAGGCGTGCGCCTGGGCGGCCTGCGACAGCGGGAACACTTTATGTATCAGCGGCAGGCATTGCCCCTGCTCCATCAGCGGCACCACTTTCTCGGCCAGGGCCTGGGCGATCTTTCCCTTGTCCTCGTCCGATCTCGGACGCAGCGTCGAGCCGGTGAACTGCAGGCGCTTGGTCATGATGGGCATGGCGTCGATTTCGGCCTTGCTGCCCTCCAGGAAAGCGATCTGCACCAGCCGGCCATTGACGGCGAGCAGCCGCAGGTTCTTGTTGATGTAGGCGCCGCCCACCATGTCCAGGATCACGTCCACGCCGGGGCCGCCGCTGCCCTCGCGCACTTCGGCCTCGAAGTCGGCCTCGCGGTAGAGCACGGCGTGGTGCGCGCCCGCCGCCAGGCAGGCCTGCGCCTTGGCCTGGTTGCCGACGGTGGTCCAGACCTCGGCGCCGAACGCGCGGGCCAGCTGGATGGCGGTCAGGCCGATGCCGCTGGAACCGCCGTGCACCAGGAACCGTTCGCCGGCGGACAGGCGCGCGCGGTCGAACACATTGGTCCAGACCGTGAAGTAGTTTTCCGGGATGGCCGCGGCGGACAGCAGGTCCAGGCCGCGCGGCACCGGCAGGCAATGGCGCTCGTCGGCCAGGCAGTACTGGGCATAGCCGCCGCCCGGGGTCAGCGCGCAGACCTGGTCGCCCACTTTCCAGGCGGTGGCCTCGGGGCCGGTGGCGATGATGGTGCCGGATACTTCCAGCCCCAGGTAGGGCGAGGCGCCGGGAGGCGGCGGGTAGGAGCCCGAGCGTTGCAGCACGTCCGGGCGGTTGACGCCGGCATAGGCCACTTCGATCAACACCTGGCGGCCGACAGGCGACTCCATGTCGCGCTCGGCGATGCCCATGCAATCGGGCGGGCCGCCCTTGCCGTGGTCGATGAATGTGCAGCGTAAAGACATAAACAATCGTTCCTTGGTAATCAATGGCCCAGGTAGGCTTTTTTCACGTGAGGGTCGCTCAGCAGTTCGGCGCCGGTGCCGGTGCGCACGATGGCGCCGTTTTCCAGCACGTATCCTCTATCGGCCAGACGCAGCGTGCGGAACACGTTCTGCTCCACCAGCAGCACGGTCACGCCGTGCGAGGTGACGTCGCGGATGATGTCGAACATCTGCTGCACCAGCAGCGGCGACAGGCCCAGCGAAGGCTCGTCGAACACCAGCAGCTTGGGGTCGGCCATCATGCCGCGCGCGATCGCCACCATCTGCTGCTCGCCGCCGGAAAGCGAGCCGGCGTACTGGCTCAGGCGTTCCCGGACGCGCGGGAAGATGCCCAGCACCTCGTCCAGCTTGCGCTGCACGATGGGGCGGGCGGCGCGCTTGTACGAGCCCATCAGCAGGTTGTCGCGCACGGTGAAATGCGGGAACAGCTGGCGGCCTTCCGGGATCATGGTGATGCCGGCGTCCACGATGTCGTAGGGCTTGCGGTTGGTGAGGTCCCGGCCTTCGAATTCGACCTTGCCCTCCATCGCGCCGATCACGCCGCAAAGGGCCTTCAGGGTGGTGGTCTTGCCGGCGCCGTTGGCGCCGATCAGTGTGACGATCTCGCCGGCATTGACCTCGAAGTTCAGGCCGTTGAGCACTTGGCTCTTGCCGTAGCCGGCCGACAGGTTCGAAACCTTAAGCATCCTGGTACTCCTTGCCCAAATAGGCCTCGATGACGGCGGGGTTCTCGACCACGTCCTTGGGCGCGCCGCTGACCAGCACGGCACCTTCGTTCAGCACGATGATGCGGTCCGAAAGCGCCATGGTGGCCTGCATCATGTGTTCGATCAGCAGCACCGACACGCCCGAGTCGCGGATGCGGCGGATCATCTGGATGGATTTTTCGATGTCGGTGGGGTTCAGGCCCGCCATGACTTCGTCCAGCAGCAGGATGCGCGGCTTGATGGCCAGCGCGCGCGCGACTTCCAGGCGCTTCATCCCGCCCACCGTGAGGCTGCGCGCCTCGGTGTTCAGGTACTTCACCAGGTCGGTCTGTTCCGCGACCTTGAGCGCGATCTGCTCGGCCTCGTCGCGGTCGGACGTGCGGATGAACGCGCCCAGCATGATGTTCTCCAGCACGGTCAGGCCGGTGAAGGGCTTGGCGATCTGGAACGTGCGGCCCAGGCCCTGGTGCGCGAACTCGTCGGGCGTCTTGCAGGTGACCCAGTTGCCCTCGGCGTCCAGCATCGAGATGCCGCCCTTGTCCGGCGACAGGAAGCCCGACAGCAGGTTGAACACCGTGGTCTTGCCGGCGCCGTTGGGCCCGATCATGCCCAGGATCTCGTTCTTGTTCAGCGTCAGCGATACGTCGTTGGTCGCGCGCAGGCCGCCGAAGCTCTTGAACAGCTTGTCGGCCTTCAGCACCGGCTGTTCGGAACGGACGGCGCTGTGCAGGCGCACTTCGTCGGCGAGCTTGCGCTTGGCGCGCGGCGTGCCCAGGTAGGGCAGGCGCGACAGCCAGCGCTCGATGGTCGGGCCGAAGGCGCCGGCCAGGCCGCGCGGGATGGTCAGCACCACCGCCACCAGGATCAGGCCGTAGATCAGCCCGTGCATGCCATTGCCCACGCTGCTGAGCCAGCCGCGCGCCAGTTCGGCGATGGGCAGCACCAGGAAGGTGCCGGCGATCGGGCCGGCCACCGTGCCCAGGCCGCCGATCAGGGCGAACATGGCGATCTGGATGGATAGTTCCAGCGAGAACGCCGAGCTGGGGTCCACGAAGGTCAGGTAGGTGATGTGGAACGTGCCGATGATGCTGGTCAGCATGGCCGACACCACGGCGGCGATGATCTTCATGCGGACGGTGTGGATGCCGACCGCCAGCGCCGCGTCCTCGCGTTCCCGGATGGCGATCAGGTAGTGGCCGATGCGCGACTTGCGCATGTACCAGGAGGCCCACGTCACCAGCAGGAACAGGCCGAACGCGATGATCACGTAGTTGATCTTTTCGCGGAACACGATCCAGGTCCAGCCGATGTTCAGCGGCAGGCTGATGCCGCTGGAGCCGCCGGTCCAGCTTTCTTCGTGGATGACCAGCAGGCGCACCACTTCGAGGATCGCGATGGTGGCCAGCGCGAAGAAGGGGCCGCGCAGGCGCAGGGTGGGATAGCTGATCAGGATGGCGACCGCCGCCGAGATCGCCGCGCCCACCAGCATGCCGAACCACGGCGAAATGCCGAAGTTCTGCGTCAGCAGCGTGGCCGTATAGCCGCCGATGCCGTAGAACACCGCGTGGCCCAGGGACAACTGGCCGGCATAGCCGCCCACGATGTTCCAGGCCACCGACAGGGCCGAGAACACGAACAGCAGGACGAAAAGGTTGGTCCAGAAGGGCGTGCCCATGACCACGGGCACGAGGAACATCACGATCAGCAGGATGAGGCTGACGTAGGCTTTGGGATGTCGAAAATCGGGAAACACGTCTCGCTCCTTGTTGCTCTGATCACTCGGTGCCGACGCCGAACAGGCCGTTCGGACGCAGGACAAGGATCAAGAGGAAGATCCCGAAATACACGACCTCTTTCAGGTCGGGGGCGATGTAGAAGCCGGCCAGCGTATCGACGATGCCGATGATCATCGACCCCGCCACGGCGCCGTACAGGCTGCCGAGCCCGCCCAGCACCACGATCACGAACGCCGTCAGCACGAAATACGTGCCCACCGTGGGGAACACCGGATACTGCGGCGCCAGCAGGCCCGCGGCGATGCCGACGAAGGCGGTGCCCAGGCCGAAGGCGATGGCGTAGACGTTATTGACGTTCACGCCCATCAGGGTGGCGGCGTAGCGGTGCTGCGCCACCGCGCGCAGCGCGCGGCCCAGGTAGGTGCGGTGCATGAAGATGTGCAGCAGCACCGCCAGGCTCAGGCCGATCGCGAAAGTGATGAGCTGTCCCGTCACCATGGTGAACGGGCCGACGTCGATGGCGCTGGTGCCCAGTTCCACCGGCGCGCGGTAGACGTTGGCGCCGAAGATCACCAGGGCGAGATTCAGGAGGATGGTGGATACGCCCACCGTGGCGAAGATCTGGATGTGCTGGTCGGCGTTGAGCAGCGGCTGGATGATGCCCTTCTGCGTCAGCGCGCCCAGCGCGAACAGGATGATGGCGACCGGCACCAGCCCCGCGTAGGGATGGACGCCGAATTGCGCGGCGATCAGATAGACCATGTACATGCCTATCATCAGGAACTCGCCGTGCGCGAAGTTCACGACGCGCACCACGCCGAAGATCAGCGTCAGCCCCAGGCTGATGATGGTGTATGCGCCGCCCAGCAACAGGCCGTTGATGACCAGTTGAATGAATAGTTCCATGTTGCAACCTCTTAGAGCGGGTAGCGGCCCCGGCCTCGCCGTGTTGTCGGCGGGGCCGGGGCGCATGAACCCCGGGATAAGCCGGACGCCCCCGAGCGCCCGGGCACTGCCAGCCTGGGTTTATTTTTTGAATACGGGCTTGCCGAGTGCGAGGTTGCTGGGAGCGATGGTGACCAGCTTGCCGTCCTGCCACTGCATCACATAGAACGTGGAGGCGTTGTTCTGGCCGTCTTCGCCGAAGTCGAAGGCCCAGCCGTTGGCCGTCTGCCCAGCCGGTTTCTTGTAGGCCAGCACCGCGGCGCGGATCTTGTCCTTGTCCGTGGACTTGGCGTTGCCGATGGCTTCGAAGAAAGCCTTGGCGCCGACGTAGTTGGTCAGGCTGTGGCCCGATTGCGGATCGCTCTTGTAGGTTGCCTTGTAGGCGTCGAGGAACTTATCCAGACCCGGCGCGCCGGCCGGATTGATGGACGCCTGCGGGAAGTCCAGATCGAACACGCCGTTCATATCCGCGCCCACCGCCTTGGCCGTGTCGGCCAGCGAGTAGCCGCCGCCCGCGCCGATCACGACCTTGGGCTTGAAGCCCGCGGCGCGCGCCTGGCTGAAGAACAGGATGGCGTCGTTCTGGTAGGCCGTCTGCAGCACCACGTCGACCTTCGCGCCCTTCAGGCGCAGGATCAGCGAGGACAGGTCGACCGCCTTGGCGGAGTAGGGCAGCACTTCGGCCACGGTGTAGCCCAGTTCCTGCGCGCGCTTCTTCTCGGTCGCCGCCACGTCCGTGCCGTAGGGGCCGTCCTCGTGGATGATGCCGATCTTGATTTCCTTGGGGTTCAGCCCCATGCCCGGCGCGATGGTGTCGTGCAACGCATTGACCACCGACACGCCGTAGAGCGCCGTGTTGGGGTTGCTGCGGAACAGGTACTTGTAGCCGCGCGTGGTGATCTTGTGCGCCGTGGCGCCCAGCTCGAAGTACGGCACGCCGGCCAGCTCGGTGACGGGCGAGGCCGCGTACGAGATGCCGGAAGCGTAGCTGCCGAACACGCCGACCACGTTGGAGGAGATCAGGCGCTTGGTTTCCGACACGGCCTGCGTCGGGTCCACGGCATCGGCCTTGATGATCTCGATCTTTTCGCCGTTCACGCCTCCCGCGGCATTGATCTCATTGACGGCCAGCTCCAGGCCGCGATAGCTCTCCTGGCCCAGGAGCGCGAGCGCGCCGCTGAACGGAAAGAGGGCGCCCACCTTCATGTCTGCCGCCGCGTTGCCGGCCGCCAGCGCGCCGCACACACCCAGCGCCAAAACAATTTTGTTGAACTTGAACACTGTCTACGCTCCTTTGTCGGTATGGGATGCGGACTTTTTGTGATGCCCGTCTTTTTTTAAATATATGATATATCTGCCGGCCGGGTATGGAATCCCGCCTTGGATTCTAGTTGGGGTCGTAACCCTCCGAATCGGGGAATTCCCTAAAGCCGCATGAATAAAGACTTAGCGGGCAATGATCAGGGTTTACGGCCAGCCGGAGCCCCTATCGGATAGCAATTTCCGATGGACGAAATCATCGCCAGGAATCTTGCATAACCGCTGTTTTTTTCATATATCGTATATCATCAAACGCGCGCTTTTCAGAAGAATCTAGGAGACAGACGCATGTTCGAGGAAGTGGATTTCGCCGGGAAAAGGGTGCTGATCACCGCCGGCGCCGATGGGCTGGGCCTGGAAATGGCCAAGGTGTTCCACCACGCGGGCGCCACGGTGTTCGTGTGCGACGTCAACGAAGCGCGCCTGGCCGCGCTGCCGGCGGAACTGCCGGGCGTGCATACGGCGGTCGCCGACGTTTCCGACGAGGACAGCGTGTCCGCCCTGTTCGCGGCGGTGAAGCAGCGGCTGGGCGGCCTGGACATCCTCGTCAACAACGCCGGCGTGGCCGGCCCCACCGGGTACGTGGAGACCCTGTCCAAGGCCGATTGGGACCGCACCCTGGCCGTCAACATCACCGGGCAGTTCCTATGCGCGCGGCAGGCGATCGCCCTGCTCAAGGAATCCAAGGCGGGCGTGATGATCAACCTGTCCTCGGCCGCGGGCCATCTGGGATTCGCCGGGCGTTCGGTGTATTCGGCGTCGAAGTGGGCGGTGATCGGATTCACCAAGTCGCTGGCGATCGAACTGGGCGGCTACGGCATCCGGGTCAACGCCATTCTTCCCGGCGCCGTCGAAGGCCCCCGCATCCGCGCGGTGATCGCGGCGAAGGCCGAGACGCTGGGCCGTCCGGTGGAAGAGATCGCCGCGCAGTACGAGAACCAGGCCGTGCTCGGCCGCATGGTCACGGCGCGCGACATCGCCAACATGGTGCTGTTCAATGCCAGCGAGGCCGCCCGCAGCGTCACGGGCCAGGCCATCGTGGTGGACGGCTTCACGCAGAAGCTCTACTGATGGGCGCCGCCGAACCGGCGCATTGCGCCGCCATCGTCGGCACGGGCCTGATCGGCCAGGGCTGGGCCATCGTCTTCGCGCGCATGGGCTGGGACGTCCGCCTGTACGACGTCCATGCGGCGATGCTGGCCGAGGCCCGCGGCCTGATACTGCAGCAGTTGAACGAGCTCGAACGGCACGGCCTGCTGACCGGCGCCGACGCCATCATCGAGCGCGTCCACGTCGCCGACAACCTGCGCGATGCCTTGAAGGGCGCCAGCTACATCCAGGAGAACTCGCCCGAGAAGCTGGAGATCAAACGCGCGCTGTTTTCGGAGCTGGATGCCGCGGCCGAGCCGCAGGCGATCATCGGCAGTTCCACCTCCAGCATCCCGGCCAGCCAGTTCACCGAGCACTTGCCGGGCCGGCACCGTTGCCTGGTGGCGCATCCGGTCAACCCGCCTTACCTCATCCCGGTCGTGGAGCTATGCCCGGCCCCCTGGACCCGCCAGGACGCGCTGGACGGCGCCCGCGCCGTCATGACGGCCATCGGCCAGAAACCGGTGCTGGTCAAGCGCGAAATCGAGGGCTTCGTCCTCAATCGGCTGCAGGGCGCGCTGTTGCACGAGGCCTTCCGCCTCGTCAGCGCGGGCGTCGCCAGCGCAGAGGAAATCGACACGACCGTGAAGGACGGCCTCGGCTTGCGCTGGTCGTTCATGGGGCCGTTCGAAACCATAGACCTGAACGCGCCCGGCGGCATCGCCGACTATTGCGCGCGCTACGGCGGCCTGTACCAGTCCATCGGCGCGACCCAGGGCGATTGCGTTGCCTGGGAAGGCACACTGGTGGATACGCTGTCCGACGAACGGCGCTCCCTGCTGTCCACGGAAGATCTTGCCAAGCGCCGCTTCTGGCGCGATGAAAAGCTGATGCGCCTGATGCGCCACAAGCAAAACAACGGAGACGACAATGGCTAAGCCCAAACAGAAAGTCATCATCACCTGCGCCGTGACGGGCGCCATCCATACGCCCAGCATGTCGCCGTACCTGCCGGTCACGGCCGACGAGATCGCGGAAGCCGCCATCGGCGCGGCCAGGGCGGGCGCGGCGGTGCTGCACCTGCACGCGCGCGACCCCGAGACCGGCAAACCGTCGCAGGACCCGGCCCTGTTCAAGCCCTTCCTGGAGCGGATCAAGAACGAAACGGACGCCATCATCAACATCACCACCGGCGGAAGCCCGCACATGACGGTGGAAGAACGCATGCGTCCGGCCACCACCTTCAAGCCGGAAGTGGCCTCCCTGAACATGGGATCGATGAATTTCGGCCTCTTTCCCATGCTGGGCCGCTTCAAGGAGTTCAAGCACGACTGGGAGCGCGAGCACCTGGAAAACAGCCGCTCGCTGATTTTCCGCAACACGTACCAGGACATCGAATCCATCCTGACGCTGGGCAACGCCAACGGCACCCGTTTCGAGTTCGAGTGCTACGACATCAGCCACCTGTACAACCTGGCGCATTTCGTCGATCGAGGCCTGGTGAAGTCGCCGCCGTTCATCCAGTCGGTCTTCGGCATCCTCGGCGGCATCGGGCCGCATCCGGAAGACCTGATGCACATGAAGCGCACGGCCGACCGCCTCTTCGGCGACGAGTATGAATGGTCGATCCTGGGCGCGGGCCGCGCGCAGATGCAGCTGGCGACCATCGGCGCCGCCATGGGATCCAACGTGCGGGTGGGGCTGGAGGATTCCCTGTGGATCGGCCCGGGCCAGATGGCCGAGTCCAATCGCGTGCAGGTGGAGCGCATCCGCACGATCCTGGAAGCCTTGAACCTGGAGATCGCCACGCCGGACGAAGCGCGCCAGAAGCTGGGCCTCAAGGGCAAGGACAACGTCGCGTTCTGATGCCGCCGCGGCCGGCCGGGGCGGTAAGCCCCGCCGGCGTGCGCGGGTTCAGGCGTGGCGGCGCAGGGCGTCGGCCAGGGTGGCGGTATCCAGCGGGCGGTCGAAGTTGGCGGCGTGGCGGGCCTTCAGGCTCAGTTCGGCGGCCAGCGTGAGTTCCGCGTCGGAAGGCGAGCCGGTCGCGCCCAACTCGCTCAGGGTGGCGGGCAGCCCGACCTGGGCATACCACTGTTTCAGGTCCGCCAGCATGCCGTCGGCGCGTTGTTCCAGGTCCAGCTGCACCAGCAGGCCGACCGCGACCTGCAGGCCATGAGGCGAGCTGGCCACGCCGCTGATCTTCGGCAAGCCGCGAGTCAGCGCGTGGGCGATGGACAGGCCGCCGCTTTCGAAACCGAGACCGCTCATGAGGATCATCGCTTCCACCACGCGCTCGAACGCGGGCGTAGGCTGGCCGGTGCCGGCCGCGGCCACCGCGTCCACGCCGTCGGCCAGCAGCGTGCGCAGGCAGCCGTCGGCGATGAATTGGGCCGACAGCGGCGGCGCCGCGTCGTACATGTTCAGGCCGCCGTTGCGCCGGCATTGCTCGGCCTCGAATTTCTTGGAAACGGCGTCGCCCAGGCCCGCGAGGAAGAACGGCTGGGGCGCGGTGGCGATGACGGCGGTATCCACCAGCACGATAGTGGGGTTGAACAGCATGTGCTCCACCGCCAGGAGATTGTGATGGGCGTCGTACAGCACGTAGTTCTTGCTGGTCGGCGCGTCGTTGGACGCGACGGTCGGCACGGTGATGAGGTGGCAGTGCGCGGACTTCGCCACGGCCTTGCCGGCGTCCAGCGATTTGCCGCCGCCCACCGCGATCACCATGTCCACGCCGGCCGGCGCGGCCTGCGCGCGCAATTGCGCGATCACGTCGGGCGTCAGGTCGCCCTCGACCAGCAACGGCACGAGCGCCACCTGGTGCGCCGCGCAGAGCGCTTCGATTCTTGGCCCCAGCACGCCATGGACATAGCTGTCGATGACGAGCGCGGCGCGGCGCCCGAACAGGGCCGCGTACTGCCCCAGGGAGTCGAGGGCGCCGGGCCCCTGGATGTAGCGGCTGGGCGCGCCAAAAATCTTCAGCATCGGATCTTCCTATTTGCGGGACTGGGGAGGGCGGTAGTCGAGTTCCTTTTCGCGCTCGACCAGCCAATCGATCATGATCTTGCCGCCCCAGACCAGGTCGGCCTGGATGGCTTGCCTGGCCGCTTCGGAATCGCGCGCTTCCAGGGCCTGGATGACGGCCTCGTGGCGGTGTTCGTCTTGCGAATAGTCCAATCCCGACGTCTTGACGTGGAACACCTTGAGGATCGGGCCGGTGATGACCCAGAACGATTCCACGGTGTTGCGCAGGATGGGCTTGTTGCTGGCTTCCAGGATGGCGAAGTGGAACTTGCGGTTCAGGTAGCTGGCGCGCTTGGGATCGGTGGCCGTGCAGGAGATGAAATCCCGCTGCAGCGCGATCAGGTTGTCCAGCTGCTTGCGCGTGATGTTCTGGGCGGCCTCGGCCGCGCCCATGCCTTCCAGGTGGAAGCGGATTTGCTGGATTTCCCGCAGCTTTTCCGAATTGACGTAGGGCACGTACACCGCGGTGGCCGCCTGCATTTCCAGGCCCTGTTCGCTGATGAGCCGGAAAATGGCTTCGCGCACGGGCGTGATGGAAACCCCCATTTCCTGGGCAAGTTCGCCAATGATGAGGCGCTCTCCGGGTTCGTACTGCCCGTTGATCAGGGCATTGCGGATTTCGTTGTAGACCCTGACGGAGAGATTCTCTTTCTTTACCGGTTTAAGGCTCGACATAAAGGTTGCGGGCTTGCTGTATTGATGGATCGGGTGGATTCGGGATGAATTCTAGCCCGCCATGGCCAATTCAAGCTCAATGGGTATATTATATATCATATATCCTAACGGCAACAGGAGACGCCATGCGCCAGGAAAAGGAGGCTCCCTCGGAAGAGGAGATCCGGCTACTGCGGGAAAAGGCCCGCTTTATCCGGTTGGAGACAATCAGGTTGATCGAGATCGCCAAGGTCGGGCACTACAGTTCGGTGTTCTCGTGCGCGGAGATATTCGCCGCGCTCTACTACGACGTGATGCGCCTGCGCCCCGGCGAACCGCAGTGGCCCGACCGGGACCGCTTCCTCATGGGCAAGGGGCACGCGGCCGTGGGCCTGTTCCCGGTACTGGCCGACCATGGCTTCATCGACCGCGAACTGCTCGACGGCTACACCCGCCTGGGCAGCCCGCTGGGCGACCACCCGGACATGAGCAAGGTGCCCGGCGTGGATTTCAGTTCGGGTTCCATCGGCCACGCCCTGTCCAACGGCGTCGGCATGGCGGTGGGCGGCCGCATGAACCAGCGCGACTTCAACGTGTTCGTCATGCTGGGCGACGGCGAGATGCAGGAAGGCCAGGTCTGGGAAGCGGCCCTGTTCGCCGCGCACAACCGCCTGTCGCGCCTGATCGCGATCGTCGACCGCAACGGCTATCAGCTCGACGGCAAGGTGGACGACGTGATGGGCGTGGAATCGCTGCGGGAGAAATGGCAGGCGTTCGGCTGGGAAGTGCACGAGGTGGACGGCCATGACCTCCAGGCATTGACCGCGCTGCTGCGCGGCCTGCGCGCCGACGACGGGCGCGAAAGGCCGGCCTGCGTGATCGCCAGGACGGTCAAGGGCAAAGGCGTTTCCTTCATGGAGACGGAGCCCGGCTGGCACCTGGGCTATCTGGCGCCGCAAGACGCGCAAGGCGCCATCGACGAAATCATGTCCCGCGAGATCTGAATGGCTAACTCATCGACGCTTTCCCCCGACTCCTGGCAGTATCGCGCGCTGAACGCGGTGAACCCCGGGCTCTCCTATCTCTCGGACGCGCTGATCGCGCTGGCCGCCGAGGGGCACCCCGTGGTGGCCGGGTCGGCCGACCTGCAGTACTCCAACGGCCTGAACCGCTTTGCCCAGGCCTACCCGGACCGCTACATCCAGTTCGGCATCTCCGAACAGAACATGGTCTCGGCCGCGGCCGGCCTGGCGACCACCGGCATGATGCCTTTCGTCGCCACCTTCGCCTCCTTCCTGGGCCTGCTGTGCTGCGAACAGATCCGCATGGACGTGGCCTACACCAAGCTGCCCGTGCGGCTGATCGGCCATCACACCGGCATCAGCCTGGGTTTCTATGGCACCTCGCACCACGCCACGGAAGACATTTCCACCATGCGCGCCCTGGCCGGGCTGACCGTGGTGTCGCCCGCCGACGGCCCGCAGCTGGCTTCCGCCATCAAGGCCTCGGTGGACTGGCCCGAACCCATTTACTTCCGCATCGGCCGCGGGCGCGACCCGCAGGTCTATGAAGACGGCAGGCCTTTCGAGTTCGGCCGCGCCATCGTCCACTCCACCGGCAGCGACCTGAACATCATCGCCTGCGGCATCACCCTGCATGCCGCCCTGGCGGCCGCCGAGCAGCTCGGGCAGGAAGGCCTGTCCGTGGGCGTGATCGACATGCCCACCATCAAGCCCCTGGACCGCGAGGCCGTGCTGGCCGCGGCCGGCCGGTCGGGCGTGCTGATGACGGTGGAAGAACACAACGTGCTGGGCGGGCTGGGTTCGGCGGTGGCCGAAGTGCTGGCCGACGCCGGCTCCGGCACGCGCCTGCGCCGCCACGGTATCTATGACGAATACAGCCTGATCGCGCCGCCCACCACCCTGTACGCGCACTACAAGCTGGATGCCGCGGGCATCGGCGAGGTCGCCCGCGAATTGCTCAAGGCCTGAACGAGGGAGAAAGAAATGAAGGAAATCAGCGGAAACACGCGCCTGTTCGGCATCCTGGCCGACCCGATCCATCATGTGAAGACGCCCCAGCGCATGAACGAGCACTTCGCCCGGATCGGTTACGACGGCGTGTGCGTGCCGTTCCATGCTCGCCCGGACGACCTGGCGGCCGTGGTCGAAGGGCTGCGCCGGCTGGAAAACCTGGGCGGTGTCATCGTCACCATCCCCCACAAGACGGCGATCCTGGACCTGGTCGACGAGGCGACCCCGGTGGCGCGCAAGATCGGCGCGGCCAACGTGGTGCGCCGCGAGGCCGATGGGCGGCTGGTGGCGCACATGCTGGACGGGGAGGGTTTCGTGCGCGGCCTGCAGACGGCCGGCGTTTCGCTGGAAGGCAAAAGCGCCTACCTGGCGGGCGCGGGCGGCGCGGCGAATGCGATCGGCTTCGCGCTGGTGCAGGCCGGTGTGTCCCGCCTGACCATCGCCAATCGCACCGTGGCCAAGGCCGAAGACCTGAAGGCGCGCATCCTGTCCCTGCATCCGGACGCCGTCATCGCCATCGGCACGCCCGACCCGTCGGGGCATGACCTGGTCGTCAACGGCACCTCGCTCGGCATGAAGCCGGACGACGCGTTGCCGCTGGACGCGAGCCGCCTCACGCCCGACCAGCTGGTCTGCGAAGTCATCATGCAGCCGCGCGATACCGCGCTGCTGCTGGCGGCGCAGGCCCGCGGCTGCAAGGTGCACTACGGCGCGCCGATGCTCGCCTGCCAGATCGAGCTGATGGCGCGGATGCTGGGCGTGGCGGATGCCAAGTAAGGCCGCGGGGCCTTTATCCGGACTTTGAAAAAAATGGGCGATTACGATTTCATCATCGCGGGCGGCGGAACCGCCGGCTGCATCCTGGCCAACCGCCTGAGCGCGGACGGCAAGTACAAGGTGCTCATGCTCGAAGCCGGGCACGAAGCGCGCAGCATGTGGATTTCGATCCCGGCCGGCTTTTCGAAGCTGCTGGTGAACCCGGACTACAACTGGCGCTTCGCGACCGAGCCGGAGGACAACGTCTACGGCCGGACCATCGCGGTGCCGCGGGGCAAGGGCGTGGGCGGGTCGACGCTGATCAACGGCATGATCTATGTGCGCGGGCAGCCCCGGGACTACGACGGCTGGGAAGCCGCCGGCGCCACTGGCTGGGGCGCGGGCCAGGCCGAGCGCGTGTTCCGCAAGATCGAGCACTACGAGCGCGGCGGAGAAGGGCGCGGCAAGGAGGGCCCCATGCGCCTCGAAGAGGTGGCGGAGCGCTTTCCGATTTCGGATGCGTTCCTGCGCGCCGCGCAGGAAGACGGCCAGCCCTTGAACCCGGACTACAACAGCGGCGACCAGGAGGGCGTGGGCTACTACCAGGTGCTCCAGCATCGAGGGCGCCGCTGGAGCGTGGTGGACGGCTATCTGCGGCCCGCGTCCGGGCGCAAGAACCTGCGTGTGGAATGCGGGGCGCACGTGACGCGCCTGGTATTCGAGGGCAAGCGCTGTGTGGGCGTGGTCTATCGCCAGAACGGGCAGGAACATACGGTGCGGGCGGCGCGCGAGACGCTGCTGTGCCTGGGGGCGGTGCAGTCGCCGCAGCTGTTGGAGCTGTCCGGCGTCGGCGACCCGGCCCGCCTGCAATCCCACGGGATTGCGCTGGTGCATGCGCAGCCGCAGGTGGGCGAGAACTACATCGACCACTTCGCGACCCGCATGAACTGGCGCGTGAAGGGGACGGTGACGCTGAACGAGATGTCGCGCGGTTGGCGGCTGGCCCGGCAGGTGGCGCGCTACTACGCGAGTCGCAAGGGCATCCTCACCCTGGGCACGGGGCTGGTGCACGGTTTCGTAAAAAGCGCGCCGGACCTGCCCGCGCCCGACGTGCAGTATTTCTTCGTGCATGCCAGCTACGCGAACGCGGCCGAACGCATCCTGGACCGCCATCCGGGCATGACGATAGGCGTGGCGCAGCTGCGGCCGGAGTCGGTGGGGTCCATCCACATCAAATCCGCCGATCCCCTGGCCGGCCCGGCGATCCGCCCTAACTTCCTGGCGGCCCAGGTGGACCGGGACAGCCTGGTGGGCGGCATGCAGGCGGCGCGGCGCATTGTCGGCCAGCCGGCCTTGCGACCCTACATCGAGGCGGAAGTCAGCCCCGGCGCGGGCGTGGAAACCTACGACGAGTGGCTGGACTTCGCGCGCCGCAACGGCCAGACGATCTATCACCCCATCGGCACCTGCCGCATGGGCTCGGACGCCGCCGCGGTGACCGACGCGCGCCTGCGCGTGAACGGGTTGTCGGGCCTGCGGGTGGTGGACGCCTCCGTCATGCCGAAGATGGTCTCCGGCAACACCCAGGCCGCCGTCATGATGGTGGCCGAGCGCGGCGCCGAGTTGATCCTGGAGGATGCCGCGCGGCCCTAGCCGCGCAGCGTGGGGGACTACACCCCCGCCCTCACGCGTTAGCGGATCAGGAAGCCCGCGCCCACCGGGTCGTTCTTGTCGATGACCCAGCGCGCCGTGCCCAGGATGCTGGCCGTGCCCTTCACCGTGGGGCGCACGGCCCGCGTGCCGTTGAGATCCACCTCTCCCAGCAGGCAGCCCTCGAACACGCCGCTGCCCAGCAGGCCTTCCGATTTGATCGGCTGGTTCATTCCCATTTTCCCGCGCGCCTCGAACATGGCCATCATCGCGCTGGTGCCGGTGCCGCCGGGGGAGCGGTCCAGCTGGCCGGCGCTGAACACGTGCACGTTCTTGTAGAACGCGCCCTCGATGGTCGGCTGGTGCCAGAAGGTGATGAAGTTCAGGTTGTTGATGTGCGCCTCGGTGGGGTGCTGGATGCGCTGGCGGGCATTGAGCTGGTCGCGCACGATCATGCCCATGCGGGACAGCTCGGTGCCGTTGTCCGGCGAGATCCGCAGGTCGCAGCCGGACAGGTCCACGATGCCGAAGTAGTTGCCTCCCCAGACGATGTCGGCCGACAGCTTGCCGTAGCCGGGCAGTTCCACGGGGATGTCCTGCGCCGCGACGTAGGCCGGCACGTTCTCGAAGCGCGTCCACAGCACGTTGTCGCCTTCGGACGCTACCTCCGACACGACCAGGCCGGCGGTGGTTTCAAAGCGGATCTTGGTGATGCCGTCCTTGCCGCGGGCCACCAGACCGTTGGCGACCATGGCCATGCTGACGGCGATCGTGCCGTGGCCGCACATGTGGGAATACTCCGTGCCGTCGATGTAGATCAGGCCGGCGTCGTATTCGGGGCTGGACGGCGGGGTGAGGAACACGCCGAACATGTCCTTGTGCCCGCGGGGCTCGCGCATCAGGGCCTTGCGCAGCCAATCGTAGTTCTGTTCCAGGAACGCCCGCTTCTCCAGGATGGTGGATCCGGCGGGGTAGGGAATGCCGCTGTGCACGATGCACAGGGGCTCGCCTTCGGTATGGGTATAGATGACATCGAACGCGTCTTGCTTGCGCATGACTGTGGCT
The DNA here is from genome assembly GCF_001571365.1 of Achromobacter denitrificans NBRC 15125. Lineage (GTDB taxonomy): Bacteria > Pseudomonadota > Gammaproteobacteria > Burkholderiales > Burkholderiaceae_B > Achromobacter > Achromobacter denitrificans. Next base: position 16,788 of record NZ_BCTQ01000019.1, on the reverse strand, counting down.
CCAGACAAGTAGGGAAGAGAAGAAAGGTTATTTGCCGCGTTCGGACAGCATGTCCAGCCCGACGGTCAAATCCAGGATGACGATGGCGATCACCGCGGCCACGATCGTGGCGCCCGATACGGCCGCGATGGTCGGATCTATCGTGTATTGCACGTAGTTGAAGAGCTTTACGGGGATGGTGTTCAGGTCCGCCGTGGTGTTGAAGATGGACAGCTCCACGTTGATCCAGGAGGAGATGAACGCGAAGATCGAACCGGTGACGATGCCGGGCCGGATCTGGGGCAGCACCACCAGGAAGAACGTGGTCCAGGGGTTGGCGCCCAGGTCCGCGGACGCTTCCTCCAGCGCCCGCTGCTCCGGCGTCAGCAGGGTCAGCGTGGACCGGAGCACGAAGGGCGCGATGATGACGATGTGCCCGATCAGAAGGGACAGGAAGCTGCGCGTCAGGCCGAAGTAGGCGCCGTATTGCAGCAGCGCCGCGCCCAGCACGATGTGCGGCAGCACCAGCGGCGACATCAGCACGGAGGTCAGCGCGGCCTTGCCCGGGAACGCGTAGCGCGCCAGCGCCAGGGCTGCCGGCACCGTCAGCAGCACCGCCGCGACGGTTGCCGTCAACGCCAGCACGGTGCTGGTCGTGAACGCGGCGACGTAGCCGGCTTCGACCAACAGCGTGCGGTACCACTCCAGCGTCCAGCCCTGTGGCGGGAAAGCCAGGTAGGGCGTGGCGGTGAACGAGGAGCCCAGGATGACCACGAGCGGCAGGGCCAGGTAGGCGAGCACGCCGAGCGCGAATAGGCGGATCAGGTGGCGCAGGATCATCGCGCGGCTCCAGGCAGGACGGCGGCGCGGTTCGCCAGCGCGACCAGGATCAGGGTGAACACCAGCAGCACCATGCTTAGCGCGCCGCCGTAGTGGAAGTCGAATACCGTGCTGTACTGCTGGAAGATCAGCATCGACAGCACCGACACGCGTCCGCCCGAAAGCAGGGCCGGCGTGACGTAGGCGCTGACGGCCAGGGTGAAGACGATGATGGCGCCCGATACCACGCCGGGCAGCGTGAGCGGCCAGGTGATGTGGAAGAACGTGGCCGCCGGGCTGGCGCCCAGGTCGGAGGACGCCTGTTCGCAGGCGGGGTCGACCCGGGCCAGCGCATTGCCCACCGCCAGTACCACGAAGGGCAGCAGCACGTAGACCATGCCGATCAGGATGCCGGTTTCCGTGCCGATGAAGCGCACGGGGCGGTCCGCGGCGCCGACGCCGACCAGGGCCTGGTTGACCAGGCCGTTGCGGCCCAGCAGCACCATCCAGCCGAAGGCCCGCACGATGTTGCTGGTGAACAGCGGCACCACCAGCAGGATCACGCAGAAGCGGCGCCAGGCTTTCCAGCGCACCACGCGCACCAGGTACCAGGCCAGCGGGTAGCCCAGGATCACGCAGGCGACCGTGGTGAAGAAGGCGAGCCGGAAGGTCACCAGGATCACGTCCCAGTGGTATTGGTCCGCCAGCACGCGCAGGTATTGCTGCGCGGTCAGGGTCAGGCCGTCGGGGCCGCCCGTGATGCTGGCCAGCGCCACCACCGCGAGCGGGGCGAGAAAGAAGGCCGCGAAGAACAGGACGGGGGCCGCCAGCAGCAGGCCGGGCGAACGCCAGGCGCGCGCGGTCATGGCCGTTCACCGATCAGGTGCAGGCTTTCCGGCGCAAAGGCCAGTTCGGCCACGCTGCCCGGGCCGAGCCCGGCGGGCGCGATGCCCCCGTGGCGCGCCACCACCGTCTGGCCACCGATGTCTACGTGGATCATGCTATGGCTGCCCACGTTGATCACGTCGGTGACCGTGCCGGTCAGCCGTGCCGCCGTGGCGTCGCCGCCCAGGCGCAGGTCTTCGGGACGAAGCACGGCGATCCCGCGTTCGGGCGCGCCCCGCCCGCGCAAGGGCACGCGCAAGCCCTGGGCGTCCAGCAGCAGCGTGCCGTCGCCGGACGCGGAATACGGCATGAAGTTGGCGTCGCCGATGAATTCGGCCACGAAGCGCGTGGCGGGCTGCCGGTAGATGTCGGTGCCCGTGCCCACCTGCTCGATTTTGCCCGCATGCATGACGACCACGCGGTCGGCCATGGTCATGGCTTCTTCCTGGTCGTGCGTGACGAAGATGAAGGCGATACCCAGTTTGGCCTGCAGGTGCTTGAGCTCCAGCTGCATCCGCTTGCGCAGCTTCAGGTCCAGCGCGGACAGGGGTTCGTCCAGCAGCAGCAATTTGGGCCGGTTCACGATGGCGCGGGCCAGGGCCACGCGCTGTTGCTGGCCGCCGGACATTTCGCGGGGATAACGCGGGCCGAAGTCGGCCAGGCCGACCATATCCAGCGCCGCGCGGGCGCGCTCGGCCGCCTCGGTCCGCGAGGCGCCTTGGCGGCGCGGGCCGTAGGCCACGTTTTCCAGCACGGTCATGTGCGGGAACAGCGCGTAGTTCTGGAAGACGGTATTCAGCGGCCGGTGGTGCGCGGCCAGGCGGCTGATGTCCTGGCCCTCGATCAGGATGCGGCCGGATTCGGGCTGGAGGAATCCGGCGATCGAGCGCAGCAGGGTGGTCTTGCCGCAGCCGCTGGGGCCCAGCAGCGCCACGAATTCGCCCTGTTGGATTTCCAGGTCGATGCGGTCTAGCGCCTGGTAGGCGCCGAAACGCATCGATACGCCGTCGATGGTAAGCAAAGCGGACATGTTCGGCCCCGGTCTAGCGCTTGCGGGCAACCTGGCGGTTCCAGGCGTCCGTGACCTCGGCGCGGCGGTTGTTGATGACGTTCCAGTCGAACAGGCTGAGGTTCTTCACCGAACCGTCCGCGCCCCACGGCAGCTTGCGGGCGACGTCCTTGGGCAACTGCACGTCCTTGACGGCGGGGCCCAGATAGAGGCGGGTGGCGAGGCAGGCGGCGGCGTCCTGCGTCAGCGCGGTATCGATGAATTTCTGCGCGGCGGCGCGGTTCGGCGCGCCCTTGACCAGGTGCAGGCGGGCATCCGTGGCCCAGGCTCCCTCCTTGGGCACCGCGAAGCCGATGGGCAGGCCCTTGTCGATCAGATCCCAGGCGCCGACGTTGAAATGCGCGCCGATGATGGCTTCGCCGCTCTGGTAGGCGTTCGTGGCGGCACCGGAGCTGTCGAAGAACAGCGCCGTGTCGAGACTGGCCAGCTTGGCGTACAGCGGCGCCAGATTGGACGGATCGATGGAGAAGACCCGGGCCAGGAAGAAGACGAAAGGCACGCCGGACGAGTTTGCCGGCGAGGGAATGGCGACGGCGCCGGCGTACTCGGGCTTCCAGAGGTCTTTCCAGCTGGTCGGCGGCTGCGGCACTTCCTTGGTGTTGTAGGCGATGCCCAGCGAGTAATAGCCGGTGCTGACGGCGTAGGCCGCGTCGCCGTTGCGATACACGCCCTGGTCGATGACGTTCTTCAGGTTGGGAATCGCGGCGGGATCGAGTCCGTCCAGCACGCCGGCCTCGGCGGCCAGTTCGCTGATGCCGCCATCCATCCAGGCGACGTCGATCGTCGGCGAGCCCTTCTGCTGCTGGAGCTTGGCCAGCGTGGTGGTGGAGGTGCCGACTTCCGGCACGACGGCCACGCCGGTGGCCTTGGTGTAGGGTTCGGCGACGCAGGCGCGGAAGGCGTCGCCCCAGTTGCCGCCGTACCAGGCGACGGTGATCTTCTGCTGTTGCGCCAGCGCCTGGCCGGCCACCAGCAGTCCGGCGCCCAGCAGGGCGGCGCGGACGGCGCTGCGGGTAAGTGTTGCCATATTGGATTCCCCTTGTGAATTTGTCGGCCCGTTCCCGCGCTTTCCAGCGGACGCGGCGGCGGTGCCACAAGCGCATCTTGGGCGATCCCAGGGAAAACCAGCTTGAAGGCGCGGGACATAAACTTGAATAATTGCGACATGGATACCGCAACACCCGCCGCACCCGCTTCTCTCTCCTATGAAGAGGGCAGCCTGGAGCCCTCTCAGGGGAAACCCGCACTCACCGTCGGCATCATCCTGCTGGACCAGTTCACGCTGGCCGCCTTCGCCGGCCTGGTGGACGTGCTGCGGCTGGCCGGCGACCATGGCGGGCGCAGCCGCCAGATCCACACGGCATGGCGGGTGATGAGCTGGGACGGCAAGCCGCGCCGTTCCAGCGCGGGGCTGACGATCGACGTGGCCGACAGCCTGCCGGACGACCTGTCCCAGTTCGATTACGTGGCCGTCTGCGGCGGCAACGACTACTTCAACGAACGGATGCCCGAGCGTCTGCGCAGCTGGCTGCGGCAGGCGGCCGCGCAGCGCGTGCGGCTGCTGGGCATCTGCACCGGCACTTTCGCGCTGGCGCAGGCGGATGTCATCGGGCCGCGCACGGTCTGCGTGCACTGGAACGTGCTGGATACGTTCCGCGAGCGGTTCCCGCAGACCCGCGCCGTGGTGGACCGGCTGTTCGTGGACGAAGGCGACCTGATTTCCTGCGCGGGTTCCACCGCCGCCATCGATCTGGCGCTGTATCTGGTGGCCCGGCACTGCGGGCGCGACAAGGCCCAGCAGGCCATGCGGCACATGATGCTCCAGGGCGTGCGACCAGGCCGCGTGCCCCAGGCCCATTTCCACACCGACCTGTCCGGCATCCAGGACCTGCGCGTGCGGCAAGCGGCGCACTTCATGGAGCAGCGCATCGACAGCCCGCCGCCGCTCGATGCGATCGCGCGCTACGTCGGCGTCGGGCGCCGGCAGCTGGAGCGCGCGTTCCGCGTGGCTACCGGCATGTCGCCCATGGCGTTCCAGCGCCAGCTCCGGCTGGAATACGGAAGTTGGCTGCTGCTGAACAATCCTTGCAGCATTACCCAGATCGCGCTGGATTGCGGCTTCGCGGACGGCGCGCATTTTTCGCGCGACTTCCGCGCGCATTTCGGCCTTTCCCCCAGGCAGTATCAACAGGCCCGCGGCGTGCAGGCGGCCGGGGCCGAAGGCGAGGTCAGCGTATTCCCGGCTTAGCCTTCATCGACACGAAGGAGACGGCATGATTTATGACCTTTGGTATTGGGACGGCATACCCGGACGCGGGGAGTTCGTGCGGCTGGCGCTGGAGGCGGGCGGCATTCCGTACCGCGAGTGCGCGCGCGAGCCCGGCGCGGACGAAAGCTCGCTGGTGGAAGACCTGAGCGCTCCTCGGAAGCACCCGCCGTTCGCGCCGCCTTATCTGGTCGCCGGGAAAATGACCTTGGGGCAGACCGCCAACATCCTGTTGTTCCTGGGCGAAAAGCACGGGCTCGCGCCGGAGTCCGTGGAGGGGCGCCTATGGGTGAACCAGCTGCAGCTCACCATCGCGGACATGGTGGCCGAAGCGCACGACACGCATCACCCGATCTCCGCCAGCGAGTATTACGAAGACCAGAAGGAAGAGGCGGCCCGGCGCGCGCGCTGCTTCCGCGAAGAGCGGATGCCCAAGTTCCTGGGATATTTCGAGCGGGTGCTGGAGGGGCCGCGGGCCTGGCTGGCGGGCGGCAAGGGCTGGACTTATGTCGACCTGTCCCTGTTCCATCTGGTCGACGGGCTGCTTTACGCCTTCCCGAAGCGCATGGCCACGCTGGCCGCGACCTACCCGAACGTCATGGCGCTGCATGCGCGCGTGGCGGGGCTGGCGGAACTGCAGCCTTACTTCGGAAGCGGCAGGCGCCTGCCTTTCGGGGAAGGCATATTCCGCCGCTACCGCGAACTGGATGCGGCTTGATCCGGGTCCCTGAAGGCCGGCAACCCGGGCGCGATGCGCTATAAAGGCGGTATCGTCTGATCCCGCAGGCCCGGGCAGGAGCCATTCCGCCCGGGCCGCGCCATTTGCGGCAATGCCATATGACCGAATCCGAAGCCCTCGCTCTTGCCTCGCACCGCCACTACAAGGGCGGCCTGTATCTCTATCTGGGCACCGCCCGCCATTCCGAAACCGAGGAATCCATGGTGGTGTACGAACACTTGTGGCCGCACGAGCGCGGCCTGTGGGTGCGCCCGGCGGCGCTGTTCTTCGGGCAACTGGCCGACGGCTCGCCCCGGTTCGCGCCGTTGCAGCCCGCGGAGTAACGCCGTGACGTTCTTCTACCGGCGGCCGCGGATAAGCGGCGCGGCGCCCGCCCGTCCGGCGGCGGGGCGCAAGACGGGGGCCGCGGGCGTGGCCGAAGCGCTGCAAGCCTTGCGCGGCCCCTTCATCGTGGCCGACCTGGAAACGACCGGGCTGTCCACCTCCAGTTGCGAAATCCTGGAATTCGCCGCCGTGCGCGTGGGCGAGGCCGGCGTGCTGGAGCGGGAGTACACGCAGGTGGTGCGCACCCGCGGTCCGGTGCCGTCTTTCATCACCCGCCTGACCGGCATCACGCAGGCCGAAGTCGACCGCCACGGCGTGCCGGTGATGCAGGCGTTTTCCGCGTTCCTGGAGTTCGTGGAAGACCTGCCCGTGTTTTTCCACAATGCGTCTTTCGACCGGCGCTTCCTGGGGGCGGCGGCGGACCAGACCGGGCTGCCGTTTCCCAATCCCACCCATTGCACGCTGGCCTTGGCGCGGCGGGCGTGGCCCGAGCTGCCGTCGCACAAGCTGGAGATCCTGGCGCGCCACGTCGGCGCGTCCAATCCCACCCACCGGGCGCTCGCCGACGTGCGCACCACGGTCGCCGTGGCCTTGGCGGCCAGCTCGCGGCTTGCCGCGGGCTGAGGCGCCCGTGCCACATCAGGAGCCGCAAATGTCCGACCTGGAGCAGATCAGGCTTGCCGTCCGCCGATTCACCGCGGAGCGGGAATGGGAGCCCTATCATTCGCCGAAGAACCTGGCCATGGCGCTGGCGGGCGAGGCCGGCGAACTGGTGTCGCTGTTCCAGTGGCTGAGCGAGTCGGAGTCGCGCCGCATGCCGCCCGAACGGCTGGCCGACGCGGCCGACGAGATCGCGGATGTGCAGATGTACCTGGTCGCGCTGGCGGACCAGCTGGGTATCGATATTGCCGATGCGGTGTCGGCCAAGATGGTGAAGAACGCGCGCAAGTATCCGGCGGACCAGTTCCGGGGCAGTGCGCGCAAATACGACGAGCCGCGCTAGGCGCGGACGCCGCTTTCTTCAAGCCGCTCTGCGCCCGCGGGCGGCGAGCGGCTTTCCCTCAGAGCACTTTCTGTTCGTGATGCACCTGGGGCGGCTCGACGAAGAAGCCCGCCACCAGCTTGCGCCATTCCTGGAAATCGGTGGACTCGCGGAAATCCACCATGTGGTTTTCCACGGTTTCCCAGTCCACGACCAGCGTATAGCGCTGCGGCTGCTCGATGCTGCGGTACAACTCCATGCCGTGGCATCCGCGGGCCCGCAAGAACAGCGGCTTCGCTTGCGCGACGCCCGCTTCAAACAGCGCTTCCTGTCCTTCGCGGACATGGATGCTGGCAATCTCCTGGATCATGATTTTGTCTCCGTGCGACGAGTGAGGCCGGGTAGCGCCCGGCAGCCGGGATAGTATGGCCGAAAAATCGGGATTCAGCCTTTCGACAGGTGCCTTCGCCTGCCTTGCGGCCCCGTCGGTCGACGTCGGCCGGACGCGCTAGGGAAGCTGCCCGAGCCGCCGGCGCGCATTCTCCTCCACACAGCCGAGTTCCGCGCGGCGCGCCCGCGCCGCCGCGCTTTCCGTGTCGTCCATACGCATGGTTCGGCGGGCGCCGTTCGCGCCCATGGCCGAGCCGGGCCTCGCCCGGCTTGATCGCGGTCGCCTGTTTAGCCGATATCGATATGCCTAGGACGGCGCAATCATTCCGTACCAATACGAAAGTCCCAGGCCTTTCGTCATTGTCCGGAGGACTGGGAGGTATCGGTCCGCGCCGGTCGGTCACCGGCAACCGCGTATCCGCGCAGGTCGCGGATCAGGAGGAGCTCAAATGAAAAAGCTCGCAGCAGTCGCCGCGTTGTCCTTGCTTGCCGCGGCAGCCCAGGCCAGCGGCCAGGCAGGCGGGTCCGTGACGGGCCACGCCGGCGCCATCAACGGCACGGCATCATCCATTTCCACCGGCAGTTCCGTGGTGGCAACCCAGATCAACGGCTACGGGTCTTCCAGCCAAACCTCGTTCGGCAGCACCGGCGGCATCGCGGAGGTCGGGGGAACCTTCAGCCGCGACGGCACGCAGGTGGTCACCAGCACGCGCCAGTACGCCAATAGCGAGTCATACGGCAACGTGACGGGCAATGCGCCCATCATGGTGGGCGACAGCATCGCCAACGGCGGCGCGACGTTCGGGAAGACCGAAACCAGCGCGTCGGCCACGGGTTCGTTCCATGCGGTGAATGTGGGCGCGTTCGGGGCGATACACGGCATCGGCGGGGTAGGCCATGTCGTGGGGTTCAGTCACTGACCCAATTATCCGGACGGCTCCGGCCGTCCGGGCGAGGGAACATCATGAAGACTATAGTGCTTGCCATTTCCTTGTCGCTGGCGGCCTGCTCCGCCGTCGCCCAGACCAGCAGTTCCAGCGCCACCACCTCGGCATCGTCGGGCTCGACCAATGCCGGCAACAACCAGGGCATTACGTTCAATTCCAGCACCGGCGGATCCAGCAGCCTGCGCACGGTGCCGCCGGTGGGTGGCCAGAGTTTCTACGGTTCCTTTTCTTCCGACAGCTGCATGGTCTCCGCCGGCGGCGGCGGCGCCGTGGTCGGCTTCGGCATGAATATCGCGATCCCGATCGAGGACCAGAAGTGCAGCCTGCGGCGCAACTTCGAACGCACGATGCAGGCCGCCGCCTCGACCCGGGACGCCGACCGGGCGCGTCGCCTGGAGACCGCCGCCATCGACATCCTGTGCCAGACGGACGACCGCACCAAGGCCGCGCTGGTGGCGCAGGGGCTGTGCACCAATCCCGCGTTGACCACGGCCGACCACCGCTTCGATGGCGAGGCGGTGGCGCAGGTCGCGCCGCCGTCGTCGCCTCCGCCGGTCCTGGCCGGCCGACAGCCGCAAGCGGCGCCGGCCATGCCCGCGGCGCAAGCCTTTCCCTTGCAGTCCGCGCGCAGCGCCGCGCTGGCCTCGCCGCCCCTGCGCAACCCGAGGCTCGACAGCAAAAGCTTCGCCGACCTTTATACGCCGGGCTGAGGCCGGACGCCTGGCCCGGCCCGGGAACCGGCCGCGCGCTAGCGCGCGGCCGGCGGCGGCACGGCTGCCGGCCCGGTCTCCGGCATCGCCGGCAACTGCGGCGCCGAAGCAAGCAGCATGGTGGGCGGCGACGACACCTCCAGCCCCGCCTCGTGCAGCCGCTTCAGCACCGTGAACAGCAGCGCGCTGCGCACGCCATAGGCGGCCCGGGGCGAAGACACGTAGCCCTTGGCATTGAAGATCAGGTGGCCGCCTTCGATGCCGTCGAGGAACACATTGGGCGCGGGCGCATCCAGCACGTCCTCGTGGTCCGCGAAGGCCTGCAGGATCAGTTCGCGCACGTGCTCCGCGTCGGTGGACAGCGGCAGCGGCATCTTGATCTGCACCAGCCCCAGCGGATTGGAGCGGGTGACGTTGCGCACGGTCTTGGTGACGAACTCCGAGTTCGGAACGATGACTGTCGAACGGTCTCCCATCTGGATTTCCGTTGCGCGGACGTTGATGCGCAGGATGTCGCCTTCCACGCCGCCCAGGGACACCCAGTCTCCCACTTTGACGGGACGCTCGGCCAGCAGGATCAGGCCGGAAACGAAGTTCTGGACGACCGCCTGGAGGCCGAAACCGATACCGACGGACAGCGCGCTGGCGATCCACGCCACACGCTCCAGCCCGATGCCCGCGGCCGACAGCGACAGGGCCACCGCGATCACGAAACCGGCATAGCCGAACAGCGTGGCTGCCGACAGCTGCATGCCCGGATCCAGTTCGGTCGTGGGCAGATAGCGGTTGGACAGCCAGCGCTTCAGCATCTTCACGCTGAGCAGCGACAGCCCCAGCACCAGCAAGGCTTGCAGGACGGCGCCCGGACGGATCTGCGCCTCGCCGATGGCCAGGCCCTTGCGCAGCTGGTCGAAGCGCTGCAGCAGGTCCATCGGCGCTTCGCCGAAGGGCGCCAGCAGCAAGGTGATGGCCAGCAGGCCGACCGCGACCCGTCCGACCCCCGATAGCAGCACCGCAGCCTGGTCGCGCATGCTGGGCGCCTCGTGCTCGCCGCCGCCATCGCGATGCGAGCTGCTCAGCAGCGTGCTGAAGCCGTCCTCGATCAGCGTGGAGGCCAGGTAGGCGGAAGCCAGGACGATCAGCACCCACAGCATCTGCTTGACGAGGAAGCTGCCGAACGCGACATACCCGGCCAGCAGGCTGGCGAGGCTGAGCACCAGCACGGTCCAGACCGCCGTCAACAGCAGCGACACCCAGAACGGGATGGGCGTGTCGGTTTCCTGCATCGCCTGCCGCCGCAACCGGCGGCTGATGGCCAGCACCGCGCCTATCATCGCCATCGTCATGACGGCAACGATGCCGGTCAGCGTGATCGTCGTGGTCAGGCTCGCGTTGAGCAGCACGGGCAGGCGCTCGGCCAGCCAGATCATCACGACCAGCACGCCCAGCACGCCGGGCAGCCAGCGCAGCCGCGTCGCCACGACATCGCTGATGGGAGGCAGGCGCCAGGATGGGCGGTTCGACGACAGCAGGGCATAGCCCAGCCCGGACACGTAGCCGCCGAAACAGACCGTCGCCACCAGGTTCGCGAGCAGGGACGAAGTGTTGTCGCTCAGCTGCGAGTTCCAGTCCAGCCCGATATGGATCAGCAGCGCGATGACGCCGGGCGTGGCCACCGCCAGCACCACGTGGGCGACCGCCAGGAAGGAACGTCGCAAGCGGCCGGGCGGCACGCGGGTGGCGGTTAGGCGCAGCAGGATGCGGCCGATCCACACGCGCAGCACGATGGCCAGCGCGGCGGCCGCGGCCAGCAGCAGCCAACCCCATTTCGGCGTCTGCCCGACGGCTGCCGCCAGGTCCTTGCCCAGGGCTTTCAGGCGTTCGAGATCGCCCGGGAATTCTTCCCGGAACTCGGTCCAGAACGGGTCGGACAGGAAGGAGTCCCGCCGCTCGCCCAGGCGCGCCTGGAATTGCGTGCGCCGCTGGGCCGATATCTGTTCGGCCGTCTGGCCCGCATCCACCGACAGCAGGCGGGCCAGCTTGATCTGCGCATCCAGCGCGCGGTTGCTCTTTTCGAGCTGCGTGCGTTGCGCGGCGACGTCGGGGGCTTCCTTGGCGCCTTCCGGCGGCGTGCCCAGTTCGGTCAGCTTGGCCGCTACGCTGGCCAGTTGGGGCGCCAGCGCTTCCGCCGCCGCGTCGGCCTTGGACTGGATGTCCAGCGCGTCGCCGCGCTGTTTCATCAGGCTGGCGTCGTCGGTTTCGTCGACGACGCGCTTGCGGATGTCGTCGATCTGCTTGCGCGCCGCGGTGAGCATCGTTTCCGTCTCGGCCGGCGTGGGCGGCGGCGCGGCGAAGGCGGGCGCCAGGAATAGCGCCAGCAGCAGGGCCGCGATCAGCGCCGCGAAGGAAGAAGGGCGGGAAGACGCGCGCGCGAGGCGGGCTCGCGAGGGTTGGGGGTGGGGTATCGGTGTCATGTTATTGGGCGAGTTGGCTCGCATCGAGGCGGCAGCATAACAAGCCGCCGTCCCGCCCGTTGCAACAAAAACTGGTGCTATGGCCCCATTTGATTCGGGGCCGGATTCCCGCCTGGATGTCATCCCCGCCCGCGTTGGAAACGGGGTCATATCGGGGGAGGGGCGGAGAGGCGACCCGGATGGCGCCCTTGCCCGCAATCCAAGTTTACGAGGCCAACGTTTGGATTCAACTCAGCCTGGCGCGAGGCCGGCGTTCGGATTCAATTCGGCCTAGCGCGAGGCCGGGCGGAGGGGCGCTTTCTTGGGTTTTCCGAGCACCTCGTCGCACACCTCCAGCCAGGCGCGCGCGGCGAAGGAAAGATAGCCGGATTGCTGCCAGATATGGCCCACTTCCCATTGCATGCCGGATTTGGCCAGCTTGGCGGTGCTGAGTCCGCGCGTCTTCATCCGTTGCATCAGCGGCTCGGGCAGCAGCGCCACGCCGAGGCCGGCGGAGGCCATGGCCACCAGGAAGTCCCAGTGGGCGCTCTGGGCGGCGATGCCTGGCTGGAAGCCGGCATCGGCGAAGGCCTGGCGCAGGCGCCGCGTGATGGCGAAGTCGTCCGTGGGAATCAGGAGCCGCGCGTCGCGCAGCGCGCTCAGCGGCAGGGAGGTCTTTCCCGCCCAGGGCGCGTCGGGCGGTCCGATGACCCAGATGGGGTAGCTGCCGAAGGGCTGGGCGATCAGCCCGCCGTCGGGCGCGATCGGCAGGATGGTGGCGCCGACTTCCAGCTCGCCGCTCGCGACCAGGCCCTCTACCGCCTGCCCCGTGCCTTCGCGCAGGGTCAGGTGGATGCCGGGGTGGCGTTCGCGGAAGCGCTTCACCACCGGCGTGAACAGCAGGTTGATCATGGGCGGGATGCCGACTTCCAATTCGCCGCGGCGCAAGTCCGTGGTCTGGCGCAGCTCCTCGGACAGCTGGCGCATCGTCTCCAGCACCTGCAGGCCGCGCTGGTACATGACCCGGCCGGTATCGGTGGGACGGGCCGTGTGGCCGTCGCGGATCAGCAGCGGCGTGCCGGCCTCTTCCTCCAGCTGGCGAATCATCTTGCTCACGGTGGATTGCGTCACGAACAGCGCCTTGGCCGCCTGCGTGAAGCTGGCGTGCCTGACGGTTTCCACGAAATACCGCAGTGCGCGCACGTCCATGGCCCCGGGCCTCCCCCCGCGCGATGCGCGATAAACAAGCAAACGATGAAAAAAACGACTGGTTTGGATGATTTTAAGTCATTACGAGATTTCAGCCGGCCTTCCTATACTGCCGAAAATTCGTCCCCGCGCCGGCAGGATCCGGCGGTGGGACCTCGGGAAACGCCGCGTCAGACGGTGCCTGGGCGCAGAGGCGGCATCGCCGCGCCCCGCCGCAAGCCGTTGGCCCTTAAATCTGGAGACACCATGCATCTCGACCGTATCCGCCACCCTGGGCTGCGCGCCAAGATCACGTCCGCCGAACAGGCGGCCTTGCTGGTTCAGGACGGCATGACCGTCGGAATGAGCGGCTTTACCCGCGCCGGCGACTGTAAGTCGGTGCCGGCCGCGCTGGCGGCCCGCGCCGAGCGCGAGCCGCTCTCCATCACGCTGATCACCGGCGCCTCGCTGGGCCACGACACCGACAAGATGCTCGCCCAGGCCAACGCCCTGGCGCGCCGCATGCCCTTCCAGGTCGACACCACGCTGCGCCGCAAGATCAACCAGGGCGAGATCGCCTTCATCGATCAGCACCTGTCCGAAACCGTCGAACAATTGCGCGCCGGCCATATCGGCCCGATCAACGTGGCCATCATCGAGGCCGCGGCGATCACCGAGAGCGGCGCGATCGTGCCGACGATGTCGGTGGGGAACTCCGCCTCGTTCGCGCAGCAGGCGGACAAGATCATTATCGAACTGAACCTGAGCGTGCCCGCCGCCATCGAAGGCCTGCACGACATCTATGTGCCCGGCGACCGGCCGCAGCGGCAGCCCATCGGGCTCGTCTCCGCGGACCAGCGCATCGGCCTGCCTTTCATCGAAGTGAATCCCGCCCGGATCGCGGCCATCGTCATTACGCAGGAGCCGGACAGCCCCTCCAACGCCTTGCCGCCCGATGAAGAGACCAATGCCATCGCGGGCCATATCAATGACTTCCTGCGGCGCGAAGTCGACGCCGGCCGCCTGACCAACTCCCTGTTGCCGCTGCAGGCCGGCATCGGCACCATCGCCAACGCCGTGCTGCACGGTTTCGAGTCGTCCAGCTTCGACAACCTGACGATGTACTCGGAAGTGCTGCAGGACAGCGCCATTGAATTGCTGGACCAGGGCAAGCTCGCGTTCGCGTCGGCCTCGTCCATCACGGTGTCCAAGCCCGTCTACGAGAAGATCCTGGCCAATATGGAGCACTACCGCCAGCGCATCGTGCTGCGTCCGCAGGAAATCAGCAATGCGCCGGAAATCGTCCGCCGCCTGGGCATCATCGCGATCAACACCGCGCTGGAGTTCGACATCTACGGCAACGTGAACTCCACACACGTGGGCGGCACCCATATGATGAACGGCATCGGCGGGTCGGGCGACTTCGCGCGCAACGCGCACCTGGCGATCTTCGTATCGAAATCCATGGCCAAGGGCGGCGACATTTCGAGCGTCGTGCCCATGGTGTCCCACGTCGATCACACCGAGCATGACGTGGACGTGCTGGTCACCGAGTGCGGGCTGGCGGACTTGCGCGGCCTGGCGCCCCGCGAACGCGCGCGCGCCGTCATCCAGCATTGCGTGCATCCGTCCTACCGCGACGCCTTGCAGGATTATTTCGACCGCGCCTGCGAACGCGGTGGCCAGACGCCGCACCTGCTGGAGGAAGCCTTCTCCTGGCACCAGCGCTTCAACGAAACTGATTCGATGCAGCCGTCGAAGCCGGCTGCGCGCAAGGTCGCCTGACGTCCGGCGCGACGGCGGCTCGGGCCGCCGTCATTCGCCTGAGAGCGTCCGTCCAGCCCGGGCTTCCGTCATTTCGTCTGACTGCGCTCGTCCGGCCCGGGGTCGGGAATGGCGAGGTTGCGGCGCGACATCTCCAGCTCTTCGCGCAGCCATTGCTTCAGCGCGACCAGCGGCGCCCAGTCGCGCAAGCTGGGCCGGTAGACCAGGTGATACGTCTGGGCCTGCTCATAATGGACGCTCACCGGGGACACCTGGACCAGCCGCCCGGCGCACAGCGCGTCCGCGGCCAGCAGCTCGCGCCCCAGCGTAATGCCCAGGCCCTGTTCGGCGGCCTGCAACATCATGCCCGCGTCATTGAACGAAGCGACCGGCGTGATTGCCGTGCGCAACCCGGCCGCATTGAACCAGTGCTGCCAGATTTCGCGATCGCCCAGCAGAGGCTGGCGCGCGAGGGTTTGCGGCGTGCGGTCGGGCAGGGCGGCGGCGGTTTCTGGCGATGCCAGGACGATCAGCGGCAACGGCGTGTCGAAGAGCGGTTCGGATTCGACACCGGCCCAAGGCCCCCGCCCGAAGCGCAGCGCGGCGTGGAACCCGTCGCGCAGCAGGTCCACCACCTGTTGGGAGGAATCGATCTCCAGCGCCAGGCTGGGGTGACGGGCGCGCCATCGCGCCATGCGGGGCAGCAGCCAGCGCTGGGCGAAGGAGGGCAGCACGGACACGCGCAGGCGCTGTTCGTCGCCGGCGGCGGCCGCGGAGGCGGCGAGCACCCCCTCATCCAATTGCGTCAAGGCTCCCTGGACGGCGCACAGCAGGGCCGCGCCGGCGGTGTTCAGCACGATGCCGCGTCCGCTGCGTTCAAACAGGGGGAAACCCAATTGTTCTTCCAGACCCTTGATCTGCTGGCTCACGGCACTATGAGTCAGGTGCAGTCGTTCGGCGGCCGCGCGCAAGTTCTGCAATTCGGCGACGGCGCGGAAGGCGGGGAGGGTATTCAGGGGAAGGCGCATGGCAAGCGACCCGGGAGATTTGATTGGTCATCATAGCTTACCGATAACCCCAGAACAATTCGATTTTCATCGGTATGTTGGGCTATTACGCTTACCAAAAGCGTATCCCTTATGGAGTCCAGCATGTCAGCGCAAACCTGCTCTTCCTCTTCCGTTCCATTTGTGCCGCCGGCCGTGGCGTCGGTGGACGCGGCCCCCGCCGCAGTGCGCTCCCCCCTGGCGGTGGCAAAGCCCTCGGTCCCCGGTCTGTGGGCCTGGGCCCGGTCGGTCTGGCGCCAGCACCGCAACAAGGCGCGGCTGCGCAGCCTGGGGGCTGAGTTGGACGAACACATGCTGAAGGACGTGGGGGCGCCCAATTGGCTAGTCAACGAAGTTTTGGTGAGGCGCGAACTGACACGGCTGCGCGACGTGAACTACCTGCGTTGGTAGGCGGGATCCCGAAACCCTCACGCGGGGCTCGTTCGCCCGGCCGGCAATGCCCGCCGTTCACCGCTCTATATACAGAGGACACCTTATGGGACAGCCTATAGGGCACGGTTCCGCCTATCGAGAGCACGGCCTTGCCTATAGAGCGTTCCCCGCCGCGCCAGATCCTCTCTATATAGAACGCCGCCTCACCACCTGATCCTATCTTTCTATGTAGCCCCGTCGTCTGCTCTTCTCTATGGAGAAAGAGGAAGCAGGCGGCGGGGCAGTCATGCGCGCGAAAAGTTGTGCTATAGTCTCGCTCCTTCGCGGTTCGGGCAGTTTTCGAAGCGCGGGGCCAGGCAAGCGTTCATTGCATGGATAGCGCGAATTAGGCAGAAGTCAGTTGCGCCATCCGAAACAATATGCTATAGTCTTGGGCTTGGCTGGTGAAACGAATTCAGGGTTTACCCTGATTGTTGATTCAGCCACCTGAAGTGGTAGCCAACCCCTGTTGTTCAGGGTGCGGGCGAAGCGGAATCCGCAGTGCCGCAGGTTGCAGGATGGGGTGCAAATCAGGCAGAAGCCGGTTGCGTAATCTGCAAAAGTTGTGTTATAGTTTCGGGCTTGGCAGTTGTCGAAAACTTAGGGTTTACCCTGGTGTTTCGATAGCTGCTAAAGAGGGCAGGATCTTGAGGAAGGTCTGGCAAGAAAGCGAAGCGAAACTAGCGATGCTGACTTGACAAACGATAAAAACTTCTTCATAATCTCGTTTCTCTGCTGCTGATACGGCAGGCGACGCGAAAGCGAAGCAAGTGGCAGCAAGCAGTAAAGAATTTG
>NZ_BCTQ01000018.1 GCF_001571365.1 Achromobacter denitrificans NBRC 15125 | reverse complement strand
CGCGCAGCCCTTCCCTGACGCGGTGGCGGGCGCGCTCGATGGCGACGCCCGGCGTCGCCCACGGGCGGTCGGCCACCAGCCGGGGCTGCCCGCGCACCTGGCCCACCGCCCGCACGCCGCGCGCGAACAACCGCCCTTCCGCGTCCGCGCCGTCCGGGTTCAGCAGGCCCCGCGGCCGCCGCAGCACCAGCGCCATGCGCCACACTTGCCCCGGCATCAGCGCCGGCAGGCCGCCCTGCGCCCCCGGCGGCGCCTGCCACGACACCTGGATGCGGGAAGGAATGCCGGGCGGCGCGGGCTCGGCCGGTTCCGCCACGAACCGCTGCCCGCCCGCATCGCCGTCGGGCAGCTCGGCGATGCGCAGCACCAGCCGGGACACCGCGTCCTGGTGCGCGTCCGCCAGCCCGTCGTCCAGCCGCCATTGCGCCTGCGCGCCGGCGTTGAGCAGCCCAGCGCACATCCCCAGCGCCAGGGCCGCGCCGGCCTTCGCTCCTCGCTGGCGCAAACGCATCAACGCGGCCAGCGCCAGCAGGCACGCTCCCGCCAGCAGCCAAGCCGCGCCCGCCCCGGGCAGGCGCGGCGCCAGCTGCACCGCCCCCGAGCCCGCCACGAACGCGATGCAGAAAATGCGGCCGGTGATAAACGCCTCCCGAAATGGGAGAGCGTAGGCGGAAGGTATCGGGAGCGGGCCCCGGCAGTGGCGGATTTATCCGCCTCGGATGGCCGCTGGCGCCTGGCGGTGAATCAGCTCCCGGCCACGCCGGCGAGGTGCGCGGCGTCCGCCATTCGCTATTCGCCTGCGAGTCATTCCGGCTGTATGCCCGCCTGCCTGACCTTGTCTCCCCAGACCTTTTCCTGTTGCGCTACGAAGGGTCCGAACTCCGACGCCGGCGCCGGCATGGGCTCCGCCCCAAGCTGGACCAGCTTGCCCTTGATCTCTTCCGACGACACGATCTTGTAGAGCTCGTCGCCCAGCCGCTGGGCGATAGGCGGCGGCAGCTTCGCCGGCCCGAAGATTCCGACCCAGGCCGCCAGGTCGAACCCGGGCTGTCCCAGCGCCTCGGATACGCTGGGGAGGTTCGGCGCCAGCGAACTGCGCTTCTCGGTCGATACCGCCAGCGCCTTCAAGGTACCGGCCTGGATGTGGGCAGTGGCCGACGCCAGGTCCACGAACATGAACGTCGCGCGCCCACCGATGATGTCCGTCATCGCCTGCGGCGTGCTCTTGTAGGGTATGGCCGTCGCCTTCAGCCCGGTCAGCTTGTCGAACGAGGCGGCCGAGATCTGGCCGGTGCTGTTGCCATAGGCATAGTTCAGGCCCTGGGGGTTGGTTTTGCCGTAGCGCAACAGATCGTCGATGCTGTTGATCGGCAACTTGGCGCTGACCGCCAGCACGAATGGGAAATTGCAGACCTGCACCAGTGGCGTGAAATCCTTGATCGGATCGTAGCGGAGGTTCTTGTACAGGTAGGGATTGGAAGAATGGGTGGTGTTCGTGGCCAGCATGATCGTGTAGCCGTCGGGCTGGGCGCGCGCCACCATGTCGGCGGCAATCTGGCCCGAAGCGCCGGGCCGGTTCTCGACGATCACGACCTGCCCGAGGGCCGTCTGCAGGCGCTCGCCGATCAGGCGGGCGACGATGTCGCTGGCGCTGCCCGCGCCGAATGCCGTGATCAGCTTCACGGGCTGGGATGGATAGTCCGCCGCCTTCGCGGGCCCCGCCAGAGTCAGCGCGAGCCACGCGGCCACGCATAGCGGCTTGAATACGGAACGCCTCATGTCTCTCTCCTTGAAAAGGCGCCGGCCTTGTGCCGGACGGTCGCCGTGGGCTCGGGACAGAACCATCATCGGTCCCGCCCTCGCGGGTTTAGCCTGCGGCCGGGACGCTGGCCAGAATGCGCATCGCCTGCTTCAGATGCGGGCGGTCCAACATTTCTCCATCCAGTTGCAGCGTGCCGGCCCCGGGCGCCTGCTCGAACGCCTGCACAATACGGCGCGCGCGCTCGATATCCGCGGGGTCGGGCGTGAATGCCTCGTTGATGGTGGCCACCTGATCCGGATGGATCGCGATCTTGCCGGTGAAACCCGCGCGCCGCGCCCGCGCCGCGTCCTTGCGCAGCCCTTCCGTATCCCGGAAATTTCCCCATATCGTGTCGATGGCGGGCACGCCTGCCGCGGTAGCGCCCAGCAGGCAGAGAGAACGCGCAAGCTGATAGGTAAAGTCGTACTCGCCGTCTTCGCGCCGATTGCTGGCCGCTCCGAGCACCGCTGCCAGGTCTTCCGCCCCCCAGGTCAGCCCGCGCAAGCGCGGGCTGCAATCCGCATAGCCCCCCAGGTTGAACATGGCGCCCGCGGTCTCGGTGGCAACCGGCATGATGCCGATGGCGCCAGGCTCCAGACCTTCGCGCGCTTCCAGCGCGGTGAGATAGTGATCCAGCGTGACGATGGCCTGCGCGCCCTGGCCTTTCGGTAGCAGAATGGCGTCGGGCGCCGATCTCACCACCGCCGCCAGATCGTCCAGCGCCAGGCCCGAATCCAGGGGGTTGATCCGCACCCACAATTCCGGGCCGGACTCGGGACGCGCCGCCAGGTATTCCCTCACTATGACGCGCGCCGCCGGTAGCCGCGCGGCGTCCACGGCATCCTCCAGGTCCAGGATCAGGACGTCGGCGCCAGTGGCCGGGGCCTTGCCCAATTTGCGCTCGCTATCCCCGGGGACGAACAACATCGATCTCAATGCCATTTTCTTGCTCCTCACTGTCCTTGAAATCTCGGGGCGCGCCGTTCGGCGAACGCCTGCGTGCCTTCGACGACATCCCGCGAGTCCTGCAACAGACGCAGGAACAACTGTTCCAACCGCAGGCCCGTCGCCAGGTCGGCGTCGCGGCTGCGCAAAGCCAACTCCTTGGCCGCCTGCACCGCGAGCGGCGCGTTGGCGGCTAGCCTGCGCGCATACGCCATGGCCGCCGGCAGCAATTCCTCACGCGGCACGACCCGGTTCACCAGGCCCCAGCGGTTGGCGGCGTCGGCGTCGAAGGCATCGCCCAACAGCAACATTTCCATGGCGATGGCATGCGGCAATTGCTGGGCCACGCGCTGGGTGCCGCCATTGGCCGGAAAGACGCCGCGCTGGACTTCCGTCAGGCCGAAGGTGGCCGTGGGCACGCACACCCGCAGGTCTGTGGCCAACAGCAGTGTCATGCCGCCTCCCAGGCAGTGCCCGTTGACAGCGGCGACAATGGGTTTCCACACTTCCAGGCCGCGGTTCAGCAGTTGGCCCTGCTGCGTGTGCATCAGCGCCGCCAGACTGGGCGGCGCCCCGACGAACGACTTCAGGTCCGCGCCGGCGCAAAAGGCCCGGTCTCCCGCTCCGGTGATAATCGCCACGCGAATCGCGTCGTCGTCGCGGACCCGGCGCCAGGCCTCGGACAAGGCGTCATAGTGCTCGCGATCCAGCGCGTTGCTTTTCTCGGGGCGGTTGATGGTGATCAGCGCCACACCGTCCTGTTCGTGAAAGTCGATGGACATGTTAGGCCTCCCTCCCTGGCGCGGCGCCGGCCTGCGGCGCCAGCACGTCCAGGTAGCGGCCGACGGCGGCCGGGCCGTAGCCCAGCTCGGCCAACACTTGTCCCGTGTGCTCGCCTACTCTGGGCGGCGGCGATGCGGGCTTGGGCCGATGGCCGTCAAAGCGCAGCGGTTGCGACACCACGTTCAGCTCGCCATGCGCCGAATCGGCGAAACGATGGATCATTTCACTGGCGACCATGTGTTCGTGCGCCAGCAGTTCGCCCACGCCCTGGATGGGCGCGCAGGGGATGCCGGCGCGCGACAGCCGCCGGATCCAGGCGTCCCGGTCGTCGCCGCGCATGATCTCCGACACCCGTTCCAACACTTCCGCGCGGTGGCGCACCCGGTCCGCGTTGGTGGCATAGCGCGGATCGTCCGCCAGCCCGGGCCTGCCGGCCTCGTTGCAGAAGGCGCGCCACAGCGAGTCGTTCGCGACGCCCAGCAACAAGGGGTGGTCGCTGGCCTCGAATACCTGATAGGGACACAGGGACTCATGGGCCGAACCCCAGCGGCGCGGTTCGCTGCCGCGCTCCCAGTAGCTCTGCATCACATAGCCCATGAACCCGACCGCCGTATCGAACAGCGAAGCCTCGACCTTGCAGCCCTTGCCGGTACGCAGCTTGCGCACCACCGCGGCCAGGATCCCGGTGGCGGCATGCATACCCGTGGCCTGGTCGATGGGCGAGATGGGACTTCGGATCGCCGGTCCGTCCTCTTCTCCCGTGATGGACATCATGCCGCAGAATGCCTGCAGGATGACGTCGTAGCCCTTGCCCTGGTTCAGCGGCCCTTTGCTGCCGAAGCCGGAGATACTGCAATAGACCACGCCCGGGCGCAGCGCCGACGCGCTGTCGTAATCGATACCCAGCCGTGCCGCCACCCCGGGGCCGAAACTCTCCACCACGATGTCCGCCGTGGCGATCAGCCGCTGCGCCGCTTCGCGGCCCTCGGGCGATTTCAGGTCCAGCGCCACACTGCGCTTGTTGCGGTTCACGCTCAGGAACACCGTGCCGTCGTCTTTCCGGAACGGCGGCCAGCGGCGGGTGTCGTCCCCCGTCAGCGGCTCCACCTTGATGACCTCCGCCCCCATGTCGCCCAGATACTGCGTGCACAAGGGGCCGGCCAGCACCTTGGAAAAATCCACCACCCTCAACCCTTGCAAGGCATCCATTGCATCCGTCTCCCGCGCGCGCCTCGCAGCGCTTAAAAAGCGACGTTGTCGCCGCCTTTGGTTTGAATCATGGCCCGCGCCTCGTCGGGCGTCGCGATTTCAAGCGACAGCTCTTCCAGGATGCGGCGGATCTTCGCGACCTGTTCGGCGTTGGAGGTAGCCAACTTGCCGCGGCCCGCGTAAAGGCTGTCTTCCAGCCCCACGCGCACGTTTCCACCCAATAGCGCGCTGGCGGTGACGAACGGCATCTGGTGGCGGCCCGCGGCCAGCACCGACAGGTAATAGTCATCGCCGAACAGCCGATCGGCGATGGTGCGCATATGCAGCAGGTTCTCGTGGTCGGCGCCTATGCCTCCCAGGATGCCGAAAATGCACTGCAGGAAGAACGGAGGCTTGGCCAGGCCGCGGTCGACGAAATGCGCCAGGTTGTACAGATGGCCGACGTCATAGCATTCGAACTCGAATCGCGTGCCCAGGTCCGACAGTTCGCGCAGGCCCCGGTCGATCTGCGCGAACGTGTTCGACAGGATGAAATCGCGGGTCATCTCCAGATAGGGCTTTTCCCAGTCGAACTTGAATTCGCTGACGCGATCGCCCGCGCCCGCGATATTGAAATTGAGCGACCCCATGTTCATGGACGCGACCTCGGGCCGCGCCCATTTGGCCGGCGCCAGCCGCTGGTCCAGCGACATGCCCAGGCCGCCCCCCGTGGTGATGTTCAGGATGGCGTTGCTGCGAGCCTTGATCTCGGGCAGGAACTGGGCGAACAGTTTTGGATCCTGGTCGGGCCGGCCCGTCTCCGGATCGCGCGCATGCAAGTGCAGCATGGCGGCTCCGGCCTCGGCGGCCGCTACCGCGTCGTCCGCGATCTGCCTGGGCGTGATGGGCAGGTACGGCGACATCGATGGTGTGTGGATCGAGCCCGTGACGGCGCAGGTAATGATGACCTTGGGGGATTTGCGCATGCGTGTCTCCTCAGTACGATTTAGGCAGGCCCAGTACTTTTTCAGCGATGTAGCAGAGAATCAATTGCGGCGAGACCGGCGCAATGCGGGGCAGCATGGCCTCGCGGAAATAGCGCTCGACGTGGTATTCCTTCGCGTAGCCCATGCCGCCATGGGTCAGCACCGCCGTCTCGCAGGCGCGGAAACCCGCCTCGGCGCAGAAGAACTTGGCCGCGTTGGCCTCGGCGCCGCAAGGCTGCCCCTGGTCGTACAGCCAGGCGGCGCGGCGGTACAGCAGTTCGGCCGCCTCCAGCTCCACCCAACGTTCTGCCAAAGGATGCTGCACGCCCTGGTTCTGGCCGATGGGCCGGTCGAACACGATCCGCTCGCCGGCGTAGGCGGCGGCCCGGCGCAAGGCCGCTCGCCCCAGCCCGGTCGCCTCGGCCGCCAGCAGGACCCGTTCGGGATTCAGGCCGTGCAGGATGTAGGAAAAGCCCTTGCCTTCCTCGCCGATGCGGTCTTCGACCGGCACCGCCAGGCCGTCGATGAACAGCTCGTTGGAATCGACGGCCTTGCGCCCCAGCTTTTCGATTTCGCGCACGCTGACGCGGCTGCGGTCCAGGTCGGTGTAAAACAGGCTCAGCCCCTGAGTCGGCCCGGTCACCTGATCCAGCGGCGTGGTGCGCGCCAACAGCAGAATCTTGCTGGCCACCTGCGCCGTCGATATCCAGATCTTCTGGCCATTGACCACATAACGGTCGCCGCGGCGCACGGCCAGGGTGCGCAGCTTGAGCGTGTTCAGGCCGGTATTCGGTTCGGTCACGCCAAAGCAGGCCTTCTGCTCGCCGCTGATGATGGGCGGCAGCCAGCGCGCGCGTTGCGCGTCGCTGCCGTGCACCACCACCGGGTGCAGCCCGAAGACATTCATGTGGATGGAAGACGCGCCGGCCATGCCCGCGCCGGAAACCGCCACGGTTTCCATCATCAGCGCGGCCTCCTGGATGCCCAGGCCCGCCCCCCCGTATTCGGCCGGCATGGCCACGCCCAGCCAGCCGGCGCCCGCCATGGCGCGGTAGAAGTCCTCGGGGAAGCCACCTTCCCTGTCCTTGCGGGTCCAGTAATCGTCGTCGAATCCGGCGCACAAATCCTGCACGGCGTGGCGGATGGCGATCTGCTCGTCGGTAAGCGCGAAATCCATGGGCTGCCTTTCGAATGAAGGGAAAGTGGGCGGAAGCCGGCCGGCGGCTTCAGGCGGCCTGGCGCAGCATCAACGCCACGCGGCGGCAACTGGCGACCAGTTCATCGCGCTGGTTGTAGGCGCGATGGCCGAACACCACGATGCCGTTCTGCGGACGCGAACGGCTGTCACGCAGCTCCAGCACCTCCGTTTCTACTCGCAAGGTGTCGCCGGTAAACACGGGGCCGGGAAAGCGCACCTCGTCCCACCCCAGGTTGCCCACCGTGGTGCCGAGCGTGGTGTCGCCCACGGAAATGCCGACCATCAGGCCCAGCGTGAACGCGCTGTTCACCAGCGGACGACCGAACTCGGTGGTCTTGGCGTATTCCGCGTCCAGATGGATGGCGGCGGGATTCATGGTCATGGAGGAAAAGAGGACGTTGTCCGTCTCGGTGACCGTACGCCGCACGTCATGCCGGAAGCGTTGCCCGACCTGGAATTGCTCGAAATACAACCCTGCCATCGTCGTCTCCTTGGCGCCGCGTCGTGGAACTTTCTTCCCGCCTGGCCATGGACATGCCGGCCGGCCGCGTTAAAATGAACGCTAACATACTGTATGCATCCATACAATATTGGGAACAACCCCAAGGAGACAAGCAATGACCGGGAATCTGGTGAATCGGCAGGTCGTGTTGAAAGAAAGGCCGCTGGGCATTCCGCAGGCCGCGCACTTCGATATCCGCACCGCGCCGGTGCCGGAACCGAAGGAAGGCGAGGTCCTGGTCAGGAACCTGTACCTGTCGGTGGATCCGGCGATGCGCGGTTGGGTCAATGCCGCCGCCAACTACTCGGACCCCGTGGCCATCGGCGAGGTCATGCGCTCGTTCGCGGCCGGACGAGTCGTCGCATCGCGCGATCCGCGCTATCCCGACGGCTGCCTGGTGATGGGCATGCTGGGCTGGCAGGACTATGCCGTGACCGACGGGCGGGCAATCCGGCGGCGCGTGCTGGAGACCGATTTGCCGCTGTCGCTGTCGCTGGGCGTACTGGGCCTGAACGGCGTCACAGCCTACTTCGCGCTGAATGCCTGCGGTGAACCTCGGGCCGGGCAGACCGTGGTCGTCTCCACCGCCGCGGGCGCTGTCGGCTCGGTCGCGGGGCAACTGGCCCGCCACCTCGGGTGCAGGACCGTGGGCATCGCGGGCGGAGCAGCCAAGACGCGGTTGTGCGTGGAGGAATTCGGCTTCGATGCGGCGGTGGATTATCATGCGCCCGAGTTGGAGCAGGTGTTGGCGCAAGCCTGCCCCGACGGCGTGGACGTCTACTTCGACAACACCGCCGGGCGCATCAGCGATGCGGTGATCCCGCTGATCAACCGGCATGCCCGTATCGTCATCTGCGGCACGGCGTCCGTGGCCAGTTGGGATCCTTGGCCGACGGGTCCGCGCGTGGAACGGCATCTGCTGAACAAGGCGGCGCGCATGCAGGGCTTTCTGGTGTGGGATTATGAGCACCGCTACGAGGAAGCCGTTGCTGCGCTGGCGCCGCTGGTGCGCCAGGGAAAACTGCGCTTTCGCGAGGAAATCCTGGACGGCATCGAAGCCGCGCCCGGATCGATCGCCGATCTCTATCAAGGCAAGAACATGGGCAAGCGCCTGATCCGGCTGGAGGATGCCTGAATGACCGACAAGGCAGTCAATACCGCGCAGGAAAACTGGGACCAGCGGCTCGGCTTCCTGATGCACGATGTGTCCAGATTGCGCCGCAAAGTCTTCGATGAAGTCATGAAACCCGAAGGCATCACGCGGTCGCAATGGTGGGTAATGGCGCATCTGTCGCGGCACGACGGGATGTCGCAAAGCGACCTGGCCGACGTGCTGGACCTGGGCCGCGCCGCGCTCGGCGGCCTGGTCGATCGCCTGGAAGCGCTGGGCTATGTGCGCCGCGGGGCGGACGAGCAGGACAGGCGCACCAAGCTGGTGCTCCTGACGCCGGAAGGCCGCGCCATGATCGAACGCATGCGCGTCAAGAGCGATGTCATGAGCGAAGCCATTTTGCAGGGGCTCAGCGCCGACCAACGCCACCAGTTGGCCGACATGCTGAGCCTCGTGAAGCGCAATCTACTGGCCTTCGACACCTCTCGCGCCTGATCGGGGCCGGCCAGGGGAAACTTGACAACCCCACCGCGCGCTCGGAACATACAGGCATCCACCCGGGGAGCTTCGGCAAGAAGCTGAGAATCCGTTGGCGGGCCCGAACCGGCCCGCAGTGCACGGCGACCCGTCGAACCTGATCCAGATAACGCTGGCGTAGGGACGGTGCAGCGGCCGCAAGCGTCTTCGCCCCATGGGCCGGCGCGCAGCCGCCCTCCCCGCCAGCGCGTTCTTTCCGCAAGGACCGCCCGGCATGCAAGCCCTCTCCCCTACCCTGGCCGCCCAGGCCCATCGCTCGCAGGAACTGCTGGACGCCGTGCGCCGCGACGCGCCGCTGGTGCAGTGCCTGACCAATTTCGTGTCCATGAACTACGCGGCGAACGCGCTGCTGGCGGTGGGCGCCTCGCCCGCCATGGTCCACGCCGTGGAAGAGGCGCCGGAGTTCGCCCGCCTGAGCGGCGCGGTGGTGATCAATATCGGGACCCTGTCCGCGCCCTGGCTCGACAGCATGCTGCTGACCGCCGGCGCCGCCGGCGAGGCCGGCATTCCCTGGGTGCTGGATCCGGTGGCGCACCACGCCACCGCCTTCCGGCGCGACGCGGTGGCGCGCCTGCTGGACCTGCGGCCCGCCATCATCCGGGGCAACGCCTCCGAGATCATCGCGCTGGCCGGCGGCCGAAGCGCCGGCAAGGGCGTGGACGCCGGCAACGCGGTGGCCCAGGCCGAGCAGTCCGCCAGCGCCATCGCGCAGGCGCGCCGCAGCGTGGTCGCCGTCACCGGCGAGGTGGATTTCGTGACGGACGGCATCCGGTCGGCGCGCATCGCCGGCGGTTCCGCGCTGATGCCCCGCGTGACCGCCACGGGCTGCGCGCTGAGCGCCACGGTGGGCGCGTTCGCCGCGGTGTCGCCGGGCGATCCCTACGCGGCGGCCGTGGCCGCCCTGTCGTGCTTTGCCCTCGCCGGCGCGCGCGCCGGCGCCGTGGCCGAGGGGCCGGGGTCGTTCGCCTGGCGCTTCCTGGACGCGCTGGCGTCGCTGGAGGCCGATAGCCTGACCCGGGAATCGCCGCTGCGCTGAATCCCCGTCGGGCCGAAGGCGCGCGCGTTCAACCGGCCTGGCGGTAGTACACGCAGATGCGCCTACCGCCGATCTCGTGCACCTCGATCGGCAATTCATACAGCGCGCTCAGCACCTCCGGCCGCACCAGTTCCTCGGGCGTGCCCTGGTGGGCAACGCGGCCCAGGCGCATGGCGACGATGCGGTCGGCGTAGGTGGACGCGAAGTTGATGTCGTGCAGCACCAGCACCACGGTCTTTCCCAGTTCGTCGGCCGCCCGGCGCAAGGTGCCCATCATGGCCACCGCATGCTTCATGTCCAGGCTGTTGAGCGGTTCGTCCAGCAGCACGTAGCGGGTGTCCTGGCACAGCACCATCGCCACGAAGGCGCGCTGGCGCTGCCCGCCCGACATTTCGTCCAGGTAGCGATCGGCCAGGGGCTCCAGGTTCAGGTAGGCGATGGCGCGGTCGATGTGGCCCTTGTCGTCCAGCGTCAGGCGGCCGCCGGTATGCGGATAGCGGCCGAAGGCCACCAGGTCCCTCACCGTCAGCCGCAGCGGCAGGTGATTGTCCTGGCGCAGAATGGACAGGCGGCGCGCCAGCTCGCGGCTGTCGGACTTGGTCACGTCCAGGCCGTCCACCAGCACCCGGCCGGCCGACATCGGCAGCAGCCGGCTGACCATGGACAGCAGCGTCGACTTGCCCGCGCCATTGGGCCCGATGATGGCGGTGACGCCGCCCGCCGGCAAGGACAGGGTGACGCCGTCGACGACCACGCTGTCGCCGTACTGTTTGCTGAGTTGCTGGATCTCTATCATCGGCGCCCTTTGCGCAGGATCAGGACGAGGAACATGACGCCGCCCACGAATTCGATCACCACGCTGACGGTGGTGTTCAGGCCCAGCACGCGTTCCAGCAGGGTCTGGCCCCCGACCAGGAAGATCACGCTCAGCAGGGCCGCGGCGGGCACGGTATGGCGGTGGCGGTCCGAGCCCATGGCCTGGTAGGCCAGGTTGCTGACCAGCAGTCCGAAGAAAGTCACCGGGCCGACCAGCGCGGTGGACACCGACACCAGCACCGCAATCGCCGCGAGCGTCTGCATCAGGGTGCGGCGGTAGTCCACGCCCAGGTTCACGGAAATCTCCCGCCCCAGCGCCAGCACGTCGTACCGATGGCGCATGCGCCAGACCAGCAGCGAGGCCGCGCACACGGCGGCCAGCGCGATGGGCAGCAGGCTCACGCGCACCGTGTTGAAGCTGGCGAACATGCGGTCCTGCAGCACCAGGAACTCGTTGGGATCGATCAGCCGCACCACGAAACTGGAAAGGCTGCGAAACAGCAGCCCGAAGATGATGCCCACCAGCATCATCAGGTGCAGGCTGCGCACGCCGTCGGCGAACAGCCAGCGAAACAGCAGGCAGGCGAAGCCCGTCATGGCGCCGACTTCCAGGAGGAAGGCCGCCACCGGATGGCTGACGGTGGCCGCCGCCTGCCCGAAGCCGAACACCACCACCGCCTGGATCAGCAGGTACAGGGCGTCGAAGCCCATGATGGCCGGCGTCAGGATGCGGTTGTGCGTGATCGTCTGGAACAGCACCGACGACAGCGCCACGGCATAGGCCACCAGCAGCATCGCCGCCAGCTTCGCGCCGCGAAACGGGATCACGAACGACCATTGCCCGTTGGCGCCCAGCGTCATGAAGGCCGCCGTGCAGGCCAGCGCGGCGGCGGCCAGCAGCCCCAGGCGCCAGGCCTGGGGCGAACGGGCGGCGGGCGCCGCGAGCGCGATCTCAGCCAAGGCGGTTCCTCCGCGTGCGCAACAGGCACAGGAACAGGATGCTGCCCAGCACGCCCACGACCGTGCCGATGGGAATTTCGTAGGGGTGGATCACCAGCCGGCCGATGATGTCGCAGGCCAGCACGAAGATTCCGCCCAGGGCGGCCACCCAGGGAATGGAGCGTCGCATGTTGTCGCCCAGTATCAGGCTGACGGCGTTGGGCACGATCAGCCCCAGGAAGGGAATGCCGCCGGCCGTGACCACGACCACCGCGGAAATCGCCGACACGATGAGCAGGCCCGCCAGGGTCAGCCGCGCGTGGTTCAGGCCCAGGTTGGAGGCGAACTCGCGGCCCATGCCGGCCACCGTGTACCGGTCGGCCGCGAGATAGGCCGCGCAGGCCAGGCCGAAGCCGATCCACAGCAACTCGTAGCGTCCGCGCAGCACGCCCGAGAAGTCGCCGGTGGTCCAGGCATGCAGCGATTGCAGGAGGTCGTAGCGATACGCGACGAAGGTGGTTGCCGCGTGGATCACGCCGCCCAGGATCAGCCCGATGAGCGGCACGATGAAAGGCGTGCGCAGCGGCACCCGCCGCAACAGCGCCAGGAACAGCAAGGTACCGGCCAGCGCGAAGCCCGTGGCCGTCAGCATCTTGCCGATCACGGGCGTATCCGGCGCCAGCAGCGTAACGACGAGGATGCCCAGGGTGGCGGATTCGACGGTGCCGGCGGTGGTGGGCTCGACGTAGCGGTTGCGCACCAGCATCTGCATGATCAGGCCCGCCACGGCCAGCGACATGCCGGCCAGCAGCAGCGCCAGCGTGCGCGGCACGCGGCTGACCATCAGCAGGCGCCAGGCGCGCTCCGCCTCCTCGCCGCCCCACAGCGCGGCCCAGGACAGCTGGCCGGCGCCCAGGCTGACGCTAGCCGCGCAGAGCAGCAACAGCAATGCCGCCACCGCCGCCAGCCCCGCCCAACCGCCTATCGACTGCCGCCAGCTCACCCGCCCGACTCCCGCTCCATGCATGCGGCCTTACTTTCCGGCCGCCAGCGCGCCCGCGATCTCGTCGACGTTCTGCTGCATGGCCGTCAGGCCGGCGCTGCCCATGAGGTACCAGTTGTAGCCGTTCAGGTAGACCACGCGCTTCTGCTTCCACGCCTTGGTCTGCCGCACGAGTTCGTTGTCCAGCATGCGCTGCGCCGACACGCCTTCGCGGCCGATGGCGGCGTCGCGGTCGATCACGAACAGCCAGTCCGGATCGGTCTGCGCGATGAACTCGAAGGAGATCGCCTGGCCGTGGTTGGACACGCTAAGCCCCGTCGTGGCCGGCTTGACGCCGAAGGCGTCGTGGATCACGCCGAAGCGCGAGCCCGGGCCGTAGGCGCTCATCTTGCCGCCCGTGGTCAGCACGATCAGGGCGGAGCCGGCGCCCGACGCCTTGGCGTTCAGGGCCGAGATCGAAGCGCGCAGGGCGTTCAGCTTTTCCGTGGCCTGGGCCTGCTTGCCGTAGATGGCCGCCAGCGTTTCGGTGTTGCGCGTCACGCTGCCCACCAGGTCCTTCGCATCCACGGTCAGGTCGACGGTAGGCGCGAGCCGGGCCAGCTCGTCGTACTTGGGCGCGGAGCGGCCGGCCACGAAGATCACCTGCGGCGCGGCCGCGTGGATCACCTCGTAGTTGGGCTCGAACATCGAGCCCACTTTCAGGTAGCGCGGGTCGGCGTACTGCGCGAGCTGCGGCGGCAGCTTGGCCACGCTGGGCACGCCGGTCACCTCCACGCCCAGGGCGTGCAGCGTATCCAGCACGGCCAGGTCCATCACCACCGTCTTCGTCGGATTGGCCGGCACCGCCGTCTCGCCGCGCGCGTGCTTGACCGGCACCGTCGGCTGCGCCGCGCACACCGTGGCGGCGGCGCCCAGGGCCAGCGCGGCCCCGGCCTGGATCAACCAGCGGCGCGCGCCGCCCTTTTGAATCTGTTGCTTCATGCGTACCTCATCATGGGGCGGGCGCCGCGCGCCCGCCGGTCTCAGAACTTGACGCCCACGCCCAGCCAGTAGCGGCGGCCGTCTTCCACGTAGCCGTAGTCGTCGTAGGCGACCTGCTTGTCGAACAGGTTGTAGATGCCGGCGTACACCGACACGGTCTTGTTGAGCTGGTAGGAACCGCCCAGGTCCACGAAGGTGTAGGACGGCGCCACCAGCGACGAGGAGGACGGGCCGGTGATGGGCTGGCTTTCCTTGCCGCGGTAGTTCACCCGCGCCCAGGCCTGCAGCGCGTCCGACGGCTGCCAGTTCACGGTGGTGGTGAACAGGTGCTTGGGCAGCTGGTTCAGCGGCTGGCCCTTGTACTGGCCCGACTTCTGCTCCGACTTCGTGAACGTGTAGCTGCTGGTCATCGACCATTCGCGCGCCAGCGGCAGCTTCATGCTCGCTTCCACGCCGCGCGAATTCGCCTTGTCCACGTTCATGTAGGTGGTGGGGTCCGAACCGAACTGGTTGGGCCCGTCCGTGCACTGGCTGACCGGGCACGCCACGCGGGTGATCTTGTCCTTGAAGTCGTTGTTGAAGACGGTCAGGCCGGCATTGAAACCTTCGCCGTCGTCATACAGGATGCCGAGTTCCTCGGTCACCGACTTCTCGGGCGTCAGGTCCGGGTTGCCGTACATATTGCCGCCGCGGCTGACCTGGCCCCAGCCTGCCACCGTCTGGCGCAGGTCGGGCGCGCGGAAGCCGGTGGAGACGCCGCCCTTCAGGGTCCAGCGTTCCGCCATGTGCCACACGCCGTACAGGCGCGGGCTGAAATGGTTGCCGAAGTTCTCGTCCTCGTCCATGCGCAGGCCGGCCGTCAGCGCGAAGCTCTCGGTCAGGCGCCATTCGTCTTCGGCGAACAGGGCCCACTGGTAGCGCTCGACCTTGTTGGGGCCGCCCGCCAGCTGGTTGCCGGTCTGGTCGTCCAGGCGCTGGTTCAGGTAGCTGCCGCCCAGCGTCAGCATGTGCGAACCCAGCGGCAGCGACCAGCTGGTCTGCAGGTCCAGGTTCTTGATCTTCATCTGGCGCGAGCGGTTGTCGAACTCTTCCTGCTGCACGTAGCTGTCCGACACGCCCCAGCCCCAGCGGCCGGTGTGCGACAGCGCCCACTTGTTGCTGCGGTAGTCGGTTTCGGACGAGGCCGGGCATCCGTTGCGCGAGCAAGCCTCGCCCGGGGCCAGCGGCGCGACCGTCTTGCCTAGCGTTTCCTGCAGCTTCTGCCGCATGGTGGTCGCTTCCAGCACGATGTCGTGGTCGCGGTTGGGCGTCAGCGCCAGCTTGGCGGTCACGCTTTCCGAATTGCGCTTGCGGAAGCCGCTGACGATGTCGTCCTCGTCGCGCTGCGTCGCCTGGCCGTAGATCTGCAGGCCCAGCAGGTCGGTCTTGATCGGGCCGGCCAGGTAGAAGTTGCCCTGGTAGATATCGCCGGACTTGCTGCTTTCCTGGATCGTCGTGTCCAGGCGGATCTCGCCGCCCCAGGCTTCGGGCACCTTGCGGGTGATGATGTTGATCACCCCGCCCATCGCGTCCGAGCCGTACAGCGAGGACATGGGCCCGCGCACCACCTCGATGCGCTCGATGGCCGACAGCGGCGGGGTCCAGCCGCCCTCGACCCCGGTCGAGTCGGAGTTGGTGCGGGTTTCGCGGGAGTTCTGGCGCTTGCCGTCGATGAGGATCAGCGTGTACTTCGGGCCCATGCCGCGCAGGCTGATGTCCTGGCGGTCGCCGCCGCCGGTGACGATGACGCCGGGCACTTCGACCAGCGCGTCGTTCAGGTCGCGGTAGAACTTCTTGTCCAGGTCTTCGCGGGTGATCACGCTGATCGAGGCGGGCGCGTCCTGGATCTGCTGCTCATAGCCGGACGCGGTGACCACCACGGTTTCCATCGTCTTGGCGGCGTCCGCGCTCTGCGCCCAGACGGGCCCCGCCCCGAAACCCGCCGCGCACAGCGCCACGGCCAGCCGTGTGCGCGTGCCCGGTGCGCGCCTGCCGCCGGCCAGATCTTTCCTGCTCATGATTCCGATTTCTCCCGTCCCAGGCTTGCGCCCCACCCCACGTGTGACGTCCCGCCCGCTTCGACTTATGAATGAAAACTATTCTCATATTAGAATTGGACCTGTCGGAGACCGGCAACCCGCTTTCCGCAACTTTTATCTTCTTTGCACTTCTTGACACTCCGGCCCGCGGCCATCCGCCACACTGCCGGGTGCAGAACCGACGAAACGCATGCCTTTTTCCCAATCCCCGGCGACGCGCCGCATCCTGCTGATCGACGACGACGTCGAGCTCGCGCAGATGCTGCGCGAATACCTGGAACCGAATCATTGCCTGCTCACGCTGGCGCATACGGGCGCGCAGGGGCTCGCCCTGCTGGCGCGGGACGACTTCGACCTGGTGCTGCTGGACCTGATGCTTCCCGACGGCAGCGGCCTGGATCTGCTCAAGCACTACCGGCAGCGCTCGCGCCGCCCCGTCATCATGTTCACCGCCCACGGCGGCGAAACCGACCGCGTGCTGGGCCTGGAGTTCGGCGCCGACGATTACCTGGCGAAGCCCTTCAGCCCGCGCGAGCTCAAGGCCCGCATCACGGCGGTGCAGCGCCGCTTCGAGGAAGTGCCCGACGCCGCGCGGCCCAGCCTGACGCTGGGCGCGCTGTCCCTCGATCCGGCCACCGGCCGCGCGCGGATCGGCGACGAAGAAATCGCGCTCACCGGCGCCGAGCAGCGCATCCTGGAAATCCTGATGCGCGCCCCGGGCCAGGTCATCGGGCGCGACCAGATAGGCCTGTACGCGCTGGGCCGCAAGCCCGACCGGTACGACCGCAGCATCGACACCCACATCAGCGCCCTGCGCAAGAAACTGCGCCTGGACACCGGCGCGGAGGCGCTGTCCATCCGCAACCTGCGCGGCCTGGGCTACGTGCTGGCCGGCGGCGCCTGATGGCCTGGCTGCCCACCCGCTCGCTCTTCTGGCGCGCCTTCCTGACCTTCTGGAGCGCCATGGCCATCATCCTCGTCTGCGGGATGATGCTGACCGCCGCGGTCGCCTGGTACCGCTTCAATTCGCTCGACGGCCTGAACCCCGCCAGCCTCACGCGCGACGCCGCGCAGATCGCGCGCACCCAGGGCGAGGAAGGCCTGGCGCGCTGGGTCCAGGCCATGGACCAGCGCTATTCGGCCCTGAAGATCTACATCATGGACGCCCAGGACGCCGACATCCTGGGCCGCCGGCTGCCCACCCGCATGCACGATTGGCTGAGCTCGTACCGCGCCGCGCCCGGCCGCCCGCCGCAGGCCGATTACGCGCCCGCCGAACCGGCCGGCGAACGGGTCTCCTGGTGGGAGCCGCAGTGGCTCGCGCTGCCGGACGACACTGAACTGCTGATGCTGTTCCTGCCCTTCGATTCCTCGCATTGGGAAGTGCTGGCGCTCTCGCCCGTGGCGCTGGCGCTGCTGCTATTCGCGCTGGCCGTGACCGCGCCCTTCTGCTGGGCCCTGACCCGCCACGTCACCGCGCCGCTGGCGCAACTGCGCCAGGCCACCCACGCCTTGTCGGCCGGGCGGCTGGGCGCGCACACGCCGGCGAAGCTGGCCCGCCGCAAGGACGAGCTCGGCCTGCTCGCGCGCGACTTCAACGCCATGGCGGACCGCCTCAAGGCCCTGGTCGACACTCGCGAACAGCTGCTGCACAACATCGCCCACGAACTGCGCTCGCCCCTGGCCCGGCTGCGGCTGGCGGCCGAACTGGCGCGGCGCAAGGACGAGCGCCAGGACCTGCAGCTCGACCGCATCGAACGCGAATGCGAGCGCCTGGATTCGCTGGTCGGCAACACGCTGCGGCTGGCGCGCCTGGGCGCCCTGCCCGTGCCCACCGACACGCTGGACCTGGCCGAGATCGTGTCCGCCGTGGTCGAGGACGCCCGTTACGAAGCGGGCGGGCGGCAGATCCGCATCGCCTGGGACCCGCACCCGCCGGTGCCGCTGGTGGGCGACCGCTGCAGCCTCGCCAGCGCCATCGAAAACGTGCTGCGCAACGCCCTGCGCTTCGCCCCCGCGCACAGCGCCATCCGCGTGCGCCTGCTGGTCAGCGCGCGCGAGGCCTGCCTGGAAATCGAAGACCGAGGGCCGGGCGTGGCCCACGAAGAACTGGAATCCCTGTTCGAGCCCTTCTACCGGACCACCTCCGGCGCCCGCAAGCCGGGCAGCGGCGCCGGCCTGGGCCTGTCCATCGCGCACGCCGCCGTGGCCGCGCACAAAGGCCGCATGTCGGCGCGCAATATGTCGCCCCAGGGATTGAGCGTGAGGCTGGAACTGCCCCGGCTGCCCGACTGAGCCGCGGGGGAAACGCCCCCTATTCCGCCGCGATGTGCGGCAGTTCCTCTTGCGGCGCGGCCGCGTTCCGCTTGCGCACCCGCATCAGCAGCAGGCACGGCAACGTGGCCAGCGTCAGCCACATCATCAAGCGATAGTCGTCGAGATACGCGACGAACGCCGCCTGGTTCTGCAATACCGCATCCAGGCCAGCCAGGCCCGCCCGCGTGCCCAGGTCGAATACTTTGTCGAAGCCATCCGGACGCGCCTGCAAAGCGCCCGCCGTCACGTAGGCCGCCAATGAGCTGTGCATCATCACGGTATTGCGGGTCAATAGCGCCTGCATGGTGGATATTCCGATGCTGCTCCCCATGTTGCGCGACAGGCTGAAGATCGCGGTTCCTTCCGGCCGCAGCGCCCGGTCCAGCGTGGAGAAGGTCAGCGTGGTCAGCGGAACCGAGGTGAAACCCAGGCCCAGTCCCTGGACGAACCCCGGCCATGCGACGCCCCAATCCGTGATTTCCGGCGAAAAATTGGCCATCTGCCACAAGGACAGCGCAGTCAGCCCCAGGCCCAATCCGATGATGAGCCGTTCATCCAGCTTCCCGACGACGCGGCCGGCGACCAGCATCGCCACCATGGTGCCCAAGCCGCTGGGCGCGGTGACCAGCCCCGTCGTGACGACCGGGTAGCCCAGCAATGTCTGCAACATCGGCGGCAGCAGCGCCCGGGTGGCGTACAGCAACAGTCCCACCACGAAATAGAATGCCGTGCCGGTGACGAAATTGCGGTCGCGCAACAAATTGACGTTCAAGAACGAGGCCGCGCCGACGGTGGCCGTGTGGATGATGAAGTAGATCAGCGCGATGGCGGCGCAGGCGGCATAGATGCGGATCTCGATGGATTCGAACCAGTCGACCTGGTCTCCCCGGTCCAGCACCAATTGCAGCATGCCCACGAAGATGGCCAGCGTCGCGAAACCGAACCAGTCGAAACCCGATTTGCGCGCCGCGCCCTCGTCGCGCAGATAGAACCAGACTCCCGCGAAAGACAGGAGGCCGACCGGCAGGTTGATCAGGAACACCCAGCGCCAGCTCATGTTGTCGGTCAGCCAGCCGCCCAGGGTCGGGCCCAGGATGGGTCCCAGCATGACCCCCATCCCCCACGTCGCCATGGCGCGCGCATGGCGTTCGGGAGGATTGATGTCCAGCATGACCGACTGCGACAAGGGGACGAGCGCCGCGCCGAACGCGCCTTGCAGCAGGCGGGCGACGACGATCTCCGCCAGGTTCGCCGCGGCGCCGCACAGCAGCGACATGACCGTGAAGCCGGCGATGGCGACCAGGAATATCCGCGAACGCCCATAGCGCCCCGTCAGCCAGCCGGTGACGGGCGTGGCGATCGCCGCGGCCACGATGTAGGACGTGAGCACCCAGGTAATCTGGCTCTGCGATGCGGACAGGCCGCCCGCCATATGCGGCAGCGCGACGTTGGCGATGGTGCTGTCCAGGGTCTGCATGATCGTGGCCATCATGATGGACACCGTGATCATCAGCCGGCGGGACGGCGCGGGAGCGGGCCGGACGGGAAGGTCGGCGGTCATGATGGCGCGGCGGCCCGGATCCTATTCGGCCGCCAGCAACAGCTTGCGCGCCAGCGCCTCGAACTGCTCCAGTTCGGCGGCGTCGAACGCCGCGAAGATGCGGGTCATCTGGGCGCGGCGCAGCGGCAGGTGGTCTTCGACGAAGCGCCGCCCCTTGCCGGTCAGTTGCAGCAGCACCTGGCGGCCGTCATGCGCGCTGGCGATCCGCCGCACGAAGCCCTGTTTCGTCAATTCTCTGGAGACGCGCGTGATGTTGGTGCGCGATGAATTCATGAAAACGCTGAGCGCCGAGGGCATCAGCTCGTGGTCCTGGCTGCTGTAGATGACCACCAGCGCCGTCCACAGGGTGGAATTCAGGCCATGCGGCCGCAATGGCGCATCCAGCGCATCCGTCAGCCGCAAGGCCGTGTGCTGCAGCAGGCGCGACAGGGCGGCCTGCTGCAACGGATTGCCGCTATCCGGGCCCAGCCTCCGCGACAAGTCGCGCATGGCCTGTTCGAACGGATCGAACGATGACGCCTGGGCCGCGGACTGCGGCGGAACTCGATCGGACTTGGCAGTGGCAGACATACGGTACGCACCAGATAATTACGTACGTTACTACTTTTCGCGGTGCGTTTCCATCACGGCGCCCGGCCGGAGCCGGGCGCTCACAGCCATCAGAACGTGATGTTCGCCGACACCCACAGGCGGCGGCCTTCCAGCACCTGCCGGTAGGAGTTCGACCAGTTGGCATTGGCCGCCGGCGCCGACGTGCCGGTCTTCGTCGGGCCGTAGTCCACGAAGTTCTTGTCGAACAGGTTGAGCACCGATGCCGACAAGGTCACGTTCTTGTTGACCGCGTAGGAACCGCCCAGGCTGGCCAGCCAGTACGGGCTGTAGAACACCTGCTCCTTTTCCCAGTTCATGTCGTTGAACTGCTTGGCGCGGTACTCGCCGCGCACCCAGGTGTTGAACTGGTCGTTGATCTTCCAGTTCAGGCCCAGGTTCAGGGCGTGCCTGGGCTGCGAGCCCAGCGGCTGCCCCTGCTTGGCGCCCGAGGTCACTTCGCTTGCGGTCAGCGTGTAGTTGGCGTTGAAGGACCAGCCGGCGTACAGCGGCACGCGGCCGCCAAATTCAAAGCCCTTGATGGTGGCCGAATCCACGTTGACCCGCTGCGAGAAATTGGCGACCGGCACGCCGTTGCGCTCCCACACGCCCAGGTCCAGGCACCCCGGCGCGGGGCCGCCCGCCGCCAGGCAATTGGGCACGTTCTGGCTGTCGATCTTGTCCTTGAACTTGGTGTGGAAGGCGGTCAGGTTGCCGGTCAGCCCCGCGCCGTCGTCGAACAGCACGCCCAGTTCGGACGAGGTGCTGCTTTCGGGCTTGAGCTGCGAATTGCCCAGCAGCGGCATGGTGCCCTGCGCGCCCAGCCCGATGATGCCGTCGGTCATGAGGTTGATGTCGGGCGTCTTGTAGCCCTTGCTCACGCCGCCCTTGAACGTCCACGCCGGCGTGGCGTTCCACACCAGATAGCCGCGGGGACTCCATTTGCCGCCGAACTGCTCGTTGCGGTCGTAGCGCGCGCCCATGGTGAGCGCCAGGTCGTCCACGATGCGCCATTCGTCTTCGGCGAACAGGGCCCACTGGTACTGCTTCATGTCCAGCGGCGCCGATACCAGCGTGTCCTTGAAATGCTGTTCGCGCCATTGGCCGCCCATGGTCAGATTGTGGCGGTCGTTGAACAGCGGCATGGTCCACTTGGTGTCGAACACCCAGTTGTCGTATTCCAGGTCGCGCTTGTCGCCGTCCGTGGGACGGCGCGGCGCGTTCATGGGATTGGTGCGCCCGATGGTTTCCGTGGTGTCGTACACCAGGCTGGTATCGGAACTGATGGAGCCGGCGTAGCGGCCCAGGTGCGTCAGCGCATAGCGCTGGCGGTTGAACTTCATTTCGGGCTCATAGCCCCCGCCCTGGCGGTTGCGCGCCACGCTGTCGTTCAGGGTTCCCAGCTCGCCGTTGGCGTTGTCATAGGTCTGCCAGTTGCTGTCGACGTCGAACAGGACGTCATGGTTGCGGTTGGGCGTCAGTGCCAGGCGCAGCCCGACGTTGCGCTGCAGGCTGTCTCCCAGGCCGCTGAAGCTGGCGATGTCGCCGGTGTAGTTGCCGCTGTCGGACTCGGCCTGATTGGCCGGATAGCTGCCGTGCGCGCTCAGGCGGCGGTACAGCCCGCCGCGCAGGGTCAGGCCCAGCTTGTCGGTCACCAGCGGGCCGCTCAGGTAGAACGCCGATCCATAGTTGTTGCCGTAGCGGTTGTCGCCTTGCGCCGTGCCGTCCAGCGTGACCTGCCCGGTCCATTCCTGGCTAACCTTGCGCGTGATGATGTTGATGACGCCGCCCATCGCATCGGAGCCGTACAAGGTCGACATCGGGCCGCGCACCACTTCGATCCGCTCGATCGCCGCCATGGGGGGAATGAAGTTCGTGTCCACGTCGCCGAAGCCGTTGGGGCGCGCGCCGGAACTGTTCTGGTTCAGGCGCTTGCCGTCCACCAGCACCAGCGTGTAGTCGCTGGGCAGGCCGCGGATGCTGATGTTCATGCCGCCTGCCTTGCCGCCCCGCTCCACCGTCACGCCTTCGACATCGGCGACGGCGTCGGCCAGGTTGTGGAAGGGCTTGGTTTCCAGCTGTTCGCGGGTGATGACGGAAATGGACGCCGGCGCGTTCTTGATCTCCTGCTCGAAACCGGACGCGGTCACCACGACAGTATCCAGTTGAGCCACGCCCATCGTGTCTTCGCTTTGCGCATGGGCGGCCCCTGCGGCGGCCAGGGCCAGCGCAAGCGGCAACTGGCGGACAAGCAGGCAATGTGGGGAACGGATGCGGCGGGAGCCTTTCAAGCTTTTCTGTGTGGGCATAGGAATGACAAGGAAAACCGCCCTTTTCCGGACGGTTGGCGCAAGGCGCCGATTGGGTTCTTTTAGGGAACGCCAATGATATTCATTCCTATTAATTCGTTCAATTATTTGTCAGGTTTCATTCAGCTAAATCAAAGGTTTCAGACAATTCTGAGAAAAATGACGTATTCGCGCAACAACTTCCGTTATCGCGCAGTCAAAAAAACGGGACGGAGATCAGTCGGCGTCGGCCAGAATGGCCGCCGGCAGGCGCGGCAGCACCCGCATGGCGTTGGCCGAGGTGGCATGCGCAACCCGCGCGAGCGAAAGCCCCCGCAGTTCGGCCAGCACTTCGGCGATGCGCGCCAGTTCGCCGGGGCGGTTGCGCCGGTCGGGCGGATGGAGCCAGGCGGGCGGAATGTCCGGCGCGTCGGTTTCCAGCACCAAGTGCTCCAGGTCCACCTCTACCGCGTGGCGGCGGATCTGCAACGCGCGCTCGTAGGTCATGGCCCCGCCCAGCCCCAGCGCGAACCCCTGCTCGATGAACGCCTGCGCCTGCTGCGCGCTGCCGTTGAACGCATGAGCGATGCCGCCGATGCGCGGATGGCGGCGCAGATACTTCAACAGAATGTCCTGCGACTTGCGCACGTGCAGCAGCACCGGCAGGCCGAACTCGGCCGCCATCGCCAGCTGCGCGGCGTAGAAACGCTCCTGGCGCTCGCGCGGCTCGCCCGAGGCGATCTCGGGCACGAAGAAATCCAGGCCGATCTCGCCGATGGCGACGAAGCGGGGATCGCCCAGCGACTGCCCGATGGCCGCGCGCAGCGCGTCCAGGTCCGCGTCGTCGGCGCGCTGCACGTAGAGAGGATGGATGCCCAGCGCGTAGGCGCCGCCGGCGACCCGGCCGGCAAGCTCCCGCACGATGGGAAAATTGGCGCGTTCGACGGCGGGGATCACGATGGACCCGACGCCGGCCTCGCAGGCATCGTCGGCCACCTGGTCGCGGTCGGCGTCGAACTCGGCGGCATCCAGGTGGCAATGGGTGTCGATCAGCATGGGCGCGGCCTCCTTGCCCCGATTATCCACCCGGCCCGCTCAACCCGAAACCAGGCGGCCGTTTTCCATGAGCAATTGGCGGTCGGCGCGGGCGGCCAGTTCCGGGTCGTGCGTGACGATGGCGAATGCCGTGCCCGACTCGCGGTTCACCTGCGTCAGCAGCTCGAACATGATGTGCGCGGTGTGGCGGTCCAGGTTGCCGGTGGGCTCGTCGGCCAGCACGCAGGCCGGCCGCGTCACCAGCGCGCGCGCCAGCGCCACGCGCTGCCGCTCGCCGCCGGAGAGCTGCCCCGGAAAATGGCCTTCACGGGCCGACAGGCCCACCAGGCCCAGCACCTCGCGGGCGGCCGCCCGGGCGCGGTCGCGGTTCTCGCGGCGCACGATCAGCGGCATCGCCACGTTGTCCAGCGCCGAAAACTCCGGCAGCAGGTGGTGGAACTGATAAACGAAGCCCAGGCTGCGGTTGCGCACCGCGCTCTTGCGGCTCTCGGACAGGCCCACCGCCAATTGGCCGTCCACCGACACCGAGCCGCTGGTCGGCACGTCCAGCAGGCCCAGGATGTGCAGCAGCGTGCTCTTGCCGGAACCGGAGGCGCCCACGATGGCGACCATCTCGCCGCGCGCCACCGACAGGCTGACGTTGCTGAGCACTTCGATGCGCGCGGGGCCTTCGTCGTAGACCTTGACGATGTTGTCGGCCTGCAGCGCGGGAGTGAGGTTGTCAGTCATGGCGCAGCACCTGGGCGGGTTGCAGGCGCGAGGCGCGCCAGCTGGGATACAGGGTCGCCAGCAGCGACAGCACCAGGGAAGTCAGGCCGATGGTGACGATGTCGCCCACCTGCGGATCCGACGGCAAGGCGCTGATGAAATAGATCTCGCGCGGCAGGAAATGCACGCCGAGCAGGCCCTCGATGAACGGCACGATCACGTCCACGTTGTAGGCGATGACGATGCCCCCGGCCACGCCCAGCAGCGTGCCGATCACGCCGATCAGCGCGCCCTGCACCAGGAAGATGCGGGCAATCTCGCGCGGGCCCGCGCCCAGCGTGCGCA
This sequence comes from Achromobacter denitrificans NBRC 15125, assembly GCF_001571365.1. Classification (GTDB taxonomy): domain Bacteria; phylum Pseudomonadota; class Gammaproteobacteria; order Burkholderiales; family Burkholderiaceae_B; genus Achromobacter; species Achromobacter denitrificans. The sequence goes on along the minus strand of NZ_BCTQ01000018.1, from coordinate 100,128 downwards.
GGATGGCGATGTCGGACTGCTTGTCCTTCACGGCCATGACCAGCGACGACAGCAGGTTGAACGCCGCCACCGCCACGATCAGCGCCAGGATCAGGAACATCATGCGCTTTTCGGTCTTCACGGCCGCGAACCAGGTGCGGTTGTTGCGCGACCAATCGCTGGCCGTCACATAGGGCGGCAGCACCTGCTGCAACTCGGCCGCCACTTCCGGCGCCTTCTGCATATCCGCGATGCGCAGCCGCACCCCGGCGGTGCCGCTGTCGCGGAACACGCGCGCCGCGTCCTCGTCGTCGACGAACGCCAGCGAAGAATCGTATTCATAGTGGCCGGAAGAAAAAACGCCCACCACGGTGAACTGGCGCATGCGCGGCGTAAAGCCCGCCGGGCTGATCGAGCCTTGCGGCGCCATCATCAGCAGCGTATCGCCCACCTTCACGCCCATGCCGTCGGCCAGCTCGTTGCCCAGCACCACGCCGAAGCTGCCCGGCTTCAGGTCCGTGAGCCGGCCCGAAACCATTTGCCTGGGCAGATCCGACACCTTGCCCTCGGACTGCGGATCGATGCCGCGCACCTGCACGCCCCGCAGGGCCTGCCCGCGCACCAGCATGCCCTGCGCCGCCACGAACGGCGCGCCGGCCTTGACCGCGGTGTTCTTCTCGGCGGCCGCGGCGAACTGCTGCCATTGCTCCAGCACCCGCTCCGGCACGGCGCCGGGGATATAGAGCTCGATGTGCGGCAGCACCGACAGCATGCGGTCGCGCACTTCCTTCTGGAAACCATTCATGACGGACAGCACGACGATCAGGGCGGCTACGCCCAGCGCGATGCCCGCCATGGAACTGGCGGCGATGAAGGAGATGAAGCGATCGCGGCGTCCGCGTCGCTGGCGGATTCGGGCCAGCCCGGCATAGCGGGCGCCTATCCATAGTTCGTAGGGTATTTTCAGCACGTGCGCATTATGGCATTAACGGGCGGGGGGACGCCCCGCGGCGGGCGGGCCCGCCCGCCGCCTGCCCGCGCGCTGCGTTCGCGGCCGACAGGCCCGGACGGGCGTGTTCAGCTATGGCAGTATCGGGGCCGCTTAGTTCCCCCGTCCTCGGGGACTACAATCCCGGCCATGCTGATCGTCATCCCGGGCGCCTTGCCCGCCCTCCCCGTCGCCTCGGAGCTGGCCAAGCTCCTGCCCGAGCGCGCTCCCACCCTGCACGCCTGGCTGCGGGCCGGCGCCGCCCGGCCCGAGGCCTACGACCTGCGCGCCCACGGCTGCACCGCCTTCGAGTCCTGGCAACTGGCCCGGGCGGGCTATGCGCCCGAAGCCGGCCTGCTGCAGGGCGCCGGCCTCGGCCCCCTGCTGGCCGGCGCGCAGGCCGCGGGCGGCGAACCCGTCTGGCTGGCCGAACTGGTCCACCTGGCGCTGGGCACCGACCAGGCCACCCTGCTGGACCCCGGCATGATGGACCTGCGCGCCGAGGAAACCGCCGCCCTGCTGGAAACCGCCCGCCCCCTCTTCGAGGACACGGGCTTCGCCGTCGAACTCCTGTCGCCCGAACGCTGGCGCCTGCGCCTGCCCGAGGGCCTGCGCCCCCAGACCGCCAGCCCCCTGGCGGTGGCCGGGCAGCGCCTGAACGACTGGTGGCGCCAGGACGCCCAGACCCGCCCCTGGCGCCGGCTGCTCAACGAAATACAGATGGCGTGGCACGACCACCCCGTCAACGAGGCGCGCGCCGCCCGCGGCCTGCCCCCCGTCAATGCCCTGTGGCTGTACGGCGGCGGCTCGCCCTGGAACGCCGCCGCGCCCGGCGCCGAACGCGTATTCGCCGAACTGGAAGCCCCCGGGCGCAACGGCGACTGGGCCGCCTGGCTCGACGCCCTCGCCATCCTGGACACCCGGCGCCTGCGCCCCCTCGCCGGCAAGAACGGCCTGCCCGAGGCGCCCGTCGACCTGCTGCTGCTGGGCGACGACCGCAAGGTCGCCCTTACCCTCAAACCGCGCGGGGGCCTGCTCGGCTTGCTGCCCGCCCCCAAAAAGAACTGGAGCGCCTGGTGGTCTCACCCCGCTTGACTGTCCGTCCGTCCGACCTGGACGCCTGCCGCGTCCTCGAAGCCTCGGGCATCCATCCCTTGCTCGCCCGCCTGTGGGCCGCCCGCGGGGTCACCCATCCCGACCAGACCCGCCTGGCCTGGCCCTCCCTCCTGCCCCCCGCCGGCCTCACCCACTCGGCCCATGCCGCCGGCGTGCTGGCCGACGCCATCCAGGCGGGCAAAAAACTGCTGATCGTCGCCGACTACGACTGCGACGGCGCCACCGCCTGCGCCGTCGGGCTGCGGGCCTTGTCCGCCATGGGCGCCGACGTCGACTTCCTGGTCCCCAACCGCTTCGAAACCGGCTACGGCCTCTCGCCCGCCGTGGTGGAACTGGCCTGCAGGCACCGCGCCGGCAAGCCCGACATCATCATCACCGTCGACAACGGCATCGCCAGCGTGGACGGCGTGGACGCCGCCAACGCCGCCGGCATCGGCGTCGTGATCACCGACCACCACCTCCCGGGCGACACCCTGCCCCAGGCGCTGGCCATCGTGAACCCCAACCAGCCCGGCTGCGGCTTTCCGTCCAAGAACCTAGCCGGCGTGGGCGTCATCTTCTACATGATGCTCGCCCTGCGCGCCGAACTGCGCCGGCGCGGCGTCTACGCCCCCGACGGCGGCCCCCGCCTGGACGCGCTGTCCGACCTGGTCGCCCTGGGCACCGTCGCCGACGTCGTCAAACTCGACGCCAACAACCGCCTGCTCGTCACCCAGGGCCTGCAACGCATGCGCGCCGGCCGCCTGCAACCCGGCCTGCGCGCGCTCTTCGCCGTCGCCGGCCGCGAACCGCGCAGCGCCAACGGCTTCGACCTCGGCTTCGCCCTCGGCCCCCGCATCAACGCCGCCGGCCGCCTGGCCGACATGAGCCTCGGCATCGCCTGCCTCACCACCGACGACGAGGCCCAGGCCCTCGAAATGGCGCGCGAACTCGACAACATCAACCGCGAACGCCGCAGCATCGAAGCCGAAATGCGCGAACAGGCGCTCGCCGCCATGGAAGCGCCCGACGCCGCCGCCGGCGCCACCGTCTGCGTCTTCGACCCCGGCTGGCACCAGGGCGTCGTCGGCCTCGTCGCCTCCCGCCTCAAAGAAAAATTCTGGCGCCCCACGCTGGCCTTCGCCCCCGCCGGCGACGATGAAATCCGCGGCTCCGGCCGCTCGATCCCCGACGTGCACCTGCGCGACGCGCTGGATCTCGTCTCCAAGCGCCACCCCAACCTCATCCGCAAATTCGGCGGCCACGCCATGGCGGCCGGCCTGACCCTGGGCAAGGCAGACTTCGCCGCCTTCGCCCCCGCCTTCGACGCCGCCGTCCGCGAGCTGACCGGACGCGACTCCTTCGAGCCCGTCATCGAAACGGACGGCTCCCTCGAATCCGGCTATGCCAACGCCGACGTCGCCGGCATGCTGCAACAGCAAGTCTGGGGCGCCGGCTTCGCCGCCCCCCTGTTCCTCGACGAATTCACCGTCCGCAACCAGCGCCTGGTCGGCGAGAAGCACTTGAAGCTATCGCTGGAACGCGGCCACCAACGCTTCGACGCCATCTGGTTCGGCCACGACCAATCCCTGCCGGAACACATCCAGGCCGCCTACCGACTGGAGCAGAACGTCTGGAACGGCATGGTGTCGGTGCAACTGGTCATCGAGCACGCGGGGTAGTGTTGCCCCCACGCCGCGCGCGCTTCGCGCGCTAGCTGCCCCCCGGGGGGGGGCTGCCCCGCCTTGGGGCGGCCCGGCGGCGGGGCGGTTGCCCCCACGCCCCGCCCACAAGACACCCCGACGCCCCAGCAGGCAGCCCGCGCGGCCGACCTGGGGCGAGCCCCGCAAGACCTTCCATCCGGCCACCACACGCGGCAAGAACCAAAAGAACCCCGCCCTCCCCAGCGACCGGGCAATCCGAGCTGTCGGAGCCGTGCGCGTCGGGGGTGTGGGGTGCGCGGGGAGTCGATAAGCCCAAGGGAATCCGAAGGCAGTCGCCGGAGGCGACAACGAGGATGACGCAGGGGAAGCCCGGAGCGAAGGCTCCGGGCCGCAATCGTTGACCCGCGCACCCCACACCCCCGACGCGCACGGCGTCTAAAGAACCCGTCCTCTCCCGCAAAAAGAACCAACCGTCTCCCGCAAAAAAACACCGTCCACAAATGAAAAAGGTGTCAGAAACCCCAGAAAGGTCCCCGACACCCTCGTCACCGAACAACGCCGCAGCGACTACTTATTCACCAACTTGGCCGGCTGCGCCAACGCCACCAGCGCCCCCACCACCAGGCACCCCGACAACATATACAGCCCGGTATTGGTCGTCCCAGTCATATCCTTCAGCCAACCCACCAGGTAAGGACTGACGAACCCCGCCAGATTCCCCACCGAATTGATCAGCGCAATCCCCGCCGCCGCCGCCGTCCCGCCCAGCAACGCCGTCGGCAGGCTCCAGAACAACGGCAACACCGTGCAAATCCCGATATTCGCCACCGTCAGCGCCAAAATCGCCAGCACCGTACTGCCGCTCCAGATCGCCGAAAACAGCAGCCCCAGCGCCCCGAACAACGCCGGCAGCGCGACGTGCCAGCGGCGTTCCCGGTGCCGGTCCGAATTACGAGAAATCAGGATCATCCCGATCACCGCGAACAGATTCGGCACCGCCGTCAGCAGCCCGATCGCCAGCGGACTCTGCACCCCCGTGCTCTTGATCAGCGTCGGCATCCAGAACCCGACCCCGTACAGCCCCATCACGAACGAAAAATAGATCAGCGCCATCGCCCACACCCGCGGCTTCGTCAGCGCCGCGCGGATCGGCGGATCCTCCTTCTGCTGTTCCTCCGCGGCGATATTGCGGATCAGCACCGCCTTCTCGCTCGCCGTCAGCCACTTCGCCCGGTTGATCCGGTCGTCCAGATAGATCAGCACCAGCACCCCGATCACCACCGACGGAATGCCCTCCAGCAGAAACAGCCACTGCCAGCCCGACAATCCATGGTCGCCATGGAACGTGCTCATGATCCAGCCCGAGATCGGCCCCCCGACCAGCCCCGACATCGGCACCGCCGTCATGAAGAACGTCGTAATGCGCCCCCGGCGCGCCGCCGGATACCAATAGGTCAGGTACAGGATGATGCCCGGGAAAAACCCCGCCTCCGCCGCGCCCAGCAAGAAACGCAGCGCATAGAACATCGGCACGCTGGACACGAACATCATGCACGCGGAGATAATCCCCCACGTAATCATGATCCGCGCGATCCAGATCCGAGCGCCCACCTTGTGCAGAATGATGTTGCTGGGAATCTCGAACAGGAAATAGCCGATGAAGAAAATGCCCGCGCCCAGCCCATACACCGTCTCGCTGAACTGAAGCTCCTGCAGCATCTGCAGCTTGGCGAAGCCCACGTTCACGCGGTCCAGATAGGCCACGACGTAGCACACCACCAACAGCGGCACCAGCCGCCAGCCCACCTTCCGGTAGATCCGGTCCTCCTCAGTCGCCGGGATCGCCGGCGAGACCCCGGGGGCCATCGTATTTTCCATCTATGCCTCCATTCCTCTGACGGGATAGGGCCGGCGGCAGCCGGCGCGGTCACGGTCCGCGGCCCCGGATAGGGAGCCGCATCCGATACCCGCAGGCTAGAACCGCAGGGTTGACAAAAAACTGAACAACTTTCCCCTAGCCAAGCAAACCCTTAGAACAGATCCGTCCCCCCCAATGGCGATATCGGCCCACGAACCGCGAACAAGCGCGGTAAAATGCCAGGTTTCGCACAAAAGTCATCAAGACAGGATCAATCATGGAAGCCGAACGTCAGAACCAGCTCGCAGCCCGCCTCGCCGACTACGCGGAGCGCGAACAGGCTCTACGGAGGTATCTTTGACTACGATGCCAAATCTGAACGCCTGCACGTCGTAAACGCCGAGCTCGAAGACCCGGCGGTCTGGAACGACCCCAAGCACGCCCAGGACCTGGGCCGCGAGAAGAAAGCCCTGGAAGACGTCGTCGAGACGCTCTCCGCGCTGGGCGCCGGCCTGGGCGACGCCAACGAACTGTTCGAACTGGCCGCCGCCGACGACGACGACGCCACGCTGGAATCCATCGAGCACGATGCCGACGCCTTCCAGGAGAAGCTGGAAGGGCTGGAATTCCGCCGCATGTTCTCCAACCCCGCCGACCCGCTGAACTGCTTCCTGGACATCCAGGCCGGCGCCGGCGGCACGGAAGCGCAGGATTGGGCCTCCATGCTGCTGCGCCAGTACCTCAAGTACGCCGAGCGCAAGGGCTTCAAGGCCGAAGTGCTGGAAGAATCCGAAGGCGAAGTCGCCGGCATCAAGTCCGCCACCATCAAGCTCGAAGGCGAATACGCCTTCGGCTACCTGCGCACGGAAACCGGCGTGCACCGCCTGGTGCGCAAGAGCCCCTTCGATTCCTCCGGCGGCCGCCACACCTCGTTCGCCAGCGTGTTCGTCTACCCTGAAGTCGACGATTCCTTCGAAGTCGAAGTGAACCCCGCCGACCTGCGCGTGGACACCTACCGCGCCAGCGGCGCCGGCGGCCAGCACATCAACAAGACCGACTCCGCGGTTCGCCTGACCCACATGCCCACCGGCATCGTGGTCCAGTGCCAGAACGACCGTTCGCAGCACCGCAACCGCGCCGAAGCCATGCAGATGCTGAAATCCAAGCTCTACGAGCTGGAAATGCGCAACCGCATGGCCGAGCAGCAGAAGCTGGAAGATTCCAAGACCGACGTGGGCTGGGGCCACCAGATCCGTTCCTACGTGCTGGACCAGAGCCGCATCAAGGACCTGCGCACGAACGTCGAAATCTCCAACACCCAGAAAGTGCTGGACGGCGACCTGGATCCCTTCATCCAGGCCAGCCTCAAGCAAGGCATCTGAGTTTCGCGACACTCCCCTTCAACGTACCCAGAGGTTCACGAATGTCCGACACCATCGCAATCCTGACCGGCGCCTCGCGCGGCATCGGCGCCGCCATGGCCCGGAGCCTGGCCAAGCCGGGCACGCGCCTGATCACGCTGGCACGGCGCGAAGATCCCGAACTGGCCGCCTACGCCCGCGCCCAGGACGCGCAGCTGGAACAGCTGTCCGTGGACCTCTCGGACCTGAAATCGGCCGAAGCGGCCGCCGAGCGCATCTGCGCCTCGCTGCCGCGCGACGCGAAACGCTACCTGCTGATCAACAATGCCGGCACGGTGCACCCCATCCTCGGCACCAGCGCGCTCACCGACGGCGCGGCCATCGCCTCCGCCTTCAACCTGAACGTCTCCGCCGTGATGCTGCTCAGCGCCCGCTTCCTGGCCGCCGTGCAGGACCTGGACGCCGATCGCCGCGTGCTCAACATCTCCTCCGGCGCGGGCCGCAATCCCAACGCCGGCTGGGGCGTGTACTGCGCCACCAAGGCCGCGCTCGACATGTACACGCGCGTGGTCAAGCAAGAACAAGGCGCCGACGGCGCGCGCGTCGTCTCGCTGGCCCCCGGCATCGTCGACACCGACATGCAGGTCGCCATCCGCTCCAGCGACCCGGAGAACTTCCCGGCGCTGGCCAAGTTCCAGGATTTCCACGCGACCGGCAAGCTCTCTGCGCCCGCCAACGTCGCCGCCCGCATCCTCGCCTACCTGGATCGCGAAGATTTCGGCACCACCGAAATCGACGACATCCGCAATTACGACTGATTTCCCTACCATGACCGACCACTCGACCGCTCCGGCCCCCGCCCAGGATGAAAACCGCTTGATCGCCGAACGGCGCGCCAAGCTGGCCAAACTGCGCGAAGCCGGGGTCGCGTACCCCAACGACTTCGTCCCCGACGCCCGCGCCGCGGCCCTGCACGACAAGTACGACGGCGAGGAGCAGGAAGCCCTGGCCGCCGCGCCCGTCACCGTCAAGGTCGCCGGCCGCATGATGCTCAAGCGCGTCATGGGCAAGGCCAGCTTCGCCACGCTGCAAGACAGCACCGGCCGCATCCAGATCTACCTGGATCGCGGCACCCTGGGCGAAGACAGCTACGCCGCCTTCAAGCAATGGGATATCGGCGACATCATCGCGATCGAAGGGTCGGTCTTCAAGACCAACAAGGGCGAACTGTCGGTGCACGCCGCCAGCGCGCGCCTGCTGTCGAAGTCGCTGCGCCCCCTGCCCGACAAGTTCCACGGCGTGGCCGACCAGGAACTGCGCTACCGCCAGCGCTATGTCGACCTCATCATGACGGACGCCACGCGCCGCACCTTCGAGGCGCGCAGCAAGGCCATCGGCAGCATCCGCCAGTTCATGCTGAACGCCGGCTTCCTCGAAGTCGAGACCCCGATGCTGCACCCGATCCCGGGCGGCGCCGCGGCCAAGCCCTTCGTCACGCACCACAATGCGCTGGACATGGAAATGTTCCTGCGCATCGCGCCCGAGCTCTACCTCAAGCGCCTGATCGTGGGCGGCTTCGAACGCGTCTTCGAAGTCAACCGCAACTTCCGCAACGAGGGCGTCAGCCCGCGCCACAACCCCGAATTCACGATGATGGAGTTCTATGCGGCCTACGCGGAATACCGCTGGCTCATGGACTTCACCGAAGAACTGATCCGCCAGGCCGCCATCTCGGCCACGGGCAGCGCCGTGCTCACCTACCAGGAGCGCGAACTCGACCTGTCCAAGCCGTTCGACCGCCTGACCATCTGCGAAGCCATTCTCAAGTACGCCCCGGGCTACACCCAGGCGCAACTCGACGATCCGGCCTTCGTGCGCGCCGAACTCAAGAAGCTGGGCGCCGACGCCGACGGCCCGGTGCTGTCGCGCGCCGGCCTGGGCGCGCTGCAGCTGGCGCTGTTCGAGGAAACCGCCGAAGCCAAGCTCTGGAACCCCACCTACATCATCGACTACCCGGTGGAAGTCTCCCCGCTGGCGCGCGCCTCGGATACCCGCGAGGGCATCACCGAGCGCTTCGAGCTCTTCATGACCGGCCGCGAAATCGCCAACGGCTTCTCCGAGCTGAACGATCCCGAAGACCAGGCCGACCGCTTCCGCGCGCAGGTCGAGGCCAAGGATGCCGGCGACGAGGAAGCCATGTTCTATGACGCGGACTACATCCGCGCCCTGGAATACGGCATGCCCCCGACGGGCGGCTGCGGCATCGGCATCGACCGCCTGGTCATGCTGCTGACCGACAGCCCCAGCATCCGCGACGTCATCCTCTTCCCGCACCTGCGCCGTGAAGACTGATAACCGGAGGGCGTCATGATCTTCAAGATCCTGATGCTCCTGCTGGTCGTGGCGGGGCTGGTCTACTGGATCAAGCAGCCCCGCAGCGTCCAGCCGGGCGCCTCGTACGCCCCGGCGCGGCCGCGCCGGCCGGCCTTCGTGGCCCTGTGCATCGCGGCCGCGATCTCGGCCGTCGCCGCGCTGCTGACCGTCGTACTGTGGATGGGCAGCGTGGCCGGCGGCGTCACCGGCAGCGGCTATCACGGCGAAGCGGATTTCCTGCTGCCCGTGTCCGGCTCGCTGTTGGCCTTGGCGATCGCCTGCGCCGTGGGCGCATTCCTCAAGCGTCGCGGCTGATTCCCGCCCGGGATCACACCGGCCACTTCCCCGCCCCCGCCGGCAACGCCGGCAGCGAAGCCTGCAACATTGCATCGATGAACTCGGCGGGGGCCAGCCGCCCGCCCGGCTTGTACCACTGCACCGTCAGGTTCATCGCGCCCAGCACGCAGCGCTTGATGACGCGGGCATCGCCCTGGATCAGCCCCGCGTCCACCGTCCCCGCCACCACGGACTGCCACATCGCCTCGTAGCGGTCGCTGAGCACTTTCACCACCGCCTGGCTCGGCGCCGACAGGCTGCGCCACTCATAGACCAGCGCATTCATCGCGTCTCCGCCAGCCCCGTGCAGCATGCTCCACATGTGGACGCGGAACAGCGCCGCCAGCCGGTCCGCCGGCGCGTCATAGCAGGCCAGCGCCCGTTCCCCATGGTCGATCACTTCCTGGATGCCGTTGTTCATGACCGCCACCAGAATTTCTTCCTTGCTGCGGAAATGATGGAACAGGCTGCCCGACTGCAGTCCCACCGCCCGCGCCAGCTCGCGCACCGTGGTGCGCTCGTAGCCGTGCTTGCTGAAGAGCCGCCCCGCCTCCAGCACCAGTTCCCGGCGCCGTTCCGTATCGGCGCCGTCGTCCCGCATCGCGGCCGTTCCGGTCTTGCCCATGCGGCTCACAGCCTTTGGATAATGGTCGCGGTCGCCATGCCGTGGCCGATGCACATCAGTTGCATGCCCAGCTCGCCCTCGGTGGCCTCCAGCCCCGCCAGCATCTTGCCCATCAGGCCCGCGCCCGTCGCCCCCAGCGGATGCCCGTGAGCGATCGCGCCGCCCCAGGGGTTCACGCGCGACAGGTTCGCGCCCAGTTCGCGCTGCCACGCCAGCACCACGCTGGCGAACGCCTCGTTGATTTCGATCCAGTCGATATCGCCCAGCGCCAGTCCCGCCCGCGCCAGCGCCTGGCGGGCGGCGGGAATGACGCCGGTCAGTTGCATCACCGGGTCCGACCCGACCACGACTCGCGCCAGGAACCGCGCGCGCGGCCGCAAGCCGTCGGCCAGCGCGGTATCCCGGTCGCCCAGCAGCACCGCCGCCGCGCCGTCGGCCAGCTGGCTGGCGTTGGCGGCCGTCACGCCGCCCTGGCCGGGCGGCCGCAAGGCCGGCGCCATCGCCGCCATGCGGGCCGCGTCCGTGGTTTCGCGGATGCCTTCGTCGCGGCACGCGGATGCCGACGGCCCCGGCAGCAGTTCGGCATGCAGCCCGGCGTCGGCCGCGGCCCATGCGCGGGCATGGCTTTCGCGAGCCCATTGGTCCATCTCGGACTGCGACAGCCCCCAATGCTCCGCTATCCGTTCCGCGCTCTCGATCTGGTGGACGAGCGGATGGCGCTCCAGCAGCGCCGGGTTCAGGGAGTCGAATCCCCGGAACTCGCCCTGCCCCAGCGTCACGTCCAGGAACATCGGCACGCGGCTCATGCTTTCCACGCCGCCCGCCACCACGTAGCGCATGTCGCCCGCGGCGATCGCCTGCGCGCCGAAATGGACCGCCTGCTGGCTGGATCCGCACATGCGGTTCAACGACACCCCGGGCACGCTCTCCGGCAGCCCGGCCAGCATCGCGGCCAGCCGGCCGATATTGGCGCCCTGCTCGCCCGCCTGGCTGACGCAGCCGGCGATCAGGTCCTCGACCTTGTCCGCCGGCAGGCCGGCGCGCGCCAGCAGCCCTTCCACCGTCTGGGCCAGCAGCGCGTCCGGCCGCGTCTGCGCCCACCATCCTCCGCGCCGCCCGAAGGGCGTGCGCACCGCCTCCAAGATCACGGCCTCGTTCATGCCGTCGTCTCCTCAACGTATAGCGTTTCGATTTCGTCGGCGTAGGCGCGATAGATGCTGGCGCGCCGCACCTTCATCGTCGCGGTCACTTCGCCGTCGTCATGATCCAGTTCCTTGGTCAGCAGATGGAAGCGCTTGATCTGCGCCACCGGGGCCAGCCCGGCGTTGGCGCGCGCCACCTCTTGCTGGACCAGCTCGCGCACCTGCGGGCATTCGGCCAGCGACCGGAAATGCGTGAACGCGATGCGCCGGGATTCCGCCCACTTCCCCACCGTATCGAATTCCAGCTGGATCAGCGCCGACACGTATTTCCGGCCGTCCGCGATCACGATGCACTCCTTGACGTAGGGGCTGCCCTTGACCGCGTTCTCGATCTCGGAGGGCGTCAGGTTCTTGCCGCCCGCCGTGATCATGATGTCCTTGAGGCGATCCACGATGCGCACGCGCCCGCCGTCCTCGGCCACCACGTCGCCCGTGTGCAGCCAGCCGTCGCGCACCGTATCGGCCGTGGCCTCCGGGTTCTTGTAATAGCCCTGGAACACCATCTCGCCGCGCACCTGCAGCTCGCCCGCCTCGCCCATGCGCCATTCCACGCCCAGGATGGGCTCGCCCACGGTTCCCACTTTCACCCGGTCCGGATGCTGCCCGAAGATCATCCCCGCCGACTCGGTCAGCCCGTAGACTTCCACCAGCGGCACGCCCAGCGTGCGGAAGTAGCGCACCACGTCCGGCGGGATCGGCGCGGCGCCCGTCATCGCCACTCGCACCCGCCGCAAGCCGATGAAATTCTGCAGCGCCCGCAGCACCAGCCAGTACCACAGCCAGTACGTCAGCCGTTCGCCCGCGCCGTATTGTCGCGGCGACTTCTCCAGGAATGGCCCGCAGCCGGCCAGCGCCTTGCGGTACAGCCACTGCTGCACGCGTCCGGCCTCCTGCATCTTGATGGAGATCGCCGCGTGCAGCTTTTCCCAGATCCGCGGCACGCCCAGGAAGATCGTCGGCGCGACCTCGCGCAGGTCTTCCTGCACGGTCCGGATCGATTCGCCGAAATTCACCTGCGCGCCCAGGTAGATGGGCACGAAGGTCGACAGCATCTGCTCGGCCACGTGGCACAGCGGCAAGTACGACAGATGCACGCTGGCCGCGTCCATCGACAGCCGTTCGGCAATGCCCGGCGCCACGCCGCGCATATTGCGGTAGCTCAGCATCGCGCCCTTGGGCTTGCCGGTGGAGCCGGACGTGTAGATCATCAGCCCGGTTTCGTCCAGCCCCTGCGAGTCCAGCGCCGCATTCAAGGCCGCCAGCTCCGCGGCCTCGCGATCGCGGCCGTCGGCCTCGACCTGCGCGAACGGCACGATGCGCTCGCGGTCCGGCGGCGAGTAGGAACGCAAGCCCTTGGTTTCCATCATCACGATGCGCCGCAGCAGCGGCAGGCGCGACGCCACCTGCAGCACTTTATCGGTCTGCTCCTGGTCCTCGCACACCACCAGTTCGACGTCCGCGTGCTCCAGCACGTAGCCCATTTCCTCCGCCGGGCTCGTGGAATAAACGCCCACCGCCACGCCGCCCACCGCGCCCGCGCCCATCTGGGCCAGCAGCCATTCCACGCGGTTGTCCGACACGATGGCCACCCGCCCGCCGGCGCTCAGCCCCAACGCGCGCAGCCCCAGCCCGACGCGGCAGGCGCGCTGCCAGTATTCCGCCCACGACAGCGGTTTCCAGATGCCGAAGTCCTTTTGCCGGATGGCGATGGCGGACGGCTGGCGCCGCGCCTGTTCGCGCAGCATCTGCGGCAGCGTCAGCGCCGGCCAGGCGTTTGCGGGGTCCGGCCCGCCGGGAAGGGAGCGCTTGTCCGTCATGAGAGCCAGCGCTTGCGGCGCTTGTAGTGCTTGATGTCGCGAAAGCCCCGGGCCTCGCCCGTTCCGCCCACGCCCAGGTAGAACTCGCGCACGTCCGGGTCCGCCGCCAGCCGGTCGGCCGAGCCGTCGATCACCACCTTGCCGGTCTCCATGATGTATCCGTAATGCGCCACCGCCAGCGCCACCGAGGCGTTCTGCTCCACCAGCAGCATCGACACCCCTTGCTCGCTGTTGATGCGCGCGATGATGGAAAAAATGCTCTCGACCAGCATCGGCGACAGGCCCAGCGAGGGCTCGTCCAGCAGCATCAGCTTGGGCTGCGCGATCAGCGCCCGGCCGATGGCCAGCATCTGCTGCTCGCCGCCCGACAGATAGCCGGCCAGCCCGCGGCGCCGCTCGTACAGGCGCGGGAAATAGCTATAGACCAGGTCGAAATCCACCCGCGCGCCGGGCCTGCCGGTGAGCGCGTAGGTGGCCGCCACCAGGTTCTCTTCCACGGTCAGATCTTCGAACACCCTGCGCCCCTCCATGACGTGCGCCAGGCCCGAGCGGACCAGGTTCTGCGGCTTCACGCCCGCGGTGTCGCCGCCGCCGAACACGATCTGCCCGCGCACCAGGGCCCCGTCCTCCAGGTCCAGCAGGCCGGACACGGCCTTCAGCGTGGTGGACTTGCCGGCCCCGTTGCTGCCCAGCAGCGCGACGATGCTGCCGGCCGGCACCGACAGGGACAGGCCGCGCAGCACCTGCACCGCCTTGTTGTAGACGACTTCGATGTTGTTGATATCGAGCACCGCCTGCGCCGCCCCGGCGCCGGTTCCCGCGCGCGCGTCCTGTCCCGGATTCACGTCGGCCTCACTTGAGCACGATCCAATCGGAAGCGGGCACCATCTGCTTCTGCTTCACGTCGGCGCGATAGATCCGGCCCACCGGTATCGAATTGCCCTTGATGCTGATCGGCACGCCGATCAGGCCGCCCGTGTCGAAGTCCTTGATGCCGTCCAGCGCGGCCTTCATATTGGCGGCGGTCAGTTCCTTGCCCGCGTCCAGCGTGCGCTTGGCGACTTCGGTGAACAGCATGGCCGCCAGGAAACCCTGCATGTAGCCGGTGCTCTGGTACTGCGGGCGCATTTCGCGGATCTTCTTCAGCATCGGCGCATCGGCGGCCGTGTCGTAGTAGTAGCGGTAAGGCATCACGCCCATGAAGCCCTCGGCGTCCTCGCCCATCTGCATCACGGTGGAGTTGTCCATGGTCCAGAACGTGCCCATGTAGCGGGTCTTCAGGCCCATGCGCTTGCCCTGCCCCACGAATTCGGGAATGGGCGCCAGCACGTAGCCGTGGAAAATCGTGAAATCCGGATCGGCGCGGCGCAGCTTGATCACCTCGGTGGACACATCCACGCTGCCCGGCGGCGTCATGATTTCAGTGGCCACCTTCAACCCGAGCTTCTCGGCTACTGCCCGCGAACTGGCGATGGGGTCGCGGCCGAACTCCGTGTCCGAATAGACGAACGCCACCTTCGCGCCCGGCTGCTCCTTGGCGATGTACCGCAACAGGATGCCGAACATTTCCGTGTAGTCGGGCCCCAGCATGAACTGCGCGGGATACTTCGCAGGATCGTTCAGTTCGGTCGCGAACGAGGCGCCCGTCATCAGGATGTCTCCGCTGCGGTTCAGCTCGGCGTTGATGGTCTTGGAGAAGCCCGTCGAATCGCCGTAATAGAAGTTCACCTTGTTCTGGCTGGTGATCTTCTTGAACGCCGCCACCGATGCGTCCACCTTGTAGGCCGTGTCTTCCGGCACGTAGCGCAGCTTGCGCCCCTTCACCCCGCCCTGGTCGTTGACGATCTTCACGTAGTCCGTGATGCCCGCGTGTATCCCCTGGCCGGCGAACGCGAACACGCCGCTCAGCGGAATCGACCCGCCCAGCACCAGGTCCTCGGCCGCCTGCGCCGCGGGCGCCGCCGCCAATGCCGCCGCCAGGCCGAACGGGGCCAACAACCTCGATAAACCGCTGCCTATCCGGATGCGCTTCATGGTTTGTCTCCTGGGTCTTGTGGGTAGTGGCCATCCTCGCGCGGGGCGCGAAACGCTACGTGCGAAAAGGCCAGAGGTGAAAGAATCGGCGCACTCGCCGCCAGATTTCCGCGAGCCCGTGCGGCTCGAAGATCAAGAAGCCCACGATCAGCAGGCCGAAAACAATGGTGCGCACGGGCGAGATCAGCCGCAGCGCGTCGCCGCCCACGGGCAGCCAGCCGACGACCAGCTTGAGGAACTCGGGCACCATCGTCATGAAGATGGCGCCCAGGATGGATCCGAGGATCGAGCCCATGCCGCCGACGATGATGGCGGCCAGGAAGAAGATGGACATGATGAGCGGGAAGCTCTCTGGCGTGACCACCCGGAAGAAATAGGCCCACAGGCCGCCCGCCACGCCGGCGTAGAACGACGACAGCCCGAACGACAGCAGCTTGTAGCGCAGCAGCCGGATGCCCAGCACCTCGGCGGAAATGTCGCGGTCGCGGATGGCGATGAAGGCGCGGCCGATGCGCGTGCGGAACAGGTTCGCGGCGCCCAGCACCATCAGCGCGGTCACGGGCACGATCAGCCAATAGATCTTGAACGAGGTATCCAGGTCCATGCCCAGCACGCGGGCGGGCGGCACCTGCAGGCCCGTGGTGCCGCCGGTGAACTGCCAGTTCGCGAAGACGAAATGCGCAATGAACGAGGCGGCGATGGTGGCGATCGCCAGGTACAGCCCCTTGACCCGCAGCGAAGGAATGCCGACCAGCAGCCCGCCCAGCATCGCCACCACGCCGCCGCCCAGCAGGTTGACCGCGACCGGCGTGCCCAGGCGCAGCTCCATCACCGCCACGGTGTAGGCGCCCAGCCCCATGAAGGCGGCCTGCCCCAGGCTGACCAGCCCCGTATAGCCGGTCAGGATGTTCAGCCCCGTGGCGCTGGCGATATTGATCGCCACCAGGCAGGCCAGGTACAGCCAATAGGCATTCGCCATGAAGGGAAACAGCACCAGCGATGCCGCCAGCAGCGCCAGCCACAGGTGCTGGGTGCGCGTATCGAAGAGCGCCTCGTCGGCCAGGTAGGTCTGTTTGGCGGTGGCGATGCGCATGGATCAGAGCCTCTCGATTTCACGGGTGCCGAACAGGCCGTACGGCCGCGCCATCAGCACCACGACCAGCACGACGAAAGTGGCCAGCAGCTTGTACTCGCCGCCCAGGTAGGCCCCGGCCCAGGCCTCCAGCAGCCCGATGAAGATGCCGCCGACCAGGGCGCCGGCCACGCTGTCCAGCCCGCCCACGATCACCACCACCAGCACCGACAGGCCGAACACGCCCATGGACGAAGAGATGCCGCCGATGGCGCCCACGATCACGCCCGACACCGCGGCGATCGCGCCCGCCGTCACCCAGGCCAGCGAAAACACCCGCGGCACGTTGATGCCCATGGCATAGGCCGCGCCCTGGTCCGACGCCGTGGCGCGCAGCGCCACCCCGCCGCGCCAGTAGCGGAACACCACCAGCACCAGCAAGGCCAGCACCACCGCGACCCAGAAGCCGTAGAAGACCTTGGGCGCCACGAACGCCTCGCCCACCATCACGGGCGAGCGCGGCATGAATTCCGGCAGGCGGCGCTGGTCGGCCGTCCAGATGAGTTCCACCGCGCCCACAAGGATGGAGGCCAGGCCCACGGTGATCATGAACACCGAGATCGGCGCCTCGCCCAGCATGGGCCGTATCGTCAGGCGCTCGACCACCGCGCCCAGCGCGCCGGACACCACCACCGCGCCCACGATGGCCAGCCAGATCGGCCACTCCATGCCGGTCGCGAAGGCATAGAACACGTAGGCGCCCAGCATCAGGAACTCGCCGATGGCGATGTTGACCACCCGCGTCGCCTTGTACACGATGACGAACGCCAGCGCGGCCAGCGCATACAGCCCGCCGCTGCCCAGTCCGGCCAGCGTGACCTCCAGGAGGAACAGCCAATCCATCAGGCGGCCTCCCTCAGGCGGCGGCGCAGGTCGCCCACGTCGCCGGCGCCCAGGTAGGCCTTGATCACTTCCGGATCGGCCTGCACTTCGGACGGCGTGCCGTCGGCGATGACCTGCCCGAAGTTCAGCACCACGACGTGGTCGGACAGGTCCATCACCATGCCCATGTCGTGCTCCACCATCAGCACCGTCACGCCCCACTCGGAGCGCGCATCCAGGATGAAACGCGCCATGTCGTCGGTCTCTTCGCGGTTCATGCCCGCGACGGGCTCGTCCAGCATCAGCACCTTGGGGTTCATCGCCAGCGCGCGCGCCAGCTCCACGCGCTTCTGCAGGCCGTAGGACAGCGCCGCGACCGGGGCGTGGCGGATGTGGTCGATCTCCAGGAAATCGATGATGCGTTCTTCGATGTCCGCGCGCAGCGCCATTTCCTCGCGGCGCGCGCGCCCGAAGTAGAGCAGCGCGTCCAGCACGTTGGTGCGCAGGTGCGCGTGGCGGCCCAGCTTGATGTTGTCCAGCACCGTCATGCCGCGGAACAGCGCGATGTTCTGGAAGCTGCGCGCCAGGCCCAGCCTGGCGCGTTCGGGCGCGGCCACTCGCGTGATGTCCCGGCCTTCGAAGCGGATCTGCCCCGACGCGGGCTTGTAGAAGCCGGAGATGGTGTTGAACAGCGAGGTCTTGCCGGCGCCGTTCGGGCCGATGACCGTGGTGATGGAGCCGGGCGCCACGCGAAAGCCGACGCCGGTCAGCGCCTTGACCCCGCCGAACGCCAGCGTCACCCCATCCGCCTCCAGCAAGGCAGGCCTGTCGGACTGATCCACCATTTGTCTCCCCGCATTATTTTTGCGAAGCCTAGCCGCCTGGGGCGGACATTTTTTACGACGGTGAACCTGGCGAACCCGCGAGGCAGGAGATGCAACGAACCTGTCTTTACCTACGCCAGTACAGCGCCGGAAATTCGTTCTATGCGTTACGCTAAGCGTGCTCAAAACAAAACCAAGCAAGCGCTCGGTTCAGACCATAGCATCGCGGTTTTTGGATCGACAGTTGGTATTTACCCGAAACGGAGACTAGCCATGACCCAGGACCTTCCGGTCTTCCAGACGCTGCTGCTGGAAACCGACGGCGCACTCGCCACCGTCACGCTGAACCGCGCGGACGCGCTCAACGCCATCGACGTGGCCATGGCCCGCGACCTGCTGCGGGCCGCCCAATGGCTGGAAACGCGCGAGGCGGTGCGCGTGGTGCTGCTGCGCGCGGCGGGCAAGGCCTTCTGCGCCGGCGGCGACATCGGCATGTTCACGGGCGATCCCGCCACGGTGCGCGCCACGCTGTCCGATCTGTTCACGCCCCTCAACGACTTCATCGCGCGGATCGCGCGCATGGACAAGGTCTGGCTGGCGCAGGCGCACGGCGTCGCCGCCGGCGCCGGCCTGTCGCTGGTGCTGGCCTGCGACCTCGCCATCGCCGATGCCGGCACCCGCTTCATGACGGCCTACCTGAAGCTCGGCGCCACGCCCGACGCCGGCATGACGCACGGGCTCGCGCGCGTCGTGGGCCCCAAGCGCGCCCTGGATCTGCTGCTGCGGCACGATGCCTTCACGGCCGGCGACGCGCTGGCCTGGGGCATCCTCACCAGAACCGCCCCGGCCGGTGAGATCGCCGAGGCGGCGCTGGCCTACGCGCAGGAGATTGCGGGCCACGCGCCGCACGGCCTCGCAGGCGCGAAGGCGCTGTTGCGCTCGGCCGCGCATGCCACGCTGGAAACCCAGCTGGCCGAGGAAACGGCGCGCTTCCTGCAATCCGCCGCCCGGGAGGACTTCGCCGAAGGCGTCCAGGCCTTCCGCGAAAAGCGCCCTCCCCGGTTTGCCGGCCGGTAGGGCCTAGCGCTCGGCGCTGGCGCCGGACCAGTCCGGTGCGCGCTTTTCCACGAAAGCGCTCAAGCCTTCGCGCGCCTGCGGCGTCGCCGCGGCGTTGCAGAACACCTCCACCGCCGTGGCCACCCGGCGCCGGTATTCGTTGTCGTTGCTGTACACGAAGGCGCGCCGGCCCAGGGCCAGCACCTGCGGCGGCTTGTCCGCCAGCGACCGCGCCAGGCCGCGGGCGTGCTCCAGCAGTTCGGCGGCGGGCGCCAGGCGCGTCACCAGGCCCATGGCGTGCGCATCCTGCGCGCTGAACGTGCGGCCGGTAAACAACAGATCGAACGCCCGATGCTTGCCGACGATGCCCGGCAGGTGCACGTAGTGGATGGCGGGCAGCACGCCCACGTCGATCTCCGGATAGCCGAACGTGGCGGTGTCGGCCGCCACGATCATGTCGCTGGAGACGGCCACCGTCATGCCGCCGCCCCGCACGGCCCCGGACACCACCGAGATCGACGGCTTGGTCAGCTCGAACTGGGCGTCGTACAGCTTGACGTACAGCTTCGTGAGCAGTTCGTGTATGCGGGCCGGCGCGCTCTGCAGCAGCTTCTTCATGTCCAGCCCGGCGCAGAAGCGCCCCGGCAGGTCGCTGGCCAGCAGCACGGCGCGCACGTCGGGATCCGCGTTGGCCCGGTTCAGCGCGGCGATCAATTCATCCAGCATGTCCACGTCCAGCGCATTGACCGGCGCGTGGCACAGGCGGATCTCGGCGATCCGGTCGCGGACCTCATAGCGCAGGTGTTTCATGCCCGATCTCCTTTGCGGGTGTTTTCCTGGACGCTGCCCTCGGCCAGCATGGCTTCGATCTCGGCCTCCGCATACCCCAGTCCGGCCAGGATCTCGCGGCTATGTTCGCCCAGCAGGGGCGCCGGCAGCGCGGCCTGGCGCGGCTGGCGGCCGAACCGCACCGGCAGCCCCACGTTCCGCACCTCGCCCAGGACGGGGTGCCGGGTGGTCACGATGAGTTCGCGCGCGGCAACCTGGGGGTGGGCCAGCGCCTGGTCCAGGGTATGGATGGCGGAGCAGGCAATGCCCGCCGGCTTGAGCGTATCCAGCCATTGCGCCACGGTGCGCGTTTCGATGCGCGACTGCACCAGCGCGACAGTGGCGTCGAAGTTGCGCACGCGGTCGGCGTTGGTGGCGAATTCCGGCGCGTCCACGTAGGCCTGCAGGCCCGCCACCGCGCAGAAACGCTGCCATTGCGCATCGTTTCCGACGCCCAGCATCAGGTCGCCGTCGGCGGCGCGGAACGCCTGGTAGGGGCACATCGCCGGATGGCCCGTGCCCATGCGGCGCGGCACCTTGCCCGTGCGCCAGTAGTTCTGCGCCATGTAGGACATCAGCCCCAGCGAGGTGTCCAGCAGCGACACGTCCAGGTATTGCCCCTGGCCCGTCTGGCTGCGTTCCAGCAGCGCCGCCAGGATCCCGCTCAGCGCGTACGAGCCGGTTCCGAGGTCCACCGGCGAAAAGCTGGCGCGCGCGAAATTCCCGCCAGGCTCGCCCATCGTACTGATCATGCCGCTGAAGGCCTGCAGCATGACGTCGTAGCCCGGCTCCTCTCCCATCGGGCCTTCCCGGCCGTAGCCGGAGATCTCGCAATACACCAGCTTGGGATTGATGCGGCTCAGCGTGTCGTAGTCCACGCCCAGGCGCGCGGCGGTCTTCCCCCCGAAACCCTGCAGGACCACGTCCGCCTGCGCCGCCAGGCGGTGCACGACGGCGCGTCCGGCTTCGGTCTTCAGGTCCACGGCGAGGCTGCGCTTGTTGTGATTCACCGCCAGGAAGGTCGCGGACTCGCCGCCATCCTGCGGCAGCCAGGCGCGCGTATCGTCGCCCGTGCCCACCGGCTCGACCTTGATCACGCGCGCGCCCAGCTCGCCCAGATACTGCCCGCATAGCGGCCCGGCCAGGACCTTGCTCAGGTCCAGGACGGTGATGTGCTTCAACGGGGTCATGCGGTCAGCGGCAGCCATGTTCATTGTTCAGCCTTGAGCCCGATGGTGTTCGCGGCCTGCGTCCACTGGGCGGTTTCGTGCTTGAAGAATTCGTCCAGGTTCGCGGGCGCCACCTGGAACGCCTCGGCGCCGCGCTCCTGCATCGCCTTGCGGTAGGCGTCGCTCGCCACTACCTTGGCCACCGCCGCGCGCAGCTTCTGCACCGCCTCGTCCGGCGTGCCCGCGGGCGTTTGCAGCGAGAACCAGAATTTGAGGTCCAGGCTGGGATAGCCGGCTTCCTTCAGCGTCGGCACGTCCGGCAGCAAGGGCGAGCGTTCGGCGGACGTGATGGCCAGGGCCTTGAGCCTGCCGCCCTGCACCTGGCCGATGCTGGTGGACATGCTGTCGAACAGGAAATCGATCTGCCCGCCGATCACGTCGGTCACGGCATTGGCGCTGCCCTTGTAGGCCACGCCCACCGCCTGGAAATCGGCCAGCTTCTGCAGCGACGCGCCGTACACGTGCGGCGAGCTGCCCGGGCCGAAGGTCGCGTAGCTCAGGCCGTTGGGCGTGTTGCGCCCGCGCTCGACCAGTTCGGCCAGCGTCTTGACGGGCGTGCGCTCCGGATTCACCACCAGGAGGTTGGGCATGGCGCCGGTGGTGCCGACGGGCACGTAGTCCTTCAGCGGATTCATCTTGGCGCTGGGATACATCAGCGGGTTGATGGCCTGCATGGCCACCGTGTTGTGCATCAGCGTGTAGCCGTCGGCCGGCCCGTTCAGCACGCTCTGGTAGCCCACGTTGCCGCTGGCGCCGGGCTTGTTCTGCACGATGACCTGCTGCCCCAGCTCGCGCGCCAGCGGCTCGGCCACCAGCCGGGCGATGAAGTCGGTCGGCCCGCCCGCCGAGAACGGCACGACCAGGGTAATGGGCTTGGACGGCCAGGTATCGGCCAAAGCCGGGGCGGACAAAGTTGCCGAGGCCAGGCACGCGGCCAGGATTCTGTTGAGCGTCATGATGTCTCCGAAGTTTTCTTGGCAGTGGCGCCCATTATGCGAAGCGGATTGATATATTAGAAATACCGTTTAAATATGCAGGCCATAATAAATTTGTGATGGCCTGAGCAGGCAGGAGGGCCTCCGATGAGCATGTCCATACGCGCCATGCAGTGCTTCGTCGCCGTGGTGTCGACCGGGTCGATCAGCCGCGCGGCGGCTGCGCTGCACGTGGCCCAGCCCGCGCTGAGCCTGTTGATGCGGAACCTGGAGGAAGACCTGGGCGTGGTGCTGCTGCATCGCAGCGCCCGAGGGGTCGCGCCCACCGCCGCCGGCGCGCGCCTGCTGGCGCACGCCCGGGAGATCCTGGGACGCATCGATGCGGCGCGCGCGGACGTGCGGGAAGACCTCAACGCGCCCCGCGGCGCCGTATCGCTGGCGATGTCGATGTCCATGGCCAAGCTGCTGACCGTGCCGCTCTTGCGGTTCAGCCTGAAGCATTGGCCGGGGGTCTACCTGAAGATCATCGAATCCAGCACCGGATACATCCCCGGCTTCGTCAGTTCGGGCCACGCGGACCTGGGCCTGACGTTCAGCGACGAGGCATCGGTCGATCTGCGGTTCCAGCATCTGATCGACGAAGAACTGGTGGTGGTGTCCCCGCCCGCGGCGAAGTCCAGGTCTGTGAAAAAGCCGGCCGCCGATCTGCACGCGCTGCCGGCGATCAGCTTGCGCGCCCTGTCGGAGCTGCCGCTGGTGCTGCCGGGAAATCCGCACAGCCTGCGCCGCCTGCTGGACCAGTACCAGCAACGCGAGCGCGTCGAATTCCGCGTCATCGCGGAGGCCAATGCCATTCCCCAGCTGATCGAACTGGCGCAGGCCGGGGTCGCGCACACGATTCTTTCGTACGAAGCGGTGCGCCAGGAGGCCCAACGCGGCGAGGTGGTGCTGCGCCGCATCGGCGCGTCCAGGCTGACCCGGCCGGTGTTCCTGTGCCGCTCGGACGTCCTGCCGCTATCGATGGCGGCGGCGGCCGTGGCCGACCGCCTGGCCCGCATCATCGCGGACGCGCACCCCGCCGCGGCGCCCGGCTAGCGGTCAGGCTTGCCGCTTTTCCACCGCCTGCGCCCAACGCCGCGCCACGGTCGGCGAGGTTGCGCAGGTGGCCGATTCCGTCACCACGCGCACCGCGCGCTCCAGCAGTTGGATGTCGGCCTCGTGCTGGCGGGCCACGTGCGGATCCTCGAAAAAGATGACGCGCTGGCACTGATGCTCCAGCACCAGTTCGGCGATCTGGGCGTCGCCGCCCAGCGGCCCGCTCAGATAGCGGTGCACCCAGGGCGTGTCCTTGGGCCATCCGCGCGACCAAGCCAGTTCATTGAGGCGGCCGCCGGTCGTGCCCGTGGCCACGCGCCGCGCGAATTGCGACAGCACGTCGAAATGCTCGGCGGCGAACGCCACCATCTCGTCCTTCAAGGCATCGTGCGCGATCAGCGCCAGCGTCTGGCCGGTGAAATTGAACAGGCGCGAGGCCGACTCGTCCGGCGCCAGCCCGGCGTGCACGCGCTCCACTTCCATCCACTCGATGGCGCCGGCCAGCGTCGAAATGAACGGCCGGCCATGCGTGATGCACTGCCGCTTGAGCGCCAGCGCCTCGGGGAAAATCGAAGAAGGATCCACCGGATCGATCAGGTAGATCGCGCCGTCGAACGGCGCGTTGCCGTCGCGGCCCTCGGTGACGCGGGCCACCAGCTTCATCAGCCCGCCCTCGCGGCCATAGGGATAGCGAACCAGCCCGCTATAGCCCTGCAGCATGCCCTCGCGCACGATCGCGTCGTGCGTGCGGCCCACGGTATGCAGCTGCACACCCAGCTCGCGGATCGTCGGCGAACATGCGCGCAGCCAGGTAAACAGGGCGGCGTCGGGAGTTTCGTGGTGGAGCCGGTTGGCGGCCAGGCCAAAACGCAATTGGGCAGCGGGCATCTCTAGACTCGGGAAGGAGAACAACGGGATCCCTCATGATACCGGGAAAGAAAAAAAGCTCCCCGCAGGGAGCTTCTTTCTTCAGTCGGCTTCGTCGATCCAGGCCATCTGGATGGCCTCCAGGATCTTTTCGCCGCAGTGGGCCGGGTCGTCACTGAAGCCCGGCAGGGCCAGGACCCACTCGCGCAGCTGCACGAAACGCAGCGTCTTGGGGTCCACGTCGGGATACGTGTCCGCCAGCGCGGCGGCGATCTCGTAGGTGTCGGTCCACTTCATCAATGGCCCTCTTTCGCGTGGTTGATGGTGTACTTGGGAATCTCGACCGTCAGGTCGGCGTCCGCCACCACCGCCTGGCAGGACAGGCGCGAGGTCGGGGTCAGGCCCCAGGCCTTGTCGAGCAGGTCCTCCTCGTCGTCGGTGGCGTCTTCCAGCGACGCATAGCCCTGCTTGACCACCACGTGACAGGTGGTGCACGCGCAGGACAGCTCGCAGGCATGCTCGATATCGATATGGTTATCCAGCAGCACGCGGCAGATCGACACGCCCTTGGGCGCGTCTTCGATCACCGCGCCTTCCGGGCAGTACTCGGGATGAGGCAATACAGTCAGTTTCGGCATAACGTGTTATCAGGCGATCTCATCAAGTTTGCGGCCGGCCAGCGCGGCGCGGATGCTGCGGTCCATCCGTCGCGCGGCGAACTCGTCGGTCGCGGCGGACAGGGCCTGCACCGCGGCTTTCACGGTGTCCGCGTCCGCGGCGTCCTGGGCCGCGACGGCGGCCTGCAGGCATTCGTCCACGCGCTTGCGCTCGTCCGCGTCCAGCAGGTCGCCGTCCACGGCCAGCGCGGCCTGGACCGACTCGACCAACTGGCGCGCGTCCACCTGCTGCTCGCGCAGCATGCGCGCCTGCGCGTCCGAGTCCGCCTGCGCCACGCTATCGGCCAGCATCTGCGCGATCTCGTCGTCGGACAGGCCGTAGGACGGCTTGACCGACACCATGGCCTCGACGCCCTGGCTCTGTTCGCGCGCCGTCACGCTCAGCAGGCCGTCCGCGTCCACCTGGAAGGTCACGCGGATGCGCGCCGCGCCCGCCACCATGGGCGGGATGCCGCGCAGCTCGAACCGCGCCAGCGAGCGCGAATCGGCGACCAGGTCGCGTTCGCCCTGCACCACGTGGATGCACATCGCCGTCTGGCCGTCCTTGAAGGTCGTGAATTCCTGAGCGCGCGCCACGGGAATGGTGCTGTTGCGCGGAATGATGCGCTCCACCAGGCCGCCCATGGTTTCCAGGCCGAGCGACAGCGGGATCACGTCCAGCAGCAGCCAGTCCTCGCCCGGCGCGCGATTGCCCGCCAGCAGGTTGGCCTGCAGGGCCGCGCCCAGCGCCACCACCTGGTCCGGGTCCAGATCGGTCAGGGGCGGCGTGCCGAACAGCTGCCCCACGGCTTGGCGCACGACCGGCATGCGCGTGGCGCCGCCCACCATTACCACGCCGCGCACGTCGGCCGGCGCCAGCGATGCGTCGCGCAGCGCCCGGCGCGCGCAGTCCAGCGTGCGGCCGATCAGGGGCTGGGCCAGGGTTTCGAATTCGGCGCGGGTCAGCGCCGCGTCCACCGCGCGGCCGTCCGACAGCGCGAGCTGCAGCCTGGCCTCGTCGGCGTCCGACAGCGCTTCGCGCGCCGCGCGCGCCGCCATCAGCAGGCCGCGGCGGTCCGAGGGCGTGAGCTCGCCCGAGGCCAGCCCGGCCAGCACGTGGTCCACGATCAGGGCGTCGAAATCGTCGCCGCCGAGCGCGGTGTC
This sequence comes from Achromobacter denitrificans NBRC 15125, assembly GCF_001571365.1. Classification (GTDB taxonomy): domain Bacteria; phylum Pseudomonadota; class Gammaproteobacteria; order Burkholderiales; family Burkholderiaceae_B; genus Achromobacter; species Achromobacter denitrificans. The sequence goes on along the minus strand of NZ_BCTQ01000018.1, from coordinate 74,188 downwards.
GCCGCCCGTGGAGATGACTTCGAACACGCCCTGGGTCAGGCGCAGGATGGAAATATCGAAAGTGCCGCCGCCCAGGTCATAGACTGCGTAGACGCCTTCGGCCGCGTTGTCCAGGCCGTAGGCGATCGCCGCCGCGGTAGGCTCGTTCAGCAGCCGCAGCACGTTCAGCCCGGCCAGGCGAGCCGCGTCGCGCGTGGCCTGGCGCTGGGCGTCGTCGAAATACGCCGGCACCGTGATGACGGCGCCGACCAGGTCGTCGCCCAGCACGTCTTCGGCGCGCTGGCGCAAGACCGCCAGGATCTGCGCCGACACTTCCACCGGGCTCAGGTCTCCCTGCGCCGTGCGGATGCGCACCATGCCGGGCGCGTCGACGAATTCGTACGGCGCGCGCATCGCGCGCGCCTCTTCCAGGGACCGCCCCATGAAGCGCTTCACCGACACGACGGTATTCAGCGGATCCTGGGCCTGCTGGCCCAGCGGCTCGCGGCCGGTGGTGACCTTGCCATCGGCGAAGTAGCGCACCGCGGACGGCAGCAAGGCATGGCCTTGCGCGTCGGGCAGCACTTCGGCGACGCTGCTGCGCACCGCCGCGACTAGGGAGTTGGTCGTGCCCAGGTCGATCCCGACCGCCAGCTTGCGCTGGTGCGGCGCGGGCGATTCACCGGGTTCGGAAATCTGCAATAAGGCCATGATTCTGTTTTTCTGGTCAGTGGGCGGCGGGGCCCGCCTTGCGGGCCTCCCGGCGCGCCCTGGGCTATCCGGCGGGCTGGGCGTTGGCCAGCTCTTCCGCCAGCTTCTCCACGAACATCCATTCCCGCACCTTGAGCCCGGCCGCGGCGTAGTCCCGATCCTGGTCCAGCAAGCGGGCGAGCGTGGCGCGCATGGCGTCGCGCGCCTGCTGCAGTTCCGCTTGCAGGGCGGCCAGCGCCGCCGCGTCTCCGCGCGCATCGTCCAGCATCTCGCGCCAGGTCATCTGCTGCATCAGGAAAGCGCCGTCCATGGACGTATTGCTTTCGGTCTGCAGGTCCACGCCGGCCTGTTCGCACAGGTAGCGCGCGCGCAGCAGCGGATCGCGCAACTGACGGTAGGCCTCGTTGGCGCGCGCCGCCCATTGCATGGCGACGCGGCGCTCCGCGGGGCTGGCCGTGGCGTAGCGGTCGGGGTGAACCTGGGCGGCGACGGCGCGCCACGCGCTTTCCAGCGCCTGGGCGTCAAGGTCGAAACGTGCCGGCAGCCCGAACAGGCTGAAGTGATCGTCTCCAGCCAAGACTTACACCGTGAACGACTCGCCGCAGCCGCAGGTCGCCTTCTCGTTGGGGTTGCGGAACTTGAAGCCTTCGTTCAGGCCTTCGCGGGCGTAGTCGAGTTCGGTGCCGTCCAGGTAGGCCAGGCTTTTCGGGTCCACGAAGACCTTCACGCCGAAGCTTTCGAACACCACGTCTTCCGACGCCGCGTCGTCCACGTACTCCAGCTTGTAGGCCATGCCCGAACAGCCGGTCGTCCTAACGCCGAGCCGCAAGCCGATACCCTTTCCGCGCTTCTGCAAGTAGCGGCCGATATGGGTGGCGGCCTGTTGGGTCAGGGTAACGGACATGTTCAGCTCGCCACGGCTTCGGCCGGAACCGAATGCTTTTCTTTGTAGTTCTGCACCGCGGCCTTGATCGCGTCTTCGGCCAGGATGGAACAGTGGACCTTCACGGGCGGCAGGGCCAGTTCTTCGGCGATCTGGGTATTGCGGATCTTCATGGCTTCGTCGAGCGTCTTGCCCTTGACCCATTCCGTCACCAGCGAGCTGGAGGCGATGGCCGAACCGCAGCCGTAGGTCTTGAAGCGCGCGTCTTCGATCACGCCGGCTTCATTCACCTTGATCTGCAGCTTCATGACGTCGCCACAGGCCGGCGCGCCGACCATGCCGGTGCCCACCGATTCGTCCGACTTGTCGAACGAGCCGACGTTGCGCGGGTTTTCGTAGTGATCCAGAACTTTGGTGCTGTAAGACATGCTATTTCTCCACGGATTTCTTGGCGCGGGCGCTCAGTGCGCGGCCCACTGCACGCTATTCAAGTCGATGCCTTCCTTGGCCATTTCCCACAGCGGCGACATGTCGCGCAGCTTGCCGACGCGGCTCTTGATGAGCTCCACGGCGAAATCGACTTCCTGCTCGGTCGTAAAGCGGCCGAGCGTGAAACGGATCGAGCTGTGCGCCAGTTCGTCGTTGCGGCCCAGGGCGCGCAACACATAGGACGGCTCCAGGCTGGCCGAGGTGCAGGCCGAGCCGCTGGACACGGCCAGTTCCTTGATCGCCATGATCAGGGACTCGCCTTCGACGTAGTTGAAGCTCACGTTCAGGTTGTGCGGAACGCGCTGGTCCATGTCGCCGTTGAGGTAGACCTCTTCGATCTGCGACAGGCCGTTCCAGAGGCGGTCGCGCAGCATGCGGATGCGCTCGTTCTCGGTGCCCATTTCCTCGCGGGCCAGGCGGAAGGCCTCGCCCATGCCGACGATCTGGTGCGTGGCCAGCGTGCCCGAGCGGAAACCGCGCTCGTGGCCGCCGCCGTGCATCTGGGCTTCGATGCGGATGCGCGGCTTGCGGCGCACGTACAGCGCACCAATGCCCTTGGGGCCGTAGGTCTTGTGGGCGGAGAACGACATCAGATCGACCTTGAGCTTTTGCAGGTCGATTTCCACCTTGCCGGTCGCCTGGGCGGCGTCCACGTGGAAGATGATGCCCTTCTCGCGGCAGATCTCGCCCAGCGTTTCCACGTCCTGGATCACGCCGATTTCGTTGTTCACCATCATCACCGACACCAGCACGGTGTCGGGGCGCAGCGCGGCCTTGAAGACGTCCAGGTCGATCAGGCCGTTGTCCTTCACGTCCAGGTAGGTCACTTCGAAGCCCTGGCGCTCAAGTTCGCGACAGGTGTCCAGCACGGCCTTGTGCTCGGTTTTGACGGTAATGATGTGCTTGCCGCGCTCGGCGTAGAAGTTGGCGGCGCCCTTGATGGCCAGGTTGTCGGATTCCGTGGCGCCGGACGTCCAGACGATTTCGCGCGGGTCCGCGTTCACCAGCTTGGCGACTTCTTCGCGGGCGCGCTCGACGGCCTCTTCCGACTCCCAGCCGAACGCATGGCTGCGGGAGGCCGGGTTGCCGAAATTGTCGTACAGCCAGGGCACCATCTTCTCGACGACGCGGGGATCCACGGGCGTCGTGGCGGAATAGTCCAGATAGATCGGGCGGGTGGTCATTTCTACAACTCCTACTGCTTATACGGTGGCATTGGCGGCGACGGTCGCGGTCGGGGCGTTGGCGGCATTGGCGCCGCCCACCCTGTTCACGCGCACCGCGCAGGCCTGGGCTTGATTGTTGGCTTCCTGCAATTGGCGCACGCGCTGCTGATCCACCAGATCTTGCAGGGACACCGAATCCAGGTAATCGACCATCTTGCGATTCAGGGTTGCCCAGAGCTCGTGCGTCATGCACTTGCCGGGCTTGCCGTCATTGCCGCTCGTACAGTCCCGCTTGCCGCCGCAGCTGGTGGCGTCCAGCGGTTCGTCGACAGCGAAGATGATGTCCGCGACCGTGACGTTGCGCGCCAGCCGGGCGAGCGAATAGCCGCCGCCGGGGCCGCGCACGCTATCCACGAGTTCATGGCGACGCAGTTTCCCGAACAGCTGTTCCAGATAGGACAACGAGATATTCTGACGCTGGCTGATGGCCGCAAGAGTGACCGGGCCGCTATGCTGCCGCATAGCCAGGTCGATCATGGCAGTCACGGCGAAACGCCCTTTGGTAGTTAGCCGCATGGTAGGTTCCCTGTGATTCGGCAATGACCGCCAGCGAATCCAGCGGCCAATACCCGAGTAATTGGCTCAAGTATAGCCTATTCCCGACTAATTTGGTATGGCTCCCGGCTAGAAAAAACCGCGCATTCGCGCGGTTTTTCTGGCCAGGCACCCTCGGGAACCGCCGATCGGCAGCTCCCCCCCAACGGCGTATCAGGCTGCCTGGTACTGGGTGGCGCGCTTGCGCACCAGTTCGAGCACGCCCTGACAGGCATCTTCGAGATAGTCGAGCACTTTGCCGAAACCATCGGCGCCGCCATAGTACGGATCGGGCACGGTGGCCTCCTCGAACTCGTTGGCGAAGCGCATCAGCAGCATCAGCTTGTGCTGGTAGGCCTTGGGGCACTGCTGCTGCATGGCGGACAGATTGTCCCAGTCCATGGCGAGGATCAGGTCGAAATCGCGGAAATCCTCCGCGGTGACCTGACGCGCTTCACAGTGCGTGATCTCGTAGCCGCGCTTGCGCGCTGCGGCCTGCGCCCGGGCATCAGGCGCCTCGCCGATGTGAAACGCGTGCGTGCCCGCGGAGTCGATGCGAACCACATCGCTCAAACCCGCGTCGTTCACCAAATGGCGAAACACGCCCTCTGCGCTCGGCGAGCGACAGATATTGCCCATGCAAACGAAAAGTACCTTGGTCATCATGGAAGTAAGTGTGCGGGAAAACCCGAGATAAGGCAAGCTTTTTTTGCGTTCGCGCAATTGGCCCGATGCAAATATGTCCCCTTGAAATATCCATACATTTCAATGATTTGCATGGCATTTCGGAGATTATGCTTGAGGTTCGCATCTGGATAATCGCCCGGATTGCGACAGCGCAATTGCAGCGCAGCAGATTTCCGGGCGATTCAGCTTGGTGTCAGCATAAAGACACACCAGGAAACGGCCTTTTCCCTATACCGCGCCGTCCAGGAGGACCCGCTGCTTGAGCGCGGTCAAGGCGTCGCGCGCGGCCGCGGCCTGCTCGAATTCCAGGTTGCGGGCGTGGTCCATCATCAGCTTTTCCAGGCGCTTGATCTCGCGCGCCAGGGCCTTTTCGTCCTTCAGGAATTCGGCCGGCACCGCCGCTTCGAGGGCGTCGTGCTGCGCCGGCGCCACGATGCCGTCGATCAGCTCGCGCACGGCCTTCTGCACGCCCCGCGCCGTGATGCCGTGGTCGGCGTTGAACTGCAGTTGCTTGGCCCGGCGGCGGCTGGTTTCCTCCATGGCGCGCTGCATGGAATCGGTGATTCGGTCCGCGTACAGGATGGCATGGCCGTTCAGGTTGCGCGCCGCGCGCCCGATGGTCTGGATCAGGCTGCGCTCGGACCGCAGGAAACCTTCCTTGTCGGCGTCCAGGATCGCCACCAGGGACACCTCGGGGATGTCCAGGCCTTCGCGCAGCAGGTTGATCCCCACCAGCACGTCGAACGTGCCCAGGCGCAGGTCGCGGATGATTTCCACGCGCTCGACGGTGTCGATGTCGGAGTGCAGGTAGCGCACCCGCACCCCGTGCTCGCTCAGGAAGTCCGTCAGGTCTTCGGCCATGCGCTTGGTCAGGGTCGTGACCAGCACCCGCTCGCCCTGCCCCACGCGCGCCTTGATCTGCCCCAGCAGATCGTCCACCTGGGTGCGCGCGGGCAGCACTTCGACCAGCGGGTCGACCAGGCCGGTGGGCCGGACGACCTGCTCGACCACGTTGTCGGCATGCTCTTTCTCGTAGGCGGCCGGGGTGGCCGATACGAAGACGCACTGGCGCATCCGCGCCTCGAACTCCTCCAGCCGCAGCGGCCGGTTGTCGAGCGCCGAGGGCAGCCGGAAACCGTACTGCACCAGCGTTTCCTTGCGCGAACGGTCGCCGCGATACATGCCGCCCAACTGCCCGATGGTGACGTGGCTTTCGTCGATGAACATGAGCGCATCGGCCGGCAGGTAATCGATCAGCGTGGGCGGCGGTTCGCCCGGCGCCGCGCCCGACAGGTGGCGGGAGTAGTTTTCGATGCCCTTGCAGAAGCCCAGCTCCTGCAGCATTTCCAGGTCGAAGCGGGTGCGCTGCTCCAGCCGCTGCGCCTCGACCAGGTGGCCGTCGTCGACGAAGCGCTTGACGCGCTCGCGCAGCTCTTCCTTGATGGTTTCGATGGCGCGCAGCACGGTGTCGCGCGGGGTCACGTAGTGCGAGCCCGGATAGACCGTGAAGCGCGGCAGCTTCTGGCGGATGCGGCCGGTCAGGGGGTCGAACAGCTCCAGGCTTTCGATCTCGTCGTCGAACAGCGTCAGGCGCAGCGCCAGTTCCGGACTTTCCGCCGGGAAGATGTCTATCGTTTCGCCGCGCACCCGGAAGGTGCCGCGCGTGAAATCGGCGTCGTTGCGGGTGTACTGCATGGCCACCAGCCGCGCCAGGATCTCGCGCCGCGAGATCTGGTCGCCGGAACGCAGGATCAGCACCATGGCGTGGTAGTCGCCCGGGTTGCCGATACCGTAGATGCACGACACCGTGCCCACGATGATCGTGTCGCGGCGCTCCAGCAGGCTCTTGGTGGCCGACAGGCGCATCTGCTCGATGTGCTCGTTGATGGACGAGTCCTTCTCGATGAACAGATCGCGCGTCGGCACGTAGGCCTCGGGCTGGTAATAGTCGTAGTACGAAACGAAATACTCGACCGCGTTCTTCGGGAAGAACTCCCGCATTTCGGCGTACAGCTGGGCGGCCAGCGTTTTATTGGGGGCCAGTACCAGCGCGGGCCGCCCCAGGCGGGCGATCACGTTGGCCATGGTGTAGGTCTTGCCCGACCCCGTGACGCCCAGGAGCGTCTGGAACATCAGGCCGTCCTGCATGCCCTGGGCCAGGCCCTCGATGGCCGCGGGCTGGTCGCCCGCCGGCGGATACGGCTGGTACAGGTGAAAAGGACTTCCCGGGAAGTCGACGAATCCAGGGCCCGCCGCCATGGCCGGCGCGCCATCGCCCCCAGGTGCGGGATCTTCCGCAATCGGGTCTATTGCGCTATTAGACATGCTAGACTGTTCCAGGGTAAACCCCCCATTATCCACAGCACTCCGTACTGCGTCCACCCACCTCACCAGACTCCCATGAGCACCCTTTTCGATTCCGTCGAACTCGCGCCGCGCGACCCTATTCTTGGCCTGAACGAACAATACAACGCCGATACGCGTCCCGGTAAAGTCAATCTGGGCGTGGGCGTGTACTACGACGATCAGGGCCGCATCCCCCTGCTGGCCGCAGTCCGCAAAGCGGAAAGCGCCCGCCTTGAGGCGGCCGCCGCCCGCGGCTACCTGCCGATCGAAGGCATCGCCGGCTACAACGCCGGCGCGCAAGCCCTGCTGCTGGGCAAGGATTCCACGCTGGCCGCCGCCGGCCGCGTCCTGACCACCCAGGCCCTGGGCGGCACCGGCGCGCTGAAGATCGGCGCCGACTTCCTGCACCAGCTGCTCCCCGGCTCCAAGGTGCTGATCAGCAACCCCAGCTGGGAAAACCACCGCGCGCTGTTCGAGCGCGCCGGCTTCGAAGTCGGCACCTATGCCTATTACGACGCCGCCACCCGCGGCCTGGACTTCGACGCCATGCTGGCGGACCTGAAGGCCGCGCCGGCCAAGACGGTGGTCGTGCTGCACGCGTGCTGCCACAACCCCACCGGCGTCGACCCCACGCTCGACCAGTGGAAGCAGATCGCCGCCGTGGTCAAGGAAAACAACCTGGTCCCGTTCCTGGACATCGCCTATCAGGGTTTCGGCGACAGCCTGACGGAAGACGCCGCGGTCGTGCGCATGTTCGCCGACCTGGACCTGACCATGTTCATCAGCTCCTCGTTCTCGAAGTCGTTCTCGCTGTACGGCGAGCGCGTCGGCGCCCTGACGGTCGTGGCTGGCAGCAAGGACGAAGCCGCCCGCGTGCTGAGCCAGCTCAAGCGCGTGATCCGCACCAACTACTCCAACCCGCCCACGCACGGCGGCACGGTGGTGTCGACGGTCCTGAACTCGCCCGAACTCTTCGCCATGTGGGAAGAGGAACTGGCCGGCATGCGCGACCGCATCCGCCTGATGCGCAAGCAGCTGGTCGAGAAGATCAAGGAACACGGCGCCAAGCAGGACTTCAGCTTCGTGCTGCGCCAGCGCGGCATGTTCTCGTACTCGGGCCTGACCTCCGCGCAAGTGGATCGCCTGCGTGAAGAGCACGGCGTGTACGCCGTCTCCAGCGGCCGCATCTGCGTCGCCGCCCTGAACAGCGGCAACATCGACAAGGTGGCCGCGAGCATCGCGGCCGTGCTGTAAGCAACGGCCGCGCGCGGGCCCACAGGGGCCCGCCACCAGGAACGGGACCTTCGGGTCCCGTTTTCATTCGCGCGGCGCTCTTACTTGTCCAGGAACCGGTTCATCTCTTCGCGGATGATCTGGGCCACGGCTTCCTGGCGCTTTTGCGTCATGCGGTTGTCCAGCGCCGCGACGCTGATGCCGCCCAGCACGTCGCCTTCCTTGTTCTTCAGCGTCACGCCCACGCCGGTCACTTTGCTGACCGCGTGGCTGCCTATCACGGCGTAGCCGCGCTTGCGCGCGCGGGCGATGCGCATGCGCAGCTGCTCCAGCGTGAGCGACTTGTACTTGAGGAAGCGGGCCCTGTTGACCTTGAGGTAATGCTCCGTGACGTCGTCGTCGAAGCTCGCCAGCATGGCCAGGCCGCCCGCGCCCACGCCGATGGGCTGCCGATTGCCCACCGGAATGGCCAGCGCCTGGATCGGATAGGCGCCCACTTCCCGGCCGATGCAGAGGGTGTCCAGGTCTTGCAGGATCACCAGGAAGCTGGCGTCTTCGGTGCGGTCGGAGATACGGCGCAGCAAAGGCGCGTAGCGCACGGACAGCGAGGACTGCGCGGCCAGCGACTCCCCCAGCTTCCGGCAGTAGTCGCCCAGGTAGTACTTCTTGCTGCGCGCGTCGCGGGCCACCAGCCCCTGCGCCTGCAGTTCGCGCAACAGACGCAGCGCCGTCGGCTTTTCCAGGCCCTGCTCCTGGCAGACGTCCGTGAGCCGCAGGCCTTCTTCGTGATGGCGCTGCACGGTCTTGAGCACTCGCAGCGCCTTCTGGATGCTGGAGGATTGCGTCATATCATCGGGGCCCATCGCGGGCGGAAAAGTTTCATATGCCGGAACTTTATCCTCTTTTTCACGGGTAAGCAGGGGTTAATCCGGATCGGCCGGCCACGCAGAATAGAGCCACTCATCGACCCGCTGCCTACACCTACCATGAACGTCTACATCACCGGCATCGCCCACACTCCGCTGGGCCGCCACCCGGATCTCTCCGTCAAGCAACTGACCGAACAGGCCGTCAACAATGCGCTGGCCGACAGCGGCCATGGCCTGGAAGACATGCAGGCGGCCTGGTTCTCCAACGTGCGCCAGGGCCAGATGGAAAAACAGAATTCGATCCGCGGCCAATGCGCGCTGAACGCGATGGGGGTGAGCGGCATCCCCGTCTTCAACATCGAGAATGCCTGCGCCAGCAGCAGTTCCGGCTTGTTCAATGCCTGCCTGGCGATCGAATCGGGCATGTTCGATACGGTGCTGGTGGTCGGCGCGGAGAAGATGTTCTATCCGGACAAGAAGACGGAGATGATGAACGCCTTCTTCGGCGGCACCGACATCCATCTGCTGCGCCAGACCTGGGACTTCTTCTGCCAGCAGGAGACCGACCCCGCCATCCGCGAGCGGCTGAACTCTCCCGGCGCCTGGAATACGCAGAGCTTCTTCATGGACATTTATGCGGCGATGGCGCGCCAGCACATGCGCACCTACGGCACCACGCAACGGCAGATCGCCAGCGCGGCAGCCAAGAACCACGCGCACTCGACCATGAACCCGCTGGCCCAGTACCAGAACGACATGTCCATCGACGAGGTGCTTGCCACTCCCGAGATCGCCTGGCCGTTGACGCGCGCCATGTGCGCGCCGATTTCCGACGGCGCTTCGGCCGTCGTGCTCTCCAGCGGCCGCGCCTTGTCCGACGCGCGCCGGCAGCGGGCCATCCGGGTCGCGGGCATCGGCGCGGCCAGCACCGTGATCCGCGACATTGCCGACATGGACCGGCACTGCGTGCACCTGGCCGCCAAGCGCGCCTACGCCATGGCCGAGATCACGCCGCAGGATATCGACGTGGCCGAAGTGCACGACGCCTCCAGCTTCGCGGAACTGCTGCAGATCGAAAACCTGGGCCTTTGCGCCCGCGGCCAGGGCGGCCCCTACACCGAAAGCGGCGCGACCAGCCTCGGCGGCATCACCCCCGTCAACGTATCGGGCGGCCTGGTGTCCAAGGGGCATCCGATCGCCGCGACGGGCCTGGTGCAGATCCACGAACTCGTTACGCAACTGCGCCATGAAGCCGGCGCGCGCCAGGTCCAGGGCGCCCGCACCGCGGTGGCCGAAAACGGCGGCGGCTTCCTGCACTACGAGGACGCCGCGGCCGTGGTCACGGTGCTCAGCAACAGGCTCTAGCATGCAGCCCATCGATTTCTTCCTGCATGCCGCCATGCGGTACCCGGATCGCATCGCGGCAATCGACGCGGCCAGCGGATTCGCCCACACCTACGAAGCGTTGCGCGGCCAGGCGCTGGCGCTGGCCGCGGCGCTGCAGCGCCTGTCGGGCAAGCCTCGTCCGGTGATCGCCACGCTGGCCGGCAATTCGCACGCCATGCTGCTGGGCATCCTGGCCACCTATGCCTGCGGCGGCGTGCTGGTGCCGCTGACGCCGACCGTGGTTGAACAGGACATCGCCCGCCAGCTGGCGACGGCCGCGCCCGATATCGTGTTGCACGACGCGGCATACGAAGCGCTGCTGGTGTCCTACCAGGGCCTGCGCATCTGCAACGACGAAAGCCGCGAGTTCCAGACCGACGCGCTGGCGCGTGAATACGCGGGCCAGTCGCCCTCGCGCGGCAACCCGGATCCGGGCGAGACGACCGCCATCAAGTTCACGGGCGGATCGTCGGGCGTGCCCAAGGCGGTATTGCAGTCGCTGCGCTGTATCAACACCATGGTGGCGTCCCTGGCCATGGCCTATGGCTTCGACAGCAAGGAACGCTTCCTTCTGGCGCCGCCGATGACGCACGGCGCGGGCACGTTCGTGCTGCCGGTATTGCATGCCGGCGGCTGCCTGGTGATCGCCGGAAAGGCCACGGCCGAGCAACTGCATGCCCTGCTGGACACCTACGCGGTGACGTCCACCTGGGTGCCTCCCACGCTGCTCCAGCGGCTGGTGCAGGCGCAGCGCGCCGCGCCCCGTTCTCTGCCGGCGCTGCGCAATCTGCTGTATGGCGGCGCGCCGTGCCCTGCCCCGCTGCTGTCGCAGGCGATAGACGCGTTTGGCCCCGTGCTGGGCGTGACCTATGGCCTGACGGAAGCGCCGGTCATCATCGCGGGGATGGACGGCGCCACCGGCTCCCAACCGGAAAATCGCGGCAGCGCGGGCCGCGTCGGCCCCCTGACGCGGGTCGCGGTCGTCGGCGAAGACGGCCGTCCGACCGCCAGCCCGAACACCCTGGGCGAAATCGTCGCCGGCGGCGACCTGCTGATGTCGGGCTACCTGAACATGCCCGAGCAGACCGCGGCCGTCCTGAAAGACGGCTGGTTCCACACCGGAGACATCGGCTTCATCGACGAGCGCGGGTTCCTGTTCATCAAAGGCCGCTCCAAGGACGTCATCATTACCGGCGGCTTCAATGTCTATCCCTCCGACGTCGAGAACGCGTATGCGCGACACCCGGACATCGCCGAATGCGTGGTGTTCGGCGTCGCCGACGACTACTGGGGCGAACGCGTCGAAATGGCGGTCGTTCCAGTTCGGCCGGACTCGGTCGGCGCCCAGGCGCTGATCGATTACGGCAAGCAGCAGTTGGGGTCCGTGCGGACGCCCAAAACCATCCACATCGTGCAGTCTTTTCCAAAAAACACACTAGGCAAACTCGACAAGCGGCGAATCATCGACGACTTGCGCGACGCGAGCCAGCAGGAGGAACATCGATCATGAAATTCAAGACCTGGATTGCCGCCACGGCCGGCGCGCTGGCCATCACGCTGGGCGGCTCCGCCGCCGCGGCCTTTCCGGACCAGCCCCTTCGCTTCGTGGTCGGGTTTCCGCCGGGCGGCTCGACCGACATCGTCGCGCGCGTCCTGGCCGAGGGCCTCTCGCGCGAACTGGGCCAGCCCGTGGTGGTCGAGAACAAGGCGGGCGCGGGCGGCACCATCGGCGCCTCGACCGTCGCGCACGCCAAGCCGGACGGCTACACCATCTTCCTGGGCACCGTCGCCACCAACGTGATCAACCCCTTGCTGCGCAAGGAACTGAATTTCGACCCGATCAAGGGCTTCACCATGATCGGCGAGGTCGGCTTCTACACCAATCTGGTGCTGGTCAACGCCGATTCGAAATACCGCGACCTGGGCGCGCTGATCGCCGACGCGAAACAACGGCAGCTGTCCTACTCCAGCCCCGGGGCCGGCACGTCGCCGCACATGACCGGCGAGTACTTCAAGATCCTGACCGGCTCGAAAATGCAGCACATCCCCTTCTCGGGCAGCGGCCCGGCGTTGACCGCGCTGATGGGCAGCCACGTCGACCTCGGGTTCGACAACCTGCCCGCCGCCCTGAGCCTGGTGCAAGCGGGCAAGGTGCGGGCGCTGGCCATCACCAGCACGACGCGCATCAAGGAACTGCCCGACGTGCCCACCGCCGAGGAACTGGGCGTGAAGAACATGAGCGTGGACGCCTGGGTCAGCGTAATGGGCCCGGCCGGCATTCCGGCCGACCGGCTGTCGGTGCTGAGCTCCGCCCTGCTGAAAACGCTGGCCCAGCCCGACATCGTCCGCAAGCTCGAAGACAAGGCCATCACGATCAAGGCCACCCGTCCGGAGGAATTGCAAGACTACATCGAATCCGAGACCCGCAAGTGGCGCGGCGTCATCGAGACGGCCGGCATCAAGCCGGAATAACGCGCGGCGCATCGCCCGGGCCGCGCCATGACGCCGCAACGGCACGGCCGTCCGGCGGCCACGCTTGGCCGCCGGCGCGGGGCGCGCCCCGCCTGAAGCGCGCCGGCCGGCCGCCGTTACCTCCACCTCGACGCGGCTGGCCCCGCAAGCTTGCTTTTTTGCGCTGCGTCCCCCAGAATGGCGCTGGATATATGTACAGTCCGTTAGCACCGGATCATCGCCATGGCCAGCAAACTCACCGATCGCCAACAACAAATCCTGGATCTCATCAGGCAGACCGTCGCGCGCACCGGGTTTCCGCCCACTCGCGCCGAGATCGCGCAGGCCCTGGGGTTCCGGTCGCCCAACGCGGCGGAAGATCACCTCAAGGCCCTGGCCCGCAAGGGCGCCATCGAGCTCACGGCCGGCGCCTCCCGCGGCATCCGCCTGAAGGACGCCGCCCCGGCGCCCACGCAGGCCTCGCTGCCGCTGCCCGCCCTGGCGCAGCTGCTGCTGCCGCTGGTGGGCCGGGTGGCCGCCGGCAGCCCCATCCTGGCCGCCGAGCACGTCGAACGCGAAGTCGGCGTGGACCCCAACCTCTTCGCCCAGGCGCCCGATTACCTGCTGAAGGTGCGCGGCATGAGCATGCGCGATGCCGGCATCCTGGAAGGCGACCTGCTGGCCGTGAAGAAGGCCTCCGAAGCGCGCAACGGCCAGATCGTGGTGGCCCGCCTGGGCGACGACGTCACCGTCAAGCGCCTGCAGCGCCAGAACGGCCACATCGAGCTGCTGCCCGAAAACCCTGATTTCCAGACCATCGTGGTCGGCGCCGACCAGGACTTCGCGCTGGAAGGCATCGCCGTCGGCCTGATCCGCACCCACGCGCTGCACTGACGCGGCGCTGCCGCGCTAGCCGGGGCCTGCCCCGGCATTTGCCCCCAAACGAAAAAAACCGCCAATCGCTGGCGGTTTTTTTGTGCAGCCGAGAAGGCTGCCGGCCACCGGGCGCTCTATTCGGAGACGCCCGGCCTGGCCTGTCAGTGCTTGAGCACCGGATCGGTCGAGCCCGGCTCGGCCGGCTTGGCCACCAGGGGTTCCTTGACCGCCTCTTCCTCGGCCAGCGGCTCCGGCAGGCGTTCCAGGGCCAGTTCCAGCACCTTGTCGATCCAGCGCACCGGCACGATCTCAAGATGGTTCTTGACGTTGTCCGGGATCTCCGCCAAGTCCTTGACGTTTTCTTCCGGGATCAAGACCGTCTTGATGCCGCCGCGATGGGCCGCCAGCAGCTTTTCCTTCAGGCCGCCGATGGGCAGCACTTCGCCGCGCAGCGTGATCTCGCCGGTCATGGCGACGTCGGCGCGCACCGGGATGCGCGACAGGGCCGACACCATGGCCGTGGTGATCGCGATACCCGCGGACGGACCGTCCTTGGGCGTCGCGCCTTCCGGCACGTGCACGTGCATGTCGTGCTTCTCGAAGACGCTGTCGGCGAAGCCCAGGCGGCGGGCGCGCGAGCGCACCACCGTGCGGGCCGCTTCGACCGATTCCTTCATCACGTCGCCCAGCGACCCCGTGCGTTGGATCACGCCCTTGCCGGGCATGTCCGCCACTTCGATGGTCAGCAGGTCGCCGCCGACTTCCGTCCAGGCCAGGCCGGTCACCTGGCCGATCTGGTTTTCCTTCTCTGCCATGCCGAAGGCATAGCGGCGCACGCCCAGGAAGTCGCTCAGGTTGTCGCCCGTCACGTTGACCGGCTTGACCTCGGCGGTCTTGCCTTCGGCCTTGGCGCGGTCGCTCTGGGTCAGCAGCTGCTTGATCACCTTGCGGCAGATCTTGCCCACTTCGCGTTCAAGCGCGCGCACACCGGCTTCGCGGGTGTAGTAGCGCACGATGTCGCGCAGCGCGCTGTCGTCGACGGTCAGCTCGGTATCCTTCACGCCGTTGTTCTTCATCAGCTTGGGCAGCAGATGGTCGCGGGCGATGTGGATCTTTTCTTCCTCGGTATAGCCGGACAGGCGGATCACTTCCATCCGGTCCAGCAGGGCCGGCGGAATGTTCAGCGTGTTGCTGGTCGCCACGAACATGACGTCGGACAGGTCGAAATCGACTTCGATGTAGTGGTCCTGGAACGTGTGGTTCTGTTCCGGATCCAGTACTTCGAGCAGCGCCGACGAGGGATCGCCACGGAAATCCATGCCCAGCTTGTCGATTTCATCGAGCAGGAACAGGGGATTGCGCACGCCGACCTTCGACATGTTCTGGACGATCTTGCCGGGCATGGAGCCGATGTAGGTGCGGCGATGACCGCGGATCTCGGCTTCGTCGCGCACGCCGCCCAGCGCCATGCGCACGAACTTGCGGTTCGTGGCCTTGGCGATCGACTGGCCGAGCGAGGTCTTGCCCACGCCCGGAGGGCCTACCAGGCACAGGATCGGCGCCTTCACCTTGTCCACGCGCTGTTGCACGGCAAGGTATTCCAGGATCCGTTCCTTGACCTTTTCCAGACCGTAGTGGTCGTTGTCCAGCACCGTTTCGGCGTTGCTGATGGAATTGTTGATCTTGCTCTTTCTCTTCCAGGGAAGATTGATGAGCGTATCGATGTAGTTGCGCACCACGGTGGCTTCGGCCGACATGGGCGACATGAGCTTGAGCTTCTTGAGCTCGGCATCGGCCTTCTTGCGCGCTTCCTTGGGCATGTGCGCGGCGATGATCTTCTTTTCGAGCTCTTCAATGTCCGCGCCCTCTTCGCCTTCGCCGAGCTCCTTCTGAATGGCCTTGACCTGCTCATTCAGGTAGTAGTCGCGCTGGCTCTTCTCCATCTGCTTCTTCACGCGGCCGCGAATCCGCTTCTCGACCTGGAGGATGTCGATTTCGGTTTCGAGTTGCGTGAGCAGGCCTTCGAGGCGTTCGGAGGTGCCGACGATTTCGAGCATCTTCTGCTTCTGCTCAAGCTTCAGCGGAAGATGCGCGGCGATCGTATCGGCCAGGCGCCCGGCATCGTCGATGCCGGCCAGCGAGGTCAGGATCTCCGGGGGGATCTTCTTGTTCAGCTTTACGTACTGCTCGAACTGGGCGACGATCGCGCGGCGCAGGGCCTCGGTCTCGGAGCCTTGCATGGCGTCCGGTTCGATCGGGGTCACTTGGCAGGTGAAGTGCGAATCGGCGTCTTCGATGCTGTTGATGCGGGCGCGCTGGGTACCCTCGACCAGCACCTTGACGGTGCCGTCGGGCAGCTTGAGCATCTGCAGGATACCGGCGACGCAGCCGATCTCGTAGACGTCTTCGGGAGTGGGATCATCCTTGCCGGCGGATTTCTGGGCCACCAACATGATGCTTTTGCCCGCTTCCATCGCAACCTCAAGCGCGCGGATGGAGCGCGGGCGGCCGACGAACAGCGGGATGACCATGTGCGGGAACACCACGACATCGCGCAGTGGGAGCAGGGGCAGGTCGATCGGGTCGGAAGGCAGGGTCTGGCTGGCAGACATAGGAGGTTCCTCGGTATGACTCGGCGTATCGGGGACAGGTGGCCCGGGTATACCCGGACCAGCCACGTCAGTTACGTCTGTTATGGGAACAATAGCCGAAAATTCAAGATCTCGGCGCCTCGATAGCCCAAAGGCTAAAAAAAACCCCGGGCGGCACCTTCAGTATGCAAGGGTCGAGAGCGCGAGAAAAGCGTGTTTCCACCCAGGAAGGGCCCTGAGGCAAAAAAACCCGTTACGGGAACGGGCTTTTTTGAAATATCAGGCTGCGGCGTCCCGGACTTCCCCCCGCTCCGGCTTCTCCGAAGCGGCGGCCTCGTCGGCGTAGATCAGCAAGGGCTTGCCCTCGCCTTCGATCGCGCCTTCGTCCAGCACCACACGCTTGACGTTGCCCTGGGAGGGCAGGTCGTACATGGTGTCGAGCAGGGCCTGTTCGATGATCGAACGCAGGCCGCGGGCGCCCGTCTTGCGCCGGAGCGCCTTGCGGGCGATCGCCTTCAGCGCGGCGGGCCGCACGTCCAGCTCGGCGCCTTCCATCGCGAACAGCTTCTGGAATTGCTTGAGCAGGGCGTTCTTGGGCTCGGTGAGGATCTGCACCAGGGCGGCCTCGTCCAGCTCGTCCAGGGTGGCGACCACCGGCAGGCGGCCGACCAGTTCCGGGATCAGGCCGAACTTGATCAGGTCTTCCGGCTCGACTTCCGAGAACAGCTCGCCCACGCCGCGCTCGGACTTGGCGCGCACGGAGGCGGAGAAGCCGATGCCCGATTTCTCGGTGCGGTCGCGGATGACTTTTTCCAGCCCGTCGAAGGCGCCGCCGACGATGAACAGGATGTTGGTCGTGTCGACCTGGACGAAGTCCTGGTTGGGATGCTTGCGGCCACCCTGCGGCGGCACCGAAGCGACCGTGCCTTCGATCAGCTTGAGCAAGGCCTGCTGCACGCCCTCGCCCGACACGTCGCGGGTGATGGACGGGTTGTCGGACTTGCGGGAAATCTTGTCGATTTCATCGATGTAGATGATGGCGCGCTGCGCCTTCTCCACCTCGTAGTTGCAGTTCTGCAGCAACTTCTGGATGATGTTTTCGACGTCTTCGCCCACGTAGCCGGCTTCGGTCAGCGTGGTGGCGTCGGCCATGACGAAGGGCACGTTCAGCATGCGCGCCAGCGTCTGGGCCAGGAGCGTCTTGCCCGACCCGGTGGGGCCGATCAGCATGATGTTGCTCTTGGACAGCTCGACTTCGTCGCCCTTGATCTCGCCGTGGCGGATGCGCTTGTAGTGGTTGTAGACCGCCACCGCCAGCATGCGCTTGGGCGAGTTCTGCCCGATGACGTACTGGTCGAGGAAGGTCTTGATTTCAGCCGGAGTGGGCAGTTCGGAACGAATCGCCGCGCGCGCGGTGGCTTGCGCCTCCTCGCGGATGATGTCGTTGCACAGATCTATGCATTCATCGCAGATGAATACCGACGGACCCGCGATCAGCTTGCGGACTTCGTGCTGGCTTTTATTGCAAAACGAGCAATGCAGCACTTTTGCGTCTGCCGATCCCTTTTTTTCAGGCATATTTGTTTCGTATCTCAGGTAAAGATGCGCCAGGCCGGGAAAGACCTAGCGCATGCGCTTACTCAAACATGATGGCAGCGGGTTCGGGTCAACCGGGAAGTCAACCTTCCGAGCGGGAGCTCATCACCTTGTCCACCAGTCCATACGATACCGCATCTTCGGCCGACATGAAGTTGTCACGTTCCGTGTCTACGCCGATGCGCTCCATCGTCTGGCCGGTATTCGTGGCCAGGATCTGGTTCAGGCGTTCGCGGAGGTCCAGGATTTCGCGGGCCTGGATCTGGATGTCGGAGGCTTGCCCCTGGGCGCCGCCCGAAGGCTGGTGGATCATGATGCGCGAGTTGGGCAGCGTGAAACGCTTGCCCTTCTTGCCCGCCGCCAGCAGGAACGCCCCCATGCTGGCCGCCAGGCCGGTGCACAGGGTGGATACGTCCGGCTTGACGAACTGCATGGTGTCATAGATGGCCATTCCCGCGTAGACCGACCCGCCGGGCGAGTTGATGTACAGGGAAATGTCCTTGTCAGGATTCTCCGATTCCAGGAACAGCAACTGCGCGACGACCAGGTTGGCCGTGGCGTCGTTGACCGGACCCACCAGGAAAATGAGCCGCTCGCGGAGCAAACGCGAATAGATGTCGTAGGCGCGTTCGCCGCGCCCCGACTGCTCGATCACCATGGGAATGTAGCCCAGGCCGGTGGGGGTCACCGACGACCCGCCATTCATTGCCGCATAGAAATCGGTGAATCTCTGCATAGTGTTACGCCATCCCCATCAACTGATCGAAAGGCACCTTCTCTTCGGTGACCTTGGCCTTGTCCAGCACGTGCGCGACGACATTGTCTTCCAGCACGATCGCCTCGATTTCAGCACGACGCTGGCGGTCGGCCAGGTAATAGCTGACAACCTGGGCGGGTTGTTCGTAGTTCTGCGCGAACTCTTCGATGCGGGCGCGCACTTGCTCGGGCTTGGCTTGCAGCTGAGCTTGCTTGACCAGTTCCGAGACCAGCAGGCCCAGGCGCACGCGGCGCTCGGACTCGGTGGCGAAGGCTTCGGCGGGGATCGGCACCGACTCGGCGTTGGGGATGCCGCGCTGCTTGAGCTCTTCGCGGGCGGCGGCCACGCGGCCTTGCACGTCGTTGTCGACCAGGGCCTTCGGCACGTCGAACTTGCCGGCTTCGACCAGGGCGTCCATCACGCTGGACTTGGTGCGGCCTTGCGAGCGCACCTTGACTTCGCGTTCGATGTTGCTGCGGATGTCGGCCTTCAGCTTTTCGACGTCGCCTTCGGGCTGGCCGAGCGACTTGGCGAATTCGCCGTTCAGTTCGGGCAGCACGCCTTCGGCCACTTCCTTCACGGTGATCGTGAATTCGGCGGTCTTGCCGGCGACTTCCTTACCCTGATAGTCATCGGGGAACTTGAGCGGGAAGACCTTGGTTTCGCCAGCCTTCAGGCCGCGGGCGGCTTCTTCGAATTCCGGCAGCATGCGGCCTTGGCCGAGCACGAACGCGAAATCTTCGGCCTTGCCACCCTCGAACGGCACGCCGTCGATGGTGCCGGCGAAGTCCAGCGTGACGCGGTCGCCGTCGGCGCAGGCGCGGCCTTCGCGGGCTTCGAACGTGGCGCGCTGCTTGCGCAGGACGTCCAGGGTCTTGTCGACTTCGGCGTCGGAGACGGCGGTGTCGTAGCGGGTGACGGCCAGGGCCGACAGATCGGGCACGGCGACTTCGGGGTACACCTCGAACGTGGCGGTGAACGCCAGCGTGTCGTCGGTGACGCCTTCGGTCTTGGGTTCGAGGTTCGGGGCGCCGGCGACGCGAAGCTTGGCGCCGTCCACGGCTTGCTCGAAAGCACGGCCAACTTGGCTATTGATCACGTCGTAGCGGATGCTGGGACCATGGCTGCGCTCGAGCATGGCGAGCGGCGCCTTGCCCGGACGGAAGCCGGGGACCTTGGCGGTCCGAGCCACGCGCTTCAATTGCGCCTGGACTTCCTTTTCGACGTCGGCCACCGAGACGGCCAGATCAACACGGCGCTCCAGGCCGGAGAGGGTTTCAACCACAGGCTGCATTAAAAGACCTATTTTCCGAGAGATAAGAGATAACGGGCGGATAAACGCGCCATTTTACCGGAAACTTCCGGACCCCTGACGCAAAGAGGCGCGAGCACCCGGATAAGTCCGGATACTCGCGCCCCGTTTTCCGCCCCGGACGGGGTGGAAAAACGCCTTCCGGCGCCTTATTTGGCCTTGGCGATGCGCTCTTCGATGTGCTGCGCGCGCTTGGCCGAGGACGGATGGGAGCTCATCATATCGCTCTTGCCGCCGTCCAGTTCGGCCAGCTTCTGGAACGCGGTCACGAGGCCGCGGGTGTTCAGCTTCTTGGACTGGAGCAGGTCGAAGGAGTAGTCGTCGGCGGCGCTTTCCTGCGATTGCGAGAATTGCGCGTTGATGAACTTCTCGGTCAGGTCGCCCAGCTGCGACGAGCTCAGGGCGGCGACGGTCGCGCCACCGGCGGCGCCGGCGGCGTCGCGCGCGGCCGAGACCGTGTAGGCGGTCTGCATCGCCTTCTTGCTGTGGCCCAGCGCCACGTGGCCGATCTCGTGGCCCACGACGCCCATCACTTCGTCGTCGCTCATCATGTCCATCAGGCCGCTATAGACGCGGATGCAGCCGTTGGCCATGGCCCAGGCGTTCACGTCCTTGGTGATGTAGACCTTGTAGCTGGCCTTCTGGCCGTTCACCGTGCCGCCCAGCGACTTGGCGATCTTCTGCAGGCGGGCGTCGTACTTGCTGCCGGGCGCGGCGATCTTCTCTTGCGAGTCGCTCTGGGCGCAGGCCTTGTCCGACAGGGTCTTGATTTCGGCGTCGCTCAAGGTGGCGGCCTGGACGACTTTGCTGCCGGCACCCACCAACCCCCCGATGTCCAGCGCATGCGAGGCGGAATAAGGGGCAAGCGCGATGGACAACGCGGCGACGGCGTAGCGGATCTTCATGGGAACAAACTCCTCTTGACTGGCTCTATGCCAACGAGGCGGCAATTCTATATATGGCCAATGCGCTCCGAACGTTTCGGCACACAGTTTCGCAAATGCCAGTTTTCCTTACATAAAACCCGGGCATGGCCCGCGTAATCATGCTAGCGGCGGACCGGGAGATGGTTCCCGCCGTGAAAAACCTGGTGCCCGCGGACATCTGGCATTGATAGAATTGCGCCCGCTTTTTTCGCACACACCTACGGCTCGCAACCACAATGATCCCTCACTCCCCTCCCCGCCTCGGCCTGCTGCCCAGCCTGATTTTCAGTTCGCGCTGGCTGCAACTGCCGCTCTACCTGGGCCTGATCGTCGCCCAGGGCGTCTACGTCATGCTGTTCCTGAAGGAACTATGGCACCTGCTGACCCATGCCACGAGCTTCGGGGAAATGGAGATCATGCTGCTGGTGCTGGGGCTGATCGACGTCGTCATGATCTCGAACCTGCTGGTCATGGTGATCGTGGGCGGCTACGAAACCTTCGTGTCGCGCCTGCGCCTGCAAAACCATCCGGACCAGCCGGAGTGGCTCAGCCACGTCAACGCCAGCGTGCTCAAGGTCAAGCTGGCCATGGCGATCATCGGCATCTCGTCGATCCACCTGCTGCGCACCTTCATCGAGGCCGGCACGCTGGGCACGCCCAACGCGCGCTTCTCCGAGGCCGGCGTCATGTGGCAGACCATCATCCATGCCCTCTTCATCCTGTCGGCGCTGGGCATCGCGCTAGTGGACAAGCTGTCGACGCCCAGCCACGCCAAGCACTGAGGCGGAAAAGCGCGTTCCCCGGGGCCGCCCGCCTCGCGGGCAGCCTCCAAAAAAAGCCCCCACATATTGCATGTGGGGGCTTTTTTATGGGCGGAGCGCCGGGTTTGCCCGGAGCGCTGCCCGGCTGGATCAGGCCGCGACCTTGATGTTCTTCGCACTGGGGCCCTTGGGGCCGGTGCCGACGTCGAACGTGACGCGCTGGTTTTCCTGCAGCGACTTGTAGCCTTCGCTGCGGATCTCGGAGTAGTGAGCGAAAAGATCCTTGCTGCCGTCGTCGGGCATGATGAAGCCATAACCCTTTTCGGCGTTGAACCACTTAACGATGCCGGTTGCCATGGAGTGTCCTTGACCTATGAAAAGCGATTGCTCGCGGGGCGCCAGATCATCAAGGATGGGAGAGGAAGCAACCGCTGTACCACTGACGGCGACAAGAGAAACGCAGACCGCGTCGCTTGAAAATCTCGCTGAACCCAGTGTATTGGCGAACCTCGAAAACCGTCAAACATGCGGGCGCTCCCTTGCATGCGAACTATGCCGCGCGGCCCATGGCGCCGCGCCCTGCCCGGCCCCGCGAGCGGCTGAACATTTTCAAGTTGCCATGCGCCGATACACAAAGATACTCACGGCGGAAGCGCCTTTCGGCGCCTCCCTGCCTAGCCGGCGAATCCGCCCGATTCGAGGAATTCCTGTTCGGCCTGGCTGGTCTGCCTGCCGAGCGCGGCATTGCGGTGGGGAAAGCGGCCGAAGCGCTTGATGATGTCCCGGTGCAGCACCGCCCACCGCAGCGACTCCGCATCCAGCGTCTCCATCAGCGCGACGGCGCGGTTCTGCGCCGCCAGGCTTTCGGCGTGCTCGAACGGCAGATAGAAGAACTGGCGCAGCGGCGGATCGACGGCGAGATCATGCCCGGCCGCGATGGCGTGGTCGGCGAAATACTGCGCCAGCGGATCCGTGGCGAACATATGCGCCGTGCCGCGATAGGCATTGCGGGGGAACTGATCCAGCAGGATCATCAGCGCCAGCGCGCCGGTGGGATCGTCCAGCCAGGCATCCAGCTGGCGAGCGGCGGCGGCGTCATGCGCGCCCTCGAAGCGCTCGCGAAACGCGGCATCGAATGCGGCGTCCTTGTTGAACCACTGCTGCGGCCCCGCATCGAGCCAGAAAGAAACGACTTCGTGGGCCTGGGGAATGGACGACGGGGTAACGGGAGTAATCATGGCGGCGCGTTCCTGCGGTGGATGGCGGCGCATTCGGCTGCCGTTTTGAATAGTCAGAGAATACCGCGCCGAGGGATTACCCGAATACCTGCGCTTGGATGATGGACGCGGCCGAGTATCCGGCGCGCAAAAACAAAAAAGCCCCGCTAGGGGGCTTTTCTTGAAAACTCAGGACCTTACAGGACCTGGATCTTCGTGGCTTGCGGGCCCTTGGGGCCATTGGCCGTCACAAAGCTGACGCGCTGGTTCTCTTCCAGAGACTTGAAGCCCGAGCCCTGAATTTCGGAGAAGTGAGCGAACAGATCCTTGCCACCCGCTTCCGGAGTGATGAAGCCATAGCCCTTTTCCGAGTTGAACCACTTAACGACGCCGGTTTCCATACTGTATTTCCTAGAGATAATGGGCAAATGCCCGGAGGTCACGAATCAATCAAGGAGGGGACAGTAGAACAATAACGCTGAGCCGGAAAAGGCACGGCACTGAACGAAAATCGCAACGCTTGTGATCGTGTGCCGACACTATCGTTAGGTTCCCCTCATAAGTCAACATAATCCTAAAAAATGCGTGCCAATAATGCAACAAAGAGAAACTGCGCAGAAAAACGACACGATTTCATAGGCAATAAGGAGTCCTGCATAGGTGTAAACACCCACGCATCATAAAAAAACAATCAAGGCTTATATAAATGCCGCCTGCCCGCGCACGATCCTACATACGCCGTTCGGGCTAGCACTTTGGTTTGCCGCCAGGCTTACTCGTCGATAGGTAAACCCAGCAAGTCGAGCGCCGCGCCGAAAGCGTCGGGACCCGAGCAAAGGAAAACCGCCACGTCGCCGGGATTCATATTCTCCAGGACTTGGTCGATTTGTTCTTGCGCATTATCAACATCGTCGACATTCGAGGCGTGTATATCCGCCCCCGCTTCGACCTTCGCGCGCGGCACGATGTCTGCGATCGCATTCAGATCGGTCACGCCCACGACCACGTAGACGCTTATGCTTTCGCCATCCAGCGTGGTGTGCAGTTCAACGCCGCCCGCCACGTCGGCAACCTGCCGACTTACTATTTCCATGATCCATCTTCCTAGATTCGCGGGCATCGCCCGCCTGGGCACGCACCTCGCAGGTGCACACGCACGCCCAGGCGCGACTATAACAGCCTTGGACTAATGCTTCTTGACGGTGGGGCCGAGCGACTGGCGGGCCGCGCCGGATGTGGCGGCGACGCTACGGATGCGCACCCCGGCGGCGGCCAGCGCGGCGGCCAGCGGCTTCTGGGCGGCCAGGAAGGCGGCCTTTTCGTCGTCGACGAGCTTGCAGATGAACATCTGCGCCAGCAACTGCGTGCGGCGGGCCTTGCGGTTGCCGGCCTCCTGGGCGAGCCATTCGCCGACCCAGGCCGCGGCCGCCTCGGCGCCGCCCTGCAGCTTGACGTGGCCCAGCAGGTCGTAGACGGTCACGCCATCGATGCGGTCGTCGGCGCCGCGCGAAAGAAAGAGCTTGGCGGCCTGGCCGGAGTAGCCGGGGACCAGCGCAAGGCAGTCGCGTTCTGCGGGTTTCTTCATGGTTTCAGCATATATCGGTTATCGAGAACCCTGGACTGTAACCCGGCCGCCGGCTGTCGCGTTGCCGCCATCGAACTCTGCTATCGTCGCCCTATCCTTTCCCTACATGGTGGACATCATGCAACGCGATTTCGATCTGGTCGTCACGATCCTGGGCGCCCTGCGCGACGCGCCGGGCCCCAACCTGAGCACGCACGACATCAAGAACGCGGCCCTCGCGCCGCACCCCGAAGAACAGGGCCTGCAACTGATCGCGCACCACCTGGACCTGCTGGAAGACGCCGGGCTGGTCAAGCAAGTGAGCGAAACCGCCGCGAACGCGGGCGCCACGCGCTGGCGCATCACCTGGAAGGGCTATGACGCCCTGGAGCAGGACGAGGACGACGAAGACGAGGATTTCGACGCGGAGGAATGACCCGCGCGGGACGGCTCAGCGGCGCGACAGCACGCGCCGCGTGAGCAAGGAAGCCGCGGTGCCGATCACCAGGCTGAACATGAAGGCCGCGATCGACAGCATCGCCGACAGATCGCTGAAGCCGGCGCGGCGCGACAGC
The DNA here is from genome assembly GCF_001571365.1 of Achromobacter denitrificans NBRC 15125. Classification (GTDB taxonomy): domain Bacteria; phylum Pseudomonadota; class Gammaproteobacteria; order Burkholderiales; family Burkholderiaceae_B; genus Achromobacter; species Achromobacter denitrificans. The sequence goes on along the minus strand of NZ_BCTQ01000018.1, from coordinate 49,219 downwards.
ACGAATACCGCCACGAAAACCGCCGCCGCGAGCGCGACCACGCCCAGGAGCGCATGCTTGACGGAGCGCAGGCGGCCGCACAGCGAGCCGCCGGCCAGGGCGGCCGCCACCATCGCGGCCATCGACCAGAACAGGTATTCGTACTGCATGCGAACGATCTCCCCCGAAGGCATTGAGCCGCACGCATTATAGGCGCGGGCCCCCGCGAGGGAACCGAAACCCGGACTGGATCAGAAGCGGAAGGTGTAGCCGATGTTGGCCGTCACTTCCTGGCTGACGCTGGAACCGGTGCCGTATTGCAGGTCCACGAACGCCCGATGGCGTCCGGTTTCCACCGCCACGCCGCCGCCCAGCTGCCAGCGGTTTCCGGGCAGCGCCACATCGTAGGTCGAATCGCCGAAGCCCACCGTATCGTCGTGGGAGAACTGCTTCAGGTACGACACCCGCGCATAGGGCTGCACCGTGCCGCCGCCCGCCAGGCTGAAGTCGCGTCCGGCGCGCAGCCCTGCCCGCCCTTCGATCGACGTCTGGCTGCTGCGGCTGTAGATGCCCTGGAGCTGCGGCTCCACGAACCAGCCGTCGGCCAGGCGCCAGTGGTAGCCCACTTCCACGCTGCCGCTGTAGGTCGTGTGCGACACGTCGTCGTTGTAGGTGCCGCGGTCCAGCGGCAGGTCGAAACGCACGTCCTGATCGATCCTGCCGACCTTGTTGACCACGTCGACATACAGGCCGTTGTCGTCCACGTAAGACAGATAGATGCCGGCATAACGGCTGTCGATCTTCCCGCGGGTATTGAACTCGGCGTCCTGCCTGGACTCCGACAGGCCGACGAAGGCGCCCAGGTAGACCTTGGCCGTGTCCAGGTTCCAGGCATAGTCGCCGCCCACGGAAATGGCGCTCGCGTCCTGGTCGAAGCGGCGGGCGTTGGCCGTTTCCACCTTGTAGGTGCTGCCGGTGCCGCGCACCCAGAGGCCGCCCTTGTCCGGCATGGCGCGCAGTTCGCCCTGGCGCTGGCCCACCGTGCCGAGTTCGGTGTCGAGCAACAGGATGGACGCCGTCTGGGCCATGGCGACGGCGTTGGCGCCGCGCGCCTCGGCCTCCTTGCGGTAGGCCTCAAGGGCCTGGCGCCGGGCTTCCATGGCGGCTTCCAGGGCCGCCTGCTGCGCGGCGCGCTGGGCCGCGCGCTCGGCCGCCCGCTGCTGGGCGGCCAGTTGCGCGGGCGTCAACGGCGCCGCGGCCGCATCCAGCCCGGGAGCCAGGCAGGCGGCCGTCAGCGCCAGGATCGCGGCGCGCTTGAGGGACGGAGAGGCAGGCAAGGACAGAATGGGCCGTGCCGTGCGGAGAGGCGATTCAATGGTCATGCGGCGTCCTGGTGATTCACAATTTTCTACTTTCTATACAAAATACAGTTTCAAATTGTATGAGCAGGACGAAAGTCCGAGCCGTGGATTTGAGCCCGAAGTTGGCCGCTATTTCAGCGCCAAGTGTTTGTAACGACGGAGGAAAGCCGTGAAATGAACGCCCAGGCCCAGCGGCCGCCGTGCTTCTGCGCGGCGGCCGCTGGGCCTGAATACGGAACAATTACGATACGAAAAATGAACTATTCGCGGCTAAATATTTCTTTATGTAAATATTGACAAGCCGCGACCAGGCATCAGCCGACCGCGATCACGCTGATCTCCACCAGCGCGCCGAAATGCAGTTCGCGGGTGGGCACGATGGCGCGGGCCGGGCGATGCTCGCCGAAACACGTTTCGTAGACCCGGTTGACCTCATCCCAAAGGCCCACGTCGGGGATGTACACCGTCACGCTGGCGACGGCGGCCAGCGACGAGCCGGCCGCCTCCAGGATGGCCCGCACGCTGCGCAGGGCCTCCCGCGTCTGGGCGGCCGCGCCGCTGGCCAGCGCGGGCCGCGCGCCGGGCGCCGAGGGCGGCAGGAACCCCAGTTGCCCCGAGACGAAAACGAAGCCGTTGGCCCGCAGCGCCTGCGAATAATGGCCGGCGGGCAAGGTGGCGTCGGGCGTATGGATGATTTCCATGTCAGCGTCCTTTTGCGCAGGGGTTACCAGCCGCGGAAGCGTTCCCAGTGCGCCACCACCTCGGGCGAACCGGAGCGCACGACCTCGTAGGCCTCATGCTGCGCGCAGGTGGCGCAGGCATGGTTGGGCACGATCCGCAGCTTCGCGCCCAGCGGCAGGTCGGGCAGGACGGCGCCGCTGCCCGGCCGCACCTTGATGATGCCTTGTTCCTGGTTGGTCTCGGCGAGCAGCAGGTCGGGATACACCTTGCCCTGCGCGTCGCAGACCAGCCCGTACAGCTGGTCCACCCGCTGCCTGGCGGTGCCCCGGTCGCGCGACATGGCCATCCAGCCGGCGTCCACCAGGATCCAGCCCTTCTCCGGCTGATGCCCGATCACGGTCGTCAGGACGGTGGCCGCGATATCGTCCACCTCGCACACGCCCAGGCCCGCCATCACCAGGTCGAAGAACACGTAGACGCCCGCGCGGACTTCGGTCACGCCTTCCAGGTTGCGCGCGAAATGCGCCGTGGGCGTGGAACCCACGCTGACCACCGGACACGGCAGGCCGGCCTCGCGGATGGCCTGGGCGCACACGACGGCGGCCTGGCGTTCCTGCTCGGCCATGTCCGCGATCGCCTCGACGCTATCGCAGCCGTAGGATTCGCCGGCGTGCGTCATCACGCCGCGCAGGCAGGCGCCCTCTTCGTGCAGCGCCCGCGCAATCGCCAGCAACTGCTCCGTATTGCCGGGCTGCACGCCCGCGCGGTGGCCGTCGCAGTCGATTTCGATCAGGGCGGGTATGGCGTCGCCCGCCTCGCGGGCGCGCCGCGCCACCGCGCGCGCCGCCTCCAGGCTGTCGACCACCACGGTGAGATCGACCCCTTGCCGGCGCAGCGCCAGCACGCGGTCGAGCTTGGCGGGCGACACGCCGACGGCATACAGCAGGTCGGTGACGCCGGCGGCCGCGAACTGCTCGGCTTCCTGCAGCGTGGACACGGCGGCCGGCCCCCGCGGCGTGGACATGAGCCGCCGCGCGACTTCGATGGATTTGGGCGTCTTCAGGTGCGGACGCAATTGCACGCCATGGCCCGCCATCAGCGCGTTCAGGCGCTCGATGTTGCGCGTCATGCGGCTCTCGTCCAGCAGCAGGCACGGCGTGTCCAGGGTGTCCACGGTGGACGGGGCGGTGATTTCGGTCATGGGAGCCTCGGTATCGCTGATCGGGAGACGCCGGGCTGCCCGGCGTCCGCTGGCAGCAAGTATGGCGCGGCGCCGGCCTCGCGTGTTTAATAAAGACTTAATCATCGATTAATGCGAGCCTGAATGATCACCACCGACGACCTGCGCTTCTTCCTGAGCCTGGCGGCCACCCGCTCGCTGGCGGAAGCGGCGCGCGCGCTGGACGTGACGCCCCCGGCCGTCACGCAGCGCCTGCACGCGCTGGAAAAGCGGCTGGGCGTCAGGCTCGTCAACCGTTCAGGGCGCGGCACGGCGCTGACCGACGAAGGCCGGCTGCTCGCGCTGCGCGCGGAGCAGATCAGCGGCGAGCTGGGCAATCTGGCGGACGAACTGGCGGGCCGGCGCGGGCTGGTGGCGGGCCACCTGCGCGTGGTCGCGCCGCTGGGTTTCGGCCAGCGCTACGTGGCGGGGCTGGTGGCGGAATTCCGCAAGCAGGGAGAGAACGTCACGGCCAGCCTGACCCTGTCCGACGGCCCGCCGCGGCTCGCCTCCGACGATTGGGACGTCATGGTCCATATCGGCGAACTGCGCGATTCGACGTTGGTGGCCTATCCGCTGGCGCCCAACCGCCGGATCCTGTGCGCCTCGCCCGCCTACCTGGCGCGCCGCGGCGCCCCGGCCAAGCCGGAAGACCTGCGCGGGCACGATTGCATCGCCCTGCGCGAAAACGACGAAGACGTGACCCTATGGCGGTTCAAGCAGGGTCGCGGCGCGGCCGTGGGCGTGCGCGTATCGCCGGTGCTGTCGAGCAATGCGGGGGAAACGGCCGTGGAGTGGGCCCTGGCCGGGCACGGGATCATGGTGCGCTCGGAATGGGACGTGGCGGAGCATCTGCGCGCGCGTCGGCTGGTGCCCCTGCTGGCCGGCTGGAGCCTGCCGCAGGCGAACGTGGTGGCCCTGGTCAAGTCGCGGCAGGAGCTGCCGGCGCGGACCGCCGGCTTCCTGGCGCACCTGCGCGCCGCCTTCGCCGCGCCACCCTGGCGCGACAGGCCGGATGCGCCGGACAAATCGGACAAGCCCGAGGCGCCCTGAAACCGGCCGCGGCGCCGGGTCAGCAGTCCAGCATGGCTTCCGCTTCGATCTCGATCAGCCATTCCGGCAGCGACAGGCCGCTCACGATGATCCACGACGAAGGCGGCGGATCCTTCTTGAAGCGGTCGCGCAGCGCCTGGGCGATCACTTCCTGATCTTCGCGCGCCGTCTCGCAGAGGTAGATGCGCAGCATGATCACTTGCGCCAGGGTGCCGCCCGCGGCGGCGAGCACGCGCTCGACGTTATCCAGCGCGGCCGCGGTCTGCTCCTGCAGGCCCGGGCCCACGGTGCGCGCGCTGGCGTCGACGCCTACCTGGCCCGACAGCAGCATGCGCCGCTGCCCGGTCACGATCACGGCCTGGCTGAACCCGTATTGCACGGAGTCGAATACGGTATCGGGATTGATGACGGTCCTGGACATGGCCTGCTCCTGATGATGCGCCGGATCCGCCATTCTATCCGCGCCCTCCTCAGGCGCCGACCCTAGGGCGGCGCGCCGCCGGCAGCGCGGCCAGCAGCACGATGGCGCCCGCGCCCACGGCGGTCCAGAAGCCCGCGCGCACGCCGTAGTGGTCCACCACCCAGCCGGCCAGCGCCGCGCCCGCGGCCACGCCGGCGCCCAGGCCGGTGACCAGCCAGGTCAGCCCCTCGGTCAGGCGATGGCCCGGCACGTTGCTTTCCACCAGCGCCATCGCGATGATCATGGTCGGGGCGAACGACAGGCCCGCCAGCAGCACGCCCAGCGACAGGCCCAGCAGATCGTTCACCAGCAGCAGGGGAATGGTCGTGAACGCCGTGACCGCGGCGGCGACGGCCAGCAGCCGGGCCAGCGGCGCCCGGAACGTCAGGACGCCGAACACCAGGCCGGCGACGCAGGAACCCAGCGCATAGGCCGACAGCACCAGGCTGGCGCCCGCCGGCATTTCCTGCTGCCGCGCGAAGGCCACGCTGAGCACGTCGATGGTGCCCACGATCACGCCCATGGCCGCCATCATGGCCAGCAGGGACCGCAACATCGGCACGCGCAGCACCGAGGCCTCGCGCTCCTCGCGGCGCGGCCGCACCGCGGGCGCGGTGGCCCGCTGCAGCACGAAGGCCGTGACGCCGACCGCGAGCAGCAATGCCGCGGTCAGGGGGCCGGCTTCGGGAAAGAAGATCACGCTCAGGCCCACGGACAAGGGCGGCCCGATGATGAAGCTCAGTTCGTCGGCCACCGATTCCAGCGCGTAGGCCGTGCGCAATTGCGGCTTGTCGCGGAAGATCTCCGTCCACCGCGCGCGTATCATCGCGGGCATGCTGGGCAGGCTGCCCGCCAACGCGGCGCACGCGAACAGGGTCCAATCCGGCGCCTGCCACCGCAGGCAGGCCGCCAGGCCGACCAGCGCGAGCACGCACAGGCCCGCCGCGACGGGCAGCACCCTGCCCTGGCCGTGCCGGTCCACCAGCCGCGAAATGCGCGGCGCGAGCAAGGCCGTGGCCAGCGCGAAGGTGGCCGCGACGGCACCCGCCAGCGCGTAGGCGCCGCGCACCTCCGACAGCATCGTGATGATGCCGATCCCTATCATCGGCAAGGGCAGGCGCGCGATCGCGCCCGCCAGCACGAAACCGACGGCGCCGGGCGCCCTGAACAACTCGCGGTACGGATTGGCCACCTGGAACCTTTGAAGCATGTAGACAACGAGATCGTATTCACATACATTACGTATGTCAATTTACATACGGCCCGTATGCCACCGGAGGAAACCATGGCCCGCTCCCGCGCCGAAATGATCGAAGCCACCCGCGCGAAACTGCTGGACGCCGCGCGCCGGGCCTTCCGCGAGGCGGGGTACGCGGCAACCTCCATGGACGACTTCACGGCCGCGGCCGGCCTGACCCGCGGGGCCCTCTACCATCATTTCGGCGGCAAGCCGGGCCTGCTGGCCGCGGTCGTCGAACAGATCGACGACGAAATGGACCAGCGCCTGGACGAGATTTCGGCGCGGGCGCCGGACGCCTGGACCGCTTTCCGCGAACGCTGCCGCGCCTATCTGAGGATGGCCGCCGAACCCGAGATCCGGCGCATCGTGCTGCAGGACGCCCGCGCCGTGCTGGGCCCGGCCACCGACCATGCCCAGCAGCGCTGCCTGGCGTCGCTGGGCGCGCTCTTGCAGCGCCTGATGGACGACGGGGCCATCGAACCCGCGGCGCCCGCGGCGCTTGCCCGGCTGATCAACGGCAGCCTGTCGGATAGCGCCTTCTGGATCGCCGCCGATCCGGAGGACGCCGACCGGCTGGCCCAGGCGTTGCAGGCGCTCGACCTGCTGCTGCGCGGCCTGCGCCGGCAGTGAAGCCGGGTTTGCGGTCCGGCGCCGGCATGCGTATTATCCAATAGTTTTCTTGTTTAAATAACGACATCGAAGGCGGACCCCCGCGTGAGCACCGGCACATCCCATGTTTCAAACGCCTCCTGGGCGGCGCTGCTGCGCGGCGGCAATGCCCTGCGCTCCATCGCGCTGGCGGGCGGCGTCGCCTTGCACGCCATCAACGTCTACATCGTGACCACGATCCTGCCCAGCGTGATCCAGGATATCGGCGGACTCGAATACTACGCGTGGAACACCACGCTCTTCGTGGTCACGTCCATCGTGGGCTCGGCGCTGTCGGCCAAGCTGATCGAAACGCTGGGTCCGCGCGCGGCCTACCTGTCGGCGGTGGCGGTGTTCACGGCGGGATCGGTCGTCTGCGCCCTGGCCCCTTCCATGCCCTGGCTGCTGGCGGGCCGCAGCGTCCAGGGCCTGGGCGGCGGCATTCTCTTCGCGCTCAGCTATGCGTTGATCCGCCTGGTGTTCGAAGCGGCCCTGTGGTCGCGCGCCATGGCGCTGGTGTCGGGCATGTGGGGCGTGGCCACCTTGTGCGGCCCCGCCATCGGCGGCATGTTCGCGCAATCGGGGCACTGGCGGCTGGCCTTCTGGGCCCTGCTGCCCGCCGCCGCGGCGCTGGCGCTCATCGTCGTCCTGAAGGTCGGAAACAAGGCCGCCATGCCGAAGTCCTCGCCGACCTCCCTGCCCCTGTCCACGCTGGCCCTGCTGGTGGCAAGCGTGCTGGCCATCACGCTGGCCAGCCTGTCCACCGGACTGGCGGGCAACCTAGCGGGCATCGGCGCCGGGCTGGCCATCGCGGTCCTGATCGCGGCGGTGGACGCGCGCGCCGCCAAGCGGCTGCTGCCCACCGGCGCCTACAGCATCGGAACGCCGCTGGGCGCGCTGTACGCCCTGATGTGCCTGGTGGTGGCCGCCATCACCACCGAGATTTTCGTGCCGTATTTCCTGCAGGTCATCCACGGCATGACGCCGCTGGCCGCGGGCTACATGACCGCCGCCATGGCGGCGGGCTGGACGCTGGCCGCCATGCCCAGCGCCACCCGCAGCGGCCCGGCCGCGAACTTCCTGGTGCGCCTGAGCCCCGTCGTCATCCTGGCTTCGCTGGTGGCGCTGGCCGTCATGACGCCGCGCGCGGCGCTGCTCCAGTCCTATGCCGGGCTGGCGGTCTACGTGGTGGCGCTGGCCGGCGTGGGCTTCGGCATCGGCCTGAGCTGGCCGCACCTGCTCACCCGGATCTTCAATGCCGCCCCGCCGGGAGAGGAAACCCTGACCTCCTCCTCCATCACCACGGTGCAGCTGTACGCCACGGCCTTGACGGCAGCGCTGGCCGGCGTGATCACCAACGGCGCCGGCCTGGCCGACCCGGGCGGCGTCGCGGGCGCGCAGCGCGCCGCGCTGTGGCTGTTCGCCTCGTTCGCCGTGGCGCCCGCCGCGGCCCTGCTGCTGTTGGCGCGTGTCACGCGCGAGCGCGCGCCGGCCGTGGCCTAGCGCCGCCTTCGCGTCGCGGGAACCGGTCGGAATCCGCCAAAGGCGGTATGGAAGCGCGCGGAGGCTTTTGCTACGCTGGACCTACCTGGAGGGTCCCGGCCATGAACAACAGAATCCGCGTGCTGTGCGTCCAGCCATCGTCGTTCTCGGCGCGTTTTGCGTTCCTGGGCATCGCCTTGCGCTGGACGCTGGGCGCAACGCCCCGCCCCGCCCGGCTCCTCATCGGGCCGCACGACCTCGAACCGATGGGGTCCGAAGCCGAGTTCTGGCGCTTCGCCCTGCGGCATGCGTGTTCCAGCCGCTCCATCCTCGTCACCCGCGGCGATCACTGGGACGTGACGGCCTCGGTGGACGGCGACGAGGTGCGCGCCTTCGGGCGCAAGTTCGCGTTGCGCCACTGCCTGTTCTGAACCCCAGGACGGCCGCCTACGCATCGAAGGAACGCTTGCGGTGGTACATCGCCAGCTCCTCCGCGGTCCAGCGTTGCCGCGCTTCTTCCTGGCAACAGGTGCGGAAAACCAGGGCGCCCACCTCCAGAAAGCGCCTGACCTCCGCGTCCGACAGCTTGGACTGCACGTGGATCAGGCAATCCGCATAAGCGGAAAGAATGCCATCCCAGCGGTCAAATCTGCCCGGCGCGACGGGCTGCGTGATCATGCGCGCCATCATTTCACTATGATCCATGCTGAGTCCCTCTCGGACGCCTCGCCGTTGCCATGAGCGACGGCAGTCAGGCCGCGGGACCGACCAGCAAGTCTCGTTCCCGGCCGCGGGCCGAGTCCAATACGGATGCGCCATTCCCCGCGGGCGGGCCGGCTACTGGCGCGCCGGCTGACGCGTCGGCGGAGCGTCCTGCGGGCGGCCCCGCAGCAGCGCGTCGGGATAGGCCTGCAGATAATCCGCCAGCTCCCGCAGCGACCGGGCGGCGCGCGCCAGTTCCTGCAAGGCAGTATCCGCGCTGGCAGGGAGATCGGCATCGGGGCTGAGCACGCCCCCGACCGCTGCCAGCGACTTGCTGGCCTGCTTCAGCATGGCCTGCGCCTCCGGCGCCAGGCGGGTATCCAGCCGCCTGACCAGGCTGGCCGTTCCGCGCAGCAGATTGTTCAGCTCCGTGCCCAGCGCCTCCAGCGGCACCCGGTCCAGCTTGGTCAGGATGCTGTTGATCTGCATCTGCAGCTGGTCCAGGTTGTTGGGCACCGTCGGGATCTCCGGCGTGGCTTCCATCTTGAACGACACCGGCTTGGCATCCGGGAACATCGCCATGGCCACGTACAGCTGGCCGGTCAGGAGGTTGCCGATGCGCAGCTGCGCCCGCAGGCCCTGCGCGATCATTTCGGTCAGCAGCTTGCCGCTGGGATGCGCCAGCGACGATCCGGAATACTCCTTGATTTCGCCGACGGTCTTGGCGCCCAGGCGCTCCAGGTACAACGTGGCCCCCACCACCGCGTAGAACCGGTTGGTCTCGCGATCCAGCTCCAGCCCGATGGAATCCACCTGCCCGATGGTGGCGCCGTAGCTGTCGATGGGCGCCCCCACCACCAGGCCGCGGACCGACTGGTCGAAGCGCATGCGGATATGCAGCGGCACCCCGTCGGGCTGCGCCCGGGCGGCGCCTTCGGACGAGAAAATGACGAACTCCGCGTCGGCCTTGGCGGCCACGCGCGCGCGCTGCTCGACGGTATCGAAGGCGACGCCCCCGACGATCACCGACAGCAACGACTGCGAGCGCATCTGCAGCCCGCGCGCATCGACGCTGAAATCCACGCCGCTGGCATTCCAGAAGCGCGTCGCTTCGTTGACGTAGGCGTCGTTGGGCGCGTCGATGAAGACCTGCACGTCGACCCCCTCGCCCGCCTTGTCCAGGTGGTAGCCCACCACCTCCCCCACCGGAATGCGCCGGTAGTAAACCGGCGACCCGACGTCCAGCGAGCCGAGGTCGTTGGCCTTGAGCGTATAGCGCTTGCCCGCGCGGTCCTGCGTCACCTCGGGCGGAATCTCCAGGCCGACGAAGGCCGATTTGGTGGCGAAGCCGGCGGCGTTCTTGCTTCGGTCGCCGGCCGGGTCCACGCCGATGTAGGCGCCGGAGAACAAGGTGCTCAGGCCGGACACGCCGCTCAGGGTGAGGCGGGGCCGCACCACCCAGAACTGGGTGCCTTCCTGCAGCAGGCTGCTCGCGTCCTTGTCGATGCGGATCGTGACGATGACGCCGGAGCGGTCGGGATTCAGGGCGACGCGCTCGACGAGGCCGACGTTGACCTCCTTGTAGCGCACTTGCGTCTTGCCGGCTTCCAGCCCTTCGGCGGTCTGGAAACTGATGGTGGCCGTGGGGCCGGCCTCCATCCAGACGCGCACCACCAGCAGCAAACCGCCCACCGCCGCGATGATAGGCACCAGCCAAATCCACGACAGGCGACGTCCCTTGCGCCTTGCGGCGGGCGCATGCGCGGGAGCAGAGCCGGGCTCAGTCATAGAGGGCGTCCTCTGTTGTATCCATCCAGACGCGAGGGCAGGATCCTGTCAAAGAATCGCCCCCCGCCGGCCGGCGCGCAAGTAAGGGAATCCCCTAGGGCGGCCCGCGACGCCGGATCAGAACTCCGGCAGGTCGAACAGCGTATGCAGGGTGGAGCTGGGCATGGGCGCGGACACGAGGTGCTCGCGCCCGTCGTCGTCGACCAGGACCCGCACGGGGCGCGACGCCACGCTCATGCCGTCCAGGCTGATGGCGGTCTCGACCTCGACGCCGTCCTTGATGAGTTCGATGACTTCGGAAGCCGCCGCCGTGACCGGTTCCGTCACCCAGCCCGGCACGCCGCGCTCGGCCTGCCCCCAGCGGACATAGGCCACGTGCCCGCTCACGGGCTCCTTGCGGACGGCGACGATCACATACAAAGACATCCAGGCCTCCCTAAGGACGGTTGAGACTCAAAGCGGCCTCGCGCAGGCTTCGAGTGGCCTGGATCGTATAACAACTCGATGCAGCGATCGTGACCGCCGCGCTCAGGGTTCGATGTCGATGGGGGCAAAGGACTTCACCAGGTCGTCCAGCTGCTTCAGCTGGGTCAGGAAGGGTTCGAGTTTGTCCAGCGGCAAGGCGCTGGGTCCGTCGCATTTGGCCTGCCTGGGATCGGGGTGGGCTTCCAGGAAAAGGCCCGCCAGCCCCACCGCCATGCCGGCGCGGGCCAGCTCGGCCACCTGCTCGCGGCGGCCGCCCGAGGCGGCGTCCAGCGCCGAACGCTGCTGCAGGGCATGCGTCACGTCGAAAATCAGCGGGCGGTTGCCGGACACCTTCTTCATCACGCCGAACCCCAACATGTCCACCACCAGGTTGTCGTAGCCGAAGGAGGTGCCCCGGTCGCAGAGGATGAGTTTGTCGTTGCCGGCCTCGGTGAACTTCTCGACGATGTTCAGCATCTGGGTCGGGCTGAGGAACTGCGGCTTCTTGATGTTGATCACGCGCTGCGTCTTCGCCAGCGCGACCACCAGGTCCGTCTGCCGGGCCAGGAAGGCGGGCAGTTGCAGGATGTCCACGACCTCGGCCACCGGCGCGGCCTGCCAGGGCTCATGCACGTCGGTGATGACCGGCACGCCGAAGGTGTTCTTGACCTCCTCGAAAATCCGCATCCCCTCTTCCAGGCCCGGGCCGCGATATGAATGGATGGAGGAGCGGTTGGCCTTGTCGAACGACGCCTTGAACACGTAGGGGATGCCCAGCCGCGTCGTCACGCGCTGGTATTCCTCGCAGGCGCGCAGCGCCAGGTCGCGGGATTCCAGCACGTTGATGCCGCCGAACAGCACAAAGGGCTTATCGTTCGCGCAGCTGATCGAGGGAGAGATAACGACTTCCGGGGCGGTCATGACGGGTGAATCCTGTAGAAATGAAGCAGGTGATAGTGCGTAATGTACAACCTGCTCCGCCCGTCGATCACTCCCCGGGGACGTCCGCCCCCGCTCAGCGGCTCGACAGCATCCGGCGCAGCACCCCGTCGCGCAGGAAATAATGGTGAAAAAGCCCTGCCAGCGCGTGCAGCAGCGCCAGCACGATGATCGTCCAGGCCACCGTGTTATGCAGGCCGCCGATGAAATGGCGTTGCTCGCGGTCGATCGGGATCAGCGTGGGCACGTCGAACAGCCCGAAAAAGGCGAAGGGCTCGCCCTGGGCCCAGCGGAACAGGAAGCCCAGCACGATCTGCGCCGCCATCAGCGCGTACAGCAGGCCGTGCATGCCCGTGCCGGCCACCCGCAACCAGCCGGTGGCCGCCGGCGGCAGGCGCCGGCCCGCGGTCAGGCGCCAGGCGGCGCGCAGCACGAGCACGGCGGCAAACGCCAGCCCGAACGAAATGTGCAGCGATTGCAGCAGGCGCCGCGTCGGCGTCCCGCGCGGCAGGAAGCCCCAGGCCTCGGCCAGCCCGAACAGCCCCACGACCAGCAGGGCCGTGAGCCAGTGGAAGGCGATGGTGACGCGGTCATAGTGCGCGGGGCCGGACGGCGCGGCGGCGGGGGAAGCAGGGTTCACGGGCGGCGCTCATGGTCTGGATACGACCTGCAAGCGTATTGAGATCCGACTTACGGCGTCCTGATTGCGCCCCGACGCGGGCTCAGGCGTTGCCCGTGTCCGATGTCCAGCTCGCGGAGAAAGTCTGCGGCAGCAGGCTCAGGCTGCCCACCAGTTTTTCCACGCGCTCGTCTTCCTGGCGCATGGAGTAGACCACCGCCGTGACCTCCGAGCGGCCGCCGTCGCGCTGCTGGCTTTCCACGCCGCGCAGGCGCAGGCTGTGCTTGCCCAGCGCGTTCAACAGCTCCGCCCGCATCAGGGCCTCGTCCGCCGACGCGCAGGTCAGCGCGATGTTGTAGTAGCGCTCTTCGGTTTCCGCCTCGGGCACGTAGCGGTCCACCAGCCTCGCGCCGCCGCGCAGCACCACGTTGGTCACCAGGATCAGCGCGGTCACGGCGCCGGCCTCGGCCAGGAAGCCGTAGCCCGCCAGCACGCCGACGGCGCCGGTGGCCCAGATGGTGGCCGCGGCGCTGAGGCCCCGGATGGTCAGCCCGTCGCGCATGATCAGGCCGGCGCCCAGGAAACCGATGCCCGTCACGACCTGGCTGCCCAGGCGCATATCGTTGCTGGCGTCCAGCAGCGCGGGCAAGGCGGTATAGGCGGCCGCGCCCAGGGCGACCAGGGCGTGCGTGACGACGCCCGCGTAGTTCTGCCGCCACTGGCGCTCCAGGCCGACGGCGGCGCCCAGCAGCATGGCGAGCGTGAGATGGATGGCGATGGAAAATTGACTCATGGGTGCTTCGTGTTTCTTGTTCTTCCCGGATGGCCCGGTCGGGCCGCCGCCAGGCTATCGGCTGGGCTCTATTATCGCCCGCCCCCTCGAAGCGGCGCGCCGGCGCCCGCGTTTCGGGGCGCTCAACGCAAAACCGCCCGGACGCCGCCGGCCAAGCCGACGGGGTCCAGGCGGAATCGGGGCCGATTGCAGGAACCGGCCGCGCCCGCGGGCGGTGCCGCCTATTCCTTGGCGGGGTCGCTCACCAGCCGGTAGGCGATCGCGCCGATGATGGCGCCGACGATGGGCGCCACCCAGAACAGCCACAGCTGCTCCAGCGCCCAGCCGCCCACGAACAGCGCGGGGCCGGTGGAGCGGGCCGGATTGACCGACGTGTTGGTCACCGGGATGCTGATCAAATGGATGAGCGTCAGCGCCAGGCCGATGGGGATCGCCGCGAACCCGGCCGGCGCGCGCTTGCTGGTCGAACCCAGGATCACGAACAGGAAGCCCGCCGTCAGCACGACTTCCGTCACCAGGGCGGAAACCATCGAATACTTGCCGGGCGAATACGCGCCATAGCCGTTGGCCGCGAAGTGACTGCCCTTCAGGTCGAAGCCCAGCTTGCCGCTGGCGATGCAGGCCAGCACCGCGGCGGCCGCAATGGCGCCCAGCACCTGCGCGATGACGTAGGGCGCGATTTCCTTGGCCGGGAAACGGCCGCCCGCCACCAGGCCCACCGTCACGGCCGGATTGAAGTGGCCGCCCGAGATATGGCCCACCGCGAACGCCATCGTCAGCACGGTCAGGCCGAACGCCAGCGCCACGCCGGCGAAACCGATGCCCAGCTCGGGAAAGCCCGCCGCCAGCACCGCCGCCCCGCAACCGCCCAATACCAGCCAGAACGTGCCGAAGAATTCCGCGCCGCAACGCTTCGATAGCGAGTACATTTCCACCCCCAAAAAACGAAAACCCAACGGTATCGCGTGACGGGAACGGCAACGTTAAAGCAATGCAAATCTTGACATTTCTTGTTCGCTCCCCGGCACCGGCGTCCCTGCCTCGAACACGGTAGCGCCGCCGGGCCGGCTCGGGGATCGTCCGGACGGACTAGCACGCGGGCGCGGGGCGGGCTCGCGGAGCCCGCCCCGCCGCCGCTTACTGCTTGAGCCGGCGAGGATCCAGTCCCCACAAGGCATGGTCGCTGGTGGACACGCCCACCGCCCCGTGCCGCATGGCGATGCCCACGTCCGTCTCGTTGCACACGAAGCCCGAGGCGACGATGGGCGGCAGCGCCTTCAGGTCCTGCGCCGCCATGTGCGAAAGCATCGGCGCGGGCATCAGCTGGACCAGGTTGGGATCGCTCTGCTCCAGGGCCTTCACGCTGCGCGGCCAGGTGGAGCGGTCGGTGACGAACACCTTCTGCATGGTCACCATGCCCGCCCGGTTGGCCCGCTGGATGGTTGCCACCCGGGTGGACACCAGGCTCGCCACGCCGATATCGGCCAGGTACTCGACGCCGCCCTTGTCCTGGGAGAGGCCCTCGCAGCTGTCGATATTGACGATGACGAATTTCCCCGCCCGGTTCAGCGCCGAGATCACCGGCGCAAGCTTGCGCAGCTCCACGTTGGCCACGATGGCGATCTCGGCGTCGCTGCCGACGAAGGTGTTGATCTGCTCAACCCCGTACAGCGTCGCGATGACCGGATGGCGCGCCAGGCATGCCCCGAATGATCTGTCCATGGTTACCGCCTGTCCTGGTCGTAGTGGAGCTCGTCGCTCAGGCCGAGCTTTCCGGGATTGAGGATGTTCTGCGGATCCAGCGTGCGCTTGATCGCGCTCAGCACCTGGAATCCGCTGCCCAGCGATTCCTGCATGTACGGCGCGCGCAGCAGGCCCACGCCGTGGTGGTGGCTGAGCGCCGCATTGTATTTAATCAGCACCGCGTTGGCGGCATCCCAGGCCTGGCGATACCACTTGGCGCGGTTCTCGACTTCCACCTCGCCGCGCAGCGAAAAATACAGGCAGGCGCCGTCGACGTAGGCGTGCGACTGGTGCGCGGACCCGGCCAGCGTGCCGGGAACCGCGTTGATGGCCGCCACCACCTCCGTGTAGATCGCGGCCAGGTCGCTCCAGCGCCCGGCCATTTCCAGCGTGTCGGCCACGAAGCCCGGACTGCGCTTGAATCCCTCGGCGCTCTTGCCCGTGAGGTAGCGCGTATCCAGCCAGCGCTCGAACACGGCGGCGCCGTCCAGCTTCTCGCCCAGTTCCTCGCACACGCCTTCGCTGATCTCCATGACCGCGTCCACGATCGGGCGGGCGCCTTCGTCGGCCACCAGCAGCACGTTGAGGTCGGGTCGGTTGAACTGCACCCCGCTTTCCAATTCGTCGTACAGGCGCAGCGCCGCCGGATTCGCGCCGCGCTGCATGATCTCGCGGCAGGCATCCAGCCCGATGGCGAAGGTCTTGAAGCCATAGGCGATGGCGCGGCCGTAATCCGGCAGCCGATGCAGCTTCAGGCGCACGCGCACCACCACGCCCAGCGTGCCCTCCGAGCCGATGAACACCTGCTGCAGGTCCGAGCCCAGCGCCGCGCGCGAATAGCCGCCCACCGTGATCAGGCTGCCGTCGGCCAGCACCACGTCCATGCCGAACACCATGTCCTCGATCTTGCCGTAGCGCGTCGACAACTGCCCCGCGCCGCGGCAGGCCACCCAGCCGCCCACCGTGCTGATGCCGAACGACGACGGCCAGTGGCCCATCGTCAGGCCGTACTCGCCCTGCACGGTCTGCTCGAACACGTCGCCGAACATGCCGGCCTCGACTTCCACGATCTGGCTTTCGCGGTCCACGCCGATCAGCCGGTTCAACGCGCACACGTCCAGCACGATGCCGCCGCGCACCGGCAATGCCGCGCCGGTCACGTTGCTGCGGCCCGCCGACACCGTCACCGGCACGGCGGCCGCGTTGGCGATGCGCATGACGGCCTGCACCTGCTCGACCGTGGACGCCTTGGCGATCACCGCTTGCGGCGTGGCCGGCCTGCCCGCCGTCTCCGTCATCATCGAGCCGGCCCACCAGTCGCGGGTCCAGGCGACCACCTCGGCCGTGGCGGTCAGCACCTCGTCGCAGGCGCCGCGCAGGGCGGCGACGAGTTCGCCCGGCACCGCCACGGGATCGCGCTGCAGGCCGGGCTCCGTGCCCGTCTGCGTCAACGCGGCCGCGTAGGCCGGCGGCGTGTGCGCGCCCACCACGTAGTTGCCACGGTTGTAGCCGCGCTTGATGGCTTCTTTACTGATCATTACTGCTCTCCCATGAGAATCGACTTTTCGTGCTTGATGGCGGCGAGGTAGTCAGCGACCTGCCGAGCGATAACGGTTTCCGGCAGGCCGAGTTCGGCCTGCAGCAATTGGCCCACGCGCGCGGCGGCGCGGGCCGAGGCGTCGCGCGCCATGAGGCGCGCCCGCATGCGGCGCGAAAGCACGTCCTCGACCGTGCCGGCGAGCTCGTGCCGGGCGGCGTAGACGACTTCCGCTTCGGTGTAGGGCAGGCCCTCGACGATGGGCGCGACCAGCGCCGGCGCCTGCTCCAGGATGTCGCTGACGAAGCGGGCCTCGGTGCCGTAGCGCTCGCCCAGATGGGCGGACAGCCCGCCCGAGGCCACGATGGCTTGCGGGTCGTAGCCCGCCGCGCCCAGCAGGTAGGCGCGCCGGGTCTGACAACGGGCGGTCTTGCCGATCACCCGCTGCGCGGCGTCTATCGTCTGCTCCGCCATATGGCGCGAGGTGGTGAGCTTGCCGCCCACGACCGTGACCAGGCCGTCGTCGGCGACGCGGATCACGTGGTTGCGCTTGATTTCCAGGGTCTTTCCGCCCGGCGGGGCCACCAGCGGCCGACAGCCCGCGATGCTGCCCACTGCGTCCTCGGCCCGCAGGTCCACCTTCAATGCCGAGCGCGCGCCCTCCAGCAGGAAGTCCAGTTCGCGCCGGGTGCAATACACGTCGTCGAGGTCGCCCTCATAGTCTTCGTCGGTGGTGCCCAGATAGGACAGGTTGCCCCAGCGCGTGATCGTCGCGCGGCGGCTGCGGCCGGGAACCGGGATGGTCACGGTGCAGTCGTTGCGCACCTTCAGCCAGGGCACCGCCACGTGCACGCCCTTGGCCGGGCGGACCTGCAGCGAAGACGCATCGTCCTTGCGGGCGCCGGTCCAGTCGCGCAGCCAGACGCCGGTGGCCATCACGACCACGCCGGCGCGCGCGCGGATCTCCCGCCCGCCGGCCTGGACGACGACGCCGTCGACCTTGCCCCGCGCATTGCGCGTGATCTCCACGGCCTTGGCGTGGTTGACGACGGCGGCCCCGTGGAAGGCGGCGGTGCGCGCCACCGTCAGCGTCAGGCGCGCGTCGTCCACCCGCGCGTCGAAATACAGAAATCCCCCCAGCAGCCCTTCTTCCTTGAAGGTCGGACAGTGCGACAGCACCTCGGCCGGCGTCAGCTTCTGGTGCAGGATGCCTTCGCGCCAGCCGCCCGCCACGTCGTAGGTCCAGAGCAGGCTCTCGAAGGCCTTGGACAGGCGCTTGTCGAACACGCCGTCCTTCTCCAGGATGGGAAACAGAAACGGCAGCCGCTGCACCAGGTGCCGGGCATTGCGGCGCAACCGCTGGCGCTCGTGCAGCGAATGGCGCACGAGGCCGAGATTGCCCTGCTCGATGTAGCGCAGGCCGCCGTGCACCATCTTCGAGGATTTCGAGGACGTGCCAGACGCGAAGTCGTCTTTCTCGATGACGGCCACGCGGTAGCCGCGCAGGCTCGCATCCAAGGCCGCATAGACGCCGGTGATCCCGCCGCCGACGATGACGATGTCGAACTGCTCGGTTTCCAGCCGGTCCAGCTGTTCCTGCCGGTTCAGCCGCAAAGGTTCCGTTCGGGTCATTTCAGCCCGGTCCTTCCTGGGCTTTCTGGATAGCCACCCGATCATTTTTCCAAGACCTCCTCTTTGTCCTGCTTGAATTGCTCCACGTGCTCCAGCTCCGAGGCCACCCGCGAGTGCCACAGGGCCCGCCGCCGCCGCCTTTCGCCTTCGTCGAGCCGCGGCTCGAAGACCGCGTCGGTCACCGTCGTCTCGCGGGCTTCCTGCAGCGAGTTCCACAACAGGCCGGACGAACCGGCCAGGAACGCCACGCCGCGCAGGCTGGCGCGATCGGCTTCCTGCATGCGGCGGATGGGTATGCCCACCAGGTCGGCCTGGATCTGCAAAAGCGCATCGCTGCCCGAGAGCCCGCCGCCCACGACCAGCTCCGATACCCGCACGCCCGACACCTCTTCGTCCGCCTCGATGCAGCTGGCAACGGAATGCGCGATGCCTTCCAGGATGGCGTAGGCCACTTCGGGCTGCGTGGTCGCCATCGACACGCCCGTCAGCGATGCGCGCGCGGAGGCTTCCATCCTGGGCACGCGCAGGCCCGTGAGGGCCGGCACGAACGTCACGCCGCGCGAGGAATCGACGGTGGCGGCCAGCGCGCTGATCTCGCGCGCATCCCGGAACCACTTCAGCTTCTCGCACACCCAGTTCAGGGCCGAGCCGGTGGTCGCGACGAAGGTCTCGACCGCGAAATGCGACACGCCGTCCTGGCGGCGCGCCGTCATCGTGAGCGAACCCTCGAACCGCCCCGAATTCACTGGCGGCTCCGGCCCGATGATCAGGTCGACGAAGCTGCCCGTGCCGTGCACGCACATGGCCTGCCCCCGGTCCAGGCAGCCCAGCCCGACCGCGCCCGCGTGCTGGTCGCCGGCCGACGCCAGGATGGGAACGTCGATGCCCAGCACCTCCTGGCGCGTGCGGCCGAAGTCGTCGGCGTCCTGGCGCAGCGCCGGCAGCAGTTCGGCGGGAAAGCCCAGCGTGGCCAGCCACTCCGGGTAATAGCGGTGCTCGGCCAGCACGTAGGCGCCGGCGGAGGTGGCGTTGGTGGGCGTGGTGACGCATTCGCGCCGATCCGCAAAGTGCCACAGCAGCCAGCTGTCGACGGTGCCGAAGGCCAGGCGCCGCTCGCGCCAGGCCTCGGCCACCTGCGGCGTTTCACGCAGATGATGCGCCGCCCAGAGATAGAGCGAGCGCACCCCGACCGGCCGCCCCACGCGCGCCAGCAGCGGCTGGTCCCATTGCGGCGCCAGCAGGTCCAGCTCGTCCACGTAGCGCGTGTCCTGCCACACCATGGCCGGCGCAAGCGCCCGGCCGCTGCGGGTGTCCCACAGCACGGCCGTGGCGCGTTGGGTGGCGATCGCCAGCGCGACGATCTCCTGCCCCTCGCCCCGCGCGCGCTCGATCGCGCCGCGGCATACCGCGATCGTTTTCTCCAGGATCACGTCGGCGTCCTGCTCGACCACCCCGGGCCTGGGCGTGCTTACCTGCAAGGCGACGTACTCCAGGCAAGACACGTGGCCGTCGGCCGACACGGTCGCCGCGCGCGTGCCGGACGTGCCCTCGTCGATGGCCAGAATCACTTTTCGGTTCGTCATCGCGCGGCTTTTCCGATAGCGGGGTCCAGGGTGGCCGGCGCCGCGTCGTCCTTGAACTGCGGAGCGCCGTCCTCGTTGTCCGGGTTGATGGTGGTGCGCGTCGGATCCCACTTGATCGTGAAGCAGATGATGCTCGCGACCAGCGGAACGATGGACAGGATCAGGAAGGTCTTTTCCAGCCCGTAGTTCTCGCGGAAGATCGGAAACACCAGCAGCCCCACGGCCGCGCCGATCGAACCCAGCGCGCCGATGATGCCGTTCGCGCCGGCCCGCAGCTCGCCGCGGAACGAGAGGGAAGACAGGCTCTTGCCGTTGGCGCCCGGGCCGCCGGAGTGGAACAGGATGAAGAGCGAAGGCACCACCACCGCGAGCCACAGCGGCATCTTGCCGTGGAAGGTGCCCAGGATCAGCAGCATCAGGAACACGGCGGCGAAGCCGAACGCCGACGCGCGCCGCAGGCCCAGCTTGCGTCCGATGAGGGGCGACATGAAGCCGCCGAAGATACCGAAGATGTTGAACACCAGCGCGCCGATCGTGGCGTAGACGAAGTCCTTGCCGAACAGGGCCGCGCTGATCAGCGGCAGGTACCAGCCCACGGCGAAGTACTGGATCGACTGCCCGATCTGCACGGTGGCGGCGAGGATGGTGCGCGGCAGGTACACCCTGCGGAAGATCAGCAGCACGTTGGCCAGGCCGCGACGGGCCTGATTCTTGACCGGCACGCGTTCCTCGACCGGCGCGGCCGCGAAGGTCCGGCCGTAGATGCGGGTCATCGCCGCGGCCGCTTCCACCACGCGTTCCTTGCGGGCCAGCCAGATGGGGCTCTCCACCATATAGCTCATCTGCAGCACCAGGATCACGAGGGCGAAGATCGCGGTGGCCGCGACCGAATAGCGCCAGATCGAATCACCCACGTCCCACGAATGGAACAGCAGCGCCAGCAGCAGGTTGCTGCAGACGGCCGTGTACCACATGCCCTGCCAGGTATTGAGCCGGCTCTTGAGCTTGACGGGCGTGAATTCGGCCAGCACCGCCATCGCGATGGCGAAGTCGATGCCGTAGGCGGCGCCCACGAAGAAGCGGCCCGCCAGGATGACTTCGAATGAAGGCGCGAACACCACCAGCACCGCGCCGATCACGGCGAGCAGCTTGGCGATGATCAATGGACGTATGCGGCCCCAGCGGTCCGCCATCCACCCGCCGATCGGGTTGAAGGCGATGGCGACCCAGGACGCGAAGGACGTCATCAGCGCGACCTGCCCGGCCGACAGCGCCAGGTCGCGCGTCATCGGGCCCAGGCCCGCGCTCAGCGCCGAGTTCGCGAATGCGTCGAGGAACAATCCGCCCAGCGCCAGCCACCAGATAAGGCCGGCCCTGCCTACGATGCCCGGGCGTGAATCGATATAAGCGATGACATCGTCGATGCCACGTATTTTGACGGTCGATGATTGCACAGTGGTCTCCTCTTGGAATTATTTCTGTAAGAGGTCGACGCAACGTGCACGCGATAAAAGACCATCTTACAGATGGTCTTTTATCTAAATCTGTGCGGTGACTTTATGGACTATCGCGAAGGGTGTCAAGGAGGAAAAACACCGAGCGCCCGGTTCCCGGCGGGCCGCGTTCGCCACCGCTGCGGCCCGCGGCTTGCAATATATTTTTAAACAGGCATAGTACGGGCCATTCGAACAGTACGGCCCCGCCACGCGGGGCCTCGTCCGGCCGGCCGCGCAGCATCGCGCGGCCGCGTCCGCGGTAGGAGTGCGCGCGGTGTCTGATGTCCAGGACATGATTCCTCTTCATCAAAACAAGCGGGTGCCGTCGATCCCTGACGCAGCACGGCCCGCTGCCGCCTTGCCGTTGCGCTTCCTCCCCTCGCCCCTTCCCAGCGCGCTCGCGTCCGCCGCCATGCGGTAGCGATCGGCCGCGGCCGTTCCCCACGGAATCGGCCGTCCGGCTTCTCTTCCCCTTCTTTCTCCGTTTTCCGTCTTCGCGGCCATGCGCGCCGCGAGGACTTTCTACGTGCAGACCCGTCAAGAGGCCGACACACCCATCGACCGACTCCAGGAGCGTCACATGCGATTAATCACCGACCAGGAACTCAGCACCATGTCCACCGAAAGCAAACGCCGCCGGCATCAGGAACTGGATCGCAAACTCACCGTCGCCAGCCAACGCGGCTGGTCGTGCGCGCACCGGATCGAAGCGAGCCGCGCCAAGGTCCACGCCGCCATCCAGCTCGACGTCGAGCAGGGCCGCGACACCGTGGTCAAGATCGACAAGCGGCGCGTCCGCGGCGTCCGCGCCTCGAACTAAGCGCGCCCGCCCAGATGGACGCGAGGCGGCGGGCAGCCGATAGCGTTTCCTTCCGGGCCGCAGGTGGACCAGTGTTCCTCGTCGCGGGCCAGGTATTGCAGGAACTGCGCGTAGGCCTGGTCCAGGGCCCGCATCCACGCGGCGCTGTCATGGCGGGCGCAGGATGCGCGCACGGCGCAATTCAGCGTCTCGGCCAGCAGGCCGATCGTCGTGTCGGACATCCGGAAACAGATGGGGGCCTGGCAGGAATGCCGGTGCGCGAGGCGCAACGCCCTGTCGCGCGCCTCCGCCGTGGCCTGCATGTCCGCCACGTCCCGCAGCAACACACTCAGCATCTCGCACCAGTCGGCCAGCAATTTGTGCACGGCTCACCTCGCCAGAACGCGGATGGACGGTCAGTTGGCCGGCGTGCGCGACAGCGCGCCCGTTTCACCGGCAACGCGAAGAAACAAGGCGACCCCGCGCCGCGGGACCCGCGCATCGATGACATCCAGAAATGCAGCGTGCTTGAGCGCCATGGAAGGCCCTCCTTATCGTGCTGTTTTATGGGCAAGCATCCACCGAGAGCGGGAAGATATATGAAAAATGCGAGTTTTCGCACTGGCGTATACCCCTAAGGGCGACGCCGCGCGGCAAAACGCCGCAGCAATCAAACGGCGTTTACCGGTCTTGCAGGCAAAAGCGCGCCGCGCGGGCGCGCCCGCTCATGCGCGGGCCCGGGGCTCCGCGCCCGCGTTCAACTGCACGTGACGACGCTGACCATGCTGATAGCACTGACCAGATACTGCATCGCGGCAGCTTTTTCCGGCGTTTGATACACGGATGAGTTTTCCAGCTTCACGAGCGCATGCCGCATCAGCTCGACCGGAGACATCGCGGACACATTGGAGGCCAGCGAAACGGCACCATTCCCGCGCCATCCCTGGGCTTCCGCCTCGAATGCCAAGGGATCCGCGACCGCGTCGGGCAAGGGTTTGAGTTTCATCGGGCACTCCTTGGCCATGTCTGGGAAGAATGGGATCAGAGTTTGCACCCGCACAAAAGTTCCGGCCGGACGCGGCGGAGCGGAGTTCCGGCCCGCTATCCGTCGGTCAATCGGCGTCTTCGTCCGTCTCGGCAATCGCCAGGTGCAGAGGCTGCTCCGGGCGAAGGGTCACATTGAGCACGGGACGTGGCGGCGCCATGCCAACTGGAACCGCCAGCGTGAAGCGCCGCAGCAATTGCGCAGCGATCACCGTCATTTCGGCCATGGCCAAATGCTGCCCCAGACAGACTCGCGGCCCCACGCCGAACGGAATATAGGCGCCCCGCGGCACTTCCGCCGCGTCCTGCGCAAAGCGCTCGGGCCGGAACGCTTCGGGATCCGGAAACCATCGCGGGTCGTGATGCAGGGCGTGCACCGGGATCATGAACAGCGTGCGCGCCGGGAACGTCCACTCCCCCAGTTTGATCGCGCATTCTGCACGACGGCTCATGAGTAGCGGCGCGACGGGATAAAGCCTCAACGCCTCCTTGATCGTTTGAGTCAGATAGGCGGCTTCCTGGCATGCCTCGACCGCGGGCGGTCTGCCCCGCAACACCCGCCGGACTTCCTTGCGCGCGGCGCTTTGCGCTTCGGGATTGGAAGCCATGCACCATGCCCACCACACCAGACTCGCCGCCGTCGTTTCGTGGCCCGCGAGGAAGGTGGTCATGCATTCATCGCGCACGTCCTGAAGCGTCTGCTCCGATGCGTCTTCGCGGGATTGCAGAAGGCGCGTCAGGATATCTTCCGGCCATGCTTCGCGCGGCCGTTTCAGACGGCTCTGTATATGCCGTTCGATCAGTTCTTTCAACGTCCATAATGCGCGTCGCTTCTCGCGCTTCCAGGGCAACCAATCCGGCCCGCTGAACAGGCTATAGAACTCGGCATTGGCGGCTGCGCTCGTTACGCGGACGGCCTGTTCGACCGCGCGCACGTCCTCCCCGAGACGATCCGAGAATGCCAAGCGGAGAATCACGTCCATGGTCAACGTCGTCAGCTCGCGTTCGATCGGCCAGTAGGCATGGTTTTGCGGCCACTGCGCGAACGCCTGCGCCGCGGTGTCGACTATCGTCGGCGAAAGGCGCTGAACGGCTTTGGGGGAGAAACCGGGAACCAGGGCGTGCCGGCGGCGACGCCATGCCTCTCCTTCCGCGGTCAGCACGCTGTGGCCGTGCACTTGCGAAAACACACGAATGCCTCGTTCCCAACGGATCAGCGCATCATGGTGCGCGACCAGAAGCTCCCGAGCGAGTCGAGGGTCGGTGACGACGACCGTGTGTTCCGGCCAGATCCGCAGATGCATGACGTCGCCGTGCGACTTCCGCCATGCGGCCAACGCGCCGGGCAAATCGCCTGCCATGGCTCTCAGTAGTTTCCATCCCGTCAGGCCCGCCCGCGGACCGGGCGGCCACTTATCCGCGGAACCCTCGGCCCGCGTCGCGGCGGAGGCATTGCGATGAATCGGACATTGACGTTCTGACGGGGTGCTCACGATGTCGGTAATCCTTGTGGACGGTTGCCCGATTCTGGGCCGAACGCCGCGGAACCTCTTGAACGCAAACGACATCGGCAGCCTCGCCCGGCGCAGCTCCCCTATACTCCGCGCTCATGGACCCGACGCCCGCCGTTTTTTCCTGCCCCGAGCCCCTGACCCGCGCTCCCATCGCGGCAATGGGCGGCCAAGTCCCGCGCGGACGTCTTCATCTCGCCCCGCTCGGCTTGCAAGGCGCCGTTACCGCGGTCGTCTGCCGGGATACGCGCGGCGTCGCCTTGACCGACGCACAACGCCTGACTCACCTGCCCGCCTCGCCCCTGGTGAGCCTGACGTGGTTCCAGGATGCCGAGGCGGGCAACGTCGAACACACGGAGAAAAACGTCGAATGGACGCCATTTGATTCGCCCATCGTGCTTTCCGGCACCCACTCCAGCCCCACCGTAAGCTGGGCGCCGACCGGAGGCCGCGTGGGGATGATCTGCTTCGACGCCAGCGCGGCTCAATCCCTGTTCCAGATCGATCTGGCCGCCATTCAGGACAGGACCGTCGATGCGCGCGAGCTGCTCCGCGACGCTTGGCAGCCGCTCCTCGCAGACCTGCTGGCCTCGAACGATGACGCTGCCGCGCTCGCCGCGCTTCAGCGGCACCTGGTGCCGCGCTGGCGCGCAGTCGGCTCTCCCGCCTCGCCTTCCCCCTCGTTGCGCGAAGCCGGCCGCCATTGGGTCAACCGGCTGTCCTGGCAAGCACACGAATGGCGGCGGTCCCACAGCCCGCGCCACGTCGAGCGTCGCATCAAGGCGTACAGCGGCCGCTCGCTGCGGGAATGGCAGTCGCTCGTGAAGACGGAGGGCTTGTTCTTTTCCGCCCGCGCCCGCTTCGAAAACACGGGGGCTCTGGATTGGGCAGGGATCGCCCACGATGAGGGCTTTGCCGACCAGGCGCACCTGAGCCGTGCCGTGAAACGCATTACCGGCTTTTCACCGGGCGAGTTCGCGCGGCGATTCGCGGAGGACGAGTCGTTTTGGGTGTATCGACTGTGGGTTTGATACTGAGCCGCCGCGACGCGCCCCGGACAGCCGGCTGAAATTCGGCGCCACGAAAAAGTCGCCGGTTGCAGATTGAGTCGCAGCTTTGATCGCGCCCCGACTGTCAACCTTCGCTTCCTGCCGAGGTCGCAGGGTCGCCGGTTTCGAGGAAATGGCAAGCATCCGCTTGCACCAGGGCCCGGGCGAAATCGCTCAGTATTGGGGCCATGCTATGCAAGTTCGAACAGCGGATCGCCCGGTTTCAACGTATCGCCCACATTGGCCAGGATTCTTCGAATCGTGCCTTCCTCCCTGGCTGGGATCTCAAGGATTGCCTTGGCCCCCTCCAGATCCAACATGATGTCTCCAACCTCCAAGCGCTGACCAATGGAGACACGAAGCCCTATCACCTTCCAGTCCGACTCGCCCCCAGTGTCTTCAAGGAGCACCAGCCGGTCTCGTGCCGCCGCTTGGGGCGCATCGCTCGCAAGCAGGCTCAGGATATCTTCGCTATCGCCCTTTATGAAGTCGGCAATCTGCCTCCATGGAAGCCGCCGCTGTAACTCGAGCGTGCCGCGCGAATACTCCAGCACATTTTCGCGAAGGTCCGTCGCTAGCGCTCGAACGGCGCTCCGCCCGCCTTCGTCCACGGCCAGCGCATGAAGCGATATCAGACGAACCGATTCGCCGGCCAGCCATGGGCCGAACCAATTGGATTTCCCTTCGGCAAGCCTGTTTTTAGCTTGTTCAACTTGCTCGGACAACGAAGCGACCGCGGACGCCAACAGCGTTCGATCCCGTACTTCCAGCGCCAGCTTCACGGTCTTCACGGCCGCCCCGAGGCGCTCGTACTGATTCTGCTCGAACTTCTTCTCCACGGCGTCCACGATGCTGCTCGCTACCGCATCTAGCTGGCGCGACAGATCGGCGATGGCAGACAAGACCGGCTGCGAATATTCAAAGGAGGCGCGACCGCCGTGGCCGTCTTCCGCGAGGGCTTGTTTGCCCTCTCTGACCATGGAGAGAAACAACTTTGCTATCCGAAAGCCTTCATTGAACGTGTCGACCATTTTCGACATTCCGAACACCCCGCCTGTTGAGCATTGAGGGACGCATTGTAATGAGGCCGCGGCGGATTCCGGCGCGGATCTCCATGTCCTCCCCTCTCGGTCTGAGCCTGAGCGTGTGAACGGCGGAGCCCTAGCCGGCCTCCTGGGCGGATATCCACGACGACCCGATTGTGGACGTGGCGGACGAGCGCTGCGTCATGGAGTGCGGATCGGATGATGGCGGAACTGCTGGAGGCGCCGCGCAGAAGCTGCGAAAGGAAATAGAGCCACAGTGGAGATTGCCATAGCCATTGCGCTCGATGGTGAACCGAAAATTCTGGACCGCGCCTCCCCCAATTGAGGGAGTCGAAAAAAGTCGCGCACCGGTATGCTAAGGCAACTTATGGTTCGAACAAGCGCTGCGGGAACCTACCTATTGGACGAAGCCATGCGACACAAAGCCAGACCGGCGATCATGCGCTACTGCCTCTCTCTGCTCTTAATCGTCGCAAGCGCCGCCTCGATCGCGCAAGAGCTCGCTTGGCCCACGACAAGCAGAAATGTTAAGCAGGCCACGACCCCTTTCTTGAAAAAGGCCATCATCATCACGGGCGTAGCCGGCAGCCCGATCACCGCGGCCGCGGATGGGGAGGTGAAATACGCGGGCGACGGGGTCAAGGACCTCGGAAATCTAGTAGTCATCCAACACGATAATGGCCTTATGACGGCATACGGCAACAACCAAGAGTTGTTCGTTCAAACTGGGCAAATCGTGAAACGCGGACAGAAGATCGCGACAATGGGGAGTACCGATGCCACACGCGTCCAACTAACGTTCGACGTTCGTTTGAATGGAAACCCTGTAGATCCAATGGCGCACCTGCCCCCAACTGACGCCAAGCCGCGATCCACAGCGCCCTCTCACGCAAGCGCGAGCAGTTCAAACACAACAGGAAGCGGATCGACCGGGGCTGCGTACTATCTCACTCGAATGAAGCAGCCGAGGACTGATGGCCAGCTTCCGCACGCCGGATTCGGATTGATCGCCGCGAATTCCGAATCCGAGGCGAAAAGCCGGACCCTCGACATTGAAAACCGGCCTAACCGACAGCTCAGCTTGCCACTATGGACGGTGGAAGAGGTCGGGAAATGCAAACCCGGCTGGGCGGCCAACCTGCATATAACGAATGGGAACGTGACCGCCAGAGCCAGCGCCGTATGCGGTCTGCCAACACTTCAAGCCGCCATCCAGATGTTGATGTCGAAGTGCCGAGCCATGGCAAGCCCTGCCCAATGCGGCGGCGTGCCTGCTCAGACGGGCACGGCCATTTTCCTGCGTTTCGTCCAGATTCCCACTGGAAAACCTACCGTGTCGAGAATCTGGGGCACTGACGGCGACGTCGGAAGAAACGATTTGCCGGGAGGCTATTGCCTCTTTCAGCGGGACGGCATGGAGCAGTTTTTCTTCGTGCAAGGCGGCAGTGATTCCGAAATGTGCCGCAGAAGCGACTCCCAATTCAGATTCGTGGTTCGAGAGGTGCAGGGCCAGGGCGTGCTCCTACGCCCTTGATCGCCGCCACTCCGAACCCGGTCGGCGCTGCGGGGGCGCTGTCTCCACGCCTGCGGAAAGAGCCCGTTGCCCCCCTCTTTGGTGTAAATCCTGGCGTGGATTTGGCGTAGCAAAGTGGGAAATTTAATAGGGACGCATTAAATTCGTGGGCAAAAAAACCCCCGAGGAATTCGTTCCTCGGGGGTTCCATGACATCGTTGACGCAAGGTCAGAACAGTGTCAGACAATAGGTGGTGCGAAGGAGGGGACTCGAACCCCTACACCTGTTACGGCGTCAGGACCTAAACCTGGTGCGTCTACCAATTTCGCCACCTTCGCAAAGCCAAGCCCGCTATTGTAGCTTGCTTGTTAAAATCTTGCGTCATGAATCCGCGCCTCGATGCTCTACACCCCTATCCGTTCGAAAAACTGCGGGCTTTGCTGGCCTCGGCCGCCCAGCAGCCGGACGGCCTGACGCCCATCAATCTGTCGATCGGCGAGCCCAAACACGCCGCGCCCGAGCGCGTCGGACAGGCGATCCGCGACAATCTCGCGGGCCTGTCGGTCTACCCGTCCACCAAGGGCGACCCGGCCTTGCGCCGGGCGATCTCGGAGTGGCTGGCGCGCCGCTACAGCATCCCCGCCCCGGATCCGGAGACGCAGGTGCTGCCGGCGCTGGGCTCGCGCGAGGCGCTGTTCGCGTTCACGCAGACGGTCATCGATCCGTCGGCGGGATCGGTGGTGGTGTGCCCCAATCCCTTCTATCAAATCTACGAGGGCGCGGCCCTGCTGGCCGGCGCCACCCCCTATTTCGTCAACGCCGACCCGGTGCGCAATTTCAGCAGCGACTGGAACCAGGTGCCTGCGGACGTCTGGAAGAAGACGCGCCTGGTTTTCGTGTGCTCGCCCGGCAACCCGGCCGGCAACGTCATGTCGCTGGACGAGTGGAAGACGCTGTTCGAGCTGTCCGACCGGCACGGTTTCGTCATCGTCTCGGACGAGTGCTATTCCGAGATCTACCTGGACGAAGGCAATCCGCCGCTGGGCGGGCTGCAGGCGGCACGCCGCCTGGGCCGGGACGACTACCGCAACCTGGTCGCGTTCTCCAGCCTGTCCAAGCGTTCCAACGTGCCGGGGCTGCGCTCTGGCTTCGTGGCGGGCGACGCCGCGCTGGTGGGCCGTTTCCTGCTGTACCGTACGTATCATGGCAGCGCGATGAGTCCGATCGTGTCCGCGGCGAGCATCGCGGCCTGGACGGACGAAGCGCACGTGAAGGACAACCGCCGCCTGTACCGCGAAAAGTTCGACGCGGTGGTGCCCATCCTGCAGAACGTGCTCGACGTGTCCCGTCCGCAAGCCTCGTTCTACCTGTGGGCGGCCACGCCGGGCTCGGATACGGCGTTCGCGCGCGACCTTTATGGCCGAACTGGTGTTACCGTGCTGCCGGGCAGCTTCCTGGCGCGGGAAGCGCACGGCGCGAATCCGGGCCAGGGCCGCATCCGCATCGCCCTGGTGGCGCCCTTGGCCGACTGCGTGCAGGCCGCCGAGCGCATCGCCCATTTTGTGCATACTTCTGTTTGATCAACCCTTAAAAGCTGAGCCGCTATGACTCTCGACCTTCAGACCACCATCGAACAAGCCTGGGAAAACCGGGCCAATCTGTCGCCCACCGACGCGAGCGCCGAAGTGCGCGAAGCGGTCGAGCACACCATCGACGGCCTGGATCTGGGCCGCCTGCGCGTCGCCGAGAAAATCAATGACGACTGGGTCGTGCACCAGTGGATCAAGAAGGCCGTGCTGCTGTCGTTCCGCCTGAGCGACAACGCCATCATGGGCCAGGCTCCGCTGCAGTTCTACGACAAGGTGCCGCTCAAGTTCTCGGAATACGGCGACAACGCCTTCAAGCAAGGCGGCTACCGCGTGGTGCCGCCCGCCGTCGCCCGCCGCGGCGCCTACATCGCCCGCAACGTGGTGCTGATGCCCTCCTACGTGAACATCGGCGCCTACGTGGACGAAGGCACGATGGTCGACACCTGGGCCACCGTCGGCTCGTGCGCGCAGATCGGCAAGAACGTTCACCTGTCGGGCGGCGTGGGCATCGGCGGCGTGCTGGAGCCGCTGCAGGCCAACCCCACCATCATCGAAGACAACTGCTTCATCGGCGCCCGCTCGGAAGTCGTGGAAGGCGTGGTCGTGGAAGAGAACTCGGTGCTGGCCATGGGCGTGTTCCTGTCGCAAAGCACCAAGATCTATGACCGCGCCACGGGCAAGATCACCTATGGCCGCGTGCCCTCGGGCTCGGTCGTGGTTCCCGGCTCGCTGCCGTCGGCCGACGGCTCGCACAGCCTGGCCTGCGCCGTCATCGTCAAGCGTGTCGACGCGCAAACCCGCGCCAAGACCAGCATCAACGATCTGCTGAGGGCCTGATGAGCACATCCGCGTCCGCGCCGGCCTCCGCCGTGCTGGATCTGGTCAAGGACCTGATCGCCCGCCCGTCGGTAACGCCGGCCGATGAAGACTGCCAGGCCACGCTTGCCGCGCGCCTGGAGCGCATCGGCTTCCAGTGCGAAACCATCGCCCAGGGCGGCGTGACCAACCTGTGGGCGCGGCGCGGAACCGCCGCGCCGCTGGCGGTGTTCGCCGGCCACACGGACGTGGTGCCTCCGGGCCCGCGCGAAAAGTGGGAAAGCGATCCGTTCGTGCCCACCGAACGCGACGGTTACCTGTACGGCCGCGGCGCGGCCGACATGAAGAGCTCGATCGCCGCCTTCGTGGTGGCGGCCGAGGAATTCGTGGCGGCCCGCCCGCAGCATGCCGGCTCGATCGCGCTCCTGATCACGTCCGACGAGGAAGGCCCGTCCATCGACGGCACCGCCATCGTCTGCGACGCGCTGAAGGCGCGCGGCGAGCAGCTCGACTACTGCATCGTCGGCGAGCCCACCTCGGGCGACGTGCTGGGCGACATCTGCAAGAACGGCCGCCGCGGCTCGCTCTCGGGCAAGCTCACGGTCAAGGGCATCCAGGGCCACGTCGCCTACCCTCATCTGGCGCGCAATCCCGTGCACCAGCTGGCGCCGGCGCTGGCCGAGATCGTCGGCATCGAATGGGACCAGGGCAACGAGTACTTCCCGCCCACGACCTTCCAGGTGTCCAACCTGAACTCGGGCACCGGTGCCACCAACGTGGTGCCGGGCGAGGCGGTCGCGCTCTTCAACTTCCGCTTCTCCACCGCGAGCACGCCGGAAAGCCTGAAGGCCCGCGTGCATGAAGCGCTGGACCGCCATGGCCTGGAGTACGAGCTGGACTGGGAACTGGGCGGCGAGCCCTTCCTGACGCCGCGCGGCTCGCTCAGCGAAGCGCTGTCGTCGGCCATCAAGGACGAAACCGGCGTGTCGACCGAGCTGTCGACCACCGGCGGCACGTCCGACGGCCGCTTCATCGCCAAGATCTGTCCGCAGGTGATCGAGTTCGGCCCGTGCAACGCCACGATCCACAAGGTCAACGAGCGCATCGAGATTTCCTCGCTCGAACCGCTGAAAAACATCTATCGGCGCACGCTGGAAAACCTCCTGCCCGCCAAGTCGTAACCCGTCCCGCGCTTGCCGCGCGGGCCCTCCGCCCCTCGGGAGCTTCCGTTTCCCGAGGGGCGGCCTCATCAAGAAAGCCAGCCATGCATCCATCCCCCCGCCTAGAACTGCAGACCCTGCGCGACCTGATCCGCTATGGCGTCTCGCGCCTGAACGCCGCGCAGGTGGCGCTGGGCCACGGCAGCGACAACGCCTGGGACGAGGCTGTCTACCTGACGCTGCATGCCCTGCATCTGCCGCTGGACACGCTGGAACCCTTCCTCGATGCACGCGTGCTGGGCGAAGAGCGCGATCGCGTGCTGGACCTGATCGACCGCCGCGTCACCGAACGCGTGCCGGCCGCCTACCTCACCAACGAGGCCTGGCTGCGCGGCCACCGCTTCTACGTGGACGAACGCGTGATCGTGCCGCGCTCGCCCATCGCCGAACTGCTGGATGAAGGGCTGTCGCCCTGGGTGCAGGATCCGCTGGCCGTCGAGCGCGTGCTGGACATGTGCACCGGCTCCGGTTGCCTGGCGATCCTGTCGGCCCTGGCCTTCCCCTACGCCCACGTGGACGCGGTGGACCTGTCTCCCGACGCGCTGGACGTGGCGCGCCGCAACGTGGCCGACTACGGCCTGGCCGACCGGCTGGACCTGCACGAAAGCAATCTGTTCGACAATCTGCCGGCGCGCCAGTACGACGTCATCGTCTGCAATCCGCCCTACGTGAACAGCGGCTCGATGGACGCCCTGCCCGAGGAATACCTGCACGAGCCGCAGCTGGCGCTGGCCGGCGGCGACGACGGCATGGACCTGGTGCGCCGCATCCTGGAAGCCGCCCCGCGCTTCCTCGCGCCCGAGGGCGTGCTGGTGCTGGAGATCGGCCACGAACGCGACTTCTTCGAAGCCGCGTTCCCGCAGCTGTCTCCGGTGTGGCTTGATACGGAAGCGGCCTCGGACCAGCTTCTGCTGCTTACCCGCGAGCAATTGAGCCTGTGATACGCGCTACTGGATTGACCCTGCGCCGCGGCACGAAAGTGCTGTTGGACGGCGCCGATTTCGTCGTGCACCCGGGCGAGCGCGTGGGCATCGTCGGCAAGAACGGCGCCGGCAAGTCCACGCTGTTCGCGCTGCTGACCGGCGACCTGGACCTGGACGCCGGCACCCTGACCATGCCTGCCGGCTGGCGCATCGCCAGCGTGGAGCAGGAGATCGACGCGGACGACCGCCCCGCGCGTGAATTCGTCATCGACGGCGACGTGCACTTGCGCGAATTGCAGGCGCGCCGCGCCGCCCTGACGGACGAGCAAGGCACGCAAATCGCCGAAGTGGAAGCGGCGCTGGTGGAAGCCGGCGCCTGGAGCGCGGCCTCGCGCGCCGAGCAACTGCTGGCGGGCCTGGGATTCAAGCCCGCCGAGTGGATGCAGCCGGTAGAGAGCTTCTCCGGCGGCTGGCGCATGCGCCTGGCGCTGGCCCGCGCGCTGATGGCGCCGTCCGAACTGCTGCTGCTGGACGAGCCCACCAACCACCTGGACCTGGACGCCATGCTGTGGCTGGAGAAATGGCTGGGGGCCTATCCGGGCACCGTCATGCTGATCTCCCACGACACCGAGTTCCTGGACGCGGTGGCCAAGTCCATCCTGCACTTCGACCATGCGAAGCTGGTGCGCTACCGCGGCGGCTATGGCGACTTCCTGACGCAGCGCGCCGAGCGCCTGCGCCAGAGCAACATCGCCTACGAACGCCAGACCCGCGAAGCCGCGAGGCTGCAAGGCTTCATCGACCGTTTCAAGGCGAAGGCGTCCAAGGCCAAGCAGGCGCAGAGCCGCGTCAAGGCGCTGGCCCGCATGCAGGTGCTGGCGCCCTTGCAGGCCGAGGCCGGCATCGATATCCGCATTCCCTCGCCCGACCAGGTGCCCGATCCGCTCCTGACCCTGGAGCACCTGTCCGCCGGCTACACCGACGCATCCGGGCAGGCCGTGCCCATTCTTCGCGACGTCACCCTGATGGTGCGCGCGGGCAGCCGCGTGGGCGTGCTGGGCGCCAACGGCGCGGGCAAGAGCACGCTGATCAAGACGCTGGCCGAAGAACTGCCGGTGCAGTCCGGCGAGCGCCGCGCCTCGCGCGGGCTGGCCATCGGCTATTTCCACCAGCACCAGCTCGACATGCTGGACGTGGACAGCACCCCGATCGCGCACCTGGCGCGGCTGGCCCCCGAGGCCCGCGAACAGGAGCTGCGCAACTACCTGGGCGGTTTCGGCTTTTCGGGCGATACCGTGACCAGCAAGGTGGGCCCCATGTCGGGCGGCGAAAAGGCGCGCCTGGCGCTGTCATTGATCGTCTGGCAGAAGCCCAACCTGCTGCTGCTGGACGAACCCAGCAACCACCTGGACGTGGAAACGCGCGAGGCCCTGGCCACGGCGCTGGCGGACTTCGGCGGCAGCATGCTGCTGGTCTCGCACGACCGCCACCTGCTGCGCACCACGGTCGACAGCTTCTGGATCGTGGCCGACGGCGCGGTGCGCGAATTCGACGGCGACCTGGAAGACTATCGGGACTGGCTGGCCGCCCGCAATGCCGGCGAGCGCGCCGAGGCGGCTCGCGAAAGCGCCGCCAACAGCGACCCCGTCGTCGACCGCAAGGCGCAACGCCGGGCCGAGGCCGAACAGCGCCAACGCCTCTCGGCGCTGCGCAAGCCGCTGGAAAGCAAGCTGGCCAAGGTCGATGCCGAAATGGAAAAGCTGCGCGCCAAGCTGCAGGCGCTGGATGCCGTCATCGCCGATCCCGATCTCTATTCGGACGAGCGCCGCGCGGAACGCCAGAAGGTCATGGCCGAGCATGGCGAACACGGCAAGCGGATGGACGAACTGGAAGAGCAGTGGCTGGAGATCCAGGGCTCGCTCGAAGAGATCGAGCAATCGGAATCTTGAAGAGGAAGGCCGGGACCGCCCCGCCCTATCGCGGGGCGTCCGGCGCGGGGCCGGCCTACGAGTAGGGGCGCTCGCGCAGGCGGGTGTGGTGGTCGACCACCGTGTCGATCACTTCGCGCAGGATGGTTTCGGCCAGGGCGGGCGGCACGCCCGCCTCTTCGGCCAGCCGGCGGATCCGCGCGACCTGCTGGGATTCGCGCTTGGCGTCCACCAGGTCCATGCCGTGCGCCTGCTTGAGCTCGCCGATCATGTCCGTGCAACGGAACCGCACGCCCAGCAGCAGGATGATCTGCTGGTCGATCTCATCGACCTCGGCGCGCAGCGACGCCAATTCGTCTTTCGGGGAATCGTTGTCGGCCATGTCTGTCAACCCTGAACAATATCGAGCTTCGCGATACCCAGGGCCAAGGTCTTGGCGCCCACGTCGCGGAACTGGATTTGGGCCTGGGCGTCCTGTCCGGCGCCGCTCAAGCCGATGATCGTGCCCTCGCCGAACCGCGCGTGGCGCACGCCCTGACCTACACGATACTGCTTGTCGCCCACGGTGACACCGGTGGCGACGCCGCGGGGTTGACGCGGCGCAATGGTATTGGTGGGCTTGCGTCCGAACGCGTCGCCGCGATTGCCGCCGCCCCAGCCCGCTCCCGTGCTGGCGACCTGGGCCAGGCCGGCCTTGGGGGTCAGCCATTTCAGGTGCTGTTCCGGAATTTCTTCCAGGAAGCGGGAACGCATCGCGTAGCGGGTCTGGCCGTGCAGCATCCGGCTCTGGGCCAGGCTGATGTACAGGCGCTGGCGAGCGCGGGTGATGGCCACGTACATGAGGCGGCGCTCTTCTTCCAGGCCGGAAGGTTCGAGGATGCTGTTCTCGTGCGGGAACAGGCCCTCTTCCAGGCCAGTGATGAAGACCGCGTCGAATTCCAGGCCCTTGGCCGCGTGCACGGTCATGAGCTGCACCGCGTCCTGGCCCTGCTGGGCCTGGTTGTCGCCGGCTTCCAGCGCCGCGTGCGACAGGAAGGCCGCCAGCGGCGTGAGGCCGTCGGTCACGATGGCGGGCGCGTCCACCACGCCCGGCATGAGCGTCGAAGACGTGGCCTGGTCGGGCACCACGCCGGCGGGCATGCCGTCGTAGTTTTCCTCGGACGCGAACACAGCGGCCGCCGTGATCAGTTCGTTCAGGTTTTCCAGCCGTTCTGCGCCTTCGCGCTCGGCCTTGTAATGAGCGTTCAGGCCGCTCTCTTCGAGCATGTGCTCGACCATCTCGGGCAGCGGCAGATCCCGCGTTTCCTCGATGAGGCGATGAATCAGCTGCGCGAACTGGGCCAGGTTGGACCCGCCCTTGCCCGGCACCCTGGCCACGGCCGCGTAGAGGCTGGTGTCGTGCGCGCGGGCCGCGTCGGCCAGCTGCTCCAGCGTGCGCGCGCCGATGCCGCGCGTGGGGAAGTTGACGACCCGCATCCACGACGTGTCGTCATGCGGGTTGGCCATCAGGCGCAGGTAGGCCAGCGCGTGCTTGATTTCCTGGCGCTCGAAGAAGCGCAGGCCGCCGTACACCTTGTAGGGGATGCCGGCGGAGAAAATGGCGTGTTCCAGCACGCGCGATTGCGCGTTGCTGCGGTAGAGCACGGCGATCTCGCGGCGCAGGCTGCCTTCGTGGATCAGCGAACGGATCTCGTCCACGATCCATTGCGCTTCCATGCCGTCGGACGGCTGCTCGATGACGCGCACGGGCTCGCCTTCGCCCTGCTCGGTCCAGAGATTCTTGCCGAGCCGGCCGGTGTTGTGGCCGATCAGCGCGTTGGCCGAATCCAGGATGTGGCCGTAGGAGCGGTAGTTTTGCTCCAGGCGGATCACGGTGCCGCGCGCGTAGTCGCGCTCGAAGTCGGCCATGTTGCCGACGTTGGCGCCGCGGAACGCATAGATGGATTGGTCGTCGTCGCCCACCGCGAAGATGGAGGCGCCGCCGCCGGCCAGCAGCCGCAGCCACTTGTACTGGAGCGTGTTGGTGTCCTGGAACTCATCGACCAGGATGTGGCGGAACCGACGCTGGTAGTGCTCGCGCACCGGCGCGTTGCGCGACAGCAGCTCGTAGGCGCGCAGCAGCAGCTCGGCGAAGTCCACCACGCCTTCGCGCTGGCACTGGGCTTCGTAGAGCTGGTAGACCTCGACCAGGCGACGCCGATGGGCATCGTAGGCCTCCACGTCCGGCGGACGCAGGCCCTCTTCCTTGGCGCCGTTGATGAAGCGCTGGACGTCGCGGGGAGGATACTTTTCGTCGTCGACGCCATTGGCCTTCATGAGGCGTTTGATCGCCGCAAGCTGGTCGGTGACGTCGAGGATCTGGAAGCTCTGCGGCAGGCCGGCATCGCGGTGATGCGCGCGCAGCATGCGGTTGCACAGGCCGTGGAAGGTGCCGATCCACAGGCCCCGCGTATCGATGGGCAGGATGGACGACATGCGCGCCAGCATCTCGCGGGCGGCCTTGTTCGTGAACGTGACCGCCAGAAGCCCAAAAGGCGAAGCCTGGCCGGTTTGAATCAGCCAGGCCATGCGGGTGGTGAGTACCCGGGTCTTCCCGCTGCCCGCCCCGGCCAGGACCAGGGCGTGCTGCGGTTCTAACGTTACTGCGGCGCGTTGTTCGGGATTGAGCTTCTCTAGCATCATGCCGCGTAGCGGCGCAAACGTTGAGCGAATTGCTCAAGCCCGGCGATGCCGCTTTGCTGGGCGCGCTGGCACCAGGCCTGCAGGTCATTGAGGAGCTGTTCGCTGCTGGCGCTGGAGCTTTCCCAGATGCGGCCGAGTTCGCGGCGCATCTGCACCAGCGTGGACAGCGACTTGTTCTGGGCGATGGCCTTGTCCACGGCGGCCAGTTGTTCCGGCTGCAGGATGTCCTCGTTGCGGTGGATGGCGCGGCGCACCTGGTGCAGCTTGGTCCAGTCGCATTCGGCGCTGCCCTTCTTGCGCGAATCCTTCAGCTTGGCCATTTCCTCGCGGGCGGCGCTCTTGATCACGTCCGCGTAGCGGGCCATGACTTCGTAGCGGTGCGTGATCACGCCCTGCAGGGTGCGCAGGTCGATGCCGGTGCGGGAATCGTCCAGCTTGAGCTTGGGCGCAACCTTCTTGATCTTGGCG
Organism: Achromobacter denitrificans NBRC 15125; assembly: GCF_001571365.1. Taxonomy (GTDB): domain Bacteria; phylum Pseudomonadota; class Gammaproteobacteria; order Burkholderiales; family Burkholderiaceae_B; genus Achromobacter; species Achromobacter denitrificans. Next base: position 11,210 of record NZ_BCTQ01000018.1, on the reverse strand, counting down.
AGGCCGAAGAACTTCAGGATGTTGATGTAGCACCAGCCGATGTCGAACTCGTACCACTTGGCCGAGAACTTGGCCGACGTGCCGTGGGCATGGTGGTTGTTGTGCAGCTCTTCGCCGCCGATCACGATGCCCCAGGGGAACACGTTGGTGCTGGTGTCCGGGCTGTTGTAGTTGCGGTAGCCCCAGTAGTGGCCGATGCCGTTCACGACGCCGGCGGCCCAGAAGGGGATCCAGGCCATCTGCACGGCCCACACCGTGACGCCGATGGCGCCGAACAGGGCGACGTCGATGGCGAGCATGGTCAGCACGCCCCACAGGCTGTGCTTGCTGTAGACGTTGCGTTCGAGCCAGTCGTCGGGCGTGCCGTGGCCGAACTTGGCCATGGTTTCCTTGTTGTTCGACTCTTCGCGATACAGTTCCGCGCCGCGGAACAGCACCTTCCAGATGCCGAACAGGATGGGCGAATGGGGATCGCCTTCCTTTTCGCACTTGGCGTGGTGCTTGCGGTGAATGGCAACCCATTCCTTGGTGACCATGCCGGTCGTCATCCAGAGCCAGAAACGGAAGAAGTGCATGACGGCCGGATGGAGATCCAGGCCGCGGTGCGCTTGGCTGCGATGGAGAAAGACCGTGACCGACACGATCGTGATGTGCGTCATTACCAGAGTGAACACGACGACCTGCCACCAAGTAGCTTGGGTCAGACCACCGGCAATGAAGGAGAGGATGTAATCCATAAAGCTGTTATGAGCCTCGCTTGAGAAGTGCCTGAAGTTTAGCTTACCTTTGCCGTCTTATGACAAGGGAGTTTCAAAATAGTTTTTGAGAGAAATCAAGGACTAAGCCCTGGTTTTGAAGCATAGACATCCCCGCTCGCAACCATGACGGGCAGGCGCGAGGCCGGGCCTTGCGGACATCCGGCGCTGGTGCCGGCCGCCCCGGGGGAAGCATGGGGCGCACGCGAAGGCGTGAGGTTTGGGCCGCGATCCGCCGTTAAAGTTCCTGTCAGCAAGGCAATCGGCCTTGCCCCGGCCGCGCCGCGAGGGCACACTTTGGCTCCGCCTGCCCCAACTGTCTCATTTGCCCCACTGATGTTGCCGAATAAAGCCCGTCCCCGTTTGTTTTTCGCCCTGGCCCTGCTGGGCGCCGTGCCATCGGCGCCCGCCGCCGCCCAGACGCTGAAGTCGGGAGACGTGGCGGTGCTGGCCTCTTACTATGAAATCCGCGGGTCGAATTGCCTGCCCCTGCGCGCGCCGCGGGTGACCATTACCCAGGCGCCCCGCCTGGGCAAGGCGAGCATCATGCAGACGCAGGGCCAATCCAGCAGTTCCGGGCGCTGCGCCTACAAGACGGTGCCGATCTCGCAGATCGTCTACCAGGCGGACCAGCCGGGCAGCGACTCCCTGGCCTGGGAAGTGAAATACCAGGACAAGACGCTCGGCACCCGCCGCTACAGCGCCACCGTCGGCGTCACGCCGGCCCCTTAGGCCGGCGCGGCCGCCGGTCAGGCCGGCTCGTCCTGGTCGCGGGCGGGCGCCCGGGGTGCTTCCGCGGCTTCGACTGCTTCCGCCGCGTCTGCTGCCTCGGCCGCTTCCGCTGCTTCCACCGCCTCGCCGCCGTCCGTCGCGGCGCCCTTCTTCTTGCGCTCGAACACCGCGGCGAAGAAGCCGTCGGTGCCGTGCACGTCGGGGCGCAACTGGATGTAAGGCCCTTCCAGCTTCAGGGTTTCGCAGCGGGCGGCCAGGATGGCGGCCGCGTCCACGCGCTCGAAATCGGGATGCGTGGCCAGGAAGCGGTCGGCCTGCACTTCGTTTTCCTCGGCCAGCAGGCTGCACGTGGCATAGACCAGGCGGCCGCCCGGGGCCACGCAGCGCGCGGCGCTGTTGAGGATGCGCTCCTGCAGCTGGCCCAGCTCGGCCAGCGCCTCGGGGTGCTGGCGCCATTTCAAGTCCGGATTGCGGCGCAGGGTGCCGATGCCGCTGCACGGCGCATCCACCAGCACGCGCTGGGCCTTGCCGGCCAGGCGCTTCACGCGGGCATCGTTTTCGTTGTCGATGACCACGGGCACCACGTTCGACAGGCCGCTGCGCGCGAATCGCGGTTTGGCCCGCGCCAGGCGCGCCGCCGACACGTCGAAGGCATACAGCCTGCCGGTGGAGCGCATCAGCGCGCCCAGCAGCAGGGTCTTGCCGCCCGCGCCGGCGCAGAAGTCGATGATCATTTCGCCGCGGCGCGGCCCGACCAGGAGCGCCAGCAGCTGGCTGCCCTCGTCCTGGACTTCGATGCTGCCGTTCTCGAACTGCGGCCAGCGGTTGATGGCCGGACGGCCTTCCATGCGGATGCCCCAGGGCGAATACGGCATGGCGACCGGCTGGTAGCGGCCGGCGCCCTGCTGCAGCTCGGCCAGCATGGCGTCGCGCTCGGCCTTCAGCGGGTTGACCCGCAGGTCCAGGCTGGCCTGCTGGTTCAGCGCGTCGATCAGCGTGTCGGGGCTGTCCATGGCGCCCAGGCGCTCGTCCAGCCAATCCGGAATGCTGCCGCGCACGGCGCGCGGCAGCGTCGCCAGGTCGATCTGCGACACGCGGCGCAGCCATTCGGCCTCGGCGGCGTCCAGGCCTTCCGCCAGTTCGTCCGCGCCCAGGGTGGCGGCCAGGCCCAGGATGGCCAGGCGGCGCGAGGCCGGGCCTACGCCGCTTTCGCCGAACTGGCGGTAGCGGCGCAGGTGGCGCAGCACGTCATAGACGGCTTCGGCCACCTCGGAGCGGTCGCGCGCGCCCAGGTTGGGATGGCTGCGCAGCCAATGCGACAGGGCCGCGTCGGCCGGATACGTCCATTGCAGGATTTCGCCCAGCGCGCGCTGGACCTGGTCGATGCGGATCGCCGAGTACGGCTGGCGCGGACGGTTGGACTGCGGCTTCTGCGGCGCGCGGGCCGCGTTGCCGCGGGCGTCGCCGCCCCGGTCGCCGCCACGCGATGCGTCATAGGAAGCGCGCTGGTCCGAGCGGCCATCGCGGCGCTCGGAACCGTAGGAGGCGCGCTCGCCTCCGCGATCCCCGCCACGCGGCGCGTCATAGGAGGGGCGCTGGCCCGGGCGGCCTTCACGGCGCTCGGAGCCGTAGGAGGCGCGCTCGCCGCCCCGGTCCCCGCCACGCGGGGTGTCATAGGAGGGGCGCTGCCCCGGGCGGCCTTCGCGGCGCTCGGAGCCGTAGGAAGCGCGCTCGCCGCCCCGGTCGCCGCCACGCGGGGCGTCATAGGAGGGGCGCTGGCCCGGACGGCCTTCGCGGCGCTCGGAACCGTAGGAGGCGCGCTCGCCGCCCCGGTCGCCGCCACGCGGGGCGTCATAGGAGGAGCGCTGGCCCGGGCGGCCTTCGCGGCGCTCGGAGCCGTAGGAGGCGCGCTCGCCGCGGCTGTCGCCGCGCGGCGCGTCCGGGGCGCGGCGGCCTTCGGTGCGCTCGTCGCGCTCGCCGCCGGGGCGGGCCGGGCGGCCGCGTTCAACCGCCTGCCGGGCCTCGCCCTTGGGGCGCGAGAAAAAGCTCCGGCCGTCGCGCGCTTCGGAGGCTGCCCGCTGGGCGCCTGCGGGACGGGAACGCGGAGAGGGGGATTTAGTCATGGCGTATTCCAGTGGGGCGGAGGCATTCCGCCCGGTATAAACAGTTCAGGGCCGCTCAGGCGGCCGGCGACCAGGTGAACAGGCGCGAGGGATCGCCCTCGACGTTCACCCGGTGGTCGCTCGTCAGGGTAACCCGGCCTTCGGCCAGCCACCGCACCGCCGCCGGAAAGGCCCGGTGCTCCACCGCCAGCACGCGTTCGGCCAAGGCTTCGGGCGTATCGCCCGCCAGGACGGGGACGCATCCCTGGGCAATGATGGGGCCGTGATCCAGGACGGGGGTCACGAAATGCACCGTGCAGCCGTGCACGCGCACGCCGGTGGCCAGCGCCTGGGCATGGGTATGCAGGCCCGGGAAGGCCGGCAGCAGGGACGGATGGATATTGACCAGCCGGCCCGCATAGTGATTGACGAAGCCCGGGGTCAGGACGCGCATGAAACCCGCCAGAATGACGTAATCCGGCTCGTAGCGGTCGATTTCGGCGGCCAGCGCGGCGTCGAACGCTTCGCGGCTGGCGTAGTCCTTGTGATACAGGGCGGCGGTCGGGATGCCCTGGTGGGCGGCCCACTCCAGGCCGCCGGCGTCCGGCCGGCTGGCGATGACGGCGGCGACGTCGGCCGGCCAGGACTGGTCGCGGCAGGCTTCGGCCAGGGCCCGCATGTTGCTGCCCCGGCCCGAGATCAGGATGACCAGGCGGCGCTTGGTGGTAGATGTTTCCGGCAAGATGAGGAATTCCAAGGGAAATCGGGCCCGTCCGCCCTTGCAGCCGCGCGCGCCCGAACGGGCCCCGGCGCGCGACATGAAGGAATGGGAACAAACCCGGAATCCAAAATTGTAAACTCTCGCTCGTGAAACCATCGCTGCGCATCTACCGATCCCTGCCCCCGCCCGACGAACGCGCCCCGTGCGCGCTGACGATCGGCAACTTCGACGGCGTCCACCGCGGACACCAGGCCATGCTGGCGCGCGTCTGCCAGGTGGCGCGCGAACGCGCCCTGGCGCCCGCCGTCATGACCTTCGAGCCGCATCCGCGGGAATATTTCGCCACCCTGAACCAGCGCCCCGAACTGGCGCCCACCCGCATTTCCGGGCTGCGCGACAAACTGGCCGCGCTGGCGCGCTACGGCATCTCCCAGGTCGTGGTGGAGCGTTTCAACGCCCGCCTGGCCGAGATGTCGGCCAATGCCTTCATCGAGCAGCTGCTGGTGCAGGGCCTGCACGCGAAATGGCTGCTGGTGGGCGAGGATTTCCGCTTCGGCCACAAGCGCAGCGGAGACATCGACCTGCTGCGCGAAGCCGGCCTGCGCCATGGTTTCGAAGTGCAGACGCTGGCGGACGTGACCGACCGGCACGGCCACCGGATTTCCAGCTCCGAAGTCCGCACCGCGCTGGCGGTGGGCGACCTGGAGCGCGCCCGGCACCTGCTGGGCCACCCCTTCCACATCAGCGGCCACGTGATCCACGGCCAGAAGCTGGGCCGCACGCTGGGCTTTCCCACCATGAACCTGCGGGTGGCGGAGCGCTGCGCCGCGCGCTCCGGCATCTACGTGGTGCAGGTCCACGGCCTGGCCGAGCGCGCCCTGCCCGCCGTCGCCAGCCTGGGCGTGCGCCCCACGGTCGAGGACCGCGGTCGCGTGCTGCTCGAAGCGCACCTGCTCGACGAGACCCTCAACGCTTACGGTAAGCTCGTACGCGTCGAGTTCCTGCAAAAACTGCGGGACGAAGAAAAATTTCCTGACCTCCCTTCCCTGACTGCCGCCATCGCCGAAGACGCGCGAAACGCGCGCGCCTATTTTGCCGTTCATGGACTTTGAAGACGGGGCCGCAGACGCAAGCGCCCCGATTGCCGGCATGGAGCTTGCGCCCCTCCGCTTAATGTAGTAACGTACCTACAATCAATTCAAGCGGAGGTGCCGCTATGGTCATCACGACCCTATCCAGCCGAGAGCTGAACCAGGATGTCACCCGCGCGAAGAAAGCCGCCAAGAACGGTCCGGTATTCATCACCGACCGCGGCAGGCCCGCCCATGTGCTCTTGAGCATCGAGGACTACCAGCGGCTTACCAAGCAACGCCGCAATATTGCCGATTCGCTGGCAATGCCGAGCGCCGGGGACATCGAGTTCGAAGCGCAGCCCATGACCATCGGCATTCGGTCCGCTGATTTCTCATGATGTACGTGCTCGATACCAACGTCGTATCGGAATTGCGCAAAGTCCGCCTCGGCAAGGCCGATCCCAACGTAGCGGCCTGGGCCGATAGCGTCGATGCCGCCGACCTTTTTGTGTCCGTGATCACCATCATGGAGCTGGAACTTGGCGTTTTTTCGGTTGAACGCAGGGACGCCGCCCAGGGGGCCCTGCTGCGCGCGTGGCTGGAACGGCATGTTCTGCCGGAGTTTTCCGGACGCACGCTGCCGATCGATACCGCCGTGGCGCAGCGCTGCGCCCGGTTGCATGCGCCCGACAAACGCGGCGAACGCGATGCGCTCATCGCGGCAACCGCGCTGGTACACGGCATGACGGTGGCGACGCGCAACGTGGCCGATTTCCAGCCCACGGGAGCGACTGTCCTCAACCCCTGGACGCCCATGGGATAAGCATCGGCCACCTGTATCAAAGCCCGCCGCGCCTGGCTTTGGCTCCGGATGCCCAGGCCTTGAGGTACAGGCTGTTCCGGTCTGCTAATCTATAGCGTTTCTCAGCCGGACGCAGGCTTTTGACGTCTCTGTCGCTCAACCCGACGACGCCCCGCCTGGGCGGCCCCGCCTGGGCGCTTCCGCCCCCCATCATTGATTAACAAGCAAAAACTTCAGAACCCGGTTGAACCGCCCCAGACTCACCCGGATTCACTCTGTTCTCATGGACTATAAAAAGACCCTCAACCTGCCCGATACCCCCTTCCCCATGCGGGGCGACCTCGCCCGCCGCGAGCCCGCCTGGATTTCGCAGTGGGAGGAGAACCACGTCTACCAGGCGATCCGCGCCGCCAGCCGCGGCCGTCCGCGCTTCGTGCTGCACGACGGCCCGCCCTACGCCAACGGCGACATCCACATCGGGCATGCGGTCAACAAGATCCTGAAGGACATCATCGTCAAGAGCCGCAACATGGCCGGCTACGACGCGCACTACGTGCCGGGCTGGGATTGCCACGGCATGCCGATCGAGATCCAGATCGAAAAGAAGTACGGCAAGCACCTGCCCGTGGCCGAAGTGCAGTCCAAGGCGCGCGCCTACGCGCTCGAACAGATCGACCGCCAGCGCAAGGACTTCAAGCGCCTGGGCGTGCTGGGCGAGTGGGATCGTCCCTACATGACGATGAACTTCAGCAATGAAGCCGACGAGATCCGCGCGCTGGGCCGCATCCTGGACAAGGGCTACGTGTTCCGCGGCCTGAAGCCCGTGAACTGGTGTTTCGACTGCGGCTCGGCGCTGGCCGAAGCCGAAGTGGAATACGCCGACCGCGTGGACCCGGCGGTGGACGTGGCCTTCCCGTTCGCCGAGCACGCCAGGCTGGCCGCCGCCTTCGGCCTGGAATCGGTGGACGACGGCGCCATCGTCATCTGGACCACCACGCCCTGGACCATCCCGTCCAACCAGGCGCTGAACCTGCACCCCGAAATCGAATACGCGCTGGTGCGCGTGTCGCCGGCGCCCAAGTTCGGCCCGCTGCTGCTGATCGCCAAGGAACGCGTCGAAGACTGCCTGAAGGCCTGGGGCCTGGAAGGCGAGGTCATCGCCACCGCGCCGGGCGCCGCGCTCTCCGGCATCGAATTCCGCCACCCGCTGGCGCAGTTCAACGCCGCCTACGACCGCAAGGCGCCCATCTACCTGGGCGACTACGTGACGGCCGACTCCGGCACGGGCGTGGTGCACTCGGCGCCCGCCTACGGTATCGAAGACTTCATGTCGTGCAAGGAGCACGGCATGAAAGACACCGACTTCATCAGCCCCGTGATGGGCGACGGCAAGTACGCCGACAGCCTGGCGCTGTTCGGCGGCCTGTCCATCTGGGATGCCAATCCCAAGATCGTCGAGGCGCTGAAGGAAGCCGGCGCGCTGATGCACGTCGAGAAGCACAAGCACAGCTACATGCACTGCTGGCGCCACAAGACGCCGATCATCTACCGCGCCACCAGCCAGTGGTTCGCCGGCATGGACGTGGCCCCGAACGACGGCGGCCCGACCCTGCGCGAATCGGCGCTGGCCGGCATCGACGCCACGGCCTTCTATCCGGCCTGGGGCCGCGCCCGCCTGCACGCCATGATCGCCAACCGTCCGGATTGGACCCTGTCGCGCCAGCGCCAGTGGGGCACGCCGATGGCCTTCTTCGTGCACAAGGAAACCGGCGAGTTGCATCCGCGCACCGGCGAATTGCTGGAGCAGGTGGCGCAGCGCGTCGAGAAAGGCGGCATCGAAGCCTGGCAGACGCTGGATCCGCGCGAACTGCTGGGCGACGAAGCCGACCAATACGAAAAGAACCGCGACACGCTGGACGTGTGGTTCGACTCCGGCTGCACCCACGCCACCGTGCTGGGCGGCAAGGACGGCGCGTTCGCCGGCTCGCACGGCGCCGAACTGGCCTGGCCGGCCGACCTGTACCTGGAAGGTTCCGACCAGCACCGCGGCTGGTTCCATTCCTCGCTGCTGACCGGCTGCATGCTCTACGGCCAGCCGCCCTACAAGGCCCTGCTGACGCACGGCTTCGTGGTGGACGGCCAGGGCCGCAAGATGAGCAAGTCGGTGGGCAACGTGATCGCCCCGCAAAAGGTGTCGGACTCGCTGGGCGCGGAAATCCTGCGCCTGTGGGTCGCCTCCACCGATTACTCGGGCGAGCTGTCCATCTCGGACGAGATCCTCAAGCGCGTGGTCGAAGGCTACCGCCGCATCCGCAACACGCTGCGCTTCCTGCTGGCCAACCTGGCCGACTTCGACGCCGTCTCGCAGGCCGTGCCCTACGGCGAGCTGTTCGAAATCGACCGCTACGCGCTGGCCATGACGGCCCAGATGCAGGCTGAAGTCCAGGCCAACTACGAACGCTACGATTTCCACCCGGCCGTCTCCCGCCTGCAGACCTTCTGCTCGGAAGACCTGGGCGCGTTCTACCTGGACATCCTGAAAGACCGCCTGTACACGTCCGCCGTGGACAGCCGCGCCCGCCGCTCGGCCCAGACCGCCCTGCTCGACATCACGCAGACGCTGCTCAAGCTGATGGCCCCGATCCTGTCGTTCACGGCCGAAGAGGCCTGGAAGGAACTGGTCGGCTCCGCGCTGAAGAACCAGGCCGACGCCGCCCGCGTCACCATCTTCACCGAGGTCTACCACGCGCTGCCGCCGTTCGCGGACGCGGACGCCTTGTCGGCCAAGTGGACGCGCCTGCGCGCCATCCGCGCCGAAGTCCAGCGCAAGCTGGAGGAAGTCCGCACGGCCGGCGACATCGGTTCGTCGCTGCAGGCCGAGGTGGATCTCTACGCCAACGGCGCCGACCGCGAACTGCTGGCCAGCCTGGGCGACGACCTGCGCTTCGTGCTGATCGTCTCGCGCGCCGCCGTGCACGCGGGCGAAGGCGAAACCCGCATCGAGGTCACGCCGTCCGCGCACAAGAAGTGCGAGCGCTGCTGGCACTGGCGCCTGGACGTGGGCCAGGACGCGGACCACCCCGAGATCTGCGGCCGCTGCGTGTCCAACCTGTTCGGCTCGGGCGAAGCCCGAGACAAGGCTTGAGCATGGCTCGCGCCTCCGAACGGGGAGCGGCCCCCGCCCGCGCCGCGCCGGCGCGCGTGGGGGGCTGGCTGGCGCTGGCGCTCGCCATCATCGCGCTGGACCAGCTGACCAAGATCTACTTCAACACCTCGTTCCAGTACGGCGAGCGCGTCAACGTGCTGCCGGTCTTCGACTTCACGCTGATGTACAACCGGGGCGCCGCGTTCAGCTTCCTGGCATCCGAGGAAGGCTGGCAGCGCTGGCTGTTCACGGGCCTGGGCTGCGTGGCGGCGGTGGTCATCACCCTCATCCTGCGCCGTACCCATGGGCAGCCGCGCTTCAGCCTGGCGCTGACCCTGATCCTGGGCGGCGCCGTCGGCAACGTGATCGACCGCGTGGTCTATGGCCACGTGGTGGACTTCCTGCTGTTCTACTGGAACGACTCCTACTTTCCCGCCTTCAACCTGGCGGACGTGGGCATCACCTGCGGCGCCGTGCTGCTGGTGCTGGACGAGCTCCTGCGCAGCCGCAAGGCCAAGGCCTGAAAATGACCGACCGGGGCGCAATGCCCCGGTTTTTTCCTTTTTTCCCCGTGTTTTGTGCTGCTTGATGCCCCCTGAATGCATGGCGAACGGCGCGATGCCGCAATGCAGAATAAAATCACTGTCCATTCCACGTTTTCACGGCGCTGAACCCGCCGCCTCCCTCATGCTCGATCTCGCCCGCAAACGCATCGTCCTCGGCCTGACCGGGGGCATCGCCTGCTACAAAATCGCCGAGCTGGTGCGGCGCATGACCGAACAAGGCGCCACGGTCGACGTGGTGATGACCGAGGCGGCCACGCACTTCATCACCCCCGTCACCATGCAGGCCCTGTCGGGCCGGCCGGTATTCGTGGACGCCTGGGATGCCCGCGTGCCCAACAACATGGCGCACATCGACCTGACCCGGGGCGCGGACGCCGTGCTGATCGCCCCCGCCAGCGCCGACTTCATGGCCAAGCTGGCGCACGGCATGGCCGACGACCTGCTCTCCACGCTGTGCCTGGCCCGCGCCTGTCCGCTGCTGGTGGCGCCCGCCATGAACCGCGAGATGTGGGCCAACCCAGCCACGCAGCGCAACGTCGAGCAACTGCGCGCCGACGGCATCAGCGTGCTGGGCCCCTCGGCCGGCGAACAGGCTTGCGGCGAAACCGGCGACGGCCGGATGCTGGAAGCGCACGAACTGCTGACCGACCTGATCGCCTTCTTCCAGCCCAAGCTGCTGGCCGGCCGCCACGTGCTGCTCACCGCCGGCCCCACCTCCGAGCCCGTGGACCCGGTGCGCGTGCTGAGCAACCGCTCGTCGGGCAAGACGGGCTATGCCCTGGCGCGCGCCGCGCGCGAGGCCGGCGCCCGCGTCACGCTGATTTCCGGCGCCACCTTCCTGCCGGTGCCGCGCGGCGTCACCGCGCTGTCCGTCACGACCGCGCGCCAGATGCACGACGCCGTCATGGCCAGCGCGGCCGACGCGGACATCTTCATCGCCGTGGCCGCCGTGGCGGACTGGCGCGTGAAAAACGTCAGCACGCAAAAGCTGAAGAAAACCAGCGAGGGCGGCGGCGCCCCCGTCATGGAATTCGAACCCAATCCCGACATTCTGGCCGAAGTCGCCAAGCTGGCCAACGGCCCCTGGTGCGTGGGCTTCGCCGCCGAAACCGAAAAGCTGGCCGAACACGCCGAGGCCAAGCGCGCGCGCAAGGGCATCCCCCTGCTCGTGGGCAACCTGGCGCACAAGGTCATGGACGCCGACACCACCGAGCTGGTGCTGTTCGACGAGCAAGGCGTGCATCCCCTGCCCGCCGCCGGCAAGCTGGACGCGGCGCGCCGCCTGATCGCCGAAATCGCGGCAAGGTACCCGGC
>NZ_BCTQ01000017.1 GCF_001571365.1 Achromobacter denitrificans NBRC 15125 | reverse complement strand
CGACGCGGCCGGCCAGGGGCGCCGCCAGCGCGCCCGCGGCGCCGGCCAGGCCAAAGGCGCCGGCGGCGTCCGCGCCCAGGTGGAACGGCGCCTCGTGCAGCATGACCGCGAGGGTCGACCAGAAGGCGCTGAAGCCCATGTACAGCAGGCCCTGGGCGACGGCGCTGCGGCGCAGTTCGGGGTGCTGGCGCCACAGGGTGGCCAGCGAACCGAGCAGGGCGCGGTAGGGCAGGCGGCTGGTGGGCGCGAAGCGCGGCAGATGGCGCCACAGCGCCAGCGACAAGGCCGCGATGCCCAACGCCGCAAGCCAGAACATGACGCGCCAGCCGAAATGCTCGGCCACGAAGCCGCCGACCACCCGCGACAGCAGGATGCCCAGCAGCAGGCCGGTCATCACCGTGCCCACGATCGCGCCGCGGCGCTCGGGCGGCGCCAGCGTGGCGGCGGCGGGCACGATGTCCTGCGCCATGGTCGCGGCGAGGCCGACGGCGAAGCTCGCCGCCAGCATCGTCCCCATGCCGGGCGCGAAGCCGGCCAGCAGCAGGCCGGCGGCCAGCGCGGCCGACTTGGCCAGGATGATGCGCTTGCGGTCGTAGCGGTCGCCCAGCGGGGCCAGCAGCAATATGCCGAACGCATAACCGAGCTGGGTCAGCGTGGGGATCCAGCCCAGCGCGCCGGGCGCGGCGTCGAGTTCGCCGCCCAGCACGCCCAGCATCGGCTGGCTGTAGTAGAGGGAGGCCACGGCCAGGCCGGCGCCGATGGCCAGCAGCGCGATAAGGCCGCGTGTCAGAAGGGTTTCGGGTGAAGTCGAGGCAGCGGGAGCGGTGGGCATGATGGCGGTCCGAAGAAAGGTGTGGCGCAGATTGTGGACCTGGCTCCGGGCGGCTGGTAGCCCCGGCGGGAGTAAATCCGTTATACGATTCACGTATGACCAAGCCCGCCACGCCCGCTTTCGGCACCGACCGCATGCTGCTCATCGAGACCTTCGTGCGCATCGTGGAGGCGGGCAGCCTGTCGGCCGCCGCGGCGCAGCTGGGAGGCACGCAACCCACGGTCAGCCGGCGGCTGCAATCGCTGGAGCGGGCGCTGGGCGTGCGCCTGCTGCAACGGTCCACCCACGCCATCCGCCTGACCGAGGACGGCCAGCGCTGCTACGAACGCGCGAAAGACCTGATCTCGGGCTGGCAGTCTTTCGAGAGCGAGGTGCGCGGCGCGGTCGAGGAACCCGAGGGCGTGCTCCGCGTGGTGGCCCCCCACGCCTTCGGGCAGCATCAGTTCGTGGAGCCGCTGGCGCATTACCTGCGGCTGTATCCGAAGATGCGCGTCGAATGGCTGCTGCACGACCGCATGCCGGATTTCATCTCGGAGAACGTCGATTGCGCCGTGCGGGTGGGGGCCATCACCGACCCGTCCGTGGTGGCGCTGAAGCTGGGCGAGGTGCCGCGCATCGTGGTGGCGGCGCCGGGCCTGCTGCCATCCGGGGAGGTGCCGCAGCATCCCCGGCAACTGGCCGCGCTGCCATGGCTGGCGCTGCGCACCTTCTACCGCAACGAGGTCGCGCTCACGAACCAGGATACCGGCGAGGTGGCGCGTTTCGGCATCGAGCCCCGGCTGTCCACCGACGGCCTGTACGCGCTGCGCCGCGCGGCGGCCCTGGGCCTGGGGGTGGGCCTGGGCTCGGCCTGGGCCATGGCCGAGGACATCGCGCAGGGCCGGCTGGTGCACGTGGCGCCGCGCTGGCAGGCCGAGCCGCTGCCCGTGTACCTGGTGTACGCGCCGTCGCGCTTCCAGCCCGCCCGCCTGCGGCGCTTCATCGAGATCATGCGCGAACACCTGCCCGCCGAACTGCGCAACGTCGAGACCTGAAGGGGCGTGGCGCGGCGCGCGCGGCCGAGCCTTGCGTTATTGAATCCGGCTTCGTAACCTAGACCGCTGCATTTCGAGCTGCGTTCCGGGGGTGGGGATTATGTATCTGGGCAGGCCGACGAGGTCGCAACGCACGGCTTGGCGCCGGACCAGGAAGGCCGCGCGCATCCTGTGCCTGATCGCCGCCGTCTTCCTGGTGACGGCGATCGGCCTGCGGCTGTTCGACATCCAGCAGGGCCCGCCGCTGGCGGCGTGGCATACCTACGTTCCCGAGGAGCTGGACCGCGACGCGCTGGATCGCGGCAGCTGGCAGGACTACCTGGCGCGCGAGAAAAAACTGTTCGTCGAAGTCCGCCAGCACGTCACCGAGCAGCTGGAGCCGGAAGACCGCAGCGAGAGCAACCGCTATTTCAGCGGCGCGGTGGTCTATCCCGAGCGCTTCACGCAGGACTGGAACCGTTCATACGTGCTGGAGCCGGACGCGGACCCCGTCGGCGCGGTGGTCCTGCTGCACGGGCTGACCGATTCCCCCTACAGCCTGCGGCACATCGCGGCGCATTACCGCGACCTGGGCTATGCGGTGGTGGCGATCCGCCTGCCGGGCCACGGCACGGTGCCGGGCGGGTTGACCGACGCCACCTGGGAAGACTGGGCCGCCGCGACGCGGCTGGCGGTGCGCGAGGCGAGGCGGCGAGTGCCCGCGCCGCGGCCGCTGCATATCGTGGGCTTTTCCAATGGCGGGGCGCTGGCGCTGATGTACGCCATGGAGTCGATCGACGACCCCAGGCTGGCCCGGCCGGACCGCCTCATCCTGATCTCGCCCATGATAGGCATCACGCAGTTCGCCCGGTTTGCCGGGCTGGCGGGCCTGCCCGCGATCCTTCCGGCCTTCGCCAAGGCGGCCTGGCTGAGCGTCGTGCCGGAATTCAACCCGTTCAAGTACAACTCCTTCCCGGTCAACGCGGCGCGACAGTCGTACGAGCTGACCCGCGTGCTGCAGGAGAACATCGCGCTCAGGCAGCGGCAGGGCAGCCTGGAGCGGCTGCCCCCCATCCTGACGTTCCACTCGGTGCTGGACTTCACGGTCAGCACCCGCGCGCTGATCAATGCCCTCTATGCCCGCCTGCCGGCCAACGGCAGCGACCTGGTGCTGTTCGACCTGAACCGCGCCACCAAGCTGGGGCCGCTGTTCCGGCGCGGCGTGGAATGGTCGTTGTCGGGCACGCTGCCCGGCGAGCAGCGCAACTACCGCCTGACCATCGTGACCAACGCGTCGTCCGTGTCCAGCGACATGGTCGAGCGCATCAGCGAGGCCGGCGAAACGCGGCTGGTCGAGCGCGCCATCGGCATGCAGTATCCGCGCGAGATCTACTCGCTGTCGCATGTGGCCTTGCCCTTTCCGGTCAACGATTCGCTGTATGGCCAGCACCCCGACAACATCGAGGAGTACGGCGTCAGCCTGGGCGCGATGTCGATCCGGGGCGAAGTGGGGGCGCTGGTCAGCGGCATGGATACGCTGGCCAGGCTGACGTCCAATCCGTTCTACCCCTACCTGATCAAACGCATGGACGGGGTGATCCCGCGCTAGGGCCTGTGCGAGGCTCCTTTTAGTGTCAACAGGCCCTAGCCCAGCGCCGCGGCCAGCCTGCCGACTTCGGCGATGATCCCGTCGCGCTCCGGCATGGGGACGGCCGTGGTTTCCAGATAGGCGCAGACGAGGATCGGCGCGCCGCCGGGCGCTTGCGCGTAGCCGGCGTCGTTGGCGCCCACCTTCGAGTAGGTGCCGGTCTTTTCCCCGACCTTCCAGTCCGGCGGAAAGCCCGCGCGCAGGCGCTTGCCGCCGGTGGTGTTGGCGAGCAGCCAGGATCGCAGCAGTTGTTGCGAGGCGGGCTTGAGGGCAGCGCCGAACAGCAGCGCATTGAGGGTGCCGTTCATCGCGTTCGGGCTGGTGCTGTCCAGCGGTGCGCCCGCATGGGGGCGGTTCAGCTCGGGCTCGTAGCGGTCATGCCGCGTGACGGTATCGCCCAGGCTGCGGATGTATCGCGTCAGCGCCTGGGGGCCGCCGTAGCTGCGGTGCATGAGATTGGCGGCCGTGTTGTCGCTGGTGGTGATGGTGGCTTCGCAGAGTTCGGCCAGCGTCATGCCTTGCGGGCCGACGTGCAGCCGCGTGACCGGGGCGTGTTCCTGCAGGTCGGCCTCGGTGATCGGGATGCGCCGGGTCAGCTGGTCTTCGCCGCGATCCGCGCGCGCCAGGATGTAGGCCGCGGCCAGCGTCTTGAAGGAACTCAGCATCAGGAAGCGTTCGTCGCCGCGATGGCCGGCGGCCTGGCCGCTGGCCGTGTCCAGCAGGGCGACGCCCAGCCGGCCCCGGCCGGCAGTTTCCAGCCGGACGAGTTCGCGGCTCAGCGTGGCCAGGCGATCGGCCGTCCATCGATATTTCTTATCCGTCCGGGCGCGCGCCAGCGCCGGCATCCCGCCGGCCAGGATGGCGGCCGCCGTGAAGTTTCTTCTCGTGATCAAGGCGTTCTCCTTTGAAAAACGCTTGCATGCTAGGGGCTGGACGGCATCGGGAACAAACGGGAATAATTGTGGCCATTCCATAGAAAAACTTATACCGCGCCATGGATCTCCCGCTGAATGCCCTGCGCGCTTTCCAGGTGTCGGCGCGGCACCTGAGTTTCACGCGCGCGGCGCAGGAGCTCCACCTGACGCAAGCGGCGGTCAGCCAGCACGTCAAGAACCTGGAGGCCAGGCTGGGCGTGGCGCTGTTTCGCCGCGTGCCGCGCGGCCTGGTGCTGACGGACGAGGGCCTGGCCCTGGTGCCGGTGCTGTCCGAATCCTTCGACCGCATCGCCACGGCATTGCGGGGCTATCGCGGCAAGGTCAGGCGGCAGGTCCTGTCGGTGGGCGTGGTCGGAACCTTCGCCGTGGGTTGGCTGCTGCCCCGCATGCGCGACTTCCAGGCGCTGCATCCGCACGTGGACCTGCGCGTATTCTCGAACAACAACCGGGTGGACCTGGCCGCCGAGGGGTTGGACCTGGCGATACGCTTCGGCGACGGCAACTGGCACGGCATCGACGCGCAGCCGCTGCTGTCGGCGCCCTTGTCGCCGGTCTGCTCGCCCGGGGTGGCGGCGCGGTTGCGCGCGCCGCGGGACGCGCTGCGCGAACCCCTGCTGCGCTCCTATCGGCCGGACGAGTGGCCCGCCTGGTTCGCGGCGGCCGGCCTGGAGCCGCCGCTGGTGCAGGGCTCCATGTTCGATTCGTCGCTGGTGCTGGCCGACGCGGCGGCCCAGGGCGCGGGCATCGCCTTGCTGCCCGTGCGTCTGTTCGAGCGCGAGTTCCGTTCGGGCCGGCTGCTGCGGCCGTTCGCGCTGGAGGTGGAAACGGGGCGCTACTGGCTGACCCGCATCGCCAGCCGCCGTCCGAATGCCGCCATGCAGGCCTTCGGCGCCTGGATGCGCGGCGCGCTGGAAATCTGAGGCCTCTTCGGGCGATAGCCGCCCACGGACTTGGGGCTAGCGGGCGGCGCCCGCCGTTTCGATCAGGGTCTCGCGAAACGTCTGCACCAGCGGCCTCAGGTTGATCTTGTGCCAGGCCGCCCAGAGCGGCGTCCGGTAGGTGAATCCGGGCAGTTCGCGCATGACGACGCCCGCGGGGGCCTGGCGGCGCAGGCTTTGCTGGACGGTGGTCACGCCCAGCCCCGCGGCGACCAGGCCCAGCGCGGCCAGCGGTTCGGTGGCCTCCATCGAGATCGCGGGCGTGAAGCCGGCCTGGGCGCAGGCCGCGATGAACGTATCGTGCCGCAGCGCGCTTTCCTTGTGCGTGACGCCTATCCACTTCTGCGCCGCGAGCTCGGCCGGGGTGATGGATGCCGCGCCGGCCAGGGGGTGCCCCGCGGGCAGCGCCAGCAGCATCGGGTCGTTGAGCACCTGGGCCGATTCGAGGTCGGGATCGTCGGGCAAGGGCGGCTCGCACACGAGCGCGATATCGAGGCTGCGCTGGCGCAAACCCTCCAACTGGGCTTCGGATTGCTGGTTGTACAGTGCGATATGCACCGCCGGGCGGCCTTCATTCAGCGCGCGCAGCGCATTGGGCAGCACGCCCGAATGCATGGCGTATTCCAGGTAGCCGATGCATAGCCCGCCTTCGTCGCCGCGGCCCAGCCGCCGGGCCAGGGATTCGAGCCGGTTGGCGTGGGTCAGGAGGGCCTGCGCCTCCGCCAGGAAAGTGCGCCCGTCGCGGGTCAGGCGGATCCGTTGCTGGGAGCGTTCGAACAGCACCAGCTGGAGCTTTTCCTCCAGCTGGGCGATCTGGCGGCTGAGCGGGGATTGGGAGATATGCAGGCGTTCGGCCGCGCGCCCGACGTGTTCTTCCTCGGCGACGGCGACGAAATAATGCAGTTGGCGGAGATCCAGCACGTTAAGACCTTGAGTGACTCATCTTGTGCAAATTATGTCTTGGACAGACTTAACTGGCAATCCTAGACTGGCCGCACCTCAACAAATTTGCGTAGAGAGCAATCATGAGCATCAAGGAAAAACTTGCCGGAAACGTACTGGGTTTCGGCACCGCCCCGCTGGGCAATATGTTCCGCGACATCCCGGAAGCGGAAGCGCAGGCCACGGTGGACGCGGCCTGGGAGCAGGGCGTGCGCTACTTCGATACGGCCCCGTTCTACGGCGCCGGCCTGGCCGAAATCCGGCTGGGAGAAGCGCTGGCCCGGCACAAGCGCGACGACTACGTGCTGAGCACCAAGGTCGGCCGCCTGATCCTCGACGAAGTCGAGGACGCCAGCGCGCGGGCGCTGGGTGAGAAGAGCGGCCTGTTCGCCGCCGGCCGCCCCAACCGCCTGGTCAACGACTATTCCGCCGACGCGACGCTGCGCTCGATCGACGACAGCCTTGCGCGGATGAAGACCGACCGCCTCGATATCGTGTGGATCCACGACATCGCCCAGGACTTCTACGGCGATGAATGGCTGTCGTACTTCGAAGTGGCCCGCAAGGGCGCCTTCCGCGTCCTGACCCGCCTGCGCGAAGAGGGCGTGATCAAGGCCTGGGGCCTGGGCGTGAACCGCGTGGAGCCGATCGAGCTGACGCTGGATCTCTCCGAGGCGCAGCCCGACGGGTTCCTGCTGGCGGGCCGCTATTCGCTGCTCGACCACAAGCGCGCGCTGCAGCGCCTGATGCCGAAGGCGGCGGCGCGCAAGACCGAGATCGTGGTGGGCGGCCCGTACAGTTCCGGCATCCTGGCCGGCGGAACGCACTTCGAATACCAGCAGGCGCCTGCCGACATCATCGCCAAGGTCGAGCGCATCAAGGCGATCGCGCAACGGCACGGCGTGAGCGTCAAGGCGGCGGCGCTGCAGTTCGTCCTGGCGAACCCGGCGGTGGCCGCCGTCATTCCGGGCGCGAGCCGGCCGGCGCGGGTGGCCGAAGACTCCGCCGCGCTGAAGGAGGCCATTCCCCCCGATTTCTGGCATGAACTGCGCGAGCAGCGCCTGGTCGCCGCGAACGCGCCGCTGCCCGTCGACCGCATCTGATATCCGTCAGGAGGAATCCATCATGGCTCAAGCTTCCGCAACGATCACGCTGCCGGTCGCGCCCGGCGCGGTATGGCAATTGATCGGCGGCTTCGATTCGCTGCCCGACTGGCTGCCGTACATCCCGAAGAGCGAAACGAGCGAGGGCGGCCGTGTGCGCCGTCTCGCCAACCCCGACGGGGACGCCATCGTCGAACGGCTGGAAGCCTTCGACAACGCGGCGCGCAGCTATACCTATTCCATCCTCGAAGCGCCGTTTCCCGTCACCGGATACCGCTCCACGCTGCGCGTGGTCGGCCTGGACGGCGACCGGGCCTCGCGGGTCGAATGGTCCGGGGAGTTCACGCCGGCGGGCGTGAGCGACGAGGCGGCCCAGGGCCTGTTCCAAGGCATTTACCGGGATGGGCTGAAGGCGCTGGAGGCCACCCTGGCCACGGCGGCCGGCGCCCGCTCCTGAACCCGCGGAGGCTGCGCGCCGCGGCCCGGCGAGAGAGCCGGGGCCGGGGGCGCGCAGCCTCATCTTTGATTTGAAATCAAAAGAATTTGGATCATCCTGGGCTTAATCAACAAATATAAAGCGCGCACACTGCGGTCCATTCAAGCTTCTCATTGGAACGCTGCCATGCCTCTAGCCCTGTTTGCCCCGACCCTCGCGGCCTTCGCCATCGGCACCACCGAACGCCCTGGATCGCCGCGCTGGTGACGCTGGCGGCCTTGGGGCTGACGGTGCTGTCCGGCCGGCTGGACAGCCGCGCCGTGGCCATGCGCCCCGCGCAGGCCTGATTCCGTCTCCGAACCCGATCGAGGAACCTATTCATGAACATCCTGGAACGCAACGGCCGCGAGGCCGATTCCGAGGGCGGAGCCATTCCCTCGGCCCTGGCCCGCCTGAGGGCGGGCGGCTTCAGCGTCGGCATCGAGGCGCCGCTGGACAACGACTGGACGCACGCGGGCGAGCTGGCGCGGCGCCTGGCCGGCCGCCTGCCGGGCGAACCCGATCTGCGCCGCCACGCCGAACTGGCGCAGCTGGCCGACCGGCTCGGCTTCCGGGCCCTGTGGGTGCGCGACGTGCCGGTGTACGACCCCGCGTTCGGCGACGCGGCCCAGGTCTTCGAGGTGTTCTCCTACCTCGGCTACCTGGCCGGCATCACGCGCGACATCCTGCTGGGCAGGGCCGCCGTGGTGCTGCCGATACGCGAGCCCTTGCTCACGTTGAAATCGGCGGCCTCCGTGCAGCGCCTGAGCGGAAATCGCCTGTTGCTGGGCGTGGCCAGCGGCGACCGGCCCGTGGAGTATCCGCTTTTCGGCCGCGATTTCGCCGGCCGGGGCGAGAATTTCCGCGAGCAGGTGGCGCTGCTGCGCGAAGGCGCGCCGTCCCGCCTGCCGCCGGGGCTGGACGTGCTGCCCAGGCTCGATGCCGCGCCGCCGCTGCTGGTGGCGGGCCTGGCCCAGCAAACCCCGGAATGGATCGGCGAGCGCATGGATGGCTGCCTCGCCTACCCTGGCACCCCCGACGACCATGCGCGTCGGGTGGCCGCCTGGCGCGCCGTGGCCGGCGCCAAGCCCTACGCCAGCTTCATCCATCTGGACCTGGCCGAACGCCCCGATGAACCCCTGCAGCGCTGGCGCTTCGGCCTGCGCGGCGGCCGCGAGGCGCTGGCCGCCGAATTGCGCGCCCTGCGCGCGGCCGGCGTGGACCACGTCGGCCTGCATTTCCGCCGCAACCAGCGGCCGCTCGCCGAGACCCTCCACGAGATCGCCGAGCACGTGCTGCCCCTTTTCCACACCCCATCGCCTGCCGCCATCGCGGCCGCCGAGGAGACCTGCAATGCCTGACATCCAAGATCCCCTGTTCCAACCGTATACCCTGGGCGGCCAGCCGCTGCCCAACCGCATCGTGATGCCGCCCATGACGCGCTCGCGCGCCAGCCAGCCGGGCGACGTGCCCAACGCGCTGATGGCCGAGTACTACGCCCAGCGCGCCGGCGCCGGCCTCATCGTCAGCGAAGGCACCTGGATCTCGCCGCTGGGCAAGGGCTATGCCTGGACGCCCGGCATCCACACGCCCGAGCAGGTCGCCGGCTGGCGCAAGGTGACCGAGGCCGTGCACGCGGCCGGCGGACGCATCTATGCCCAGCTCTGGCACGTCGGCCGGCTGAGCCACGTCAGCCTGCTGGGCGGGCAGTCGCCGGTGTCGTCCTCGGCCATCCAGGCCGAAGGCGTGAACGTGTTCGTCGCGGAGAACGACGGAACGCCCGGGTTCGTGCAGGCGTCCCGACCGCGCGCGCTGGACAAGGCGGAGATCGGCGCCATCGTCCAGGAGTATCGGCAGGCGGCGCGCAACGCCATGGCCGCCGGATTCGATGGCGTGGAGTTGCATGCCGCCAACGGCTATCTCGTCAATCAATTCATCGATTCCAACGCCAACGACCGCAAGGACGAATACGGCGGTTCGCTGGAGAACCGCCTGCGCTTCCTGGACGAAGTGGCGCGCGCGCTGGTCGAAGGCGTGGGCGACGCGAGCCGCGTGGGCATCCGCCTCGCGCCGCTGACCACGCTCAACGGCTGCTCCGACGCCGATCCCGAAACCACCTACCTGGCGGCCGCGCGGCGGCTGGGAGAGATCGGCGTGGGCTATATCCACATCGCCGAGGCCGATTGGGATGATGCGCCGCTGATGCCGGCGGTCTTCAAGGAGCGCCTGCGCGCCGCCTATCCCGGCACCCTGATCTACGCCGGCCATTACACGGCGGAGCGCGCGCGCGAGGCCTTGCGGCAAGGCTGGGCCGACCTGATCGGATTCGGCCGTCCTTTCGTTGCCAATCCGGACCTGCCCGAGCGCCTGCGGCTCGGCGCGCCGCTGAACCCGCACGACCGGGCCACGCTGTTCGGCGGAGACGCGCGCGGGCTGACGGATTACCCGGCGCTTGAAGCCGCGGAGGCCTGAATCATGGAAAATCAAAACACCCTCGACCTGCCGCCTTTCGCCGGGCGCCGCTTTCGCGTCGACTACGAAGGGCTGTCGGCCCGCAACTGCTATTCGGAGGACGGCGGGACGATCCGCTACGAGATCGTCTCCGGCCCGTATGCCGGCGCCAGCGGCGAGGCGGCTTGCCAGTGGCGGCGGGTCGGCGAGGGCCTCTACGCGATCTCCTGGCAGGAAGCCGACGGCGCCACCGTCGTGCACCTGGATGATTTCGTCCAGGGCCGGTCGCAGGCCTATTTCACGGCGGCCGACCTGGGCTTCTACCGCATGGAGGGGGCGCTGACGGAACTGGCGCCGGAATAGGCGAGGGGGGCGTCGCGGCCTCAGACCCCCAGGTACGCCTGCCGCACCTTGGGATCGGTCAGCAGCGCCGCGGCGGGGCCGCCGTGCACGATGCGGCCGGTCTCCATGACGTAGCCGCGATCGGCGCCGGACAGCGCCAGGTGGACGTCCTGCTCGACGAGCAGCACCGTCACGCCTTCGCCCCGGATGTCGGCCAGCACGCCCATCAGTTGTTCGACCACCACCGGCGCGAGGCCCAGGCTCATCTCATCGATCATCATGAGCACGGGCTTGGCCATCAGCGCGCGCGCCATGGCGCACATCTGCTGTTCGCCGCCGGACATGCTGCCGGCCAACTGCCGGCGCCGTTCCGCCAGGCGCGGGAAATAGCCGTAGACCTTGTCCAGGTCGCGCGCGATGCCGGGCTTGTCGCCGCGCCGGTAGGCGCCCATCAGCAGATTGTCCTGCACCGTCATGCGGTCGAACAGCTGGCGGCCCTCGGGCACCTGCACCATGCCGGCGGCGAAGGCCTGGTCTGGCGCCGCCCGGGACAGCTGGCGTCCGTCCATCACGATGCTGCCGGTGCTGGGCAGCACGCGCGACAAGGCGCGCAGCAGCGTGGTCTTGCCCGCGCCGTTGCTGCCCACCAGCGCCACGATCTCGGCGCGCCGCACGTCCAGCGAGACGTCGTTCAGCACCGGCAGTTCGCCATAGCCGGCGCTCAGGCCCTCCACCTTCAGCAGCGGGGCGGCGGTCTCGTTCATGAGCGCTGCCTTCCCAGGTAGGCCTGCACCACCTCGGCATCGGCCAGCACCTCGGCCGGCGCGCCGTCGGCGATCTTCTCGCCGTGATGCAGCACCAGCAACCGGTCCGAGAGGGTCTTGATGGCCTTGATGACGTGCTCGATGACCAGCACGCTGATGCCGGAGGCGCGCACCTTGCGGATCACCTCGATCACCTCCTCGATCTCGACCAGGTTCAGGCCCGCCATGACTTCGTCGCACAGCAATATCCGGGGCTGCATGGCCAGCGCCTTGGCCAGTTCCAGGCGCTTGCGGCCCGGCCCGCCCAGTTCCTCGGCGCGCTGGTCGGCCGCCCGGCCCAGGCCGACGAAATCCAGGCAGGCGCGGGCCTGCTCGCGGGCCTTGGCGAGTTCGGGCTGGCCGCCGCCGCGGCCGAACAGCGCGCCCACCGCCACGTTGTCCAGCACGGACAGGCCGGGAAAGGGGCGCATGATCTGGAAGGTGCGGCCGATGCCGAGGCGCGCCCGCCGGTACGCGGGCAGATGGCCGATGGGCCGGCCTTGGTAGAGGATGTCGCCATGCGTGGGCGCGAGCGTTCCGCTGATCAGGCTGACCAGGGTGGTCTTGCCGGCGCCATTGGGGCCGATCAGGCCCAGGATCTCGCCTTCGGCCAGCGTGAAGCTGACCTGGTTCACGGCCACCAGCCCGGCGAAGCGCCGCGTGACGTCGCGGATTTCCAGGATGTCGGTCATAGCTTGTGCGCCCGGATGTTCTCGACGAAGTAGCGCCAGCCCGACTTCCGGTAGCGGCGCAGCAGGTCCGTCAGCCCGCGAGGCATGAGCACCACCGCGGCGACGATGACCGCGCCGTAGAAGAGGCCCGCGGCGCTGGTGACCTCGCTGGACAGCAGCTCGGAGATGGCCGACAGGGAAAAGGCGCCCACGACGGGGCCGAGCACGGTGCCCGCGCCGCCGAACACCGCCATGATGATCATCTTGACGTTCAGGCCGATGTCGAAGGCGCTTTCGGGGTCGAGAAAGGTGATCCAGTAGGCGTGGATGCCGCCGGCCAGCGCGCTGAACGCGCCCGACAGCGCGAACGCCGCGACCTTGTACAGCGTGGTGTTCACGCCCATGACGGCCGCGCCTTCCTCGTTCTCCCGGATCGCGATCAGGCCGAAGCCGAACCGGCTGCGCGTCAGCCAGGCGACCGTGAGCGTCGCCAGCACCAGCAGACCCAGCGATAGTTCGTAGAACAGGGGGTCGTTGTTGAGCGGGGGCAGGACCAGGCCGATGTTCTGGCCGGCCAGCTCGATGTTCGACACGATGGCCGTCATGACCTGGGCCAGCGCCAGCGTGGCGATGGCGAAGTAGTGGCCGCGCAGCCGCAGCACCGGCAGGCCCAGCAGCAGGGCGAAGGCCACGGCCAGCGCGACCCCGAGCGCCAGGCCCGCGGCGAAGGGCAGCTCCCACTGCACCATGGCGATGGCCACGCCGTAGCTGCCCAGTCCGTAGAACACGGAATTGCCGAAGGACGCGTAGCCGGTATAGCCGCCGATGATGTTCCAGCCCTGGGCCAGCACGGCCAGCAACAGGGTGTTGATGCCGAACTGCACCAGCACGTCCGAGCCGTACCAGGGAACGCCGGCCAGCGCGGCCACCGCCGCCAGCGCCAGGATCGCGCGCCAGGCTTTCATGCCGCCCTGCCCAGGAGGCCGCTGGGCCGCAGGAACAGCACCAGCACCAGGATGCCGAAGCTGGCGACGTCGGCGAAGGTCGGCCCCACGTACAGCGTGGTGAGCGATTCCACGATGCCCAGGAACAGCCCGCCCACCATGACGCCCAGCGGATTGTCCAGGCCGCCGATGATGGAAATGGCGAAGCATTTCGCGGTCAGGGTCGCGCCGATGTAGGGGTTGATCTGCGAGACGGTGCCGTACAGGCCCCCGGCCGCGCCCGCCAGCGCCAGGCCCAGCCCGAAGGTGACCGCGTAGAGATGGCGCGGCTCCACTCCGTAGAGGCGCGCCGCCACGAGGTTCTGCGCGGTGGCGCGGATGGCGCGGCCCAACCGGCTGTGCAGCAGGAACAGCCACATGCCCAGCGTCAGCGCCAGCGCCACGCCGAAGGCGGCCAGCCGCGCCAGCGGCAGCGTCACCGGCCCGAGGGCGTAGCTGGCGCCGGCGTACGGCGGGTTGATCGTGCGGAAGTCCGCCGAGAACGCCAGCTGCGCCAGGTAGGTCAGCACGACTTCCAGGCCGAAGGTGATGAGTAGCGTATTGAACATGGGCGCGCGCACCACCAGGTTCAGCAGCCCGCGCTGCAGGCCGTAGCCTAGCGCGAACAGGGCGGCCGCCGTGATCGGCAACCCCGCGAAAGGATCCACGCCCAGGTCCGTGTACAGGTACCAGGACGCGTACGCGCCCAGCATGATGAAGGCGCCGTGCGCGAGGTTGACGATGTTCAGGACGCCCCAGACCAGCGCCAGGCCCTGCGCCATCACGGCGTACAGTCCGCCGAGCAGGACGCCGTTGACGAGGATTTGCGCGAGCAGGTCCATCGCGGTTCCCGAGGGCCGCCTAGCGCGCGTTCCAGGCGGGCATCGGATACCGGGGCTGGGTGATGAAGCCCTTGGCGCCGTAGATCTCGGCCAGCTTGTCGCCCTGCACCTGGATCACCACCTGCGGCAGGTCGATCTGGCCCTGCGCGTTGAACGCCACGGGGCCGTAGAGGCTGTCGAAGCGGATCCCGGCCAGGGCGTCGCGCACCTTCTGCGGGTTCAGGCTGCCGGCCTTCTCCATGGCCTGGGCCAGCGCTTCGACGTCGGCCACGCCCGAGGCCGCGTGGTAGTCGGGGTCATAGCCGTACTTCGCCTTGTAGGCCTGGGCGAACTGCTCGGCGTCGCCGAACCAGCGGTCCTTCAGCGCCGCCGAGGGCAGCCATGCCGTCATGCCGAACGCGTAGTCGGCATCGGCGCCGAGCGCCTTGCGGAAGTCCTCCGAGGGCACGCCGACCGTGAACGAGTACATCTTGGGCGCCACGGCCAGGCTCTTGGCCTGGCGCACGAAATTCAGGATCTCGGTTTCATGTCCGGCCACCAGCACCGCGTCCACCTGCTTGCTCTTGATCTGCGACAGCAGCGAGTTGAAATCCGTGGCATTGGTGCTGTAGCGCTCGTCCATCGCCACGCGCAGCCCGGCCGCCTTCAGCAGCGGGCGGGTGCCCTGGGCGACCGACACGTCGAACGAATCGTCCGCGTACAGCAGGGCCACGCTGGCCGGCGCGGGCTTGAGCGCCTTGAGCATTTCGACCGTGCTGCCGAAGTAGTTGCTGGCCGGCGCCAGGGTGCCGAATATGTACTTGAACTTGCGCGAGAAGATCTGGTCCGACGCGCCGCCGCCCTGGACCATCGGCACTTTGTATTTCTCCGAGACGGCGGAATCGGCCAGCGCGAAGTTGCTGGCGAAGGGCCCGAGCAGCAGGTTGACCTTGTCCTGCGTGACCAGCTGCGTGTACTGGCGCACGCTCAGGTTCACGTCCGACTGGTTGTCGTAGATCTTGAGCGCCAGCTTGTGCGGCACGCCGGCGATCTTCACGCCGCCGGCCGCGTTGATCTGGTCGACGGCGATCTGGTAGGCGTCGCGGTAGTAGCGCCCGGTGTTGGCGACGGGGCCGGTCAGCTGGATGGATGCGCCCAGCACGACTTCCGGCGCTTCGGCGGCTGCCGCCATGCCCGCGGACAGGGCCAGGGTCAGGGCGGACAGCGCATGCAATAGTCTCCGAGACATGATGATGTCTCCTCAATGGACCTTATGGCTTCCATTCTCGGACTCGATTGGTTACGTAAACCTGAACCTCGCCAACGCGGCGGCGCCGGCCCGCGGGGCGGGCATGACGCTTGCTGGGGGCCTTCGGTGCCGTCACGCCCCGGAGGGATCATGCGCACTTTCAGCGCCCGGCGCGCCGAGCGCCGGCGGCGGCCGCTGGCGCGGCTGGCGACCGCCTTCGATCATTTCGCCGCGGCTTTCACCGCATGGGCGGGCTCGTCCATCGCGTTCGGCCTGGCCGTGGCCGTGGTGGTGGTCTGGGCCCTCACCGGCCCCATCGCCGGCTATTCCGAGAATTGGCAGTTGGTGATCAATACCGGCACCACCATCGTCACTTTCCTCATGGTGTTCCTGATCCAGCAGAGCCAGAACAAGAATGACCGCGCGCTGCATCTGAAGATCGACGATCTGCTCATCGCGCTCAAGGACGCGGACGAAAACCTGGTCGACGCGGAGCGCCTGGACGAGGACAGGCTGGTCGCGCTGGCCACGGCCTTGACGGCGCACGCGAAGCGGATCGCCCGCGACAAGCGCAGGCGGCTGGCGGACGAAGGCAAACGGGTGCCTGGCGACGCCTCCACGGAGCAGGCGGGGCGCGCGCCGCGAGGCAAGGCAAGGCCGCCGCGCGCAAGCGGGACGGGCGGGCGCTTGCGCGCCAAACGGCGTGTCGGGGCCGGGCTGAAAGGCATGCGCTGAGCGCGAGCCGCCACGGCCGGCGCGTCCTCCTCAGCTCAACCGCTTCATCACTCTCGCCAGCCTGGCGATGCCGCCGGTGCCGCTGGCCGCGCGGCCGATGAACGCGGTGCCCAGCGCGGTCAGCGCGAGGCCCTTCAGCCCGGGGCCGCTGCGCATGCCGGCCAGCATCAGCCAGGCGCCCGCGCCGAACACGATCAGGTGCTCGCCGGGAAAATCGGGGCGCCGGGCGTCGAGGCGGCGCAGGCGCGCCGCGGCGCGGGGGGCGGTCGGGACGGGATCGGTCGTGTGCATGAGGTAGCCTCCTTGGCGTGGAAGCCCATGCGGGAGCAAGCCGCGTGCCGGCCCGCTTCGACCGGTTATTGCACGGTGGTCGGCGTGGCCGTGCGCGAGGCCTGGTTGGGCACGCGTTCCACCGTCAGGGTGCCGGGATCGCCGGTGGCGGGGCGCACCACCACGGCCTTGCCGGCGTTGTTGGCGCCGAGATTGGGCAAGTCCGCGGGACGCGCGGCCACGGCGGCGAAGGCGCCGCCGCCGCTGGCCGGCACGCCGTCCAGCGTCAGGCTGCCCGCCCAGGCGCCGTCGCGCCGCGACAGCACCTGGTAGCGCTGCGGTCCGCCCGCGGTGCGCGCGACCACGTACAGCGTGCCGTCGATAATGTTCATCGCGGGCGGCGAGGCGGCCTCGGCGTCGAGCCGCGCCGGCTTGCCGTGCTCCACGAGCCAGAGGTGTCCGCCGGCGCGCTCCAGGATCGCGAGCATGACGTTGCCCTGGGCGTCGGCATTGATGGCCGGGCGCCCGATATAGGGCACGCCCAGGTCGGCCGGGGCGCTCCAGTCCATGTCGAGGTCGGTGGTGTCGCCGGTTTCCAGCAAGCGGGTCAGGTGATTGTTGCCGCGCTGGCGGAAATAGAGTTCCACGCGCCCCTCATGGTTGCGGATGGCCGCCAGGCCGCCGGCGGCGTTGGGCGCCGGCACCGGGCGCCAGCTCTGCCACTCGGGGCGGTGGCCCTTGGCGGCCGGCAACTGGCGCGTGTAGAAGAGTTCGCCCGCGGCCGTGACCGCGAAGACGACGTAGCGCCCGTCGGCGCCGCGCGCGGCGGCGGGGCCGCCGGTGGCGCCTTCCAGCAGCGGCAGGTCCTGCCAGGTGCTCCAGCCGCCGTCGATGCCCGACGGCGCGATCCAGTGCAGCCGGCCGTCGTAGCCCAGGGCCACGGCGGCGGCCTCGCCGCGCGGCGCCACCGCCGGGATCTGCGTGACGCGCACGCCGCCCAGCGCCTGCCAGCCCTGCCAGGTGCCGTCATGGCGCTGCTTGTTCGCCCACACGCCGCCCAGCGGATCGCGCGCCATCAGGCCGGCGGTGCCGTCGGCATGGGTGAACGAGACCAGCGGGCCGCTGGTGCGTCCGCCCAGACTTTGCCAGCGCCGCTGGCCGGAGTCCCAGCGATTGACGGCCGCATTGGTTTCGCCGGCGGCGAACACGACGAGGCCGCCGCGTCCGTCCGGATACAGCTGCGGCGCCATGTCCTGGCGCGACACGTAATAGGCGCGCTGCACCCAGGCCGCGGCGGGGCCGGCGGGCTCCTTGCAGCCGGAGGGGCCGGCGCAATAGTGGTAGTCGTTCCAGGCGTAGTGCTGGAAGATCACCGATTTGGTGGCGATCTCCGTTTCGGTCAGATTGCTGGCGCGCTCCTGGCTCGGATAATCGATGTAGCCCGTCTCGGCGTAATTGCCGGGGACGCGGACCATGGCTTCGCGCACCAGCCGCGCGCTGGCGATGTGGTCCGGATGGCCGTGGCCGGCGCAGCGCCAGCACAGCTGGGTGTAGGGCACGGCGATCGTGTCGTCCAGGTGGCGCACGGTGGTCGGGGCGTACTGCCGGATCACGTCGGCCAGGGTGTCGATCAATTGTTCGCGCGTGTAGACCTCGGCATAGGGGCCCAGCGTCTCGACGCTTTGCCCCGGTTCCGATTCGGTGCGGCTCAACGGCGTCAGGCTGCCCCATCCCTTGCCCAGCCAGGGATCCTTCAGGCGCATGTGCCAGAGCTGCACGCGCGGATTGCCCTGCAGCGTGAACCGCGCGAAATGATGGCCGCCGGCGGTGCCGACGTCTTCTTTCCAGACGTCGGGTTGATGCGCCATGTAGGCATAGGCGGCGCGCACGCCGCGCTCGCGGCCCAGCATGTAGCCTTCGCCTTCGCCCGCGTCGCTGGCGGTCAGGTAGACCACGCGCACGCAGCCGCCCGCCTCGATGTTGGAAGCGATGTCCGGGTTCATGAACAACAGGTCGTCGTCCAGATGGGCGACGAACGCCAGGTCCTTGACGCCTTGGCATTGCGCCAGCGTGGGCGGGGATGCGAACGCTTGGTTGGAGAGCAGAACGGCGAGAGTCAGGAAAAGCGCCTGGCGAACGGGGCGCAGCAAGGCCATCAGAACGGACATAACAGGGCGCGGCAGAAAAGTCGTCGCGCGGCAGGGGTTAAATAGTCCGAAAAGTATAGCGGCGACGGGCGCGGGGCTGTTGACGGGATATGGGGCCGGATGAAGGCGCCCAGGGCGCGCTAATTCGCGGCCGCGCTGTCCAGCAGCCAGCCTCGCAAGCGGTCCAGCGCGGCGTCGGCGCGGGCCGGGTCCTTGCGCGTGCACAGGGTGAAGGAGGCGCCGCTTTCGACGAAGCCCAGCGGGGCGGCCAGCCGGCCCCGGTGCAGGTCCGCCTCGACCAGCACGGCCGGCGCGATGGCGATGCCCAGACCGGCGGCCGCGGCTTCGAGCATGTGGCCCAGGTGGTCGAATTCGCGGCCGTGCTGCGGCGGGGCGAGTTCGATGCCCTGGCGCGCCGCCCAGTCTTTCCAGGCATCGGGCCTGGAGGTGGTGTGCAGCAGCGGCGCGTCCAGCACGTCGGCCGCGACCCGGATGCGGGCGGCCCGGGCGGGGGCGCAGACCGGGCCGATGGTTTCGGCGAAGAGCGGGGTGACGTTCCATTCGCGCGGCCAGTCGCGGCCCGCCAGGATCAGCGCGTCCACGCGTTGCGTGTTGAGCAGCGCCGCGTCGGCCGCGGTCTGCAGGCGGATCCGGATATCGGGATGCAGGGCTTCGAAGCGTTCGAGCCTGGGGATGAGCCAGTTGGAGAGGAAGCTGGCCGGCGCGCCCACGGCCAGTTCCGCCGGTTGCGTGCTGCGCCTGAGCTCGTCGCAGCGGCGTTCCAGCAGGTCGAACGCTTCCTGGGCGGCGCGTTGCAGGCGCAGGCCCGCCGCGGTGAGGTGGACGCCGCCCGCGCGGCGTTCGAACAGCGCGCAGCCCAGCCATTCTTCCAGCTGCCGGACTTGCTGGCTGACCGCGCTGTGGGTGACGCACAACTCCTTGGCCGCGAGGCTGAAGCTCGATTGGCGGGCGGCGCTGTCGAAGAAACGCAGCGCGTTGAGAGAGGGTAGTCGTCGCATGGTTTGATGTTAGCTGAGCTTACATGGAAGCTAAACAAATCATTGATTCAAATAAGTTTTCATCAAAGATAGCATAAGGAAAATTCCTGATTTCATTGCCACGGAAACCGCCAGCCCATGCCATCCGCCTCTCATCCGGCCGCGCCCGACAGCCGCGGCCAATTCGGCCCCTACGGCGGCCGCTACATGCCCGAAACCCTCATTCCCGCCCTGGACGAGCTGGAGCGCAGCTTCAAGGCGCTGCTGGCGGACGACGCGTTCTGGCGGGACTTCCGCGAGATGCTGGCCGACTATGTCGGCCGCCCGAGCCCGCTGTTCCTGGCCCGGGGCATCTCGGAAGAACTGGGAGGCGCGCAGGTCTATCTCAAGCGCGAGGACCTGAACCACACCGGGGCGCACAAGATCAACAACTGCCTGGGGCAGGTGCTGCTCGCCCGGCGCATGGGCAAGCGGCGCGTCGTCGCCGAGACCGGCGCCGGCCAGCACGGCGTGGCGACCGCGACGGTCTGCGCCCTGCACGGTCTGGAATGCGTGGTCTACATGGGCGCGCAAGACATGGAGCGGCAGTCCGTCAACGTCCGCCGCATGCGCATGCTGGGGGCCGAGGTGCGCGCCGTGCATACCGGCGCCGCCACGTTGAAGGACGCGATGAACGAAGCCCTGCGCGACTGGATCGCCAATCCGGCGGATACCTATTACCTGCTGGGCACCTGCGCCGGGCCGCATCCTTATCCCTGGCTCGTGCGGGAGTTCCAGAAAGTGATCGGCGAGGAGACGCGCCAGCAGATCGCCGCCAAGACGGGCCGCATGCCCGACGCCATGATCGCGTGCGTGGGCGGCGGCTCCAACGCCCTGGGTTTCTTCTATCCCTTCGTGGCGCAGCAGGACGTGCGCCTCTATGGCGTCGAGGCCGGCGGGCTGGGCCTGGCCAGCGGCGCGCACGCGGCCAGCATCGGCGCCGGCGAGGCGGGCGTGCTGCACGGCTGCCGCAGCTATTACCTGCAGGACGAGGACGGCCAGATCCTGGACGCGCATTCGATATCGGCCGGGCTCGATTATCCCGGCGTCGGCCCCGAGCACGCGCTGCTGCATGACAACGGGCGCGTGGACTACGTATCGGTGACGGACGCGGAAGCCGTGTCCGCCTTTCATTGGCTGACGCGGCGCGAAGGCATCCTGCCCGCGCTGGAAAGCGCCCATGCGCTGGCCTATGCGCGCAAGCTCGCGCCGACGATGGGGCGCGGCGAGATCCTCGTCGTGTGCCTGAGCGGGCGCGGCGACAAGGACCTGGACACGGTGACTCAATTCGGCGAGGTGGCGCAATGACACGGCTGGACCACACCCTGATGGCGCTGCGCCAAGCCGGCCGCAGCGGCCTGGTGACGTACTTCGCGGCGGGCGATCCCGATCCGGCCGCCTGCCTGGCGCTGCTGCGCGGCCTGCCCGCCGCCGGCGCGGACGTGATCGAACTGGGCATGCCATTCAGCGACCCGGTCGCGGACGGCCCGGTGCTGCAGCAAGCCAACGCGCGCGCGCTGGCCGGCGGCCAGACCCTGAAGCGCACGCTGGCCTTGCTGCGCGAATTCCGGGACTCGGGCTGGGAGACGCCGGTGGTGCTCATGGGGTACCTGAATCCGCTCCTGCGGTACGGCGTCGAGGCGTTCATGGCGGACGCCGCCGCGGCGGGCGCGGACGGCCTGATCGTCATCGACCTGCCGATCGAGCACGCGGACGACATCGGCCGGGCCGCGCGCGCTCGCGGCATCCATCTCATCCGCATGTCCGCGCCGACCTCCGAGGACGCGCGGCTCGCCGAAGTGCTGCGGGACGCGAGCGGCTTCGTCTATCACATCATGCTGGCCGGCACGACCGGCGCGAGCCTGCCCGACGAGCACCGGATCGCCCGGGACCTGGAGCGCCTGCGCGCGCATACCCGGCTGCCGGTGGCCGCCGGATTCGGGGTGCGCTCGCCGGAAGAGGCGCGGCGGGTGGGCCGGCATGCCGACTTGGTCGTGGTTGGCTCGCGCCTGGCCGAGGCGCTGGCCGAGCGCGGCGTGGCGGGGGCCCTGGACGAGGTGCGGGGCCTGGCCGCCGCCCTGCGGCCCTAGGCGTAGCGCTCCAGCCGGAACGGGCGGATGTCCACCGGCGTGTCGCGCCCCTGGATGAGGGCGGCCAGGGTTTCGCCCACGGCCGGGCCGATGCCGAAGCCGTGGCCGGAAAAACCCGAGGCCAGGTAGAGGCCGGGCGCCTGCGTGACCGGCGCGATGACGGGCATGGCGTCCGGCGTGACGTCGATGTAGCCGCCCCAGGACTGCGCGATGCGGGCCTGGCGGAATACGGGGAAGGCATGCAGCAGCCGTTCCCAGGCCTGGTCCACGCCGCGCGCGTAGGGCGCGGGGTCGAGCACGCGGCAGCGCTCGTAGGGCGTTTCGCGGTCGGCCGGGAAGCGGCGCGGCGTGGCCAGTTCCTCGAAGAACCGTTTGCTGAAGCGCACGCGCACCAGCGCGTTGTTTTCGATCCAGGTGCGCAGGAACTTGCCCATCAGGCGGAAACTGTCCGGCACCAGCTCGGCCAGCGAGGCCGAGAACTGGGACACCGTGTAGCCGCCGTCGGCGCGCTTGCGGCAGGTGAAGTCCTTGCCGTTGATGGCGAGCGCCACGCCGGCGTCGAACGGGTCGGTGCGCAGCACGGAACCGCGCACCTTGAGTTGGGGAAAGTCCACGCCGAGGTTGCCGCAGAACAGGCGCGACCAGCCGCCCGCGGCCACCACCACGGCCTGGGCGCGCAGCGTGCCGCGCTCGGTGATGACGGTGTCGACGCGGCCGGCGGTCTTTTCCACGCCGCGCACCGCGCAGCCTTCGAATATCAGCGCGCCGGCCTGGCGCGCGAGCGCCGCCACGCCCTGGGTGGCGATCTGCGGCTCGGCGACGCCGTCTGCCGCGCTGTACAGGGCGCCGGTCCAGGGGCGTTCCGAGCGCGGCAGCAGGCGCAGCGCCGCCTCGCGGCCCAGCATCTCGGCCTGCACGCCGTGGGCGCGCGCCTCGCGCAGCCAGGTTTCATGCCCGGCGGCGTCGGCCTCGGTTTCCTGGAGATAGACCAGCCCGTTGCGGCGGTAGCCGACGTCGACCTGGGCCTGGATTTCGCTCCAGAGCCGGTTGGCGCGCAGCGCCAGCGGCACTTCGGGCTGATCGCGGCCCAGCGTGCGCACCCAGCCCCAGTTGCGCGAGGACTGCTCGCAGGCCAACGTGCCTTTTTCGAACAGCGCCGTGCTCACGCCGGCGCGCGCCAGCGCGAGCGCGGTGCTCGCGCCGATGATGCCGCCGCCGATGATCGCCACGTCCACGGTGGCGGGAAACTGCGTTTGAGTCGTCATGACGTTAGGAAGATGTCCGCGGTTGCGGCGGGGCTCAGGCGGGAACGCCCAGCGCGTCGCGCAGGCGGTACCAGTTGATGGCCAGCGTGGCGCCGAATTGGCGGGCCGGGTAGAAAGGCATGCGTTCGATCGGCGTGACGGGGAAATCGAGATCGCCCTCGGGCACGCCGCGGATCGCGTCGGTCAGGACGCGGCCCAGCGCCGTGCCCATCGCCACGCCCCGTCCGCAATAGCCGTAGGCCGTCCAGACGCCGGGCGCCAGGCGATGCACGCGCGGCAGGTCGTCCATGGTCATGCCCACGCGGCAGGCCCAGCCGTGGCGCCAGGTCGCGTCGGCCAGTTCGGGAAAGCGGGCCACGGCCGCGCGGCGCAGCTGTTCGCTGGTGGAGGGGTCCAGCTGCTCGGACGAGTGCCCGCGCCCGCCGATGACGAAGCGGCCTTCCGGATCAATGCGGCAGTAGTAGGTGATCTTGCGGGTTTCGGAGATGCCGGCGCGCAGCGGCAGAAGCTGTTCCTGCAACGCGCGCGGCAGCGGATCGGTGGCGATCTGGGCGCTGGAGACGTTGACGTAGGATTGCGCCACGGCCGGCCACAGCCGGTCGGTATAGGCATCGGTGGCCAGCACCACGTGGCGCGCCTTGACGGCGTGGCCGTTGACGGTGAGCGTGGCGCCGCCGCCGGGCGCGGGCGCGATGGCCGTGACCGGGGAGCGGTCGTGGATCGCGGCGCCGGCGTCCGTCGCGGCGCGCGCCAGCCCGCGCGCAAACGCCAGCGGATGCACCGCGCCGGCGCGCTTTTCGCGCAGCCCGGCCGGCCAGAAGGCGGAGCCGGTCGCGGCGCGCATGGCGTCGGCGTCGAGGTATTCGACGTCGCCGCCGTGCGCGTTCAGTTCCTGGGCTCGGCGCTTGAGGTACTCGCCGGACGCCGCCGAGAAGGCGCCCTGGATCCAGCCGTTGCGGGTGGGCGCGCAATCGATGCGCAAGCGCTCCACCAGCTCGAACAGATAGTCCGCGTTGCCGTAGGCGAAGCGCGTCATCCGCGCGGCGGTGTCGGCGCCGAACCGGCGGATCAGCGCGGCCGGGCCGGGCTTGAAGCCCGGCACCACCTGGCCGCCGTTGCGGCCGGAGGCGCGGTGGGCGATCTCGTAGGCCTCGAACAACGCCACCCGGAAGCCGGCCTGGGCCAGGTGCAGGGCGGCCGACAGGCCGGTGAAGCCGCCGCCGACCACGGCGGCGTCCACGTCGAGCGGGGCTGCCAGCGCCGGCGACGCGGAGCGGGCAGGCGTGGTCGCGGCCCACAGCGAGGCTGCGGGCGAAAACAGATCGTTGGTCATGGTGCCGGGGCTATTGGGCGTGGGTAACGCGCTTGAGGAAGTCGCGCATGCGTTCGTTGCGGGGAGTGGTCAGCACTTCGCGGGACGGCCCCTGTTCGGCGATCCTGCCGCCTTCCAGGAACAGCACGCGGTCGGAGACGTTGCGGGCGAAGTCCATTTCGTGCGTCACGATGACCATCGTCATGCCTTTCTCCGCCAGCGTGCGCATGACGGCCAGCACTTCGCCCACGAGTTCGGGATCCAGCGCCGAGGTGGGCTCGTCGAACAGGATCGCCTCGGGCTCCATCGCCAGCGCGCGCGCGATGGCCACGCGCTGCTGCTGGCCGCCGGAGAGTTGCTGCGGATAGTGGTTCATCTTTTCGGCCAGCCCCACCGAGGCGAGGATGTCGCGGCCGCGCGCGGTGGCCGCCGCCAGGCTCTCGCCCTTGACGTGCACGGGGCCTTCGATGACGTTCTCCAGCGCCGTGCGGTGCGGGAACAGATTGAATCGCTGGAACACCATCGCCACGCGCTGGCGGATGTTCTGGATATCCTTGCGGCAGGCGTCCACCGTCACGCCGTCGACCGTGATGCGGCCGCCGTCGTAGCGTTCCAGGCCGTTGATGCAGCGCAGGAGCGTGGACTTGCCCGAGCCGGACGGCCCGATCAGGCAGACCACTTCGCCCTGCCGGATTTCGGCGTCGATGCCTTCCAGCACGCGATGGGCGCCGAAGGACTTGCTGAGGTTTTCGATCTTGATCATTGGCGGCGCCCCAGGCGGCGTTCAAGTTTGCCGATGCAATACATCATGGGCAGGCTCATGGCCAGGTACATGAGGGCGACCAGCGTGAAGATGGTGGCGCTCTTGAAGGTGGCCGAGGCGATCAGCTTGCTCTGCATGGACAGTTCGACCACGGTGATGACCGCCGTCTGCGACGAGTCCTTGAGCATCATCACCACGTTGTTACCGTAGGGCGGCAGGGCGACCTTGAAGGCCTGCGGCAGCACGACGCGCCGCATCAGCTTGGCGCGCGACATGCCCAGGGACTGCGCCGCCTCGAACTGGCCGGGGTCGACCGCGTCGATGCCGGAGCGGAACACTTCCGACATGTACGAGGAGTACGCCACGCCCAGGCCCAGCGCGCCGGCCTGGAAGGCCGTCAGGCTGATGCCGATCTCCGGCAGCACGAAGTACATGTAGAACAGCACGACGATGATGGGCACGCCGCGGATGATGTTGGTCAGGATGCGGCTTGCGTGCGAAAGCGGGCCGATGCCGCTGACCCGCAGCAGGGCCCAGAACAGCCCGAGCACGGTGGCGATCACCAGAGCGGCGGCGGTGATGGCGATGGTCGTCAGCACCCCCTGCATCAGCACGGGGAAGAACTCCGTGGCGTCACTGAAAAAAGACTGGAACATCTTGAGTACCTGTTATGGCGCGCCGCGGCGGACCCGGCCGCGCGGCGCGCGGAATCGGCGCGATCGGCGGGATCAGTGCGAGACGCCCCACTTCTTCATGATGGCGGCGATGGTGCCGTCCTGCTTGAGCGCGTCGATGGCGGCGTTGAGCTGCTTGGCGCGTTCGGTATCGCCCTTGCGCACGGCCAGCGCGATATTGGTCGGCATGGACGGCTGGTAGCTCTCGACGTAGCGCACGTTGCGCACGCCCTGGGTGCGGACCTGGTAGGAGATCACGGGGCCGTCGCCGAAGGCCGCGTCCAGGCGGCCCAGCGCCACGTCGCGCACCAGGTCGGCCATGGTTTCGTACATCTTCACTTCCTTGAGGCCGGGCGCGGACTTCAGCGGCTCGACGTAGAGCGTGCCGATCTGCACGCCCACGGTCTTGCCCTTCAGGTCGGCGATGCTCTTGTAGTCGGCCTTGTCCTTTTCGGGCACGATCAGCGCCTCGCCGTACTCGACCACCAGCTGAGTGAAGTCCACGACCTCGGCGCGCTGCGGCGTCTTGGCGAAGGCCGAGGCGATGATGTCGATCTTGCTGGTCTGCAAGGCGGGCACCAGCGAGGCGAACGGGATGGGCATGACTTCCGCCGTGAAACCCGCCTGCTTGCCCACGGCGTTGGCGATGTCGATCATCACGCCCTGCAGGGTGTTGGTCTTCGGGTCTAGGAAGTTGAAGGGCACCGCGGTGGGCGTGGCGCCCACTTTCACGGTCTGGGCGTGCGCGCCCGACAGCGCGGCGGCGCACAGCGCCGTCGCCAACAACGATTTCAACGTTTTGTGCAGCATCGGAATCCCCTGGGAGGCCAGAATCTCGCGCCCTGACGGTGTATCGGACGTTCGAAATCGTCCCGCTTTGGTGCGCATTATCGTATCGAATAGCGATATGCATATATCGCAGGTAGATTTTATAATCTGGCCGAGGAAAACCTGTCAACACACAGGATTCGTTGCTAAGCGCTTTTTAATTAAGGGTTTTCCCGAGATTTATTTTTGCGATTCAGCAAGAATTCCCAGAAGAAACGCGTGCTTTTTCTTGCATTCATTTGAATTGGAATGCAATCTGTGCGTATCGAATAATTGTGACCGCGGCCGCTGCCGCCATCCCCGATCCATGAACCCGGAATCCTCTACGCTGTACGTCCAATCGCTCGCCACCGGCATCGCCGTGCTGGATGCGTTCACCGCCGAGCGCGCCTCCATGAGCCTGCCGGAAATCGCCGCGGCGGCCGGGATCACTCGCAGCGCCGCGCAGCGTTTCGCCTTCACGCTGGAGGCGCTGGGCCTGCTCAACAAAGACCCGGTCACCAAGCGCTATTCGCTGTCCTCGCGCACGCTGGACAGCGGCTGCCGCTATCTCGAATCCCATCCGCTGCTGGACCGGGCCAATCCGTTCCTGCTCGAACTCAACCGCAACGCCGGCGAAACGGTCAACCTGGCCGAGCCCGCGGGGCAGGACATGATCTACATCGGCCGCTTTCCCAGCCCCCTGCGCCTGCTGGTGCACATGCCGGTGGGCCGCCGCATCCCGATGTACTGTTCGTCGACCGGGCGCGTGTACCTGGCGGGGCTGAGCGACGAGGAAGCCTACGCGGCGCTGGCGGCCTGCGAGCGCGTGAAGTACACCTCCAATACCCTGACCGACCTGGACGAACTGATGGCGCAGGTGCGCGAGTCCCGCGAGCAGGGCTACGCCTACTGCAAGGAGGAGTACTACCGGGGCGACCTGGCGCTGGCGGTGCCGGTCTACGACCTGAACCAGCGCGTGGTGGCGGGCCTGCAGCTGTCGGTGTCGGCCTCGAAGTGGACGGTCAAGCGCGCGCTTTCGCGCTTCATCCCCATGATGCTGGAAACGGCCCGGCAGATCTCCACCTCGCCGCCCACGCCGCGCGCGTTGGCGCCTTTCGGCGGCGGCGCGGCGCGCGACCTGCATGCCCAGCCGCCGGCGCGTCCGGGCGGGCGCAAGCCCTGATCGCGGCGGGCGCCGCGCTCAGTCCAGCGCTTCGTATTCCGCCATGGTGCGGTACCAGAGGTCGCTGACCTTGGCGGCCAGGCTGCGGGCGGTGGGGAAGGCTTCGGTCAGCAGCATGTCGTGGTTGACGAAGCGTTCGCGCAGCGTATCGATGGTCATGGTGATCAGGATGCGGATCATGCCCGCGTATTCCCGGCGCTGCAGCTTCGTGAACGCGCGGCCGCGGCGCCGCTCGGACACGTGCAGCACTTTCATCGTCCAGTTGGCGTTGCGGTCTTCGCGCAGCTTGGTGATCGCCGCGTTGCGATGCACCGCGGCGTACAGGTTGGCGTTGGCCTCGTAGGCGCGGCAGTACCAGTCGTTCGCTTCGAGGATCGCCTCGTAGGTGGACAGGTTGCGCGAGTTGCTGACGCGGGCCGATTCGATGTATTCCAGGAACAGGCTGAGCATCTCGAAGATGCAGTCGTCCACGTCCTTGAAGTGGTTGTAGAAGGTGCCGCGCGACAGGCCCGACTGGTCCAGCACGAATTCCACGGTGGGATTGCGCTGGGGTTCTTCCTGGACGCAGCGGGCGGTGATGGTCAGGAACAGGTAACGGGTGCGCTCGCGCTTGGGCAGCGAGCGGTCCAGGCTCTTGTGGCCGAGCATTTCCTCGAAGCGCAGCGACGTGGGGATGTCGTCCTGCGGATCGATTTCCGCCTTCTGGGCGGCGATGGTCTTGTTCTGTGTCACGCAATGTCCTTTCACGAGGCGCGTGCGCTGCCGGCGCCCCGTGGCTGCCGCCGGCCTCGACGCTGCCGCATTTTACTGTCCCGTAAACGCGGCCTGCCGCTTTTCGACGAAGTGCGCGACGCCTTCCTGGAAGTCGGCGCTGCGCAGGCTGTCGACCATCTCGTCGTTGGCCAGCCGCACGGCGCCGGCGAGGTCCTGGAACGGCGCTTCCCACAGCTGGCGCTTCATGACCCGCAGCGACCGGGGCGAAACCTCCGTGGCCAGGGTGGCGGCGAGCGCCAGGGCCTGTTCCAGCAAGGCGTCCGCCTCCACGACCCGGTTCACCAGCCCGATGCGCAGCGCCTCGGCCGCGTCGACGCGGCGCGAGCTCATCAGCATGTCGGTGGCGCAGGCATGGCCGACGATGCGCGGAAGCATCCAGGCGATGCCGTGCTCGGCGACCAGCCCGCGCCGGGCGAAGGCGGTGGTGAAGACGGCCTGCGCGCTGGCGTAGCGGAAATCGCTGTAGAGCGCCATGACCAGGCCCAGTCCGGCGGCCGCGCCGTTGACCGCCGCGATGACGGGCTTGGGGCAGGCGGGGAAGTACGAATAGCGCGTCTGGTAATCGGGGCGGCGGCTCATGTCGAAGGGGCGCATCCGGGCCGGGTCGCGGATGTCCTCGGGGGGCAGTTCCGCCAGTTCGGCCATGTCCATGCCGGCGCAGAAGGCCCGGCCCGCGCCGGTCAGCACGACGGCGCGCACGGCGGGGTCGGCGCCGGCCCGTTCGATGGCGTGGCGCAGCTCGGCTTCGAGCCGGCGGGTCAATGCGTTCATCTGCTGCGGGCGGTTCAGCGTGATGAGCGCGGTCCAGCCGTCGCGCTGGTAGTGGAGTTCGGCGTAGTCCATGCGGGGTCCTTTCAGGCGTGGGGCTGTTGCAGGCCCGGATAATCGGGTGGAAGCTGGCAGGAGATGGTGTCGGTGAATTCCTCCAGCCCATGCGGCCCGTTCTCGCGGCCCATGCCGGACTGGCCGAAGCCGCCGAAGGGCGCGTCGGGGTTGAAGGGGGCGCCGTTGATTTCCACCTGGCCGGCCCGCAGGCCGAGGGCCGCGCGATACGCCTCTTCCGCGCTTGCGCCCCAGACCGAGGCGGCGAGCCCGTAAGGCGTGCCGTTCGCGATGGCGATCGCCTGGGCGGGCGTGTCGTAGGGCAGCAGCACGAGCACGGGGCCGAAGACCTCCTCCTGCGCAATCGCGGCATCCGGCGCGACCGAACCCAGCACCGTCGGGGCCACGAAATAGCCGCGCGCGGGCGGCGGGCACGCTTGCGGGCCGCCGGCGACGATCCGGGCGCCGCCGGCCAGCGCCTGCTCCAGCATGGCCTGGACCCGCCGGCGCTGCGCGGCGCCGGCCAGCGGCCCCAACCGGGTGGCGGGGTCCGCCGGATCCCCCATGGCGTAGGCGCCGATGTACTGGCCGGCGAGGTCGCACGCCCGGGCATAGTCGGCCGCGGGGACCAGCAGGCGGGTATACGCCGAGCAGGTCTGGCCCGAATTGAGGAAGCCGCTGGCCAGCGTGGATTTGACGGCCGTTGCCAGGTCGGCGCCCGGCAGCACGATGGCGGCGGACTTGCCGCCCAGCTCCAGGCTCAGCCGCTTCAACCCGGCGCCGGCCGCCGCGCCGATTTCGCGTCCGGCGCGGGTGGACCCGGTGAAGGACACCATGTCGATGCCGGGATGCCCGGCCAGCGCCTGGCCCACGTCCGGGCCGGCGCCGTGGACCAGGTTGAAGACGCCGTCCGGCAGCCGGGCTTCGGCGATCGCCTCGGCCAGCAGGAAGGCGCTGAGCGGCGCGATTTCGGAGGGCTTGAGCACCACGCTGCAGCCGGCAGCCAGCGCGGCGGCCGCCTTGGCGGTGATCTGGTGCAGCGGATAGTTCCAGGGCGTGATGCAGGCGACCACGCCGGCCGGCACGCGGCGGACCAGCGAGTGGCCCAGGCGGGAAACGCGCTCGGCGTCTTCGCACAGCGCCGCGTAGCGGCGCCAGGCCGCGATCGGCGCGGCCACCTGGATGCGCTTGACCAGCTTGGCCGGCATGCCGACCTCGCGCATGATGGCGTCGGCCAGCGCGTCGGTCCGCGCTTCCAGCGCATCCGCCACGGCGCGCAGCCGCTCGGCGCGCTGTGCGGCGGGCAGGGCGGACCAGCCGGGCCAGGCGCGGCGGGCGGCGTCGACCGCGCGATCGACGTCCGCCGCGGAACTCGCGCGCAGCGTGGCGAAAGGCGTTTCGGCGTAGCTGTCGACCACTTCGGTCGTCGCGGTTCCGGTGGCGGCCTGCCAGCGGCCGTCTATGTAGATCTGGGTGTATTCCATGCGGGATTCCTCAATGCAGATAGCGGGTGGGATCGAGATGGGCGACGGGCAGGCCGGCGCGGCCGTCCAGCACCAGCCGGGC
This sequence comes from Achromobacter denitrificans NBRC 15125, assembly GCF_001571365.1. Taxonomy (GTDB): domain Bacteria; phylum Pseudomonadota; class Gammaproteobacteria; order Burkholderiales; family Burkholderiaceae_B; genus Achromobacter; species Achromobacter denitrificans. The sequence goes on along the minus strand of NZ_BCTQ01000017.1, from coordinate 100,935 downwards.
CGCGGCTTCGCCGATGGCCGGCGCGAACTTGAATCCGTGGCCCGAGAAGCCGCAGGCGACGATCAGCCTGCCGGCGGGGTCCAGCGGGCCGAGCAGGCCTTCGCCGTCCGGCGTGAAGGCGTCCATGTAGATGCCGACGCGAACCGGGTCGAGGTAGATGCCGCGCAGGCTTTGCGCGGCGGCGGCGCGCAGCCGGGCCAGCTCGGCCTCGGGCAGGTCGCGGGGCAGGGCGTCGGGATCGTCCACCGCCGGCCATCCGCCGGCGTTGCAGCTGCCCTTTAGGGTGGCGCCGTCGGCGCTGGGAAAGCAATTGAAGTAACCGTCCGGGAACACCCGCATCATGACCAGGGCGCGGTCCCCGGCGAACGGCGTCATGTCGGGGGCGGCGAACCACGACAGCGCGATGCGGCGCGGGGTCAGCGGCAGCGCGGACAGCGCCGCCAGGCGGTGGCCCCAGCCGCCGGGCGCGGCGACGACGTGGGTGTATCGCTCCGGGCCGTGGTCGGTGCGCAGCGTGACGCCGCCGGCATCGGGCTCCAGGGCCCGGACCGCCGTGCCGGCGCGCAGCCGGGCACCCAGCGATTCCGCCTGCGCCACGGCCGCCAGCACCGTGTGGTCGGCGCGGATCACGCCGCCGTCGGGATCCAGGTACAGGCATTCGTCGGATGCGACGCAGAACTGGGGATAGCGCGCGGCGGCGGTCGCGCCGTCCAGGACTTCCAGCGGCAGGCCGAGTTCGCGGGCGGTGGCCAGCGTGGCGCGCATGCTGTCGTGCCCCGGCAGGCCGATGGAGGCCACGCCCGTGCGGGTCAGCAGCTTGCGGTTGGACGCGGCTTCCAGCTCGGCCCATAACGGCAGGCCGGCGCGGATCAGGGGCACGTGCGCCGCGCCTTCCTTGCACGCCACGCGGAAAATGCGGGTGTCGCCGCCGGCCGCGCCTCGGTCGTGCGCGGGGGCGTGGCGCTCGAACAGGGTGACGGGCACGCCGCGCCGCGCCAGCCGCCACGCGGCCATGGCGCCCATCACGCCGGCGCCGACCACGGCCACGTTCAGGGAGCTTGCGGGCTGTGCGCTCATGAAAGTCTCCTTGCCTGGGCTCAGGCGAAATGGCAGGCGACGCGCTGCGGCGAGCCCGAGCGGGCCACCAGTTCGGGCGCCGATTGCGCGCAGGCCTCGCGCGCCATCCAGCAGCGCGTGCGGAAGCGGCAGCCGCTGGGCGGGTTGATCGGATTGGGCAGTTCGCCGGTCAGGACCCGCGGGCTGCGCTCGCGCTCGCGCCGCGGATCGGGGGTGTTGGCGCTGTCCACCAGGGCCTGGGTGTAGGGGTGCCGCGGCGCGCCCAGCACGTCCCGGGCGGCGCCCAGTTCCACCACGCGCCCCATGTACATCACGGCGATGTCCCGCGCGATGTTGGCCACCACGCTGAGGTCGTGCGACACGAATACGTAGGACACCCCCAGCTCGGCCTGCAGGTCGCGCAGCAGATTGATGACCTGCGCCTGCACCGAGACGTCCAGCGCGGAGACGGGTTCGTCGCAGATCACGACCTTGGTGGGGCGGACCAGGGCGCGGGCGATGCCCACGCGCTGCTGCTGCCCGCCGGACAGGGCGTGCGGATAGCGCCGGGCATGGTCGGCGTTGAGCCCGACCTTCTCCAGGATGGCCATGGCGCGGTCCTGGCGTTCGGCGCGCGGTAGCGCGGCGTCGTGGATGTCCAGCGGTTCGCGCACGATCTCGCCTATCGTCAGGCGCGGGTTCAGCGCCGTGTACGGAGACTGGAACACCATCTGCACCTCGCGCATTACTTCCCGCCAGCGCGGGCCCTTGAGGCGCGAGATGTCCTGGCCGTCGATGCGCAGCTGGCCGCTGGTGGGCGGCAGCAGTCCCACCAGCATGCGCGACAGGGTGGACTTGCCGCAGCCGGATTCGCCGACGATGCCCAGGGTGGCGCCGCGGGCGAGGGTCAGGCTGACGTGGTTCACCGCGTCCAGCAGCAGGGGGGCGGACGGCCAGGGGCGCGGGATGCGGTAGGTCCGTCCCAGGTCCTGCGCCTGCAGGACCGGAACGGCCGCCGGGCCGGTCGCTGCCGGTTCAAGCGGGCTGGGCATGGGCAACCTCCTCGGGCGTGAAATGACAGAGCGATTCGCGCCCGTCGCCGAAGCGGATCGCGGGCGGCGACACCTGGGCGCAGCGCGCCACGGCGAGCGGGCAGCGCGGGTGGAAGGCGCAGGCCGGCGGCAGCCGCTGCGGCGAGGGCGGCGCGCCCACGATGGCCTGCAACGGCTCTCCGGTGTGGTCCAGGCGCGGCATGGCGTTGAGCAGCGCGCGGGTGTAGGGATGCGAGGGAGCGTCGAAGACCTCCATGACCGGCCCCATCTCGACGGCGCGGCCGGCGTACATCACCAGCATCCGGTCCGCCATCTTGGCCACCACCCCCATATCGTGGGTCACGATGAGGATGGCCATGCCGAGCTGGTCGCGCAGGCGCAGCAGCAGTTGCAGGATCTGCGCCTTGATGGTGGCGTCCAGCGCGGTGGTGGGCTCGTCGGCGATCAGCAGGTCGGGCTCCAGCGCCAGCGCCATGGCGATCAGGGCGCGCTGGCGCATGCCGCCGGAGAACTGGTGCGGATACTGCCCCGCCCGCTCGGCCGGAGAGGGGATGCCGGTCAGGCCCAGCAGTTCCACCGCGCGCGCCCAGGCGTCGCGCTTGGGCGTGCCCCGGTGGACCATCAACGTTTCCGCGATCTGGTAGCCCACGGTGGTGCAGGGGTTCAGCGCGGCCAGCGCGTCCTGGCTGATCAGCGCCATGCGCTCGCCGCAGAGGCGGCGCCGGGCGCGGGCGGGCAGGGCCTGGACGTCCTGCCCGTCCAGTTCGATGCGGCCGGTCGTGCGGGCCTGCGACTGGAGCAGGCCCATCACCGCCTGGACCAGGGTGGACTTCCCCGAGCCGGACTCGCCGATGACGGCGTAGATCTCGCCGCGCCGCACCTGGAAGGCGATGTCCCGGACCACCTGGACGTCGCCCGCCGCGCCGCGGAAGGCCACGTTCAGCGCCGACACCGACAGGATCGGCGCCGCGGGGCCGGACGGCAGGATCGCGCCGTTCATTTCCGGACCACCTTCACGGTGGCCAGGTCGAAGTTGTCGCCGTCCAGCGCTTCCCACTGGAGCCGCTTCGAGAAACCGTAGACGGATGCCGCCTGCCACACGGCGGCGATGTAGTAGCGGTCGTGCACGAGCTTCTGGGCCTGCTTCCAGAGTTCGGTGCGCTTGGCTTCGTCCATTTCGGCGCTGGCCTGCTCGGCCAGGCGGTCGTACTCGGGATCGGCGGTGATGCTGAGCGCGGAGTTGGAATTCAGGAACGAGTTCATCTTGCTGGCGTCGCCTTCGCCGAAGTCCCAGCCGATGATGTAGAACGGGCCGGCGCTGCGACTTTGCATCATGCCGATCAGGCGGCCCCATTCCATGACCTGCGGCGAGATCTTGAAGCCGGTCGAGCCCAGCTGCGCATTGATGGCCTGGTAGATGTCCCGGTCGGCCACGTAGCGCCCGTCGGACGTATAGGTGTTGAGCGCCACGGTCTTGCCGTCCATCAGCTGCTTGGCCAGCTTGCGGTCGGGGCGGTAGGGCTGGATGCTCTTGTCGACCTGCACCACGTTCGGCGCGAGCGGCGTGGCCAGCACGCGGCCGTACTTGCCCAGCAGGTGCGTGACGACGTTATTGATGTCCAGCGAGGCGACGAAGGCCTGGCGCACGCGGATGTCGTTGAACGGGGGCTTGCGCGAATCCAGCAGCAGGGTCTGCACCAGCCCGTTCATGCTGGCCACGATCTTGGCGTTCTCGGCCTTCTCGATGCGCTCGACGTCGGCGATCGGCACGCGCTGGATGATGTCCACCTCGCCTTGCAGCAGGGCATTGACCCGCGTCGAGTTCTCGGGAACGAAGGTATAGCGGCCGCGGGCGACCTCGGGCGCCGGGCCCCAGTAGTCCGGGTTGCGCTCCAGCGTGAGGGAAGTGCCCTTGCGCCATTCGGCCAGCCTATAGGGGCCGGTGCCGATGGGCTTGTCGTTGACTTCCTGGTTGCTGTGCGTCTCGAAGTAATGCTTGGGCACGATGAAGACGCGGCCGCTGCCGCCGATGGGCTGCATGCGGCGGCCCAGCAGCGGGTCGGGCGTCTTGGTGCGGATCTGCACGGTGTGCTCGTCCACGACCTTCACCTCCGAGATCGAGGCGATCTGGGAGTAGTGCGGCGAGTTCAGCGTGGGCGTCAGCAGGCGGTCCAGCGAGTACTTCACGTCCTGCGCCGTCAGCGGCGTTCCGTCATGGAACTTCACGTCGTCGCGCAGCTTGAACTCCCACAGCGTGGGCTCCTTCAGTTCGAAGGACTTGGCCAGGTGCGGCTTGAGCTGGCCGGTCTGCCGGTCCAGGACCAGCAGGGTTTCGTAGATCTGGGTCATGATCGCCACGTCCGGCCCGTTGGCCGTGCGGCTGGGATCGAGCAGGTCGATGCCGCCGCTGAGCGCGATGCGGACTTCCGCGTCGGGCGCGGCGTGGGCGCCGGCCCCGGCCAGCAGGGCGGCGGCGAGCAGGCCGCCGCGGCACCAGCGCGCGCCGGCGCCGAACGATCGTGTGGCTGCGAATACTGCGGACATCTTCATGGCGAATCCCCTTGGGTTTGGAATGGGATGCTGCGGTAGGAGGAAAGACACTAGCGGCCGGGCTAGCCCCGGTTCAGCTTGGGATCGGAGTAATCCCGCAACTGCTCGCCCAGCACGTTGATGGACAGGACCAGCAGGAAGATGCAGCCGCCCGGGATGACGGTGAGCCACCAGGCGGTCTGCATGTAATCGCGGCCTTCGCTGAGCATGCGGCCCCAGGTCGGCGTGTCGGTGGGCACGCCCAGGCCGACGAAGCTCAGGCCGCTCTCCATCACGATGGCCGTGCCCAGCGCGAAGGTGGACAGCACCAGGACGTTGGGCAGCACGTTGGGCAGGATGTGGCGCGCCAGCACCCGCAGGGTGGTGCCGCGCATGACGTGCACGGCCTCGACGTACTCCAGCCCCTTGATCTGCGTGGTGTCCGAGTAGGTGACCCGCGCGAACGGCACCCAGCTTCCGAGGGCGATCACGCCGATGACCAGCGGCACGCTGGGCCTCAGGATGCCGACGATGGTGATCGCCAGCAGGAAGAACGGAAACGACAGCTGGATGTTGGACAGATAGAGCAGCACGTCCGCCAGCCGGCCGCCGCGGTAGCCGGCGCAGACGCCCGCGCAGATGCCGGCCGCGGCCGCGAGGAACACGGCCACGATGGAGACGAACAGCGCGGGCCGCGCGCCGGTGATCAGCATGGACAGCACGTCGCGCCCCAGCGCTTCGGTGCCCAGCCAGTAGCGGCCCTCGGGCCCGATGGCGCCAGGCGGCAGCAGGCGGGCACCCAGGTCCTGGTAGGTGGGGTCGTGCGGGGCCAGCGCCTCGCCGCCGATCGCGGCCGCCAGCACCAGCAGCATGAATATCGCGGCGGCCACGATGATGACCGGCTGCCCGGCCAGCGCGCGCCGCATGCCTTGCAGCGGCCCCATCGTCATTGCGTTCTTCATCATTGCTGCCTCAGTCGGGGGTTGACCATGCGGATCACGATTTCCACCAGCACCGTGATGGACGCGAAGATCACGGCGACGTACGCCACCACGCCCTGGATGATGGGATAGTCGCGCCGCTGGATGGATTCGATGGCGAGCCGGCCGATGCCGGGCCAGGAGAAGACGGTTTCGGTGAGGACGGCGCCGCCGAACAGCGTGCCGATCTCCAGGGCGATCAGCGCCAGCACCGGCACGATGCCGTTGCGCATGACGGTGCGGAAAATCACCCGGTGCTCCGGCATGCCCTTGGCGCGCGCCGCGCTTACGTAGCCCGACGGCAGCACTTCCAGCATGGAAGAGCGGGTCAGCCGGGCGACGCTGGGGAAAACGTAGAGCGCCAGCGTGGCGGCCGGCAGCACCAGGTGCTGCCAGCCGCCGATGCCGTAGGTGGGAAACCACCCGAGCCCGACGGCGAAGATCTGGATCATCAGCAGCGCCATCCAGAACGAGGGCACGGACGCGCCGATCACGCTGACCACCTGCACCGAGCGGTCCAGCGGGCCGCCGCGCCGGGTGGCCGCCAGCACGCCCAGCGGGATGGCGAGGACCAGCGCCACGGCCAGCGAGGCGCCCGCCAGCAGCGCCGTGTTGGGCAGGCGCCGCATGATGATGGACGTGACCGTGTCGCCGTCGAAGTACGACCGGCCGAAGTCCCCGTGGGCGGCGCCCAGGATGTAGCGGAAGTATTGCGTGGAGACGGGCTGATCCAGCCCCAGCTCGCGTTGCAGCGCGGCGCGCTGCTCGGCGGTGGCATCCTGCGGCAGGATCTGGGTGGTGGGGTCTCCGCTCAGGCGCACCATGAAAAAGGTGAGCGTGATCGCCGTGATCACCACGCAGAATCCCAGCAACAGTTGTTTTCCGATGAGGTGGATCATTGCCGTCTCGGTCCTAGGAGGCGTTGCCGGTCTTGTAGTAGCTGGTGCGCCAGGCGATGCCCGCGCCCGGGCCGTCCTGCATCACGCGCTTCTGGAATTCGCTGCGCGCCGCGTCGTCGATGTACGACAGGTAGGCGGCCGCCTCGACCCAGCTGTTGATGTGCGGCCCCATGCCCATGGTTTCGTAGGCGCGGTTGATGCCCGCCTTGGTGATGCGCAGGGCGGCCGAGGGCAGGCGGCTGAGCGTCTGCGTCAGGTTGTCGACCGCGGCGTCCAGGCCGTCGTCGGGCACCACGGTGCTGACGATGCCCATGCGCAGCGCCTCGGGCGCCGTGAACTGCCGGCCGGTCAGCAGGATGTCCTTGGCGGTCTTGTGGTTGACCATCCAGGGCACCATCATGAAGGCCGGACCCGCGCCGAACAGGATCTCGGGCTCGCCCAGGCGGCAGCTTTCGGTGGCGATGGTGAAGTCGCAGGGCAGCACCAGTTCGAAGGCGCCGCCCATGCAATAGCCGTGGATGCCGGCGATGACGGGCTTCTTGCAGTTCCAGACCGCCCAGCGCGCGCGGTTGGCGACTTCGTGCAGCGCATGCAGCTTGTCTTCGTGGGTGCGCTCGCCCATCTCCAGCTTGAGGTCGAAGCCGGACGAGAAGGCGCGGCCGTTGCCGCGCAGCACGACCGCCACGCACTCGGGATCGCTGCTGGCCTGGGTGACGCGGTCGCCGATGAAGGTATAGATCTCAGGGGTCAGCGCATTGAGTTTTTCAGGGCGGTTCAGGGTGATGGTCAGCACCCCATCGCGCATTTCCTGCAAGGGCATTTCGATTTTCACGTTCACTCCTTGTTGTGCGCCGCGATCGCGGCATCGACGGGGATGACCTGTTCATCCACCACCATGACGGGGTTGCACTCGACACTGTCGATCGCATCGTCGGAGAGCAGGGCGGATTGCAGGCGGTTGAGCAAGTCGGCGACGGCCTGCGCGGGCACCGCCGGCTCGCCGCGGAAGGCGCCCCAGGCGCGGGCGCTCTTGAGCCGGGACAGCGCGCGTTCCACGCGTTGCGGCGTCGCGGGCAGCAGGCACACGGCCACGTCGTCCAGCGCCTCGGTCAGCACGCCGCCCAGGCCGATGAGGCCGAGGGTGTCGAGCGAGACGTCGCGCCGCACGCCGACGATCAGTTCGCGGCGGCGGCCCAGGTCGCGGGTGACCATGTAGCCGGCCAGCGCGCCGGCGCCGAGCGCCCGCTCGACGTCCGCCGCCATCTGTTCGGCGGCGCGCAGCAGCGAGCCGCTGTCGCCCAGGCCCGTGCGCACGCCGCCCACGTCGCTCTTGTGCGCCACGCCGGGCAGCACGCCCTTGAGCACGACGGGGTAGCCCAGCCTGTCGGCCAGGGCCGCGGCCTCGGCGGGCGTTTGCGCGGTGAGCACCTCGGGCGTCTGGACGCCGTGGCGCGCCAGCAGGGCATAGGCGCCGACCTCGGTCGCGTAATCGTCCAGGGCCGGGTTGCCGGCCGAGACGGGCGGGCGCGGCGTCGTCGCGGGCGTTTCGGCGGCGCGGGCCAGGAAGCGGCCGCGCTTGCGCAGGGCGGCCAGCGCGGCGCCCACCGCGGCGACGGATTCCAGGCAGGGCACGCCGGCCTCGCGCATGGCGGTGAAGGAGGCGTGGGGGCGGTCCGCGTAGGGCGTGTAGAAAATGATGGGGCGGTCCAGCCGGGCTTGCAGCTGCCCGATGAGCGGCGCCGCGCTGACGTAGTCGTACTTGCTGTCTTCGGCGACCTGGCCGTCCTTCCAGAGGCCGTAAAGCCCGTAGTTGACCGCGGCGCTGAAGCGCGGGTCGCGCTCGATGACGAGCTCGGTCAGGGTGGCGAATAGGCTGGGATCCTTGGTGTAGGCGCCGGTCATGTCGACCGGATTGCGCTTGGGCGCCCATTCGGGCAGCCGCCGTCCGAGCTCTTCCTGCAGGCCGTCCGAGAAGGCGGGAACCAGCAGGCCGATCGATTCGACCTCGTCCGTGCAGACGGTCGAATGGCCGCCGCCCGAGCCCACGATGGCGACGTCGTCGCCGCGCATGGGCGGGCAGCGCATCAGGGCCTCGGCCACCGGCAGCATCAGTTCCATCTGCTGGACTTCGACGATGCCGGCCTCCTCGAACAGGGCGGAGTAGACGCGTTCCGACGAGGACAGCGAGGCGGTGTGCGATTCCGCGGCGCGCCGTCCGGCGTCGGTGCGGCCGCCCTTGAGCACCACGATGGGCTTGACGCGGCTGACGCGCGCGCAGGTCTCGAAGAAGGCGTCGCCCGAACCCGGACGCAGGCCTTCCAGGTAGACCGTGATGACCTTGGTGGGCTCGTGCTGGCCCAGGTAGTCGATGTACTCGTGCATGGGGATGTCGGCCTGGTTGCCGAAGCCCACGAAGCAGGAGAAGCCGACGTCGTGCTTGCGCGCCTGGTCCCACAGGGTGACGCCCACGTTGCCGCTTTGCGAAACCATGGCGATCGGACCCGCGGGCAGCGGGCTGATCTCGGTGAGGTTCAGCCCCAGGTGCAGGTTGAACAGGCCCATGCAGTTCGGCCCGACGATGCGCATGCCGCTGGCATTGCAGGCGCGCACCATGTCTTCCTGCAGCGCTGCGCCGGCCGCGCCCATTTCGGCGAAGCCGGAGGTGAACACCACGCTGAAGGCCGCGCCGCGGGCCGCCACGGCCTTCAGCACCTCCGGCGTCTGCGCGGGGCCCAGCAGGTTGAAGGCCACGTCGATGTCGCCGGGCAACTGATCGGCGCGGGTGTGGATGGGCAGGCCCTCAAGTTCGCCCGCCTGCCGGCCCAGCAGGGAAATCCTGCCCTGGTAGCCGGCGTCCACCAGGGAACGCAGGAATTTGTAGCCGGCCTTGCCGGTGTCGCGGGATACGCCCAGCAGGGCCACGTGACGGGGTTCGAACAGCCGATGCAGGGGATGGGTCGACGCCATTTGATGCTTGCTCCCAGGTGGGTTGGACGGAGACGGGTCAGGACGCGTCGGCGAATCGCGGCGCGCGTTTTTCCAGGAATGCCGCGATGCCTTCGCGGGCATCGGCGCCGCTGTGCAGCGTGAGCGCCATCTGCGCTTCGTACTGCGAAGCCTTTTCGCTGCCTTCCCACAGGCCCAGGTTCATGCCCACTTTCACCGCGCTCACGACGGCGGGCGAACGTTCGGCGATGGTCTGGGCCAACTCCAGCGCCGCGGCCAGCGCCTGTCCGGGCGGCACCAGGCGCGAGACGAGATCGCAGCGGGCCGCCTCGGCGGCATCCATGGGTTCGGCGGTCAGCATCATGGTCAGGGCGCGCGCCGGCGGGATCAGCTGCGGCAGGCGGTACAACTGGCCGCCTTCGGGCAGGATGCCCAGGCGCGCGCCGGGCGAGCCGAAGACGGCGTTTTCGCTGGCGACGCGCAGGTCGCAGGACAGGGCCAGCATGAAGCCGGCGGCCCAGCAATGGCCGTTGACGGCCGCGATGACCGGCTTGCGCATCGTCAGGGGCCGTACGAAGGGCGCTTCGCCCACGGTGCTCTGCGCATGCTGGCCGGACGCCAGTTCCTTCAGGTCGTGCCCGCTGGAGAAGGCCAGGTCGCCCGCGCCCGTCACCACCACGACGCGCACGCTGGCATCGGTGTCGGCGGCGTCGAATGCCGCGAGCAGGTCCTCCGCCATGGAACCGCTGAACGCATTGCGGATGCGCTCGTTCTGGATGGTCAGGAGCCGCACTGCGCCCCGGTTTTCAATGTGGATCTTGCACATCGGTACGACTCCTGCTCGTGGGGGAAAGCCGCCGGCGGCGATGCCTTTCGCGGCTTGTGACGTTGAATTCAAAATTGGCTTAGCGATTAAAAATGGATTGTATGTATAAAAATAAGCCGAACAATGAGGGAATACCCGCGAGGCTTGGCGGGACCGGGAAAAGGGAGGGGAGATGGGGGACGGGAAGCGGGCCGGCAAGCAGGCCGGCAAGCAGGCAGAGAAGCGGTCAGAGAAGCGGGCGGAGAAGCGGGCGGAGAAGCGGGCCGACGATGAACCGCGGGTGCCTGCGAATCGCGGTCGGCGCAATGGGGCGGCCCGGCGCCGCCGCCCCGCGCAGGAAGGCCTGCGCATGCGCGTGGCTCAGGCGGGCGGCTGGCCGCCGGTTTCTTCCATGAGGATGGGAATCGCCAGGTTGCAGGAATGGATGCCCATGACGGTGGTGAGCTGGATTGCTTCGAGCAGCTCTTCGCGGGTCGCGCCCGCATTGAGGGCGTTGCGCATGTGGCGCCGCACGCCCGGGGCGTACAGGTGGGTCGTGGCGGCGTTGATGGCCACGAGGATCAGCTCCTTGTATTTCTGCGGCAGCGGGCCGTTGCGTTGCGGCACGCTGCGAAAGGCCAGGTAGGCCTCCATGAACTCCGGGTCCAGCGCGCGCAGCTGGTCCCAGAGCGGGTTCCAGTCGCCCTTGGCGATATGCGCTTCGCACTGCGGCGTGGCGATGGGCGGGCGGTTCTTGTCTGGCATGGTCGAGGCTCCAGGGTCGGGTCAGCCGGCGGCGTCGGCAAGCATGAATTCGGCCGCGCGCTCGCCGATCATCATGGCGGGGGCGTTGGTGTTGGACGAGGCGATGGTGGGCATGACGGAAATGTCGGCCACCCGCAGCCCTTGCAGGCCATGCACTTTGAGCCGCTCGTCCACCACGGATTCGCCCGGCCGTCCCATGCGGCAGGTGCCGACGGTATGCCACGCGGTCTGGCCGGTCTGGCGGGCGTAGGCGAGCAGGTCCGCGTCCGAGACCGCGGCGGCCCCCGGCCGTTCTTCCTGCACGATGACCGGTTGCAGCGCGGCCTGCCCGGCGATGTCGCGGATCAGGCGCAGCATGGCGATGGCCGTGGCCCGGTCGTGGGGATCCTGCAGGTAGTTCGGATTGATGGCGGGCGCGGTCCGCGGGTCGGCGGAAACGGCATGGATGCTGCCGCGCGAGCGGGGATACAGCATGAAGCCGCCGATGGAAAAGCCGGGGAACTTGTCGATGCCGCCCACGCCGTCGCGCGAATAGCGGTCCTTGCCGCTGATGTGATAGATGCGGATCATGACGTCGGCTTGCGGCAGGCCGGCGGCGCTGCGTGTGATCGCATGCGCGGTCGAGGACGTGCCCGCCAGCAGCCCCTTGCGGCCGACGAGATAGCGCAGCGCCGCCTTCACCTTGTGGTATGGGCTGCGCATGATGTCGTTGATGGTTTCGGCGATGGACGAGCGGTACGTGCAGCGCACTTGCAGGTGGTCGCTCATGTGTTCGCCCACGTCGGGCAGGTCGCGCACCACGTCGATGCCCAGCGACCGCAGCCGCGCCGCGTCGCCGACGCCCGACAGTTCCAGCAGCTGAGGCGATTGCACGGCGCCGGCGCAGAGCACGGTTTCGCGATGGGCGCTGGCGGCGCGGGTGGCGCCGTTCCAGTCGTATTCCACGCCGGTGCAGCGCAGGCCGTCGAAGCGCAGGCGGCGCACGAAGGCCCGCGTGCGCACGACCAGGTTGGTCCGCTGCCGCGCCGGCCGCAGGTAGCCGACGGCGGCGCTGCAGCGCCGGCCCGCGTGCGCGCTTTGTTCCAGATAGCGCACGCCCTCGTAGCTGACCGCGTTGTAGTCCTCGGTCGGCGCGATGCCGGCCTGGCGGCATGCGGCGATGTAGGCGTCCGAGATGCGGTCGGGATCGCGCGCGGCTCGGTCCGTGATTCGGATCGGCCCCGATCGTCCGCGCAGCGGATTGCGGGAATAGGGGTTGTTCTCGATCTTGCCGAAATACGGCAGCAGGGTCTGGAAGTCCCAGCCCTTGATGCCGAACGTCTGCTCCCAGCTATCGTATTCCGCGGGATCGCCCCAGACGTAGGCCATGCCGTTGACCGAGCTGGAGCCGCCCAGCACCTTGCCGCGCGGCCAATAGATCTGCTGGCCCGCGAGGTTGGCCTGCGGCTCGGTCTTGAAGGGCCAGACCACCTTTTCGTTGGTCAGCAACCTGCCCACGCCCAAGGGGATGTGGATCCACGGGTTGCGGTCCTCGTCGCCGCCTTCGAGCAGCAGCACGCGGTGCTTGCCCGAAGCGCTCAGGCGGTTGGCCAGCACGCAGCCCGCGGAGCCGGCCCCGACCACGATGTAGTCGAATTGTTCTGCTGTCATGATTACTTTGCGCGGTTCTTGAAGGAGTCCCTACGGAAGCTGTAGAGCGCGTTGGGATCGACCTGGATATCGACTACAGCGGGCCGCCCGCAGCGTATGGCCGCATCGACGGTGCGCGCCAGATCGGCCGCGCGGTCCACGCGGAAGCCCTGCGCGCCCCACAGCTCGGCCAGCTTGTCGTAGGGCGGATTGGGCACATCGGCGCCCAGGTAGCGCTGGTCGAAGAAGTCGCGTTGATAGGCTTTTTCCGCGCCCCAGCAGCCGTTGTTCATGACGAGGCAGACGGTGTTGATGCCGTTGGCCACCGCCGTGCCGATCTCGCTGCACGCCATGCCGAAGCCGCCGTCGCCCATGAGGCTGATGACGGTGCGCTGCGGCTGCGCCAGCTTGGCGCCCAGGCCGCAGGCGTACGAGAAGCCCACCAGGCCGAAGTCCAGCGGCGTGAACAGCGCGGGCGTCTGCGCATAGCGCATCTGGTCGGTGGCCTGCAGGCAGAGCGTGCCCGCGTCCATGGTGTAGATGGCGTCGTCGGGCGCCACTTCGCGCAGGGTCTTGAACAGGAAGGCCGGTTGCAGCGGATCGGCGGCCGCGCCGGCGGCCTGGTCGCGCTGCTCCAGCAGCGCGCGACGCTGTTCGGCGAAACGGGCGGCCCAGGCCGCGCTCCCGGGATGGGCGGGCAGGCCTTGCAGCGCGGCGACGAGGTCCTGGGCGACGGTGTCGGCGTCGCCCAGGATGCCCACGTGCACGGGGAAGAAGCGGCCCAGGGCGGTGGGCTCGATTTCCACCTGGATCAGCTTGGCGGCGGGATTGAGGCTGTCGCGCTGGTAGAAGGTGGTATTGAAGCCGAGCCGCGTGCCCAGCGCCAGGATGACGTCGGCCTGCTTGGCGAGGTCGGAGGCCACCGCATTGCCGCGCGGCCCGACCTGCCCGGCATACAGCGGATGGTGGCAGGAGATCGCGTCGCCGTGGCCGGGCGACATGGCGATGGGCGCGTTCAGGCGTTCGGCCAGCGCCAGCACGGCGCGCTGGCTGCGGGCGTTCTTGACGCCGCCGCCGGCCACGATCAGCGGCCGTTCGGCCTGCGCCAGCATCTGCGCCGCCTGTTCCAGCACGGCGCGCGGCGCCGTCAGCGCGTCGAATACCTGGGCGCGCTCGAACTCGCCGTAGGCCGAGGTTTCCAGCGCATCCGCCAGCAGGTCGCGCGGCAGGTTGAGCATGACGGGGCCGCGCCGCGGCGACAGGGCGGTCCTGAACGCTTCGCCCACCATCTCGGGAATGCGGGCGGTCTGCGTGAGCGTGTACGTCTTTTTCGTGATGGGCTTGAACAGCGATTGCTGGTCGACTTCCTGGAAGGCGTCCCGGTAGATGTGCGCGGAGGACAGCGAGCCGCCCAGCGCCACCACCGGCGAGTACGCGGCGTGGGCCTGGGCCAGCCCGGTCACCAGGTTGGTCGCGCCCGGGCCGTTCTGCCCCGCGAGGAATACGCCCGCCTGGCCCGATGCGCGGGCGTAGCCGTCGGCCATGTGCACGCCGGTGCGCTCGTCGCGCACGCCGATGAAGCGGATGTCCCGCGCGTCGTACAGGGCGTCGAATATCTCCATGCCCGCGGATCCGATCAGGCCGAATACGTGGTCGGTGCCCTGGGCGCCGAGCGCCGCGACGACCGCCTGGCCGCCCGTCATGTTCTTCATGTGATTCTCCTTCAATGCATTGCGGTTAGGGGGTGGCCTTCAGGATCTTGTTGAACTTGTCCATCTCGCGCGCGATGTACTCGTCGAAGACCTTGAGCTGACGGTTGTCCGGCACCAGGCCCTGGCGCGTCAGCTGCTCCTGGACCGCGGGGTCGCGGCTGACCTGCGCGATGGCGTCGGCCAGCGCTTGTTTCACGGCGGGGGAGGTCTTGGCGTTCATCACCACCCCGTACCAGATGCTGTAGTCGAAATCGCCCAGGCCGATCTCGGCGACGGTGGGCGTGTCGGGCAGGAGCGCGGAACGCTTGGGGCTGGTGACGGCAAGCGCCTTCAGCTGGCCCGACTGGATGAAGGGCAGGGCCAGCGCAATGGGCGGAAACGACACGTCGACGCGTCCGGCCGCCACTTCGGCCACGCCCTCCTGCACGCCCTTGTAGGGGATGTGTTCCAGATGGACGCGTGCTTCCTGGTTGAAGTAGCGGCCCACCAGGTCGGTCGCGGAATTCACGCCGGCCGAGCCGTAGGTAAAGCGGGCATCCGGCCGCCGCGCCGCCTCGACGAAGTCGCCCAGCCTGTCATAGGGGCTCTTGCGGTTGAGCACGACCAGGGTGGGCGAGGAGGCGATCGCGGAGATGCCGGAGAAATCCTTGAGCGTGTCGTACGGCATCTTGTCGTTGACCGCCGGGATGACCACGTAGGACGAGGACACGAACAGCATGGTGTTCTTGTCCACCGGCTCGTTCAGCGTGCGTTGGGCGCCGACCAGGCCGCCCGCGCCCGGCTTGTTCTCGACGACGACCGGCTGGCCGAGCAGCGGGCCGAGCTTCTCGGCGTAGATGCGGGCAATGATGTCGATGAGCGCGCCGGGGCTGAACGGCACGATGATGCGCAGGGGCGCATCGAACTTGACCGGTGCCGGCGCGGCCAGGGCCTGCGAGGAACCGGCGAGGAAAAGCGCGGCGGCGAGGCCGGCCGTCAGGCGGCGGTGGAGTGAAAACATGGTTGTCCCCTTGTTGGATGTCATCATTCTAAATGTCGACATTTTTACTTTAATGGATAAGTCCAGCGACGACAAGGGGGTTCAGGCCTGGCCGTTGCGCGAAAGTTCTTCCAGCACGGCGTCGCGGTTCTGCACGGCCAGCCGGTAGTGGCAGGCGGCGGCGCGTTCGGGCTCGTGCGCGGTGATGGCCTGGATCGTTTCTTCCCAGGCGCGCAGGGAGCGCTCGCGCCGCTCCGGGGTGGCCAGGCTGATGCGGACGTAGCGGCCGATCTGCTTGGCGATGTCGCTGGCGTAGCTGGCCAGGATGGCGTTGTCGGCCAGGCTGGCGATGTACTCGACCATCTCGCGGCTGTGCCGGGTGTATTCGGCGGCATCGCCGATGTTGTCGGCAAGCAGGCGCAGCCGGCCTTTGAGGATGTCGGCCTGGGCCGGGGTGCAGCGCTCGGCGGCCAGGCGCGACGCGGTCGACACCATGGCGGCGCGCACCGCGTACAGGTCCAGGATTTCCTTGGCGGACAACAGCGTGACACAGGCGCCGCGCTGCGGGCGGATGGTGGTCAGGCCGCGGATCTCCAGCAGGCGCAGGGCCTCGCGCACGGTCGCGCGGCTGACGCCGTAGGTCGAGGCCAGCTCCGTCTCCCGCAGCCGGTCGCCCGGCGCCCACTGGCCGTCGGCGATCTGGTCGGCGAGCAGGTCCGCGATCTGCAGCGGCAGGGTCTTGAGGAGATTCGGGTTTTGCAGCGGCTGAGGCATCTTGTGGGGCGGGGCTTCCGGGAATTCAGGCGCCCGCGCGGGGTGGGCGGGGCCGGGAGTTTCCGCATTTTATGCTGGAATGTCGACATCGGCTGCGCGCAGCGTGGCGCGGCGCTCAGGGCTTGCCGCCGGGACTGCGCCGCTTGCCGAAGAGCGCGTCGGCTTCGTCGAATCGCAGCGGCGCGCCGCCATGGTCGGCGGCGTCGAACAGGCGGCGCAGGCTCTCTTCGGTTTCGTCGATGTATTTGTCGACCACGCCCGACAGATCGAGGTGGGAGGGCGGCGCCGGCTCTTTCAGCGCCGGCGCATGGGCGGGCCCCTGCGCCGCGGCCGTCTCGCGGCGTTCCCATTTCGCGCGGAATCGGTAGTTTTTGTAGGGGTCGAAGCGCTGCGGATTGACGGTGGATTGCGCCATGGCGGCCTCCTGTTGCCGCGCCCGGGTCAGGCCGAAATCGGGCCGGCCGATTGCCGGATGCGGATGATGACGAACTCGGCGGGCTTCAGCGCGGCGAACCCCGCCACGATATTGAAACTGCCGTTGTCGATGTCGTTCCGCGTGGTGGTCTCGCGGTCGCATTTGACGAAGTAGGCGTCGCGCGGCGCGCTGCCCTGGAAGGCGCCCTGGCGGAACAGCGCGTGCATGAAATCGCCGGCGCTCAGGCGCACCTGCGCCCACAGCGGTTCGTCGTTGGGTTCGAACGCGGCCCATTGCGTGCCGTCGCGCAGCGATCTTTCCAGGTACAGCGCGAGGCGGCGCACGGGCACGTACTTGTATTCCGAGGCCAGGCCGTCCGCGCCCCGCAGGGTGCGGGCGCCCCAGCAGACCGGGCCATGGCCGGGGAAGACGCGCAGGCAATTCACGCCCAGCGGATTCAGGGTCCTGTTGTCGCCATCGGTGACGGGGGCGGCCAGGGATTCGACGCCGGCCAGGCGTGCCCCGGTGCCGGCGGGCGCCGTCCAGACGCCGCGCTCGGCGTCGCTGCGGGCATACAGGCCGGCGATCGCGCCGCAGGGCGGCGCCAGCCGGCGAGCGCCGGCCGCTCGCGGATCGGACACGTAGATCCAGGGGAAGTACACCGCGGCATGGCTGGACGCGGGCAGCGCGCCCTCGGCGGCCGCCTGGGCCATCGAAACCGCGTCCATGGCGCTGGCGGGCGCGTCGGCGATCAGGAAGGCGTGCCGGGCTTCGCAGCAGGCCGCCGCTTCGGCCAGCACGTCCGGGCGCGTGATGCCTGGCAGGCACAGCAGGTTGAAGTCCACGTCCCGCAGCATGTCGAGGGCGGGGCGCTGCGTGGGCGCGGACTCGTCCTCCACCCGCAGCACCCAGGCTTCGATGCCGCCGTTCAGGAAGAACAGGCGCACGGCGCAGCCGAGCCGGGTATCGTCGTCGGGGCCCCCGAAAGCCGCTTCGTAGCCGGCCGGGCCGAGGATGCGCATGGGCTGGCCGACGGGGCCCCGGGGCGACGTCCCGAGGAAGGCCGTGACCGACGTCGAGGCGCCCGCGATGGCGCGCGCGCCTGCCGGGACTTCCTGGATATAGACGCCGGGAGAGGAATGGGCGGGGGCCATGGTCTGCTCCTTGCAGGAAAGGAAGCTGTCCTGGTGTGAGGCTGTTATAGCGCATTCCGGCGCGCCCGGCCCCGTGTTTGCGCGATTGAATCGGCGACGGAGCTGGCGTATAAACCGAAGCGACGCCGACGCGGAACACGTCCGGGTGGCGAGCGCGCCGCCCGCTGCGCGGGCTGCCCAACCCTTGAAAGGAGCTTCACATGGTGGAAGGCTTGTTCCGATGGTGGCGTCCGCACTCCCGGCCCCTGGCCCTGGCGGTTCCCGCGGGCCGGCTCAGGCGCCGCTTGCGCCTGAGCCGCGCCCTGGCCGGCGTGGCGGCCGGAGCGAGCGTGGCGCTGGCCGCGACGGCGCAAGCGCAGGGGCAGGAACCGGCCCAGCCGGCCGGCCAGCCCGCGGCGCAGGCCGCTGGCGAGCAAGCCGATGCCGTGCGCTCGCTGCAATGGCCGCGCAGTTTCAACGCGCCCGACGGCACCCGGATCGAGCTGTACCAGCCGCAGATCGATAGCTGGACGGCGGATCGCATCGCCGGCCGCATGGCGGTGGCGGTGGGCCAGGCCAAGGGGAATCCGACCTACGGCGTCGCCGAGTTTTCCGCCCGCGCCGATGTCAACAAGCCGGCGGGGCTGGTGCGCCTGTCGGACATCCGCGTCGAGCGCGTGCAAGTGCCGACGGCGCCGCAGGAGGCCGCGCGCCTGCGCAGCGAGCTGGAGGCCAGGCTGCCCGCCTCGGGCGTGGTCACGCGGCTCGACGCGCTGCAACTGAGCTACACGTTGTCGCAAGACAATCCGGCCATGAAGCCGGTGGCCGTGGACAACGCGCCGCCGCGCATCGTCTATCGCACCGTCCCGACCGTGCTGGTGCTGGTGGACGGCGCGCCCGCCTGGGCCGCCGTGCCCGATACGTCCGGCTGGCGCCGGGTGGTCAACACCCGCGCGCTGATGCTGGTCGACGGCGCCAACCGTCACTTCCTGCAGGCCGCGGGGCATTGGTACGAGGCGGCCGGCGTCGACGGCCCGTGGAAGGCCGTCGCGCAGCCCTCGGCCGACTTGCTGGCGGCCGCGGAGGCGGCGCATCGCAAGACGGCGTTCGATCCCTTGCTGCCCCATGACGGCAAGGCGCCGCAGCGCGCGCCGGCGGTCGCGGTGTCCACCGTTCCGGCCGAACTGCTGGTGACGGTCGGGCAGCCCGAGTTGCGGCCGGTGCCGGAAACCTCGCTGCTCTCGGTGACGAACGCCGATCACGCCCTGTTCATGAATCCCGCCGACAACCGCTACTACCTGCTGGTGTCCGGCCGCTGGTTCCGCGCCGCCCAGCTCGACGGGCCCTGGTCCTACGTGCCGGGCAAGAGCCTGCCGCGGGACTTCGCGCGCGTACCGGCGCGCGATCCGCAGTCGGGAGTGCTGGCGTCGGTGCCGGGCACGCCGCAGGCGAAAGAGGCGGTGATCGCGTCGACCATTCCGCAGACCGCGACGGTGTCGCGCGAGACGGCGACGCTGAAGGTGGAGTACGCGGGCGGCTCGCCGACGCTGCGCCCCATCGCCGGCACGGCCCTGTACTACGCCGCCAACTCGCAGGTGCCCGTCATCCAGGCCGAAGGCCGCTACTACGCCTTGTCGCACGCGGTGTGGTTCGTGTCGGATTCGGCCTTCGGCCCGTGGCGCGTGGCCGACCACGTGCCGCCGACGATCTACGCCATCCCCGCCAACTCGCCGCTGCACTACGTGACCTACGTGCAGGTCTACGGATCGACGCCGCAGAGCGTGGTGTTCGGCTATACGCCCGGCTACATGGGCGTGGTGGTGGCGCCGGACGGCACCGTGGTCTACGGCACGGGCTACGCCTATCCGCCGGTGATCGTGCAGGACACCTGGGTCGGCTATCCGCCCAGCTACGGCTACGACGCGGCTTTCGATACGGCCGCCGGCTTCGCCTTCGGGTTCGCCGCGGCGGAGGTCTGGGGCGGCGCGGCGCCTTACTGGGGGCCGTATTGCTGCGCGCCGTACTGGCGCGGCGTGAACGTGAACCAGGTCGACGTCTATGGCGCCTGGGGCGGCTCCGGCGTGGTCACGCACGCGGCCGGCTGGAACGGCTGGACCGGCACGCAATGGCAGGGCACCCATGCCGAAGGCTACAACCCGCAGACCGGCGCCGCGTTCGAGGGCTCGCGCGGCGCGGCCTACAACGAGTACACCGGCAACGCCGCGGCCGGCCGGCGCGGCGCCTACACCAATCCGGTCACGGGCGCGTCGGGCGCGGGCAGGGCGGGCGTGGTCTCCAACGACGATGGGCAATGGGCGGCGGGCCGGCAGGACGTGCGCACCAATACCCAGACGGGCCGCAGCACGATTTCCTCCGCCACGGCCACCGGCACGGCCGGCGAGGGCGTGGACAACGTGAATCGGCGCGGCGCGACGTACAACCGCAACACCGACAGCGGCATGGCCTGGAACAACGGCAACGTCTACGCCGATCACAACGGCAACGTCTACGAGCACAACGACAACGGCTGGCAGCAGCACACGTCCTCGGGCTGGCAGCCGGTGCAGCCCGGCGCGCAGTCGGGCGGCTCGGACTATCTGAACCAGCAGCGCCAGGCGCGCGATTATTCGACCCAGCGCGGCGCCGATTTCCAGGGCGGCGGCTGGCAGAACCGCATGGGCGGCGCGGAGGGCGGCGGCTGGCGCGACCGGGGCATGGGCGGCCGCGGCTGGGGCGGCGGATTCGGCGGGTTCCGGGGCGGCGGCTTCCGCCGCTGATCCCGCTCGGGGCGGCGCCTCGCCGGCCCCCGGGGCCGGCGCATTTGCGCCCGCCCCGCGCCCGGCGCTAGACTGGCCGCTCTCCCCACTTCTCTCCGGCCTATCGCCATGGCGCTGCATAGCTGGCTCATCTACCTGGTCGCGGTCATCGGCCTGTCCGTGACCCCCGGCCCCAATACGCTGCTCGCGCTCACGCACGGCGCGCTGCACGGCCATCGCAAGGCCTTGTGCACCATCGCCGGGGGCGCGGTCGGATTCGTCGCGCTGATCGCGCTTTCCATGTTGGGCATCAGCGCCCTGCTCAAGGCCTGGGGGCCCGCGCTGATCGTGCTGAAATGGGCGGGCGGGGCCTATCTGATCTGGCTCGGCATCCAGCTGTGGCGCTCGCCCGGCGTGCAATTGCGCCCGGCGCCGGACATGCCGGCGATGCGCGGCATGCGGATGTTCAGCCAGGGTTTCCTGTCGGCCATCTCCAATCCCAAGGCGCTGCTGTTCTACGGCGCCTTCCTGCCGCAGTTCATCGATCCGGCGCGCAGCCTGCTGACGCAGTTCGCGATCATGGCGGCGACGTTCGCCGTCATCGAGTTCCTGGTCGAGTACGTGCTGGCGCGCCTGGCGCACCGCGTGCGCCCCTGGCTCGAACGCGCCGGCCGGCGCTTCAACAAAGTGTGCGGCGGGCTCTTCGCCGCCATGGGAGCGGCCCTGCCGGGCTCGTGATCCGCCGGCCCCGCGAGGGCCGTTTTTGCCGCCTTCAGGTTGCCTGCCAGCGTCCCGATTCCGGATCGACGGCAACACGCAGGCCATTTTCGCGCACCTGTTCCTCGTCCAGCCGCGACGCGGCCGCCGCGTCGACGTCGAAGGCGATGCCGAGCAGCCGCGCGACGCTGTCGGCTTCGATGGGCAGCTCCCAGGTCAGGAACAGCTGCGCAAGATCCCGCCCGGACGGGAAGTCGGCCTCGCGGAAGTCGCTCCGGCCGCGCGGCACCACGCCGTGGGGCTGCGCGGTATCGAAGATCATCGCCGTGCCGCGCGTCAGCGCGATGCGCTGGCCGGTGCCGGGAAACAGCACGTCCAGCCCCTTGTCCTCGCTCAGGAACAGATTGCAGAACGCGGCGCCGCCGTATTGCGCGGCGTCGTGGTGGTAGCGCGCGCCGCGGCAGGCCATGAGCGCGATGTCGGCGTCGGCCAGCGTTTCCTCGTCCAGGCCGAGCGCGCCGGTCCAGGCGCGCATCGCCCGCGGGCAGGCCGGGTACTCCGGCCAGCGCGCCTGCGTCCGCGCCAGGGGCATCTGTTCGACGTCGCCGGGTTCCAGGCGCAGGCGCGTGGAGATTTCCCTATTCCAGTCGGCCAGCACGCGGGCGTTCGGCGCGGGCAGGTCGAGCGTGCCGGTCAGCACCATGCCGCCCACGCCGCGGCTGCGCATGGCCTCGCCGTTCCGGTAATAGGCAATCAGGCGGTCGGGCGGCGGGGAAGGGCGGTCGACGGGCATCAGGCGCGGTTCGAGGGCGGCGCCGTTTCAAGCGCGGCGAAGGTTTGTTGCACGCATTGCGCCATACGCCTGGCCAGCGCGCCCATCGGAAAGTGATCCGAGCTCACGGCATAGCTGTGGAAATCGATCTTCCGGGAGAACGGGATTTCGCGCAGGTCGGGCAGGCGCAGCGCCCGCGACACCACCGGATTGACGATGGAGACGCCCAGCCCCTTGGCGACCATGGAGCAGATGGTCGTGGCGTAAGGCGTTTCGATCGAGACGATGCGGGCGTCGTCCGGGAAATGGCGGTCGATCGCCGCGCGGTTGAAGCTGCCGGCCGGCAGGGAGATGAAGTTCTCGTCGTTGAAATCGGCGGGTTCCAGTTTCGCTTTCGCGGCCAGCCGGTGCGAGGCGGGCACGATCCCGGTGCCGTAGGCGGTGTTGATCCGGTCGTAGCGCAGCCCGGGCACGTCGGTCTGGATGGAGCAGAAGCCGATGTCGCAGAATCCGGTGGCCATCCACTTGGCGACGACTTCGGAACCCCCGGTATGGACCACCACGGGCATGTCGGACACCTGCTCGCGGAACAGGTGGATGGCGTCCGGCAGCACGCATTGCGTGATCGAGCCCACCGCGCCGATCCGGAGCATGCCGGTGCCGCGGCGCCGGATCGAACTGGCGCTGTCGTTCAGCGATTCCAGGCCGATGAAGGCGCGTTCCACGTCGGCGTAGAACGCCTCGGCCTCGGGCGTGGGCAGTAGCCGCGTGCCGACGCGCTGGAACAGCACGAAGCCCAGTGTTTTTTCCAGCAGCGCGATCCATCGGCTGACGTTCGGCTGCGAGGTATGCAGCAGCCCCGCCGCCGTGGTCATGGAGCGCGTCATCATGACGGCGCGGAACGCCTCGACTTGCTTGAAGTTCATGCGGGTCTCGGGAGGTCTGGGGTGGAGCATATCATTTTTGTATGAATAGCCGTAAGTATTTGATTTGACGTATGGATTGGCGCGGACGGAGACTGTGGCTTTCCCAGCCACACGCAGACCCGCCATGCCATCCAAAGTCAGCAGCCGCTTGAAGCAGCCCCTCGCGCCCGAGGTGCTCCAGTACCTTTTCCTTCCGCGCCTGAACCGCGAGTTCCACGCCAACTTCGAGATGCTGACCCAGATCAACCTGGCCCATCTCTCGATGCTGCACGAGCAAGGCATCCTGGACCGGGACGCGTCGGCCAGCCTGGCCGCCGCGCTGCTGAGGATGCAGGCCGAAGGCCCGGACGCGGTGGAACTCGACCCCGCGCGGGAAGAGGCCTACTTCAATTACGAAGCGCACCTCATCAAGCTGGTGGGGCAGGAGCTGGGCGGCCGCCTGCACACGGCCCGCAGCCGCAACGACATCGGCGCCACCATCGACCGCATCCGCGCCCGCGATTTCGGGATGCGCATCGGCGCGGCCCTGATCGGCGTCGCGGAGGCGGCCCTGGCGCAGGCCGAGAGGTTCGCCGACTGCGTGATGCCGGGCTACACGCACATGCAGGCCGCGCAGCCCATCACTTATGGCTATTACCTGTCGGCGCTGGCCGACGCCTGGTCTCGCGACGTGGACCGCATCCTGCATGCGCTCGATACGGCGGACGCCTCGCCGCTGGGCGCCTGCGCGCTGGCGGGCACCTCTTTTCCCATCGACCGCGCCGCGACCAGCGCGATGCTGGGCTTCAGCCAGCCGCTGGCGAACGCGCTGGACGGCGTCGCGTCGCGCGACTTCGCGCTGGAACTGAGCGCGGCGCTCTCGATCATGATGATCACCTGCAGCCGCATGGTGCAGGACTTCTACATCTGGTCCACGCCGGAGTTCGGCTACCTGTCCTTCCCGGACAGCATCGCCAGCACCTCCAGCATCATGCCGCAGAAGAAGAATCCGGCGGTGCTGGAGTACCTGCGCGGCAAGACGGGCCATCTGATCGGCTTGGCGTCGGCGGCCCTGGCCACGGTGAAGTCCACGCATTTCACGCACTCCGGCGACAGCAGCCGCGAAAGCACGCGCACGTGCTGGGAGGCCTGCGACGAGGCGCTCAAGTCCCTGGCGCTGATGAAGCTGCTGGTGGAGCAGGTCGAGCCCGCGCCAGCGCGCATGGCCGCGCGCGCGGCCGAGGATTTCTCCACCGTCACCGACCTGGCGGACCTGCTGGTGCGAGACGGCGGCGTATCGTTTCGCGACGCCCATCACATCATCGGCGCCGTCGTCCGGGAAGCGATCGATGCCGGAAAGCCGGCCCGTGAGATCACCCCGGCCATGATCGACGCCGCGGCGCTCCAGGAGGTGGGGCGCGCGGTTCCGCTGGCGCGGGAAGCCATCGACGCCTGCCTCGATCCGGCGCGCAACGTCGCCGCGCGCCGGTCGCTGGGCGGGCCGGCGCCCTCCCTGGTCCGCGCGCGCATCGGCGAACAGCGCGAGGCGCTGCGCAAGCGGCGGGGCGTGATCGAAGCGGCCGGACATCGGACCCGCGAAGCCCAGGCATTGCTGCAACGGCGCATCGGCGCGCTGATTTCAACCGAAACCGGGCTGCCCGCCGTCCAGGGCGCCTGATCAAGCCAAACCAACAAGGGGAATTCGATGATGCTGAAAATGATCGCGGGCCTGGCGGCCGCGGCGGGGCTCTGCCTGAGCGCCCAGGTCCAGGCGCAGGCCTATCCTTCCAGGCCCGTCACGCTGGTCGTGCCGTTCGCGCCGGGCGGCACCGTGAACCTGATGGGGCGGCTGCTGGCCAACCATATGTCCGAAAAACTGGGCCAGCCCGTCATCGTCGAGAACAAGCCGGGCGGAGGCGGCAGCATCGGTGCCAACTTCGTCGCCAAGGCGCCGGCCGACGGCTATACGCTCCTGCTCGCGACCATGGGGCAGCAGTCGATCCAGCCGCTGCTGACCCGCAATCCGCCGTACGACGCGGCGCGCGACTTCGCGCCGGTGGCCTTGTTTTCCACCGTGCCGAACGTGCTGGCGGTCTCGCCCGGCACGCCGGCCAAGACCGTGGCGGAGCTGGTGGCCTACGCGAAGGAAAACCCCGGCAAGCTGAATATGGCCTCGGCCGGCATCGGCTCGGTCAACCATATGACGGGCGAGCTGTTCATGTACCGCTCGGGCGCGCGGTTCGAGCACGTGCCGTACCGCGGCGCGGGGCCGGCCACGGCGGACCTGCTGTCGGGGCAGGTGCAGGTGCTGTTCGCCAACCTGCCCAACGTGCTGGCCTACGCCAAGACGGGCCAGGTCCGCGTGCTGGCGGTGGCCAGCGAGAAACGCAGCCCGGCCCTGCCCGACGTGCCGACGCTGGCGGAAGCGGGCGTCCAGGACGCGGTGGTCGAATCCTGGTACGGCGTCATGGCGCCGGCCGGCACATCCG
Source organism: Achromobacter denitrificans NBRC 15125 (assembly GCF_001571365.1). GTDB lineage: Bacteria > Pseudomonadota > Gammaproteobacteria > Burkholderiales > Burkholderiaceae_B > Achromobacter > Achromobacter denitrificans. The sequence continues at coordinate 75,622 of NZ_BCTQ01000017.1, read as the reverse complement.
CCGAGATCATCCGCAAGCTGCAGGACACGGTCGTCGGCATCGCCCGCGACGACTCGCTGACCGCGCAGCTGGCGGAGCAGGGCGCGGTGCCGTTTCCGGGCAGCAGCGCCGATCTGGAGAAGCTGTCGAACGAGGAAACGGCGCGCTGGACGGCCATTATCAAGAACGCGAAGATCCAGGCCAATTGAAGAGAACGCGCGGCCCGCGGCGCATCGCGCCGGGGCCGCGGGGCGCGCGCTAGAGCGCCGCCGCGCGTTCGGCCTCGACGGCCAGCCGGTAGGCGCGCTTCAGGTAGAGCTGGGCGTCGTGCTCCCAGGAAAAGCCGATGCCGCCATGAACCTGGATGGACAGCTTGACGGCGCGTCGCGCCGAGGCCGCCGCCACCCGTGTGGCCAGGGCCGCCAACGCGGCATCGGGCTCGGTGCGCGCCCGCAGCATCGCCTCAATGGCGTAGCGGCTGTTGTCCAACCCGATCCAGGCGTCGACCAGCGGATGCTTGATCGCCTGGAACTGCCCGATCGGGCGTCCGAACTGTTCGCGTTCCTTGGCATGGGCGATCGCCAGGTCCAGCGCCGCGGCGGCCGCGCCGGTCAGTTGCGCCAGCAAGAAAGCATGGTGGCAGTACAGCGCGGGCCGGACCTGTTCGTCGCGCAGTCCCACCTGCGCCTGGGCCGGCCCGCGCAGGCGGGCCAACGCCACGGTCGGATCCAGGCTCTGCACCGGCTCCAGCAGCGCCGGGTCATGGCGCGCTAGCGTCCAGCCGCCGTCCTGCCGGCTCAGGCGCAGGTACTGGGCGGACGGGCCGTGGTCGTCGATCCAGCCGGCGTCGTCGTCGGCGCGGTCGCAGCGGATGCCGGCGGGATGCGCGGCCAGGTCCAGCACCACGTCGCCGGCGCCGGGCGCCTGCTCTTGCAGCACGCGGGCCAGGAAGGCCGAGCCGGCATAGGGCAGGGTGAGCAGCGCGCGCCCGGCCCATTCGCCCATGGGCAGCATGCCGGGGCCGTACTCTTCCTGGAACGCGTCGGAACCCGCTTCCAGCCAGCCGCCGTCCACCAGTTCCTTCCACAGGGCGCGCTGGGCCTCGTGATGCGCCGGCAGCGCGCGGCGCGCGTACGCGGCCGGATGCTGCTCTTCGAGCAGGCGGCCGAAGGTCGAGGACAGCAAGGTCCTGATTTCGCTATGCATGTTGTCCCCTGTCCTTGGGCAGGCCGAGCAGGCGCTCGCCCACGATATTGCGTTGGATTTCCGAGGTGCCGGCCACGATGGTCTCGGCCCGGGACCACAGGAACTCGCGCAGCACGCTGGCGGGCCCCGCATACGGCGCGGCGGCCTGCGGGCCCACCAGGGCCGCCTCGCCCAGCAGCTCCACGCGCTGTTCCCACACCTGCTGGCGGGTTTCGCTCCACATCAGCTTGAGCATGGCGCCATCGATGCCGGGGGTTTCTCCCGCGGCCACCTGGCTCAGCACGCGGTCCACGCGCCAGCGGATGACCTGGCAGGCATCGGCCAGGCCCTGGACGCGTCGGATATGCACGGCGCGTTCGTCCGCCGCCAGCGGCGCCCGCTCCAAGGCCGCTTCCAGTTCGGCCAGCTCGTCTTCCAGCTGGACCACGCGGGGCATGAAGTAGATGCCCCGCTCGTACTCGGCCGCCGCCATCGCGATGCGCCAGCCGTCGCCGGGCTCACCCAGGATGCGGCCTTCGGGCACCGCCACCGCTTCGAACAGCACTTCGTTGTAGTCGGCTTCGCCGGTCATCTGGCGTATCGGCTCGACCCGCACGCCCGCGGCGCGCATGTCGATGAGCATGAAGCTCAGCCCGCGGTGGGCGCGGCTGTCCGGATCGGTGCGGATCAGCCCGAAGCACCATCGCGCCAGGTGCGCCTGGGTGGTCCAGATCTTGCGGCCGTCGACCCGCCAGCCGGCGGCCTCGGGCCGGGCCCGCATGCGCACCGACGACAGGTCGGAGCCGGTCTGGGGTTCCGAGTAGCCCTGGCACCATATCTCGCTGCCGTCCCGGATGCCGGGCAGGAACAGGGACTTCTGTTCGGGCGTGCCGAAGCGCAGCAGCGTGGGCGCGAGGATCGCGTGCGCGATGCTGTTGATGGGCTGCGGCGCGTGCAGGCGCGCGCAGAGTTCATGGAAGGCGATCAGCGTGGCCGTGGCCAGTTCGCGGCCGCCGTATTCGCGCGGCCAGGTGAGGGCGATGAGATCGGCCTCGCACAGCATGCGGTTCCAGGCCTGGCGGCATTCCGGCGTGTGCGAGGCGGTCTCGGGGTAGCGCTCGCGCAACTGCGCAAGCGCGGTCCGCAGCCAGGCTTCGGCGTCTTCGAGAAAATGTTCGGTGCGTATCATGGCGATGGCGGGTTCAAAGAGGGGGAACGTGCAGGACGCGGGGCTCGCCGTCGAAGCGCAGCGGCGCGTCGATCCAGCGGCCCAGTTCGGCGGGCGGCAGGCCCGCGACCAGGGCGATGGGCACGAAGGCCGATCCGCGCACCTCGAAGATGCCGATGTCGGCATACACGCGGCCGACCACGCCGGCGCCGGTGAGCGGCAGCGTGCAGCGGCTGCGCAGGCGGGGGCGGCCCTCCCGCGTGAGCGCCTCCATCATGACCCAGACGCCGCGCGCGCCCACGGCCAGGTCCATGGCGCCGCCGACCGAGGGCATGGGATCGTCCTCGCCCAGCGACCAGTTGGCCAGGTCCCCGTCGCAGGACACTTCGAAAGCGCCCAGCACGGTGATGTCGATGTGGCCGCCGCGCATGATCGAAAACGAATAGACGTGATCGAAAATGGCCGCGCCTTCGGTGAGCGCGATGGATTGCTTGCTGGCATTGATGAGATCGCCGTCCGCAGTCTCGTGGGCTTGCAGCAGGCGCATGCCCAGGATGCCGTTTTCGCTGTGCAGCTGGACGCCGCGCGCGGGGTCCAGGCGGTCGGTGACCAGGGTCGGCATGCCGATCCCCAGGTTGACCACGGCGCCGGCGGGCAGGTCGGCGGCCACCAGCGCGGCCAGGTGCTCGCGTGTCAGTCTTTGCATTGAGGGCTCCCCAACAGCCGGTGCACGAACAGGCTGGGCGTGACGATGTGATCGGGATCGAGCGCGCCGCAAGGCAGAATCTCGTCGACCTCCGCGATGGTGGTCCGGGCCGCCGTGCACATCACCGGCCCGAAATTGCGCTGGGCGCGCCGGTACACCAGGTTGCCCAGTCGGTCGGCGCGATGCGCGCGCACGAAGGCGAAGTCCGCGCGCAGCGGCGTTTCGAGCACGTAGCCGCGGCCGCCGTACACGCGGGTTTCCTTGCCTTCGGCCAGGGGCGTGCCGTAGCCGGTGGGCGAGAAGAACGGCCCCATGCCGGCGCCGCCGGCCCGGATGCGTTCGACCAGCGTGCCCTGGGGCATCACCTCCACCACCAGGCTGCCTGCCCGCACGCGGTCCCGGATCACTTCGTTGCCGGGCATGCGGGGATAGGAGCAGACGATGCGGCTGACGCGGCCCGCGGCGACCAGCGCCAGGAAACTCGTTTCGCCGGCGCCGGCGTTGTTGTTGATCAGGGTCAGGTCGCGCACGCCGGGCTTGGCCAGCAAGGCCGCCAGCAGGCGGGCGGGAATGCCCGAGCCGCCGAAGCCGCCCACGAAAATGGCGGCGCCGGATTCCACGTCGCGCAGGGCGTCCCGCGCGTCGAGGCAAGTCTTGTCTTTCATTGCGTCTCCTCCGTTGTCCAGGCCGCGCGGCCCTGGGCGCACAGGGCGTCTTCCTGGTGGCACGCCAGCGCGACGCCTTCCGGTTCGCGCCACAAGGAGACCGCGACCGGCAGGCCGGGATAGACCGGCGCCAGGAAGCGCAGGTCCAGCCCCGCCAGCCGCCGTCCGGGCAACCGCCGCAGCGCGGGTTCGAGGGCGCGGTTCACCATGCCCAGCAGGGCCGCGCCGTGCAGGATGGGCCGCGCATAGCCGGCTCGCCGGGCGCTGGCCGGATCCACGTGCAGCGGATTGCGGTCGGCGTTCAGGCGGTACAGCGCGGCCTGGTTGCGGCTGGTGGGCAGGAGGACGACGCTGTCCGCGGGGCCTTCGGGCGGCGCGGGTATGGGCGCCGGCAGGGCGTCGTTCAAGGCGGCGTCGCCGCCCGAGTAGCCGCCGTCGCCGCGGCAGATGTTCAGTTGCTCGATGACGGCGAGTTCCCGCCCCGTCGCCGCGTCGCTCAGCGTGCGCCGCGTCACGACGAAGGCGCCGGGGCGCTTGTCGGCGACGTGGCTGACTTCCATGCGGCAGCGCACTTCGCCTTGCGTCGGCAGCGGTCGGACGAAGCGCATGCGCTGCTCGCCGTGCACTACCTGGCGCCAGTCCAGCCCATGGCGCGGATCGCGCATCCAGAAGCCGGGATAGGCCAGCACGGCGGCCATGGCGGGCAGGGCGCGCAGGCCCTGCTCGTAGATGAATTGCGTTTCGTCGCCGACGTCCGCGTCGTCCGCCAGGCCGGCGCCCACGCCCAGGGCATAGAGGATGCAGTCATCCTCGCCGTAGGCCTGGCGCCCGGTTTCGAACGCATGGGACTTCAAGCGGTGATAGTCCAGCGCCATGGCAGCCTCACACCGGATCCCAGGCGAACACCTGGGCCGAGGTGTCCAGCGGCATGAAGGATGCGCGCAGCGCGGCCATGCCGTGCTCGGCGATGCTTTGCGCGGTCCAGCCGTCCGAGCGGTGCACCGAGCGCACCGGGCGCGATTGGCTCATGAGGAAGATCTCGTTCAGGCGGATGGCGAACACCTGTCCCGACACTTCGGACGAGGCGTCGGAAGCCAGGTAGCAGATCAGCGGCGCGATCGTCTCCGGCCCCATGCGGCGGATCTTCTCGACGTGGCGTGCCTGCTCTTCGGTCTTGGCCGGGATGGTTTCCGTCATGCGGCTCCAGGCCAGCGGCGCGATGCAGTTCGAGCGCACGTTGAAGGCCGCCATGTCCAGCGCCATGGCCTTGGACAGGCCCACGATGCCGAGTTTGGCGGCGCAGTAGTTGGCCTGGCCGCGGTTGCCGATGACGGCCGAATTGGACGTCATGTTGATCAGGCTGCCGCCGCCCTGTTCGCGGAAGTGGCCCGCGGCCGCATGGCTGAGGTTGAAGCAGCCGTAGAGGTGGACCTTGACCACCGCGTCGAAGTCCTCGGGGGTGAGGCGGTGGAACATCTTGTCGCGCACGATGCCCGCATTGTTCACGACGGCATCCACCCGGCCGTAGGTGTCGGCCGCGGCTTCGATGATGCGCTTCGCGCTGGCGTACTCCGCCACCGAATCGCCGTTGGCGATGGCGGTGCCGCCGGCGGCGCGGATTTCCTCCACCACCTGCGACGCGGTGCTCTGCGAGGCGCTGGTGCCGTCCAGCGACACGTTGAGATCGTTGACCACCACGCGGGCGCCCTGCGCCGCCAGGGCCACCGCGGCGGCGCGGCCGATCCCGTTGGCCGCGCCGGTGACGACGACCACTTTTCCTTCCAGCATCATGAGTCTCCTTCAGTCCATCCAATTGGTCAGCACGGTCGTGGCCTGGGCGCTCAGCACCCCGCCGTTGCCGTGCACGAGCGCCGTGCGCGCCTGTTTCACTTGCCGCTCGCCGCATTCGCCGCGCAGCTGGCGCACCGCCTCCACCAGCCCGAACATGCTGTACATGCCGGGATGCACGCAGGACAGCCCGCCGCCATTGGTATTCACCGGCAGCTCGCCGCCGGGCGCGATGCGGCCGCCGGACACGAAGGCGCCGCCTTCGCCCTTGCGGCAGAACCCCATGTCCTCCAGGAACAGGATCGGGTTGATGGTGAAGGCGTCGTAGAGCTGCACCAGGTCGATATCGGCCAGCGACACGCCGGCCCGTTCGCGCGCCTGGCCGGCGCTCTCGCCCGCCACGGTGCGCGTTAGGTCGGCCATGCAGGCGATCTGGCGGTGGGAGTGCGCCAGGGCCGTGCCCAGCACGTAGACGGGGCGGGCCACCTCGGCGCGCTCGGCGGCGGTCACCACGATGGCGCCGGCGCCGTCGGTCACCAGGCAGCAGTCGCGGGCGGTCAGGGGCGAGGAGATCACGCGGGCCGACAGCACTTCGTCGATGGAGAGCGGGTCGCGCTTGTAGGCCTCGGGATTCAGCCGCGCCCAGGCGCGCGCGGCCACCGCGACCTCCGCCAGCTGTTCGCGGGTAGTGCCGTATTCGTGCATGTGGCGGCGCGTCGCCAGCGCGTAGCTGGTGGGCGGATTGAAGGGCTGGAACGGCTCTTCGTACGGAAACGGATCCAGCTTGGCGCGGGCGCCCGAGGTCGCCGACACACCGTTGCCGCCGCGCGGCGTGGCGCCGTAGGCGATCACGATATTGCGGCACAGCCCGGCCTGGATGGCCGCCGCGGCGATCAGCAAATGTCCGACGAACGAGGCGCCGCCGATCTGGAGGCTATCCATGAAACGCGGATATACGCCCAGGTACTCGGCCAGCTTGTTCAGCCACATCGACGAGGACAGGCTGGCGCTCATCAGGCCGTCGATGTCTTCCATGCGCAGCCCCGCGTCCCGCACCGCCGCGTGTATCGCCAGCGAGGAGACTTCCAGGTCGTTCAGGCCGCCGGCGTCCCCGATGCCGGCCGTGGCGCAGCCGGTGATGGCGATCGAGCCGCGCAGGCTCTTGTTCCAGTCCGTCATGCGGCCTCCGGTTCGAACACGACGCGGGCGCGCTGCGGATCGGGCCGGGCCGTGAGCCGCATGCCGATGCGCGGCGCTTCGGGCCCGAGCAGCGTGGACATCATGCGAAAGCCTTCGTCCATGTCGGCCAGGATGACGTTGCGCGCGGGGGCCTGCGGCGTGGCCGGAATCTCCGAATAGGAATACAGCGTGGCGCCGGCGCGCATGGGGCGCCAGGCATATTCCTGGGAACGGCAGTGCGTGCAGTGGGTGCGCGGAAAGAAGAAGGCGCGCCCGCAACTGCGGCAGACCTGGACTTCCAGCCGCCCGGCGCGCAGGGTTTCGGCGAAATAGGCTTCCGGCGACGGAGAGCCCTTGCGGACGTCACTCATCCTTGACCCCGGCCTGCGTGATGACGGCTTGCCACTTGTCCATTTCGTCGCCGACGAACTTGCGGTACTGGGCGAGGTCCATGTCGCCGGGCTCGGAGCCGGTCGAACGGATGTACTCCTGGGTGGCCTGCTGCATCACCGCCTTGCGGATCTCGGCGTTCAGGGTCTGGACGATGTCGGCGGGCGTGCCGGCCGGCGCGTACACGCCGACCCAGGTATTCAGGTCGAAGCCCTTGTAGCCCAGTTCATTGAGCGTGGGCACGTCCGGGTAGCGGGGCTGGCGCTGCGCCGACGCGATGGCCAGCGGCACGATCTTGCCCGACTGCAGGTAGGCGTTGGCGGTCACGGACTCCGCCACGCCGAAGGGCACCTGGCCGGAGACCAGGTCCGTCATGGCCGGGCCGGCGCCGCGGTAGGACACGTGCATCAGCGGCAGGCCGCTCTGGGCGCGCAGCAGCTCGCCGACGATGTGGGGCGCGCCGCCGGCGCCGGCCGTGCCGTAGGGCACGGAGGGTTGTTTCTGCGCATAGCTCTTGAAGTCCGCGAAGGTCTTGATGCCCTGGTTGGCGTTGACCAGCACGAAGTTGGGGCTGACCGCCAGCAGGGCGACGGGCTCGAAATCCTTGCGCGCGTCGTAGGGCAGCTTCTTCAGGACGGGGTTGATCACGTGGCTGGTGGCGCCCACCAGCACGGTGTAGCCGTCCGGCTTCTGCCGCGACACGTATTCGGTCGCGATCTGGCCCGTCGCGCCCGGCTTGTTTTCCACTACGAAGGGCTTGCCCAGACGGGTCTGCAGGTCGGCGGCGATGCGGCGAGTCAGGATGTCCGTCATCCCGCCCGGCGCGTACGCGACAACCAGCGTCACGGGTTTGGCGGGATAGCTTTCGGCGGCGGCGATGGCGGGAAGGGCGGCGAGCAGCGTCAGCAGCTGCGTCAGGCGGTGCTTCAATTTCATGTCGGGAGTCTCCTCGTGCTGCGGGCATGTCTGCCCTGCTTGGTTATGGCGTCGAGGGACCGTCCGGAGCGCGTGGCAGGCGGCCTGGGTAGCGGGCCTCGACGCGTCAATGATGGAATTGCGGCATCATTCCAACAATTGATTAATTGTCATGAAGGCATTCAAAAAGGCGATTAATCCCGCGGGGGCGCGGGTTGCCCCAGCCCGTCCAGGTGCGCTTCGAACGCGGCAAGAAAAGCGCTGGCCGCGCGCGGCAGGAGGTGGCCGGCGCGGCGCAGGATGGACAGCTCGTGGACGGCCTGCGGGTCGTCGGCGATGCACAGGGCATGCAGCCCCATTTCCTCGCACACGCTGCGCACGTAGGCCGGCATCACCGTGATGCCCATGCCGCCCCGGATCATGGCGAAGGCGGTGGTCAGGCTGCCGGTCTGCGCCACGCTGCGCACGGCCAGGCCCTGGTCCTGCAGGATCTGGTCCATCTTGCGGCGCACGGCGTAGGTGCCGCGCAGCAGGATGTGGGGATAGCGCGCCAGGTCGCGCCAGCGCGCCTGCCCGCGGGCGGCCAGGGGATGGCCGGCGGGCACCACCGCGTACATGGGGCCGCGGTAGACCACCCGGCAGTCCAGGCGGGGGTCCTGGCTTTCGACGGCCACCAGCCCCAGGTCGGCCTTGCCGTGCAGGACGTGCTCGGTGGCTTCGTCGCCGGTGAGCTCGTGCAGGTCGAAGACGATGTTGGGATGCCTGGCGTGGAACCGGGTGACCACGGGGGCCACCAGAGTGTGCATCATGATGGGCGAGGCGGCGATGGACACTTCGCCGCGCTCCAGGCCCGCCAGGCTGCTCAGGCTGCGTTCGGCCGCGCGCAGCGATCCGAACGCCTCCTGCGCGTAGGCATAGAGTTCCGCGGTGCCTTCCAGCAGCTCCACGCCCCGGGCCGAACGCTCGAACAGCGCCAGCCCGACGGCCTTTTCCAGTTCGGAGCAGAGCTTGCTGACGGTGGATTGCGTCAGGTTCAGCGCCTCGGCGGCGCGGGTGAAGTTCTTCAGTTCGTAGACGGCGCAGAAGGCCCGAAGCTGGCGCAGCGTGATGCCCATGGTACGACTCCGGCTGGAAGGCGGCTATCGTACCCAAGCCGGGGCGGTTCGGATCATTTATTCCGTTCTGGACTCATTCTATGAAAATTACTCGTTTGTTGTGATCAAACCAGGCCCGTAGCATCGCTGGCATCACCCTAGCTGGAGCTTCCATGACCGCGCCTATCCCTACCTTTGCCCACGCCCTCGTGACCCGCGACGAGCGGGGCGTCTACACGCTGCAGATCCATGACGCCAAGAGCCTGAACATCCTGGCCTCGCCGGTGACGCTCAGCCTGACCGAGGCCGCCCGCTGGATCGCGGCCCAGGACGATGCGCGCGCCGTCGTGATCCGCGGCACGGGCGACAGGGCCTTCGTGGGCGGCGCCAACATCTACGAAATGGCCGAGCTCGAACCGCAGGGCGCGCGCGAGTTCATCACGCGCTTGCGCGATCTCTGCGACGCCGTGGCGGCGATCCCGGTTCCCACCATCGCCCGCATTCCCGGCTTCTGCCTGGGGGCCGGCATGGAACTGGCCGCGGCCTGCGATATCCGCCTGGGCCAGGCCGACGCGGTCTTCGGCATGCCCGAAGTGCGCGTGGGCATCCCGTCGGTGATCCATGCCGTGCTGCTGCCGGCCCTCATCGGCCCGGGCCCCACCAACTGGCTGCTCCTCACCGGCGAGACGGTGAACGCCGCCCAGGCCTCGCAATGGGGCTTCCTGGAATTCGTGTGCGAGGCGGGCGAACTCGACGCGCTGGTCGAGCGCACCGTGGCCCCCATCGCCGAAAGCGGCCCGCTCGCCGTGCGCTCGCAGAAGGCCCTGCTGCGCTACTGGAGCGAGTCCACGGTGGAAGCCGGGCTGGACCGCAGCGTGGCCGCCTTCGGCGAAGCCTTCACCACCGACGAGCCGCGCCGCTACATGGCGCCTTTCGTCAACCGCAAAAAGCACCAGGAGGCCAAGTAATGGCCGGCCCGCTCGCGGGCGTGCGCGTCATCGACATGACTTCGGTGGCGATGGGCCCCTACGCCACGCAGATCCTGGCCGACATGGGCGCCGAAGTCATCAAGGTGGAGGCGCCCGAGGGCGACGTGTTCCGCGCGTCGGCGCCGGCCGCGCACGCGGGCATGGGCCCCGCCTACCTCAACCTCAACCGCAACAAGTACAGCGTGACGCTGGACGCCAAGGCGCCCGCCGACCGCGAGCGCCTGCTGGGCCTGATCGACGGCGCCGACGTGTTCGTCTCGAACGTGCGTCCGGCGGCCCTGGCGCGGCTGGGGCTGGACGCGCCCTCGCTGTGCGCGCGCAACGCCCGCCTCATCCATTGCTCGGCGGTGGGCTTCGGCCAGGACGGCCCCTACGCGGCGCGTCCCGCTTTCGACGACATCATCCAGGCGATGAGCGGGCTGGCCGATCTGCAGGGCCGCAACAGCGGCGCGCCGGCCTACGTCAACACCATCCTGGCCGACAAGGTGGCGGGCCTGACGCTGGCCTATGCCATCCCCATGGCGTTGTACGAGCGCGAGCGCTCGGGCCAGGGGCAGGCCATCGAGGTTCCGATGTTCGAGACCCTGGTGTCTTTCACGCTGGTCGAGCACATGAGCGGGCACAGCTTCGTCCCGCCGCTGGGGCCCATGGGCTACAGCCGCGTGCTCTCGCCGCAGCGCCGGCCCTACCGCACTCGCGACGGCTACCTGGCCCTGCTGCCGTACACCGATGCGCAGTGGCGGCGCTTCTTCGCGCTGGCCGAGCGCCCCGACCTGGCGGCCGATGCCCGCTACGTCGACGCGGCGGCGCGCGCGCGGCATTTCGACGAGCTCTACCAGGACCTGGCGGACATCGTCGCGCTGCGCGGCACCGAGCAGTGGCTCGCGCTGCTGGCGGACGCCGATATCCCGCATTCGCCGGTGAACACGCCCGAGGCCCTGTTCGACGATCCGCACCTGCGGGCCACCGGGTTCTTCCAGCGCGTGGAGCACCCCACCGAAGGGCCGCTGATGGCCGCCGGCATCCCGGTGCGCTTCTCGCGCACGCCGGGGGAGCTCGGCCGCCCGGCGCCGCGCCAGGACGCCGATCGCGATATGCTCCCGGTTGGGCGCTGAGGCCGGCATGGCCGGAGAGCGCCAGGCGGCGACTTCGACCATGAACATCACTCTCAAGCAATTGCGCGTCTTCTGCGCGCTGTACGAACTGCGCAGCTTCACGGCGGCCGCCCGCGCGGCCTTCGTGACCCAATCGGCCGTCAGCAAGCTCTGCGCCGAACTGGAGGCCGAGGTCGGCCAGCCGTTGTTCGAGCGGTCCACGCGCAGCGTCACGCCCTGCGACGGCGCCGCGGATTTCTACGCCTACGCGCAGGAAATCCTCGGCACGGTGCGCGCGGCCGAGCGCAGCATGTCGGGGCTGCGCACCCTGGAGCGCGGCACCGTGGGCGTGGCCACCTCGCCCCTCATGATGGTCGGCCTGCTGGGCGACGTGGTGGCGGACTACCATCGCGCCCATCCCAGCGTGAAGCTGGATCTCTTCGAACTGTCCACCGACGACACCATCGAGCACGTGCGCAACGGGCGCGCCGACTTCGGCATCGTCTCGGTCGAGACGCCGTCGGACGAACTGGCCACCCGCGTCATCTACCGCGACACCATGTACGCGGTGTGCGCGCCGCGCCACGCGCTCACGCGCAAGCGCTCGGTATCGTGGGCCGACGTGGCGGCCCACGACCACATCATGCTGCGCAACGTGTACAGCGTGCGGCGCAGCCTGGACCGCGTGGCGGCCGACCTGAACCTGGAATTCCGCTACCGCATCGAAGCCGGCATGCTCACGTCGGCGCTCAAGCTGGTGGGCGCCGGGCTGGGCATCACCGTGGTGCCCGGCTATGCCTGCGACCTGGCGCGGCAGCTGGGCCTGCGCATCCTGCCCATCGACGGCGCCCGGCGGCACGGGCACGAGCTCTGGCTGATCCAGCGCCGCAACGCGCGCCTGTCGCTGGCGGCGTCGGCTTTCCTGCAAGCCACCGAGGATTACCTGCGCTTGCGGCAGGCCGAAGAGCATTAATCCCGGTTTGGAATAAGTCTATGAAAATTAGTCCCTTGTTGGGATAAGCGCGGCGCACGCATCATACGGCTTGAGTTGAAGAGGCCGACCCGCGGCCCCTGACAGGAGACAAGCATGAACCAACCGTTAGGCGCACGGCGCCGCCTGCTGGCCGCCGGCAGCCTTACCGTCCTGACCGCGCTGGCAAGCGCGCTGCCCGCAGGCGCCGCGCAGGCGCAGCCGGCCTATCCCGACAAGCCCATCACCATCGTGGTGCCGTTCTCGCCGGGCAGCGCCACCGACACCAGCGCGCGCATCATCGCGGAAAAGCTCGGCCCGCGCCTGAACGTGCCCGTGGTGATCGAGAACAAGCCCGGCGCGTCCGGCACCATCGGCTCGTCGTTCACCGCCCGCGCGCAGCCCGACGGCTACACGCTCATCCTCACCAGCAGCTCGACGCACTCGGCCACGCCGGCGTTGTTCCGCAAGCTGCCGTTCGATCCCACCGGAGACTTCATCCACGTCATCCGGATCGCCACCATTCCCATGATGCTCGTGGTGCGCGAGGACGCGCCCTACAAGTCGCTGCAGGAGCTGGTCAAGGCCACGCAGGCCAAGCCCCTGAACTACGCCTACGGTTCGCCCACCAGCCAGATCGCCGGCGCCACCTTCAATACCGTGGCCGGCGCGGCCGCCAACGGCGTGCCGTACAAGAGCCAGCCGCCCGCCGTGACCGATCTGCTGGGCGGCCACGTGGACTACCTGTTCGCCGACCTGTCCGTCGTCACGTCCTTCATGCAGGCGGGCAAGCTGCGCGGGCTGGCCTACACCGGCCACCAGCGCGCCAAGGAATTCCCCGCGGTGCCGACCCTGGCGGAACTGGGCTACAAGAACTTCGACCTCGTCGTCTGGGTCGGCGTGGCCGCGCCGGCCAAGACGCCCGACGCCGTGGTGCAGAAGCTGAACCAGGAAGTCGCCGCCATCCTGCGCGAGTCCGACGTGCTGCAGCGCTTCGAATCGCTGGGCATGCAGGTTTCGCCCAACACCGTGGCCGAGCACCAGGCGTTCGCGCTGGAGCAGCGCAAGATCTGGACGCAGCGCGCCGTCGACGCCAAGATCGAACCGCAGTAAGCGGCAGGACGCTGCGAGGAACAAAAAGGGACGCCTCCGGGCGTCCCTTTTGCTGCGCAACGCGGGGCGGTCCGCCCCGCGTCCTTGCGCACTCAGAAGATCTCGAACAGTCCCGCCGCGCCCATGCCGCCGCCCACGCACATGGTGACGACCGCGTACTTGGCGCCGCGACGCTTGCCTTCCAGCAGCACATGGCCGGCCAGCCGCGCGCCGGTCACGCCGAAGGGATGGCCCACCGCGATGGAGCCGCCGTTGACGTTGAGCCGTTCCATTGGAATGCCCAGGCGGCGCTGGCAGTACAGCGCCTGCGAGGCGAACGCTTCGTTCAGTTCCCACAGGTCGATGTCCTCGACCTTGAGACCGTGGCGCTCCAGCAGGCGGGGCACGGCGTAGACCGGGCCTATCCCCATTTCATCCGGCGCGCAGCCGGCCACTGCCAGGCCGCGGAAGGCGCCCAGCGGTTCGAGGTTGGCGCGTTCGGCGTCGCGGGCATCCATCAGGACGCAGGCCGAGGCGCCGTCGGCCAGTTGCGAGGCATTGCCTGCGGTCACGAAGCGGTCCGGGCCCATGACCGGCGTCAGGCCGGCCAGGCCGTCGGCGGTGGTGGATGGGCGATTGCAATTGTCGGCGCTGACGGTGACGTCCTCGCGGCGGGTGGCGCCCGTCTCCTTGTCGGTGACTTCCATGGTGGCTCGAACGGAGATGATCTCGTCCGCATAGCGGTCCTCGCGCTGCGCCGCGGCGGTGAGCTGCTGGCTGCGCAGGGCGAACGCATCCTGGTCTTCACGGCTGATGCCGTAGCGCTGTGCCACGATGTCGGCCGTGGCGATCATGGGCAGGTAGAGTTGAGGGATCTGGTCCTGCAGCCAGTTGTCGATACCGCTGACGCCGTCGTCGCGGGTACGCAGCAGCGAGCAGCTTTCCACGCCGCCGGCCACGACCGGACCGGACTGGCCCATGACCACGCGCGCCGCTGCGTCGGCGATGGCCTGCAGGCCGGAGGCGCAGAAGCGGTTGACGGTGGCGCCTGCGACGCTTTGCGGCAGTCCGGCGCGCAGCGCCGCCTGGCGGGCCACGTTGCGGCCGGTGGTGCCTTCCGGATAGCCGCAGCCCAGGACTACGTCCTCGATGCGCTGCGGGTCCACGCCGGCGCGCTCGACCGCGGCCTGGATGGCGTAGGAGGCCAGGGTCGGCCCCTGGGTGATGTTGAACTCGCCTCGCTTGGACTTGGTGAGCGGGGTGCGCGCAGTGGCGACGATGACGGCTTCTCGCATGATGCAGCGATTCCTTATTGGGGTTGGTTCAGCTTGCCGAAGGTCGAGCCTTCGCGTGCCAGGCGTTGCAGCAGGGGCGCGGGGGCCCAGAACGCGGCGTCCTCCTTGGCATAGGATTCGATGTCGGCCAGGACGGCCGCCAGGCCTGCGTCGTCGGCGTACTTCATGGGGCCGCCGCGCCAGCGCGGAAAGCCGTAGCCGTTGACCAGCGCGGCGTCGATGTCCGCGGGACGCAGCGCGATGCCGTCGTCCAGCACCTTGGCGGCTTCGTTGATCAGCGCCGCCATGTAGCGCCGCACGATGTCCTCGTCGCTGAACGCGCGGGCCGTGATGCCGCGCGCGGCGCGCTCCTCGTCTATCAGCGCCAGCACGTCGGCATCGGGCTTGCCGCGCTGGCCGCGTTCGGGATAGAGGTAGTAGCCGCGGCCGGTCTTCTGGCCGAACCAGCCGCGTTCGCACAATCGGTCCGCCACGCGCACGTAGCGCGCCTCCGGCGGACGGGTGGGCGCCTTGCGCTTGCGGGTCGCCCAGCCGATGTCGCCGCCGGTCAGGTCGGCGGTGCGGAACGGGCCCATGGCGTAGCCGAAGCGCTCCAGCGCCTGGTCGATCTGGTAGGGCGAGGCGCCGTCCTCCATCATGTGGTTGGCGGCCTCGCGGTACACGTAGAGAATGCGGTTGCCGATGAAACCGTCGCAGACGCCCGCGCGCACCGGCACTTTGCCCAGACGCCGCGCCAGCGCGAAGCCCGTCGCCACCACGTCGTCGGCGACCTGCTCAGGCACCACGATCTCCAGCAGCTTCATGATGTTGGCGGGCGAGAAGAAATGCAGCCCGATCACGTCCTGCGGACGCGAGATGCTGCGCGCAATCTGGTTGATGTCCAGGTACGAGGTGTTGGTGGCCAGAATGGCGCCGGGCTTGCAAACCCGGTCCAGCTGCGCGAAAACTTGCGTCTTCACGTCCATGTCCTCGAACACCGCCTCGACCACCAGATCGGCTGTGGACAGCGCCGCATAGTCGGTTGCCGCGCTCAGTCGCGACAGATGCCGATCGAGTGCGGCCGCGTCCAGTCTGCCGGATTTGATCTGCCGTTGGTAGATGCCGTCGATCCGTTCCCGGCCAGATTGCAACGCGGCTGCGTCGCGTTCGATAAGCACCACGTCCAGTCCTGCATCCAGCATGGCCACGGCGATGCCGGCGCCCATGGTGCCGCCGCCGATGACGCCGGCGCGCTGAACCGGGCGCGGCCGAGCTTGGCCCGCCGGTGACTTTCCCGCCTGCCGTTCGGCGAAGAAGGCATGCGCCAGGCCCTTGTGCTCGGCGCTGGCCACGCATTGCAGAAAGGCGTCGCGCTCGAACTTCAGGCCATCTTTCAGCGGCTGCTCCAGCGCGGCCTGCAGGCAGTCCAGCAGCAGGCGCTGGGCTGGCAGGACATGGGGCTTGGCAGCCAGGCGCTGGCGCTGCGCTGCGAGGGCGGCCAGGCCGGCCTGGACTTCGGAGGAAGAGGAAGTGTCGCGGCGCGAGACGGGATTCCCCGCGCACAGCGCGCGGGCCTTGCGCACGGCGCAGTCCAGCAGGCCGGCCTCATCGCAAACCTGGTCCAGCAGGCCCAGCGCCAGCGCGGCCTTGCCGTCCACGCTGCGGCCTTCCAGTATCAGGGGCAGGGCATGCGCCGCGCCAATCAGGCGAGGCAGGCGCTGCGTGCCGCCGCCGCCGGGCAGCAGCCCGAGCTTGACTTCGGGCAGGCCGAGTCTGGCGCTGGCGGAGCCGACGCGGGCATGGGCCGCCAGCGCCAGTTCCAGGCCTCCGCCCAGCGCCACGCCCTCCAGGGCCGCGACTACCGGTTTGCCGCTGGCGGCGATGAGACTGGCAAGGTCGCCGGCCCATGGCGCCTGCCTCGGCTGGTCGAATTCGCGGATGTCGGCGCCTGCGCTGAAATTGCCTTGCGTGCCATGCAGCACGATGGCCTGCACCGACGCGTCCTCGGCGGCGGCTTGCAGGGCGTCGTGCAACTGCTGGCGCAGGGGGTGATCCAGTGTGTTGAGAGGCGGATGGTTCAGGCCCAGCAGCAGGACGCCGTCCTGTTTAGCGGCCTGGATACGGTCTTGTGCAATGATTGCCATGGCGAGGTCTGGATGAGTAAGGGCGGAGGTCAGGCGGCGGGTGCGGCCAGGCTTTCGGACAGCAGGGCCAGATGGTCGTCCTGCGAACCAAAAGCGGTGTCGCAACACAGCAGCTTGCGGTAGTAGTGGCCGATGGGATACTCATAGGCCATGCCCATGCCGCCGTGCACCTGGATGGCTTGGCCGCCCACGTGGCGCGCGCTGCGGCCTACGGTCAACTTGGCCAGGCTGAGATCGCGGCGTGCTTCGGCGTCGCCCGCGGCGGCTTCGTCCGCGCGCAGCGCGGCCAGCAGGGTCATGGAACGGGCCCGTTCGGCCGCGATCAGCATGTCCACGTAGCGATGCTGCAAGACTGGCAGCGCGGCCAGCGGCTTGCCGAACTGGCTGCGTTCGTGCAGATACTCACGGCAGATCTCCAGCGAACGTTCCATGGCGCCCAACGCCGCCGCGCAGCTTGCCGCGAGGCCCCGGTAGACAGCCCGCAACAGCAGGATTTCGGCTTGCCGACCGCTGGCCAGGCAGGCTGCGGCCGGCGTGTCCTGGAACACCAGGTCGGCGCTGCGGGTGCCGTCGGCCAGCGGCGCGCCCGAGCGGGTCAGGCCGTCCGCGCCGCCCTGCACCAGCAGCAGCGCCAGGCCGGCTTCGCCGCGTGCCGTCACGACCAGCCAGTCGGCTTGCGCGCCATTGTCGACCAGTGTCTTGCGGCCGCGGACGCGCCAGGTTTCGCCATCGCGTTCGGCGCGGGTGTCGGCTTGCAGCGGCGCGAAGCCGCGGTCGCTTTCGGTCCAGGCCAGCGCCAGGCTGGCCTGGCCGGCAATAGCGGCCTGTAGCGCCTGCGCCGCCGGCGAGCCCGCGGCTGCGCCGGCCAGCAGGGGCGCGGCCAGCACCGCGCTGGCCAATAGCGGCTCGGTGCAGAGCGCGGCGCCCGCGCCTTCCATCAGCAGCATGGTTTCCTGCGGGCCCAGGCCCAGGCCGCCGTCGTCCTGCGGCACGGTCAGCCCCAGCCAGCCCAGTTCGCCCATGGCCTGCCAGGCTGCGCGGTCGGTACTTTCGGGTTTGGCCAGCCGTTCCAGATGGCGGTCGAAGCCATAAGCGGTCGAAAAGTAATCGAACACGCTGGCGCGGATCATCTCTTGTTCTTCGGAGAGGTTCAGGTTCATGGCGTGTCCTTGCTTATTTCTGGAATCGGCTCTTTGCGATCACGGTCTTCTGGATCTCGGAGCTGCCGCCGTAGATCGTGGCCACGCGGTTGAACAGGTGGTCGCCCAGCAGGCCGTGCGCCGTGGCGTCGCCGATGGGCGACTGGGTGTAGCGGCCGGTGTAGACCATGCCGTAGCGGCCCGCGAGGTCCAGCAGCAGTTCGGTCAGGGCCTGGCAGATCTCCGAGCCTTCGATCTTCAGCATGGAGGAATCCGCGACGTCGAATCCGGCTCCGGGGCGGTAGGCGGAGAGCGCGCGCAGTTCGGTCAGTTCGAGCGCGCGCAGGCGCGCCTCGATGTCGCACAGGCGCTGGCGGTAGATCGGGTTGTCGATGGGACGGCTGCCGTCCGCAAGCGGATGCGATGCCAGGCGCTGCGCACGGGCCAACTGCATGCGCGAGCGGCCGACGCGGGCGATCATGGCGCGTTCATGGCCGAGCAGGAACTTGGCATAGGTCCAGCCTTCGCCTTCCTTGCCGACCAGGCCCGACTTTGGCACGCGAACGTCATTGAAGAAGACTTCGCAGATACTGGCGCCTTCGTCGATGGTGCGGACCGGCCGTACCTCGATCCCCGGGGTCTTCATGTCCAGCAGCAGGAAGGAGATGCCCTGCTGCGGCTTGGGCGTGTCGCTGGTGCGAGCCAGGCAGAACATCATGTCGGCATGGCGCCCGTGGGTGGTCCAGGCCTTCTGGCCGTTGAGCAGGTAATGGTCGCC
Source organism: Achromobacter denitrificans NBRC 15125 (assembly GCF_001571365.1). Lineage (GTDB taxonomy): Bacteria > Pseudomonadota > Gammaproteobacteria > Burkholderiales > Burkholderiaceae_B > Achromobacter > Achromobacter denitrificans. Next base: position 57,073 of record NZ_BCTQ01000017.1, on the reverse strand, counting down.
GCAATCGACTGCGCGCGTGCGCAGCGAGGCCAGGTCGGAGCCGGCGTTGGGTTCGGAGAATCCTTGGCACCACCAGGTTTCCGAGCCGAGGATGGCGGGCAGGTATTGGGCCTTCTGTTCATCCGAGCCGAAGGTGTAGATCACCGGGCCCACCATGGCGATGCCGAAGGGAATGGTCTCGGGCGCGCATTGCAGGGCCAGTTCGTGCAGGAAGATGCGCTGCTTGCCCAGGCTCCAGCCGGTGCCGCCGTACTGCACGGGCCATGCCGGCGCGATCCAGCCCTGGCGGTGCAGGTGGCGCTGCCAATCGACGTATTCCTGTTTCTCAAGTTTTTCGCCGTACAGCACTTTGCGGCGGACGCTTTCGGGAAGATGGGCCTGCGCGAAGCTGCGGACCTCCTGGCGGAATGCCCGCTCTTCGGGCGTGACTTCAATATCCATGTTGATGATCGCTCTATGGGGTGTCTTCAGATCGGCGAAATAGGGGCCGACGCCTTGATGTGGATGGGCACGTCCGGCAGGAATTCGGCCGCCACCTCATTGACGGTGCGAGGGATGTCGTGCAGGCGGGCAGCTACGTCCTGGCGCGTGCCGGCGATGGCCAGGCCCATCAGCCCGGTGTGGTCTCCGGCGCCGGGGTCGCTGACCAGCGCGAAGGAGAAAGAGGCGCGATTGGCGCTTTGCAGCCGGTGCGAGTACACGAAGCCGGCGTTGCGGGCTCGGTCGACGATGCCGAGGACCTGGCGCAGCGTCGTCACCGGGGATTTGTGCTCGGCGCGCGCAAGGCAGACACTGGCGATGGCGCAGACTTCGTCGTCGGGCAACTGGGCCAGCAACGCGTAGCCCAGGCCGGTGTCGATCAGCGGACGCACCACGCCGATGGGGACCTGGGTCTTGCGGTCCTTGGCGCCGTAGAGCACGTGGGCGTACTGGACATAGCGGCCGCTGCGCTGGCCCAGGATGACGCTCAGGCCCAGCCGTTCGCCCAAGGCGCGCATGGCCAGGCGCAGGTTGCTGCGAGGCAGGGCCAGGTCATGCACCCAGCCTCCCAGCATGTTCAGCCGCAGGCTGGGCATGTAGGTGCCGTCGTCAGGGTTGTGGCACAGGTAGCCCATGCGCATCAGCGTCTGCACCAGCATCCAGGTGCTGGATTGCGGATAGCCGCTGGCGCGCACGATCTCCGCCAGCGTGACCGGGCGTCCGAGCTGTTCGAGCAGTTCGATCAGTTCAAGCACGCGCTGGGCCGACTTCACCGAGCGCTGGCCCAGGTCGCGCGTGCTGTCCTTGATGGACGCGTCGGGAAGTTCAAGCCGACGGGAGGATCGGGACATGGTGTGCGCCCTCGGGTTCAGTCGGTGCGGATGTCGGCCTTGTCCGCCAGCTCGGCCCAGCGCTTCAGATCGGTCTGGAAGAACGTGGCGAAGGTCTTGGGATCGCTGCCCACGGGGTCCAGGTTCATGCCGACGAGCTTGGACTGGACCTCGGGCGCCTTGACCGCGTCGGCGATCTGCGCCGACATGGCTTGGACGATGGCGTCAGGCGTGCCCTTGGCCGCGAACAGGCCGAACCAGGCGCCCAGGTTGAACCCCTGGTAGCCGAGTTCCGTCATGGTGGGCGTTTGTGGCAGGGTGGCCATGCGTTTGTCGCCGGTGACGGCCAGCACGCGGATGCGATCCGAGTTCAGGTGCGGCAGCGCCGAGCCGATATCGGGGAACGCGAAAGTGACCACGCCGCCCAACAGGTCGGACATCATGGGTGCGGCGCCCTTGTACGGCACGTGCTGAGCGCTGGTCTTGGTTTCCTGCAGGAACTGCGCGCCCAGGAAATGGCCGGTGGAACCGTTGCCATAGGACCCGTAGCTGTATTTTTGCGGAGAGGCGCGCAGCGCCTCCACCAGGCCCTTGACCGTATCCACGTCCACGCTGCCGCGGTTGACCACGAGCACGTTGGAAGAGCGGGCGACCAGCGATACCGGGATGAAATCGCGGTCCACTTGATACGGGATCTTCACGGTCGAGGTGGCCGGCAGCTGCGACATGGTGGTGAAGCCCAGCATGAAGGTGTAGCCGTCGGCCGGCGCGCCCAGCACGGCATTGCCTGCGATGACGCCCGATCCGCCGGCGCGGTTCTCGACCACGACCGGTTGCTTGAGCACGCCGCCGATGTGCTGGGCCAGCAGGCGCGCAACCGTGTCGGCTCCGCCGCCCGCGGCGCTGGGCACGATGAAGCGGATCGGTTTATCGGGCCAGGCGCTTTCCGCCGCCTGCGCCGGCAGGCTGCAAGCGGCGGCCAATGCGGCGGCTACCGCCAGAAAATGCCTTCGTGCTGCGAATCCCATGTTTGTCTCCTGTGGATGGATATTCTGTTTTGGTGAGTCAGTTGCAGTGCGCGCGCGCCATGTCGACGACGGCCTTGCGGAGGATCTTTCCATTATCTGCCGCTGGCAGCTTGGAAAGCAGGATGATTTTCTGGGGGCGCTTGTAGGGCGCCAGGCGCTCGCGCGCGAAGGCCTGCAAGGCTTGCGCGTCGACGCTGCGGCCTTCCTCCGCTTCGACGAAGGCGATGATCTGCTCATCGCCTTCGCGCGGCACGCCGACCACGCAGGACTGGCGCACGCCCGCGCACGCGTTCAGCGCGGCTTCCACTTCGCTGGGGTAAACGTTGAAGCCCGAGCGGATGATGAGGTCCTTGATGCGGCCCATTACGAAGTATGCGCCGTCGGGCTCTTCGCGCAGCAGGTCTCCGGTGCGCAACCAGCCGTCGGCGTTCAGCGCCTGCGCGGTCTGCTCGGGCGCCTTGTAATAGCCCTTCATGACGTTGGGGCCGCGCACCTGCAGCTCGCCCACGTCGCCGGGAGCCACGGCCAGGCCGTCCTCGCCGACGATGCGGGCCTGCATGCCGGGAATCAGGTAGCCGACGCTCAGGTCGGCGCGGCGTTGGCGGTAAGGCACCATGCTGATCGTCGGCGAGGCTTCGGTGAGGCCGTAGCCGTTGTTGATGGGTTCGCCGAAGATCGCTTCGATGCGCGCCTTGAGCGACGGGTCGAGCGGCGCGCCGCCGCAATGCAGCAGCCGCAAGCGCGGCGCCGGTATCGGCGTGCCTTGCTCATGCGCCTGCAGCAGGCGCACGTACATCGCGGGCACGCCATGCAGCATGGTGACGCCGCCTGCCAGGGCCGCGATCGCATGCTCGACGTCGAAGCGGCTGGCCAGCTGCAGCGTTGCGCCGGCGCCGAGCGCGGCCAGGGCCACGGTGCTCAGGCCGTACACGTGCGAGATGGGTAGGGCCGAATAGACCAGGTCGCCGGACCCGGTGCCGCGCGCGTGGCGCGCGGCTGCGGATGAATGACCCAGGTTCGCATGCGTGAGCATCACACCCTTGGGCGCCCCGGTGGTGCCGCTGGTGTAGATCATTACGGCCACCTGTTCGCGCGAGTCCGCTTGCACGGGCTCGGCTTGCGCAGCGGGGTCCGCTTGGGTGCAGGCAAAGCGCAGTCCGGCAAGCTCGACCTCGCGAGCGCCATGGCGCTGGCCATGGGCCCGGGCTTGCTCGGACAGACCGCTGGTGGCGAGCAACAGCCTCGGCTCGCAGTGCGTCTTGATGGCATCGACCTCGACGCCGGTCATGCGGGCGTTGACGACCACCGCCCAGGCGTTCAGGCGGCTGCAGGCCAGCACGGCGGCCAGCTGCGTGCCGCCGCTTTCGCCGGCGATCAGCAGGCGGTCGCCCGCTCGCAGGCCCTGGGCTCGCAGAAAGGCGGCCAGCGCATCGGTCATCGAGTCGAGTTCTGCGTAGCTCCAGCTTCCTTCGTCGGAAATCAGCGCGGTATGCGCGGCCAGGCGTGGCAGGTGCCGGCCTGCCAGCTGGTGGATACGGAAATCGGCATCGGGAAGATCAACGGACATGGTGTGGCTGGCATTTATGCTGGGCTGCTATTGAGCCGAATCATAGGAATGACATTCCGCCATTTCCATCACATATGTGAATTCTCGATGCGGCGCAGTGACCGCTCCCTGGCCGCGAGGCGTGCCGGCCGTGGGCAAAACGAATAAAGTGCGAGACAGCGCCCGCGCGGATGGCGCGGGTAGTCATCGAAAAATGGAGACGGTATGGATACGGCAGGTAAGGGCGCCAGCGTGCGCGAACGCGTCGGCGAAACGGAATGGCAGGTCCGCAAGGACCTCGCCGCGCTATACCGCCTGGTGGCGCTGTTCGGGTGGGACGACCTGATCTTCACCCACATCACGGCCAAGGTGCCGGGGACGGAACATTTCCTGATCAATCCCTACGGCATGATGTTCGACGAGATTACGGCGTCCAGCCTGGTCAAGATCGATCTCGACGGCCGCAAGGTCATGGAATCCGAATACGACATCAACCCCGCCGGCTTCACGATCCACAGCTGTATCCACGCGGCCCGCAAGGACGCCATGTGCGTGCTGCACACGCACTCCATCAACGGCGTGGCGGTGTCGGCGCAGAAGGCGGGGCTGCTGCCGCTGTCGCAGTTCGCATTCATCGTGCTGCGTTCTCTCGGCTACCACGACTACGAAGGCCTGGCGCTGAATCCCGAGGAACAGCCGCGCCTGGTGCGCGACCTGGGCAGCAACACGTATCTCATTTTGCGCAACCACGGCCTGCTGACCGTGGGGCAGAGCATGGCCGAGGCGTTCCAGGCCATGCACCGGCTGGAGGCCGCCTGCATGGTGCAGGTGCGGGCCCAGGCCGGCGGCGAACTGACCTACATCCCGCCCGACATCCTGAAGAACGCGACGGTCGAGTCGCAGGCCGACCGCGCGCACAAGGCCATGCTGGCCTGGCCGGGGCTGCTGCGCCGGCTGGACCGTCGCAACCCCGGCTACGCGGAGTAGGCGGGCGCGGGCCCCGCGCGGGGCCCGCGAAGTCGAATCAGTACTTGCCCATGTAATCGCGCTTGCCGATTTCCAGGCCGTTGTGGCGCAGGATGTCGTAGGCGGTGGTCACGTGGAAGAAGAACTGCGGCAGGCCATAGTGCAGCAGGTAGGCGCTGCCGCTCAGCTTCTTTTCCTTGGGCGTGCCGGGACGCAGCACGATTTCCAGGGCTTCGCTCTGTTCGAACTGTTCGGGGCCGAACGAGGCCAGGTGTTCCAGCGTCTTGGCGATCAGAGCCTGCAGGCCGGCAAAGCTGGCCTCGCTGTCCGGCCACGACGGGACTTCCGCGCCGGCCAGGCGCGAGGCGATGCCGCGGGCGAAGTCCGACGCGATCTGCACCTGGCGCGACAGCGGGAACATGTCGGGGAACAGGCGGGCGCCCAGATACGCCTGCGGATCGATGTTCTTTTCCGCGGCGTGGGTTTCCGCCTTCTTCAGCACGTCGGACAAGGCCGATAGCATTTGCGTCAGGACGGGAACGGAGGCGCTGTGCATGAAACTGCTCATTTCGTGTCTCGCTTGAAAAGGGCGCCGGCGCGGGAGGCGCCGGCAGGCCCCCGAAGACTACCAGTTGCCGGCTGCCGTATCCCTAATGCCCCTCAGACCTTGCGTCATCATGACATCATGATGTTATGATGACTCATGCAAAAAAACGTCGAACATGCTCCTCTCTACGTCAGGGTGGAAACGGCGCTGGCCGCGGAAATCGCCGCCGGCATCCTGTCGTCCGGCAGCCGCCTGCCCACCGAAGACCAGCTGATCGAGCGGTTCGCCGTCAGCCGCACCACGGTGCGCAAGGCGGTGGAAAACCTGGTTTCGCGCGGCCTGGTGGAAATCCGGCGCGGCAAGGGCACGTTCGTCACGGAACCCAAGCTGACCCAGGCGCTGACGTCGCTGAGCGGATTCGTCGAAGACATGAGCGCGCTCGGCCGCCAGGCCACGGCGCGCCTGCTGGACAAGCGGCCGGTGCCCGCCACGGCAGAGGTGGCGCGCCAGCTGGAAGTGGCTCAGGGCGCGATGGTCTACCGCATCGAGCGGGTGCGGCTGGCGGACGGCACGGCCATGTCGTTCGATGAAACCTACCTGCCGCTGGACATCGGCGAGAAGGTCGCCAGCAATGACCTGGAAGCCGAGCCCATCTTCGACCTGCTGGAACTGCGCTACGAGCTGCCGCTGATCGAGGCCCAGTACCAGCTCGAAGCCGTGACGGCGGACGAGCGTGTGGCGCAAGCCCTGGGCGTTGAGGCGGGCAGCCCGATCTTCCTCATCGAGCGCACGTCCTACAGCGAGGGGCAGCGCCCCGTCGACTATGAAAAGCTGTACTACCGCGGTGACCTGATCCGGTTCACCACCCGCCTGTCCCGGCTACCGCGCAAGCGGGACTGAGCCGGCGGCCATGGCGGCATCCACCATCCTCTGGCTCTTCGCCGCGGCGTTCGGAGCCAGCGCCCTGGGCGGCGTGCTGGGCATGGCCAGCGGCATTTTCATCGTGCCCATCCTGACGTTGCTGTTCGGGGTGGACATCCATGTCGCCATCGGCGCCAGCATCGTCTCGGTGATCGCGTGTTCCTGCGGCAGCGCCGCGCCTTTCCTGAAGGGGCGGCTGACCAACCTGCGGCTCGCCATCGTGCTGGAGACGGCCACCACGCTGGGCGCGCTGACCGGGGTTTTCCTCATCGGCATCGTGTCCACGGCATTCCTGTACGGCCTGTTCGCCGCCATCCTGGCGTTGTCGGCGCGCCAGATGCTGGCGCGCCGGCGCGAGGCGGCGGATCCGAGCGCGCCCGAGGCCGGGGGCTGGGCCACGGCGCTGCGGCTGCATTCGAGCTTTCCCGATCGCGCGCTGGGCCGGGAAGTGCATTACCGCGTCGGCCGCGTTCCGCTGGGCCTGTCGCTGATGTACGGCGCGGGCCTGGTCTCGGCGCTGCTCGGCATCGGCTCGGGCGTGCTCAAGATCCCGGCGATGGACACAGCGCTGCGGCTGCCCATCAAAGTGTCCTCGGCCACTTCGAACTTCATGATAGGCGTGACCGCGGCGGCCAGCGCGGGCGCCTATTTCGTTCGGGGCGACATCGACATCGGCATCGCCGGGCCGGTCGCGCTGGGCTCGGTGGCGGGCGCCCTGCTTGGCGCCCGCCTGCTGATGGGCCTGCCGGCCGACAGGCTGCGCCTTTTCTTCGTCATCGTCCTGGCGCTGCTCGCCGTGCAGATGTTCCTGAGCGCCCTGGGCGTGTCATTGCCGGGCGGCCCCGCATGAGCGTCGCGCCCGACAGGCAGGCGCGGCGCGACCGCGTCATCGCGGCGCTGCTCTGGTACGGAACCTGGGTCGCCTCGGCCTGCATCGCCCTCGGCATGGCCTGGGATTTCCTGCTGCCCGAAGGCGGGCAGGGCGGCTATCGGCTGGTGCAGGCGGGCGTGGCGCTCTTCATCCTGCTGCCGGTGGCGCGCGTGGCGCTGATGCTGGCGCTTTTCCTGCGCGAGCGCGACTACGCGTATACGGCGATCTCCGCGCTGGTGCTGCTCATCATCGCGGCGGGCGTGCTGTCCGGGCTGCGGTAGGGCGGCGCGGCCGTCGCGATTTTTTATAATCCGGATGCGCCGCGATGCCGCGCTGCCCATTTCCCAGGATTCATTCATGCTTTCGATCACCAGCCAGGATGTCTACGTACCCACCAGCCAGGGCCGCCTGTACGCGCGGCGCTGGGACCCCGCGGGCGCGGACGCGGCGGGCGCGCCCATCGTGCTGATGCACGATTCGCTGGGCTGCGTGGAGCTGTGGCGCGACTTTCCGGAGCAACTGGCGCGGGAGACCGGGCGCAGCGTGATCGCCTACGATCGGCTCGGCTTCGGCCGTTCCGATCCGAACGCCGCCGTCTTCGAGACCGGCTTCGTCGAGGCCGAGGCGCGCGAAGGCTTTCGCCAGTTGCGGGAAGCGCTCGGCATCGGGCCGTTCGTCGCCTTCGGCCACAGCGTGGGCGGCGGCATGGCGATCTGCTGCGCCGGCGTATACGAGTCCGATTGCCAGGCCCTGATCACGGAATCGGCGCAGGCGTTCGCCGAAGACCGCACGCTGGAAGGCATCAGCGCCGCGAAGCGCAACTTTGCCGAGCCCGGGCAGCTGGACCGCCTGAAGAAGTATCACGGCGAGAAGGCCGCCTGGGTGCTGAGCGCCTGGATCGACACCTGGCTGTCGCCAGAGTTCGCCGCGTGGAACCTCGACGAGCCGCTGCGCCAGGTGCGCTGCCCGGTGCTGGCGCTGCATGGCGAAGTGGACGAATTCGGGTCGTCCCTGCATCCGGAACGCATTGCGCGGCTGACCGGCGGGCGCGCCGTGCTGCTGGAGAACTGCGGCCACGTGCCGCATCGGGAACAGGGCCGCGTCGTCCTGGACCTGTTGGGCCAGTGGCTGAAGGCGGTGCGCTGATCCACGGCCTCACGGCGCATGCCCCGGCCCCGCGCGCATCGGGCGGGCCCGGGCTACGCGGGCCGCGCGTCCCAGGTCTTGTCGTCGATCAGGCCGCGCGCCACCTGCCGCAGCAAGTCGGCCGCGCGGCGCACCGCGGTATCGCCCCTCACCGCCCGGCGCTGCGCCAGGCAGATGGAGCGCGTGAACGTCGGTGAAAGCCGGCGCGTGGCAAGCGTGCCCTCGCGCACATCGCGCGCGACCGCGCAGGGCGCCAGCAGGCTGAACCAGGCGCCCGTCTTCAGCAGCTGTATGAGGTAGGGGCCGGCGTCGATTTCGATGCCGACGTTCAACGCGGTGCCATGGCGCACCGCGTAGTCGTCGAGCGCCGAGCGTATGCCGTGGCGGCGCGAGGACATGGCCAGCGGATAGTCCGCCAGCGTCGAGACCGATACCGTCCTGCCTGCCTTCATACTCTCCGGAACGCCTACCAGGTGCATGTCTTCGTGCGCGATCGGCGCGCTATGCACGCCGGACGTGGACGAGCGATCGAACACCAGCGCCAGGTCGAGTTCGCCGGCCAGCAGCCAGCTCCACAGATAGCCCGAGAACCCGTCCACCAGCCGCAGCCGGATGCGCGGATAGTCCTGCGACAGCCTCGCGATCAGGGGCAGCGCCAGCACCGCCGCCGCCGAAGCGGGCAATCCGATGGAGACTTCCCCCTGCGGCTCGCGGGCGCTGGCCTGGATGTCTCCGAAGGCAGCTTGCGCGCGGCCGACGATGTCATAGGCGCGCGCCAGCAGCTCGGCGCCCGAGGGCGTCGGCGTGACCCCGCGTATGTCGCGCTCCAGTAGCTTGGTTCCCAGCGCGGACTCCAGCTTCGCCATGGTCACGGTCAATGCCGGCTGCGCGATGTGCAGCCGGCGCGAGGCGGCCGAGATGCTGCCTTCTTCGCAGACGGCAATGAAGGCGATCAGGCGGGGAATGTCGAGTTGGCGGGCGTTCTGCATGGCACGGATGCGATATCCATAGTTTCAGAATATGGCAGTATAGAAAGAAGATATTTTACGAGTAGGGGGTGGGGCGGCAAACTCCGGCCTGTCATCGTCCGGAAGCACTCCATGTCCCAAGTCGTCCAGGCCCCCGAATCCGGGGCCGAACTGCCGCCATTCAGATCGATACGCGGCTTCCATGTCGGCGGTTCCATCGTCGAACTGAGCGACGCGCCCGCCAGGTCGCTGGAGACGGTGCCCGGCCTGGCGGCCCGCGCCTCCGACCCCAATGGCCGCCATGCGGTGGGGCAGCTGTACGTGCAGCATTTCGCGCTGGCGCGCCCGGCCCGGCGTCATCCGCTCTTTCTCTGGCACGGCGGGGGCATGACCGGCTGCACCTGGGAGGAGACGCCCGATGGCCGCCCGGGCTGGCACGAGTATTTCATGCGCGCGGGCTACGACACCTACGTGAGCGATGCCGTCGAGCGCGGAAGGGCCTCCTGGCCGGCGCAGGAACTGGGCGGAAGCGGACAGGCCGAGCACCGCACGATCGAACAGGCCTGGGAGCAATTCCGCATCGGCGAGCCGGGCGGCGGCGCTTACCCGGGCCAGCAATTCCCGGCGGACTGCATGCCGCAGCTGGCGCGCCAGTTCGTCGGCCGCTGGGTAAGCAACCGCGAGCGGGCGATTGACGCGTACGAGGAACTGCTGGTCCGCGCCGGCCCCGGGATCGTGGTGGCCCACAGCGAAGGCGGCCGGCTGGCGCAGAGCGTGCTTCAGCGCGCGCCCCGGCATTTCAAGGCGCTGGTGCTGATCGAGCCGGCCGGAGGCATCGAGGCCGACGCCGCCGCCCTGGCGCGCATGGCGGCGGTCCCGGTGTGCGTGGTGTGGGGCGACTACTTCGACAGCAGCCCGCAATGGCGGCGTTATCGCCAGCTGGCCGAGGCCTGGCTCGACGGCCTGGAGCGGGCGGGCGGCAGCGTGACCCGGCTGGACCTGCCGGCCATGGGCATTGCGGGGAATTCGCATCTGCCGATGATGGATCGCAACAACGTCCGGGTCGCCGCCCTGGTGGACGCCTGGATCCGCGGCTGCGCCGATTGACGCCGCCGCGACAAGAATTTCATATGACAAGGAGACATCCCATGCAATTTCCCGCAATCGCCAAGCTGCTGACCCTGGCGGCCCTGGCGGCCGGCAGCGCGTTCGCGCACGCCGATTCCGCTTATCCCGAACGCCCGATACGGATGATCATCCCCTACGCGCCCGGCGGTTCGCTCGATCCGATCGGCCGCGTGCTCGGCGAGGAGCTGGCGCGCCGCCTGAAGCAGCCGGTCGTCGTGGAGAACGTCGCCGGCGCGAACGGCATGCTGGGCGGCAACCGCGTGGCGAAGGCCGCTCCCGACGGCTACACCTTGCTGATCGGCATCACGTCGAACGTGTCTCTCGCGCCGCTGGTGACTCCCGAGGCGCAATACCAGGCATCGGATTTTGATGCGATCGGGATGGTGGGCACGAGCGGATTGGTCCTCGTGGCGCGGCCGGACCTGCCCGCGGCCGACATGGCCGGCGTGCTCGCGCTGGCCAGGCAGAAGCCGGGCGGCCTTTCCTACGGCATCCCCGGCAGCGGCTCCCTCTATCACCTGGCGATGGAGGCGATCAAATCGGACACGCAAACCAATATCGTGGCCGTGCCGTACCGCGGAGCGGGACAGGCCAGCATCGACGTGATGGGAGGACAGATCGACGTGGCGCTGCTCGGCCTGCCGGCGATGCTGCCGCATATCGCCTCGCAAAAAATGAAGGCGCTGGCTGTGATGAGCAAGCAGCGGGATGTCGGCGACAAGAGTATTCCGTCAGCCTCCGAAACCGCGGGCCTGGAAGGGATCGACTACACGATCTGGACGGGAGTGTTCGCGCCCAAGGGCACGCCGGAGCCCGTGCGCCAGCGGCTGCACGAGGAACTCCAGGCCATCCTGCGGCAGCCGGAGGTGATCGAGAACTACCGCAAGATGGGCGTCGAGGTCGCGCCCGCCCAGACGATGGCGGAGTTCGCGGCGTTCATCGCCAGCCAGACGGACAAGCTCAAGAGCGACATCGCGCGCACGAAGTTCAATCCGGGTTCCTGAACGCGGCTTGCGCGGGGGGCGCCGGCGGGTCCCGGCCCCGGTCCTCGCGGAGTTCACATGCTGCGGATCCACGCTTAGAATCGGAGCAACCGCCATTTCCGCGCCCCGCGCCCGCTTTAGAGGTTCCTGCTCCGATGTCCGATACTCCGCCCCTCTCCCAAGCCGTCCACAACTCCACCACCCGCCACGCGATCTTCATGGTCGCGACCCTCAATGCCGGCGCGGCCGCGGCCGAGACGGTGCGCGGATGGTGCGAGGACGTCGCCGCCCTGGTGCGCACCGTGGGCACGCGAGCGCCCGAGCAAAACCTCTCCTGTGTCTGTGCGTTCGGCTCCAGCGCCTGGGACACGCTGTTCGGCGCGCCGCGTCCGGCCGCGCTGCATCCCTTCCGGGAATTCGGCTCGGGCGACCGGGTCGCCGTCGCCACCCCGGGCGACCTGCTGCTGCATATCCGCGCGGATTCGATGGACCTCTGTTTCGAGCTGGCGACGCTGCTGCGCAACCGGCTGGGCGACGCCGTGACGGTGGTGGATGAAGTCCACGGCTTCCGCTACTTCGACCGCCGCGCCATCATCGGCTTCGTCGACGGCACCGAGAATCCGGAAGGGCGCGAGGCGGTCGATTTCACGGTGATCGGCGACGAGGACGCCGGCTTCGCGGGCGGCAGCTACGTGCTGGTGCAGAAGTACCTGCACGACATGACCGCATGGAATTCGCTGACGGTCGAAAGCCAGGAGGGCATCATCGGCCGCCACAAGGTGTCCAACGTCGAACTCGACGACGACATCAAGCCGTCCTCGTCCCACAGTTCCCTCACCACGCTTGAGGAGAACGGCGAGGAGGTCAAGATCCTGCGCGACAACATGCCGTTCGGGCGGGCAGGGTCCGGCGAGTTCGGCACCTATTTCATCGGCTACGCCCGCTCGCCCGCGCCGATCGAGCAGATGCTCGAAAACATGTTCGTCGGCCGGCCCGCCGGCAACTACGACCGCCTGCTGGACTACAGCCGCGCGGTCACGGGCGGCCTGTTCTTCGTGCCCTCGGCCGACCTCCTGGAATCGCTCGCCTCGCGCGAGCCGGCCGCGAGCGAAGCCGCCGTCGCGCCGTCGCCGGCGGGGTCCGCGGCATAGGGCATAGCACGTCGCCGATGCCGGCGCTATCGGAATTCGCTGACAGCCATATCGGCCAACGCTGACATTACGCCGGCCGGACGTCCGTTGCACACTGGCGCATACCGAGTCAGGAGCGGCAGGACGATATGAAAGACGGGCTTTACACGGCGCCTCAGCGCGATATGCAGTTTGCGCTTTACGAGGTCCTCGATGTCGAAACGGAACTGGGCCGGCGCGCCGGCGGCGCGCCCATGGACCGCGAGACCCTGGACCAGATCCTGGAAGGCGCGGACCGCCTGTGCCACGGCGTGCTGGCGCCGCTGAACGCCAGCGGCGACCGCGAGGGCTGCCGCCTGGAAGGCCACGAGGTGCGCACGCCGGCCGGCTTCGGCCAGGCCTACCGGGCCTACACTGAGGGCGGCTGGTCGGGCCTGTGCGCCAGCGAGGAGCACGGCGGCCAGGCGCTGCCCACCGTGGCCTCGGCCATCGTGGGCGAGATGCTGGGCGGATCGAATATCTCGTTCGCGCTCTACCCGCGGCTGTCCGAAGGCGCCTACCGCTGCATCCGCGCCAACGCCACTCCCGAACTTCAGGCCGTGTACGGCCCCAAGCTGGCCAGCGGCGAGTGGACGGGCACGATGTGCCTGACCGAGGCGCAGGCGGGCACCGATCTGGGCCTGTTGCGCACCAAGGCCGTCCCCGACGGCGACGGCGCCTACCGCATCAGCGGCGGCAAGATCTTCATTTCCTCGGGCGAGCACGATCTGGCGCCCAACATCGTGCACATGGTGCTGGCGCGCCTGCCGGACGCGCCGGCCGGCACGCGCGGCATCTCGCTGTTCCTGGTGCCCAAGTTCCTGCCCGACGCCGAAGGCCGGCCGGGCGAGCGCAACGGCGTCTACTGCGATGCCATCGAGCACAAGCTGGGGCTGCACGCCAACGCAACTTGCGTGCTGCGCTTCGAGCAGGCCCGGGGCTACCTGGTGGGCGAGGCCAACAAGGGCCTGGCCGCGATGTTCGTCATGATGAATTCCGCGCGGCTGGGCACAGGCGCGCAGGCCCTGGGGCTGACCGAGACCGCCTTGCAGAAATCGCTGGCCTACGCCGCCGAGCGTCTGCAATCGCGCGCGCCGGGGCAGGAGAGGGCGGTCACGCGGGCCGATCCCATCCTGCTGCAGCCGGACGTGCGGCGCATGTTGCTCACGCAGCAGGCCTGGGCGCAGGGCGCGCGCATGTTCCTGTACTGGCTGGCCTTGCAGATCGACGCCGAGCAGCATGCGTCGGACCCGGCCGAGCGCGACCGCGCGGGCGGCCTGCTGAGCCTGCTGACGCCGGTGGCCAAGGCCTTCGTGTCCGACAACGCCGTCGAGTCGGTGAACCTGGCGATGCAGGTCCATGGCGGCAGCGGCTACATCGTCGAATCCGGCATCGAGCAGACGCTGCGCGACGTGCGCATCCTGCCGATCTACGAGGGCACCAACGGGGTGCAGGCGCACGATCTGCTGGCCCGCAAGGTGCTGGCCGACGAAGGCGGCAGGCTGGGGCAGCTGCTGACGCTGGCGCGGGCGCAGGCCGATGCGGTCGAAGCGGCCGGGGCGGGGGCGGAGTTCGGCGCGCCCCTGCGCGAGCTGGCCGGCCGCATCGAGGAGGCGGTGCCTCGCCTGGCGGCGCTGGCCGCCGGCGACCCGGCGCAGGTCGGGGCGTCGTCCACCGATTTCCTGCGCATCGTGGGCCACCTGGTCTACGGCTACTTCTGGAGCCGCGCCGCCCAGGCCGCCTGGACCCGGCTGCCCGAGGGCGATCCCCTGCGCGCCGAAAAGCTGGCCACGGCGCGCTTCTATTTCGAACATCTGTTTCCCGAAACCGAGATGCGCCTGCGGCGGCTGTTCGTGCCGGCCGAGCGCTACACCAATCCGTGCGCGCTCGCCGTGTGAGGCGGGCGCGCACCGCGTAAGAAGAAGATATGGAGACACCTCAATACTGGGTCCGCGCCGACCTGTCCACGGCCGAACGCATCCGCGCCTTCGAAGCGACGCCGCTTGCGGCGCGCGGCCTGCCCGACAGCACCTACGCGTTCCTGGCGCGCAGCTGCCGCCAGGCGCCGCAGGCCACGGCGATCCGCTATCTGCGCGATCCGTCCTGCCGCGATGCGCCGGAGGACGTCAGCTTCGGTCGCCTGCTGGAGCGCATCCACCAGACGGCCAACCTGGTGCGCGGAGAAGGCCTGGGCGCGGACGACGTGGTCAGCCTGCTGCTGCCCAATACCCCCCAGGCGCAATACGCGCTGTGGGGCGGCCAGGCGGCGGCCGTGGTCAATCCGATCAACTGGATGCTGGAAGCCGAGGCCATCGCGGCCATCGTGCGCGCCGCCGGCGCCCGCATGCTGATGGCCTACGGCGGGGATCCGGAGATCGAGATCTGGGACAAGGTCCTGCGCGTGGCCGAGCTCTGTCCGCAACTCCAGACCATCGTGAGGCTGGGGGGCGACCGCGGGGGCGCGGCGCCGGCCGGCGCGCGCTTCCTGGATTACGACGCCGTCATCGATGGCTATCGCGGCGACGCGCTGGACTTCGAACGCGATTTCCAGCCCGGCGACCTGGCCTCGCTGTTCCCCACCGGGGGCACGACGGGCGCGCCGAAGCTGGTGCGGCACAGCCACTGGAACGAGGTGGTCAGCGCCTGGCTGAGCGCGGCCGTGGCGGGCATCGTCGAAGGCGAAAGCCGCCTGTCGGCGACGCCGCTCTACCACGTGGTGGGCGCCTTCGCCGGCTCGCTGGCCACGCTGGCGCGCGGCGGCACCCTGGTGCTGGCGACCTCGGTGGGCTGGAAGCACCCGCAGTTGCTGCCGCAGATCTGGAAGGTCGTGGAGGCCTGCCGGGTGAACTACCTGACCATCGTGCCCACGATCATGAACCAACTGGTGCAGATGCCGATCGGCGGCCATGACATTTCCTGCGTCAAGGGCGTGCTGTCCGGCTCGGCGCCGCTGTCGGAAAACGTGGCGCGCCGCTTCCTGGCGATGACCGGCCTGGCGGTGCGCGAAGGCTACGGGCTGACCGAGACCACGTCGGTCTGCATGATGAACCCCAAGGGCGGCGAAGTGAAGACCGGTTCGGTCGGCCTGCTGTTCCCCTACCACCGCGCCCGCGTGGTGGCGCTGGACCGCCGCGCCGGCGCGCGCGATTGCGCGCCCGGAGAATCCGGGGTGCTTGCCTTGTCCGGCCCCACGGTATTCAGCAGCTACGCGGCCGGCGGGCAGGAGGGCTTCCTGGAACCGGGATGGCTGGATACGGGCGACCTCGCGCGGATCGACGAGGACGGCTACCTCTGGATCACCGGACGGACGAAGGACCTGATCATCCGCAGCGGGCACAATATCGATCCCAAGGCGGTGGAGGAAGCCTTCTACCGCCATCCCCAGGTCCTGGAAGCGGCCGTGGTGGCGCGCCCCGACAGCTATGCGGGCGAAGTGCCCGTGGCCTACGTGCAGCTGGTGGCGGGGGCCGACATCGACGCGGCCCGGCTGCTGGACGAGGTGCGGCCCGCGATCTCGGAACGCGCGGCCGTGCCCAAGGACTGCTACATCATGGCCGGCCTGCCCAAGTCGCCGGTCGGCAAGATCCTCAAGAACCGCCTGCGCGAGGACGCCACGCTGCGCGGTTTCGACAAGGCCCTGCGCGCCGCCGGCATCGAATCGGGCTATACGCTGGCGCTGGAGCCCGGCGAGCCCGTGCGCATCCGCCTGGACGGCGCGCAGCCCGATGCGCAGCGCGTGCGCGATGCGCTCGCCAGCTTCACCGCCGCCTATCTGATCGTAACGGCCGACCCGGCCTCTGTGTAGGAGATCGTCATGTCTTATGAACTCATCCGCGTCGAGCGCCTCGGCCCGGTCTGCCGCATCTACCTGAACCGTCCGGAGGTGCGCAACGCCCAGGACCGCAGCCTGCTGCGCGAGCTGGACGGCGCCCTGCGCGAGGCCGAGGCCGACGAGGCGATTCGCGTGGTGATCATCGGCGCCGTGGGCGACCATTTCTCGGCCGGCCACGACCTGAAGTCGGCGCGGGTGGAGCGCCCCAATCCCACCGTGGAGCAACGCTGGAACTACGAAGAGGAGCACTTCCTCGAATACTGCCTGCGCCTGCACGACCTGAAGAAGCCGACCATCGCGCAGGTGCAGGGCGCCTGCATCGCCGGCGGCTACATGGTCGCCAATATGTGCGACCTCATCGTCTGCGCCGACAACGCCTTCTTCTCGGATCCGGTGGCCCATTCGATGGGGACGGCCAGCCTGGAAGTGCTGATCCATCCCTGGGTGATGGGCATGCGCAAGGCCAAGGAACTGATCTTCACGGGCGCGCGCCTGCCGGCGGCCGAGGCCCTGCAGATCGGCATGATCAACCGCGTGGTTCCCGTCGCGGAACTGGAGCAGGCGACGCTGGAGCTGGCCAACACCATCGCCGCCGCGCCGCCTTACGGCTTGCGGTTCACCAAGCGGTCCTTGAACCGGACCTGGGACGCGCAGGGCTTCCGGGCGGCCATCCACGCCCATTTCGACCTGCACCAGCTTTCCCACGTGACGGAGGAGTTCCAGGAACACCTGAAGCGCGGGCTGGATTCGACCATCAAGCGGGCCAAGGGCCTGGCCTGAACCCGCCGCGAGCACAAGGAGACAGACATGGAAGAGAGTAGGAAGATTGGTGAAGTGCGCATGGAGCGCGATGGCGCCATCTGCGTCATCAAGGTCGACAACGTGGCGAAGAAGAACGCGTTCTCGCCCGAGATGATGGAGCAGCTCGCCCAGCACCTGACGCGCTTCGAAGAGGACGACAGCCTGTGGGTGGCGGTGCTGTGCGCCGAAGGCGAGCACACCACGGCGGGCCTGGACATGCCGAAGTTCTTCGGCCCGACCGCCACCGCCCGCCCGCGGCCGGACGCCTGGGTGGACCCGTTCGGCTTGAAGCGGCGCACCACCAAGCCGGTGATCGCCGTGGTGCAGGGAATCACGTACACCATCGGCATCGAGATCATGCTGGCCTGCGACATCGTGGTGGCCGCCGACACGGCGCGTTTCGGCCAGCTGGAATCGCGCCGGGGCATCGCGCCGCTGGGCGGCGCGCACTTCCGCTACCTGACCCGCACGGGCTGGGGCAACGCCATGTACCACCTGTTCCTGTGCGAGGAATTCGGCGCGCAGCGCGCGCTGGAGCTGGGCTTCGTGCAGGAAGTCGTGCCCTGCGGCCAGCAGCTGGACCGGGCGCTGGACCTGGCGCGCCGCATCTGCCGCAACGCGCCGCTGGGCATCCGCGCCACCAAGGAAGCCGCGCTGAAATACCTGGAAGGCGGCGAGCAGGCCGCGATCGCCTGCATTCCGCAGATCCGGGAAAAAGTCTTCGCCTCCGAAGACTTCAAGGAAGGCATCCAGTCCTTCATCGAGCGGCGCGAAGCCCGCTTCCAGGGGCGCTAGGGAACCGCCGAGGCGCCGTCCGGGCTCGGGCGCCCGGGGGCCGGGATCCTGACCGTGAGCAGGGTGCCGCCGCCGGCGGCCGGCTCCACCGACAGGGTGCCGCCCATGCGGCGGGCCCGTTCGCGCATCCCCAGCAATCCATAGGCGCCGGGGCGCTGGCCGTTGTCCGCCATGCCCAGGCCGTTATCGCGCACCGACAGCAGCACTTCATCGCCGTCGCGCCCCAGCCGCACCCAGACCTCGCTGGCCTGCGCGTGCTTGGCAACGTTGGTCAGGCTTTCCTGGAAGATGCGGTACAGGTGGCCCGTGGCGTCCATGTCCAGGCCCAGCTCGCCCGCCTCCGGCTCGTGGCGGCAGGCCACGCCGTAGCGCGCCTCGAACTGCCGCAGATGGTTGGCGATGGCCGCGGGCAAGCCCAGGTGCGGCAGGGCGCTGGGATGCAGATCCTCGGAAATCTGCCGGACCGTGGCGATGGTGTCCTGCACCAGCCCCAGGCATTCGGCCACCTGCCGTTCCAGGTGGGCGCGGGGATCGCGGTGGGCGTCTCCGGGCAGGGTCTTGCCGATGTTGCGGGCCAGGCGGGAGATGTCGAACTTCAAGGCGGACAGCATGCCGCCCACGGCGTCGTGCAGTTCCATGGCGATGCGCTGCCGCTCGGCTTCGCGCACGGATTCGATGTGGCTGACCAGCTCCGCCAGCGCCGCCTTCGACTGCTGCAATTCCTCTTGCCGCTGCAGGCGCAGCGTGGCGTCGATGCCGACGCCGATCACCGCGGGCTGGCCGCGGAAATCGATCAGCCGGCCATGGATCTCGATCGCCCGCGCCTGCCCGTCGGGCAATTGCAGGTGCACGGTGAAGGTGGAGTCCTTGTCGCTGCCGGCCAGGCGCCGTTCGTATTGCCGCATCAGCGAGTCGCGCTGCTGCGGCGGCGCCACCCTGGCCAGCGGGCGGCCGATCAGTTTTTCGCGGGGCACGCCGCAAAGCCGCGCGAACGCCTCGTTCACGTAGATCAGGTGGTCGTGCTGCAGCAGGTAGATGCCGGCCACGGACTGTTCGATCAGGCCCTCGAACAGCAGGCGGTAGTTGGGGTCTTCGCGGCTCAGCGGCCAGCGGAATTCTTGCATGAGAGGCGCGGCGTAGGAAAACGATGACAGGACAATCGGCTAATTCCGACAGATCGATGGGCAAGCCTCTATTTACACTGTCCACACACTAAAGGACCCCAAGGTTGCGTGTCAATCCGAGGGGCACGGAGCAGGGCACTTGGAGACAGACTGTGCATAGACGTTCTTTCATGAAAATTGGCGGCGCCGCGTCGGTGGCCGCGCTGGGCCTGCCGTTCGGCGTGCGCGCGGCGGGGGGCTTTCCCGAAAAACCCATCCGCGTGATGGTCGGCTTCTCGGCGGGCGGCGTGACGGACATCGTGGTGCGCGCCCTGGCCGAGAGCGCCTCGTCGGTGTTCGGCCAGCCCATCATCGTCGAGAACAAGCTGGGCGCGGGCGGCGTCATGCCCGCCTACCAGCTGCAGAACGCCACGCCCGACGGCTACACCGTCGGCCTGATCGCGCACAGCGTTTTCCGCCTGCCCTACATCTCCAACATCAAGTGGGACCCGGCCGCCGACCTGGACTACATCATCCGTCTCACCGGCTTCACCTGGGGCCTGGTGGTGGCGGCCGATTCGCCCATCAAGACCTTCGAGGACTACGTCGCCTATGCCCGCAAGAACCCGGGCAAGATGACCTACGGCACCGTGGGCAGCCTGACCACGCAGCACCTCACGATGGAGCAGATCTCCGCCAGCCTGGGGCTGCAGCTGACCAACGTGCCGTACAAGGGCGTGGCGGAAGCGCTGCCGGCGCTCATGGGCGGGCACATCATGTCGGTGGCCGACGCGTCGTCCTGGGTGCCTTACGTGACGTCCGGGAAAATGCGGCTGCTGGTGGTCTGGACCGAAAAGCGCGTGCCGCGCTTTCCGGACGTGCCGACCCTGCGCGAAGTGGGCATCGACATGGTGCAGACCTCGCCCTGGGGCCTCGCCGCGCCCAAGGGCACACCGCCCGAGGCCATCCGCCGCCTGCACGACGGCTTCAAGGAGGCCATGGCGCAAAAGCCCTTCCAGGACGCGCTCGCGAACTATGATATGGAACAGCAGTACATGGATGGAACCGCGTACCGGCAGTTCGCGCGCGAATCCATCGACAAGGAAAACCGCATTCTCGCGTCCCTCAACGTTCCCCGCGGCGGGCAATAGCGCCGCCGCCAGCCCCATGATCCGTGTCCTGATTGTCGATGACCACACCATTTTCCGCGACGGCCTGAAACGGCTGCTCGCGGAGGAAGACGATATCAGCGTCACGGGCGAGACCGCCGATGCGTCCGAGGCCCTGAGCCTGCTGCGCGCCAACAGCTACGACGTCGTCTTGCTGGACGTCAACCTGAGGGGGCGCAGCGGCCTGGACGTGCTGCCGTCCATCCGCGCGGAATGGCCGCGGCTGCCCATCATCGTGCTCAGCATGTATCCCGCCGAGCAATACGCCCTGCGCGCCTTCGAAGTGGGCGCCAGCGGCTACGTGGCCAAGGACATGGACTCCAAGGTCCTGGTGCTGTCCATCCGCCAGGCCGCGGCCGGCGGACGCTACTTCCCGGCCGAGCTCTCCGGCGACGCGGTCTCCGCCATCGCGCGCGGGGAAGTGCTGCACGACAAGCTCTCGCCGCGCGAATACCAGATCATGATGCTGATCGTGCAGGGCATGCGCCTCACCGACATCGCCACCCAGCTCATCGTCAGCGTCAAGACCATCAGCACCTATCGCCAGCGCATCCTGCAGAAGCTCAAGGCGGGCAGCAACGCCGAACTGGTGCAGTACGTCATCCGGCAC
This sequence comes from Achromobacter denitrificans NBRC 15125, assembly GCF_001571365.1. GTDB lineage: Bacteria > Pseudomonadota > Gammaproteobacteria > Burkholderiales > Burkholderiaceae_B > Achromobacter > Achromobacter denitrificans. Next base: position 36,180 of record NZ_BCTQ01000017.1, on the reverse strand, counting down.
GGCCTGATCGACTGAGGCGGCGGCGCGGCGCGTTTCGCACGCGCCGCCGCGCCGCCAAGCCGTTCCGGCGCTGAAGGCCAAGTACGCAGGGTGTGGGCGGGCCCCCCGGGGCTTGCCATCCCCTCTGCGCCATGTCGATCTTCAAGGAAAACAGGGACGTACGTTGCCGTTGTTTTTACAACAATAAGAAAACACATGAGAATCATTTGCATTAAACTTTCTGCCGATTTGATGATTCAAAACGGGAAAGGAAGCCAACATGCAAGATCCACGGCCTGCCGGCCGCCGACTTTTCGTCGGCCGCCGTTTCGCGCTTCGGCGCACGCCCGCCCTGGCGTTGATGGCGCTGGCCTGCGGCGCGGCCGCCGCGCAGGAGGGCAATGTCGCCACGCTGCCCACGGTGCAGGTAGTGGGCGACACCGACATCGCCACCACCGAAGGCACCGGCTCCTACACGCCGCGGGCCACCGCCGCCAGCACCGGCCTGTCGCTCACGTTGCGGGAAACGCCGCAGTCCGTCACGGTGGTCACGCGCCAGCGCATGGAAGACGAGAACATGCTCTCGCTGGTCGACGTCATGGCCAGCACGCCGGGCATCTCGGTGCAGAACTACGACAGCGAGCGCTATTCGTTCAACTCGCGCGGGTTCAGCATCAGCAACTACATGTATGACGGCGTCCCCACGAGCTTCGACATCGGCTATGCCGCGGGCGAATCGGCGCTGGATCCCATCATCTACGACCGCGTCGAAGTCGTGCGCGGCGCCACGGGCCTGATGTCGGGCACCGGCAATCCCTCGGCCTCCATCAACCTGGTGCGCAAGCACGCCATCAGCCGCGAGTTCACGGCCGACATGAGCGTCAGCGCCGGCACCTGGGATACCTACCGCGGGACGCTGGACCTGTCCACGCCGCTGTCGGCCAACGGCAACGTGCGCGGCCGGATCGTGTCGGCCTACCAGGACAACCATTCCTACCTGGACGGCTACCAGAACCGCAAGAAGATCTTCTACGGCGTGGTGGATGCCGACCTTACCTCGCGCACCACGCTGAGCGTGGGCTTCAACTACCAGGACAACGAGCCGAAGCGCAGCAACTGGGGCGGCTTTCCGCTGTGGTACACCGACGGCGGCCGCACGGACTGGGCCCGGTCGCTGAACACCGGCGCGGACTGGACCTCGTGGGGCAGCACGACGCAGGGCGCGTTCGCCAGCCTGGAACACCGTTTCGACAGTGGCTGGACCGTGCAGGCCGTGGGCTCGCACTCCAAGAACGAGATGGACGCGAAGCTGCTCTACCTGTACGACTGGCCCGACCGCAACACCGGCCTGGGCATGGGCGCCTCGCCCGCCTGGTACCTGGGCGACCGCAAGCAGAACAGTGTGGACCTCAAGGCCTCGGGGCCGTTCACCTTGTTTGGCCGCCGCCACGAGGCGGTGGTGGGCGCGAGCTTCAACCGCCAGTACGCCGACTTCGATTACCGCTCGGCCATTTCGCCGGCGTCCGTGGGCAATTTCCTGGATTGGGACGGCTCCTATCCGGAGCCCGAATGGAACGACGCGTCCGTCAGCGCCACGCGCTACACCACCAAGCAGACCGGCTGGTACGGCGCGCTGCGCCTGAACCTGGCGGATCCGCTCAAGCTCATCGTGGGCGGCCGCTACAGCACCTGGAAGACGGATTCCACGGGCTTCGGCGGCGGCGATCGCCAGGCGTTCGACAAGAGCGAGTTCATTCCGTATGCCGGCCTGCTGTACGACATCAATGAGAACTACACCGCCTACGTCAGCTACACCGGCATCTTCAACCCGCAGAGTTTCCAGGACCGCAACGGCAATTGGCTGGATCCGCTCGAAGGCAAATCCTACGAGGCCGGCATCAAGGGCGAATTCCTGGAAGGCCGGCTCAATGCCAGCGTCGCCGTGTTCCAGGTGGACCAGGACAACGTGGCCCAGGAGGATCCGGGCCATATGGTGCCCGGCACCATCAACCCGGCCTACACCGCGGCCCAGGGCACCCGCAGCCGCGGCTTCGACCTGGAGGTCTCGGGCGAGTTGACGCCGGGCTGGAACCTGGCCGCCGGCTGGTCGCACTGGACCGCGAGCGATGGCGAGGGCAACGCCATCCAGACCGACCAGCCGCGCAGCCTGGTGCGGCTGTTCACCACCTACCAGCTGCCGGGCGAGTGGAACCGCCTGACCGTGGGCGGCGGCGTGAACTGGCAAAGCCATGTGTACAGCATCGCCAGCGGCCCGAACGGCAACGAACGCGTGGGGCAGGGCAGCTACGCCATCACCAACCTGATGGCGCGCTACCGCTTCAACCGCAATCTGAGCGCGCAGCTCAACGTCAATAATCTGTTCGACCGCAAGTACTACAGCCAGATCGGTTTCTACAGCCAGGGCGCCTGGGCCGCGGGCCGCAGCGCCATGCTGACGATGCGCTACCAGTACTGAGGCGGGCGGGGCAGGGGGCGGGCCCTAGCGCTCCTGCTCCAGCGTGGCTTTCATCCGCTGCATGCTTTCCTGGCTGACCATGATGACGCCGGAGGCGGGCTGGTCGACGTCCAGGATGAAAGTCAGCACCAGCGCGATCAGCGTGGCGAACAGCCCCGTCGAGATGAACCGCCTGCGCTTTTGCAGGCCGGTACCGTAGGCGATGTACGCCATGGCGCCCGAGGTGACGATGAAGAGCAGGTAGAACACGGGCTCGGGCACGTGGTTCTCCAGCGCGACCCGGCGCTTTTCGTTGACCTGGGCCATCTCGTTGATGGCCTGGATGAACATGATGCTGGAGATGGACGGCGGGGATTCCAGCACGCTGGCCGCCGTGGAGCGGATCTCGCGTTCGATGCGGCGCGAGGTGGCGCCCGCGGTGGCCAGGCGGACGCTGTCGTTGTCGGCGTCGTGGAAATCCAGCGCCGTGGTCACGTATTCCAGCAGCAGCGCGGCGATCGGGTCGCGGGCGGCGGGAGGCAGCAATTGCGATCGCCAGTAGGCGTTGCCGATGGCGTTGGCTTCCTCCAGCACCAGGTTCTTGCGCGCCTCGAAGCGCGTGACCGACATCGCGAAGGTGAACCCCAGCAACAGCGCCAGCAGGCCGAGCAGGGCGGTCTGCAGCCCGCCGATGTGGGTCTTGGCGGCCTCGTCCGAGGCCCGGCGCTGCCTGCGGCCGAGGCGGAAGCCGAGCTCGATGATCGCCAGGAAGACGACGACGCAGATGAAAAAGATATAGGTCTCGTCGATTTCCCGCAGCACGTCGGTTTCCCAGGGTCGGTCGGGAGTCAAGCGTATGCCGATTCGATCGGCGTCGGCAAGGGCGGCTTACCCGGATCCCGGCGGCGGCGGGCCGCCTTTGCCGGCATGCGCCTGTAAGGAATCTTGGAGTAAGGTGTCGGCTTCCTTGTAAGCGATCCCGCACGGAGCAGAACTTGAAATACCGCAAACTCGGCCGCACCGACCTGGATGTCAGCCTGATCGGCCTGGGCACCATGACCTGGGGCGAACAGAACACCGAAGCCCAGGCGCACGAGCAACTCGACTACGCGCTGGAGCGCGGCATCAACCTGGTCGATGTCGCCGAGATGTATCCGGTGCCGCCCAAGCCGGAAACCCAGGGCCTGACCGAGACCTATATCGGCACCTGGCTCGCGCGCAGCAAGCGTCGCCATGACATCGTGCTGGCCAGCAAGGTGGCGGGCCCGGTGCGCGACGCCAAGCGTCCCGGCCACATCCGCGACGGCAAGACCTTCCTGGACCGCAAGAACCTGACCGCGGCCCTGGACGCCAGCCTGAAGCGCCTGCAGACGGACTACCTGGACCTGTACCAGCTGCACTGGCCCGACCGCAGCACCGCCACCTTCGGCAAGCTCGCGTACCCCTGGGTGAAGGACGAGCACACCGTGCCGATCGAGGAAACGCTGGAAGTGCTGCAGGACTTCGTGCGCGCCGGCAAGGTGCGCCACGTCGGCGTGTCCAACGAGACGCCCTGGGGCGTGGGCCAGTTCCTGCGGTTCGCCGAGCACAAGGGCCTGCCGCGCATCGCGTCGATCCAGAACCCCTATAGCCTGCTGAACCGCGTGTTCGAGATCGGCCTGTCGGAATTCACCCATCACGAAGACGTGGGCCTGCTGGCCTATTCGCCGCTGGCGATGGGCATGCTCTGCGGCAAGTACCTGGATGGCGCCCGCCCGGCCGGCGCCCGTCTCACGCTCTACACGCGCTTCACCCGCTACAGCAACGAGCAGGCCGAGGCCGCCACGCGCCAATACGTCGAACTGGCCCGCGCGCACGGCATCTCGCCCACCCACCTGGCCCTGGCCTGGGTGAACCAGCGTCCCTTCGTGACCAGCAACCTGATCGGCGCCACCACGCTGGAGCAGCTGAAGGAGAACATCGACAGCGTGGACGTGACCCTGTCGGCCGAGGTGCTGGAGGCCATCGACAAGATCCACGCCCGCCAGCCGAATCCGGCGCCGTGATGCGCTGATCCTCGTTCGCCGAGGCAGCCAGGACCCATGACGCTCCCCGGGGCGTCATGTTTTTTTTCACACTTTTTTTGCAACCGTTGTCGATTTCGCCTGGCGCGGTTCGTCGTGGGGATGGAGCATGCAAGTTCCACCATCCACGAGGAGACCGAGATGCGATTCATGGTTCAAGTCAGGGCTACCGCCGATAGCGAAGCGGGGGTGATGCCCACCGAGCAGTTGCTGGCCGACATGGGGCGATTCAACGAGGAGCTGTTGAAGGCGGGGGTGATGCTGGCGGGCGACGGCCTGAAACCGAGTTCCAAGGGGGCGCGGGTGCACTTTTCGGGCAGCAGCCGGCAGGTGATAGACGGCCCCTTCGCCGAAACCAAGGAATTGATCGCCGGCTACTGGATCTGGCAGTGCGCGTCCCTGCAAGAGGCGATCGAATGGGCCAAGCGCTGTCCCAACCCGATGCCGGGCCCGTCCGATATCGAAATCCGCCCGCTGTACGAGATGGAGGATTTTGGCGAGGAGTTCACGCCGGAGCTGCGCGACCAGGAGAAACGGATGCGCGATCAGCTGGAGAAAGCGTCCAAGCCGTGATCGCGGGGCCAGAGCGGGATGGGGAAGTTCGCAGCTGATAATATAATTGCGAATCAGTCCTATTTATAAAACTCCCCCATTCCTTCCCCTCCCGCTCTGGAGAATTCAACGTGGTCCGTCCCGCTTCCGCCAGGAAGAGCCGCGCGCGCAAGCAAGCGCGGCATGCCGTTGCGCCGTATGCCCTCGCCCTGACCCTGGGCATCGTCCATTCCGCGGGCGCTCATGCCCAGTCCGCCGCGGCGCCGCCGGGGGAGACGCAAGGTGTGGCCCAGTTGCCCGCCGTGACCGTCAACGCGACCTCGGTGGACGACACGCTGGAGCATCTGTCGGCGCCCGTGAATACCGGCGCGCTGGGCAACCGCAGCCAGCTGGAGACGCCATTCTCCACCACCGTGGTTACCGCCGCGGATATCGAGGAGCGGCAGGTCAATAAGCTGGGCGACGTGTTCGCGCTGGATGCCTCCGTGACCGACAACAGCGCGTCGTACGGCGCCTGGGCCAGCTATCTGAGCGTGCGCGGGCTGCCGCTGGACTGGCAGAACTCGTACCGCATCGACGGCAAGCCGTTCCTGAGCTACGTCACGACCCTGCCGTACGACCATTTCGAGCAGATCGACCTGCTCAAGGGGGCCTCGGGTTTCATGTACGGTTTCGGCTCGCCGGGCGGCCTGATCAACTACGTCACCAAGAAGCCCACCGATGAGCCGGTGCGCAGCATCGAGCTGGGCTACGTGTCCAAGGGGCTGCTGCGCGAGCACGCGGACCTGGGCGGCCGCGTGGGAGAGGGCGGCCGCTTCGGCTACCGGCTCAACGCGACGCATGACGAAGGCAATACCTACAACGGCGGTTCGCTCTACCAGGATTCGGTCTCGCTGGCGCTGGACGCGCGCCTGACCGACAGGCTGACCTGGGATTTCCAGTCCATCTACCAGGATCGCAAGGCGATCCGCCAGGAGCCCACGATCTACGCGGGCGCGATGGCGGGCACCGAACTGCCGTCGCCGGTGCGCAACGACGACGGCACGATGGTGGGCGAAGGCCCCTACGCCGACAACAAATTCCGCTTCTATTCGACCGGGCTGAAGTATCGGCTGTCCGACGACTGGACGCTGCGCACCGACTACAGCTACAGCTCCACGCGCACCCGGCGCAATGAATCGGTGCTGTTCCTGCAGAACCAGGCGGGCGATTACGACGATTACCGCTCGGACTACGGCGAAGCCTATGCCTACAACCAGTGGCAGGGCATGGTGGAAGGCCGGTTCGCCACCGGGCCGCTGAAGCACCAGGTGGTGGCGGGCGCGTCGTGGCAGAAGCAGAAGAACGACTACAGCGCCAACGGTGTGTACCAGCTCCAGGGCACCGGCAACCTGCGGTCGCAGAACACCAACACCTACTACAGCCAGGGCAGCCTGGACCTGTACCGCGCGGCCGAGATCACGCAGAAGGCGCTGTTCGCCAGCGATACCATCGACCTGACCGGCGGCTGGTCGGTGCTGGGCGGCGTGCGCTACACGGACTACGAACAGGTCGGCTTCGACGCCACCGGCGCGCGCGCTTCTCGCTACGACAAGAATGGGGTGCTCACGCCGACGGTGGCGCTGATGTACAACGTCACGCCGCAGACCATGGCCTACGCGAGCTACATCGAATCGCTGGAGCCGGGTTCGTCGGTCGGCAATACCTACGCGAACTTCGGCGCGCTGCTCGATCCGCTCAAGAGCAAGCAGTACGAGCTGGGCCTCAAGACGAACCAGGACGGCTGGGCGGCGACCGCGGCGCTGTTCCGCATCGAGAAGAAGGCCGAGTACGCCAACGCGTCCAATGAACTGGTGCAGGATGGGAAGTCGATCTACCAGGGCCTGGAGCTGGGCGCTTCCACGCGCATCGGCACGAACTGGAACGTGGGCGGCAGCGTGATGTTCCTGGACACCGAATACAAGCAGGGCTCCGCCTTCACGGGCAACCGGGTCGCCGGCGCGCCCAAGTTCGTGGCCGCGGCCCAGGTCGCCTACGCGGTGCCGCAACTGCCGGGCCTGAAGCTGCGCGCCGACGTGAAGTACACCGGCAGCGCCATGCTGGGCGCATCCAACCAGGTGCAGGTGGACGACTACGCCATCGTCAACATCGGCGCTACGTACGACACGCGGATCTACGGTTACGACACCACGTTCCGGGCCGGCATCAACAACCTGGCGAACAAGCGCTATTGGCTGTACCAGTCCTCGGATTACGTGAAGGCCGGCGATCCGCGCACCTACGGCCTGACCGCCAGCCTCAAGTTCTAGGCGCGGCCAGGTCCCAGACGCGTTCGGGCGCGAAGGCTTCCTGCTCGCCCTTCTTGGCGTAGCCCAGCGGATTGGCGATCACCCGGCAGCCGTCGCGCACGTAGTCCTGCGGGCAGTGCAGGTGCCCGTGGATCCAGCAGTCGGCCAAGGGCAGCAGGCGGTCCAGCGCGTTGCAGAACCCCGCGGTGCCCGGGGTCACGCCGTAGCGCGGATCCGCGCTGGCCAGCGTGGGCGCGAAGTGGGTGATCGCCACCGTCGGGCCGTCGAACGGTTCGCGCAGGGCGGCCTCCAGCCACGCCTGGCAGGCCAGCCCCTGCTCGCGCATCTGCTCGGCCATGAAAGGCGCGCCATCGCGGCGCATCTCGGCCTTTTCCAGGTAGAAGTCGGCCGCGCGGAACGCCTTGGCGCGCTTTTTCATGACCTCGCCCAAGGGGTCGTTGTCGGCGGCCAGGGCGTCGAAGTCGGTCCAGAGCGTGGTGCCGACCAGGCGCGTGCCGCCGACGACCAGCGTTTCGCGTTCCAGCCAGTGGATGTCCAGGTCGCGGCACAGCGCGCGCAGGCGTTCGTGGGTTTCGTCGAAATCCAGGTTGTCGTACTCGTGGTTGCCCGGCACGTACACCACCGGCACGGGCCAGCCGTTGCGCGGCGAGTAGCTGCCCAGGCCGAAGTCGGGGCGTTCCAGGCGGGACCCCCGCCGGTACGAGCCGATGTCTCCCGCCAGCACCAGCAGCTCGGCGCCGGGGGCGGGGCGCGCCAGGAAGTCGGGGTCGGTTTCGAGATGCAGATCGGAGAGCAATTGGATTTTCATCCCCCAATGTTAGGCGACGCCGGCCCCGCCAGCGGAACCCCGGCCATCCATGAGACACTTTCCCCATCTACCGGAACCCCGCAGCAGCGGGCGCCCGGACCGCGCAGACCCACAGGAGGAAACCCATGCGTATCGCAATCACGGCCGCGGCCGTACTTGCGCTGGCGGCCGCCGCCCACGCGCAGCCGCTGCCGCGGCCGCTGGACTGCGGCAAGGCGGCCACGCAGACGGACATGAGCCTGTGCGCCGACCAGGCGTACCGCAAGTCCGACGCCGATCTGAACGCCGCCTACCAGGAAGTGAACGCGCGCCTGAAGGACGACAAGACCGCCGCCACCCAGTTCCACGCCGCGCAGCGGGCCTGGCTCTTCTTCCGCGACGCGGAGTGCGCCTTCGCCTCGACCGGCACCTCGGGCGGCAGCGCCTATCCGATGGCCCTGAGCACCTGCCTGGACAAGCTGACCCAGGCGCGCACCAAGGAACTGCGCGCGTACCTCAAGTGCGAGGAAGGCGACCTGACCTGCCCCGTGCCGGGCAAACGCTAGGAATCATCGTGGAGGACGAAGGCATGGGGGGCGCCGCTTCCGGCTTGATCACCGATGGCGCGGGCGTGGCGCGCTGCTTCTGGCAGCCGTCCATGCCCGACTATCACGATCACGAATGGGGGCGTCCGGTGGCGGACGACCGCAGGCTGTACGAAAAAATCTGCCTGGAGGGTTTCCAGGCAGGCATGGCCTGGATCACGATCCTGCGCAAGCGCGAGGCTTTCCGCGCCGCGTTCGACGATTTCGATTTCGAGCGGGTCGCCCGTTATACCGAGCGCGACGTGGAACGCCTCATGGCCGACCCGGGCATCGTGCGCAACCGCAACAAGATCGTGTCCGCGATCAACAATGCCCGGCGCGCGCGCGAGCTGGCCGAGGAAACGGGCTCGCTGGCGGGCTGGCTGTGGAAGCATGAGCCGGCGCCGCGGGAGCGGCCGTCCGCGGTGGACCTGGACTACTGGAACAACAATCCCACCTCGGCCGCTTCGGTCGCCCTGTCGCGCGCCCTCAAGCAGCGCGGCTGGACTTTCGTGGGGCCGACGACGCTGCACGCCTTCATGCAGGCGGTGGGCATGGTCAACGACCACCTCGACGGCTGCGTCTGCCGCGAAACCGTCGAGCGGGCCCGGGCGGACTTCAAGCGGCCGTCCTGAGGCGCCCGCGGCCACCGTGAGCGGCTTGCACGGCGGGGCTTGAATTGGTTGCGACTCGCAAGTATATTGGTTGCGAGTCGCAACTTTTGAGGCGCGCCATGGACCTTATCGACATTCCTTCCCAGTCGCGGGACAAGACCATCCAGGACCTGCGGGAGTTCTCCCGCAAGCTGGTGCGCGAGCTGGGCTTCATGCGTTCCTCGCTGGCCGGCAGCGAGCTGGCTCCGTCCGCGGTCCACGCCATCATCGAGATCGGCCTGCAGCCGGGCATCCAGGCGCGCGATCTGGCGGCCATCCTGCGCCTGGACAAATCCAACACCAGCCGGCAGGTGGCCAAGCTCGAATCGGCCGGCCTGGTGACGCGCGAAACCGACACCGACGACGCGCGCGCCTCGCGGCTCTACCTGAGCGCGGCGGGGCGCGACCTGCGCGGCCGGATCGACCAGTTCGCCACCGACCAGGTATCGCGCGCGCTGCGGCAACTGGCCCCGGCCGACCAGCAATCGCTGATCCGCTTCCTGTCGCTCTACGCCGACGCCTTGTCGAAAGAGAATCCCAACACGGCCCAGGCGCCGGGCAGCGGCGGCATCGAGTCGCAGATACGCGAAGGCTATGCGCCGGGCTGCATCGGCGACGTGGCGAGCCTGCACGCGCGCTACTACGCGCAGGCCTCGGGCTTCGGCGTGTATTTTGAACGCAAGGTGGCGACGGAGCTGGCGGCATTCGCCGAAGGCCTGCCCGCGGCGGGCAAGAACCTGTGGCTGTACGTGGATGGCGCGCGGACGCTGGCCTCCATCGTCATCGATGGCGACCTCGACGCGCGCCAGGCGCATCTGCGCTGGTTCATCGTCGATGAATCGCTGCGGGGAATGGGGGTGGGCCGGGCCTTGCTGGAACGGGCGCTGGCGTTCGCCGACGCGCACTACGACGAGACCTATCTCTGGACCTTCAAGGGGCTGGACGCCGCCAGGCACCTCTACGAATCCGCGGGCTTCGGGCTGACCGACGAATCGGAAGGCCGGCAGTGGGGCAGCGTGGTGACGGAGCAACGCTTCCTGCGGCGCGCCCCGGGCGCCGCCGGGCCGCGCTGAGCCGGCGGGCGCCGAGCGCGTTCAGGCGGCCGCTTCGGCCTGCAGGCGGCCCAGGATGAAGCCGTCCACCGCGCTGGTCCGTCCGCGCCAGAGCGTGGGCTGCCCGGCGATGGGAGTGCCGTCGGCCGTGAAGAACAGGGCGTCCGACAGGTGGATGTAGTTCGGCAGCGGATCCGCGGGTTGCGGCACGCGGAAGACGTCGCCCAGCTCGGCCAGGGAGGCGTGCACCGTCGCGCGGGTGGCGTCGTCCACCGTGTTGAGCGAGCCGGTGAAACTGGCGGCGAAGCTGTCGAAGTATTCGGCGCCCGACACGATGGAGCCCGACACCAGCATGCCGCCCATCTGCAGGGTGACGCCGATGCTCTCGATCTGGCTGCCGTTGTTCACCAGGTTGACCAGGAATTGCAGGAAGGCGTCGGCGCTGGGCTGGGCGCCGGCGCCCGGGTTGGCGTTGGGAACGTTGCTCATGGAGGGATTTCCGGGATTGTTCGGGAAGCCGCCAAGATACTCGAATTGCCGGCGAAATACGCAGGATGAAATAGGCCGAAAAACGGCCAGATTCGGCCCTTATCCCCCTGCTTCGGGAGCCGGCGTTCTTTCCAGGCGGCGCGCCAGCCTTTCGGCCGCCAGCCGCCGGCTTGCCGCAGCTGCGGTAGTTGACGGCGAACCAGGGCTGCCCGCGCCGCGAACGTGCAAGAATGCCCGCATGCCGCGGTCCGCCATCGGGCCGATCGATCCACTTCCCGGAGATTCGCCATGCCAGTCGAAGATTCCCGTTTGACCGATGATGCCCTGATGCGCGAGGCCGTGGCCCTGGCGCGCGACAACATGCGCGACGGCGGCCGCCCGTTCGGCGCCGTGGTGGCGTTCGAGGGCAAGGTGGTGGCGCGCGGCGTCAACGAGATCCTGGCCTCGCACGATCCCACCGCCCACGCCGAAATCCAGGCCATCCGCCACGCCAGCCGCGCGCTGGGCCGTCCGCGCCTGGATGGGTGCGTGGTGTATGCCAGCGGGCATCCCTGCCCGATGTGCATGGCCGCCATGCACTTGTGCGGGATCGCGCGCGCCTTCTACGCCTACTCCAACGAGGACGGCGAGCCCTACGGCATGTCGACCGCCGCGGTCTATGCGCAGATGGCGCTGCCGCCGGATCGGCAATCGCTGCCGCTGCGGCCGTTGCGGCCCGCAGGGGAAGACGGCCTGTACGCCGAATGGAAGGCGGCGTCGCGGCCCTAGTCGGGCCGGCCGGGGCGTTCAGCGCTGCTCGCGCCGCTGCGCGCGATGCGCGGCCAGCAACGCGACGGCGACCGCGAGCCAGGCCAGGGACAGGGGCCGCGGCGAATCGAAGGGCAGCCAGGACGTGGCCGCAAGCCCCAGGCCCAGCAGGCTGTAGTAGGCCACGCCGAAGAGCGCGCCGGCGCGTCCCAGGCAGTGGCCGTAGTGCGTCAGCGCGGGACCCAGCAGGTTCGGGATGGCAAGCCCGTAGCCGGCGAACAGCGGCAGCGCGGCCAGCGCCCACAGCGGGCCGGGCGCAGGATCGAACAGGATGACGATCGCCTGGGCCGCCACGCCGGCCAGCACGCAGCGCAGCCCGTACGCCACGCGCCGCGCCGGCCCCGCGCCAGTCGGCAGGCGGCGATTGAACAGGGCCCCGAGGCTGCCGGCCAGCGCAACCGCCAGTCCGATCCAGCCGAATCCCAGCCCCGGCAGCGGACCCGTCATGAAGGGCCCGGCCGAATAGAACGAGAACACCAGCAGGTTCAGGCCGGCGACCTGCAGGGCCGCGCAGCGCAGCGATCGGTCGCCCAGCATCCGCCGGGCCAGGGCGGGCAGCGCGACGGGGCGGGCGGACCCGCCGCGGGTTTCCGGCAGCAGCGCGCAGCCGGCCAGCAGCGCCAGCCCGATGGCCAGCGCGATGGCCATCAGCACGCCCGGGTAGCCCTGCCGGTCCGAGACCAATTGCCCGGCCAGCGGCCCGAGGGCGGGCGACCACGCCAGCACCGCGCCCAGCGTTACGAAATAGCGGGTCAGCGGCGCGCCGCTCAGGCGGTCGCGCAGCAGCGTCTGCGTGGTGACCGAACAGGTGGCCAGGCCCAGCGCCTGGATGAACCGCCCGAGCAGCAGCAGCTCGTAGCGGGTCGCGAGCAGCGCGGCCAGCGTGCCCGCCAGGCCCGTCGCCAGGCCGCCCAGCAGCGCGGGCCGGCGGCCCCAGGCATCGGCCAGGTGTCCCCACAGCAGCACGCCCACGGCGAAGCCCAGGAAAAAAACGCCCATGACGGATTGGGCGGTGCCCGCGTCCACGCGCCAGTGGCGGGCGAGATCGGGCAGGGCGGGAGCCAGTATGGTTTCGGCGATCTGCGGCAAGGCCAGCAGCGCGATGATCAGGCCGCGCGGCGGCAGGCCGTCGCGTGGGCAGCGGGCGGGAGACATCGTGGTCCTTCGGGCAAAAGGGCACTAGCGTATCCAGCCCGAACCCAGCAGAATCGCGATGTTCAGACATAAAACATCGCGAATCCGACATGCCGCATTATTCGCCGGACGCCGTGGCCGATCCGGACACGGCCACCTGCCCCGTGGTGGGGCTGGCCATCGACACGCGGGCGCACGCCTCCGACTGGCATGCCCACAGGCGCGCGCAATTGCTCTACCAGGCCGAGGGCGGCGTCACGCTGTATTTGCCGGACCGCGTCGGCCAGCTGGCGCCGCTGCAGGCCGCGTGGCTCCCCGCCGGCTGCGCGCACCGCACCGCCATGCACGGCAGGTTCGCCTACCGCAGCCTGTATTTCGACGTGGACGCCTATCCCGGCCTGCCGGCCGAACCGATGATCCTGGACGTGAATCCCTTGTTGCGCGAACTGATCCTGCGCGTGACGCAGTGGTCCGCGGACGCCGCGCTGGACGCGGGCCAGGCGCGCATCGTGGATACGCTGCTCGACGAGCTGGCCGCGGCGCCGGCGGCGCCGCTGCACCTGCCCATGCCGCGCGACCGCCGGCTGGCGCCGATTGCGCGGGAGCTGCTGGCCGATCCGGCCTGCTCCTTGTCCATCGAGGACTGGGCCGGCCGCGTAGGCGCCAGCGGCCGCACGCTGGCGCGGCTGTTCCTGGCCGAGACCGGCCTGCCGTTCGGCCGCTGGCGCACGCAGTGCCGCCTGCTGGCGGCGCGCGCCCGGCTGGCCGAGGGCGCCTCCGTCACGGCCGTGGCGCATGCGATGGGATACGCCAGCGACAGCGCGTTCATCGCCATGTATCGGCGCACCTACGGCGAGTCGCCGGGGCGGAAGAAGGCGCCGGTCTGATCCCGGCGCCCGCGTCCGCCGCGCAGAGGCTTAGAACGTGTGGCGCACGCCCACGCCCGCGGCCGTGCTCTTCAGGCCGTCGATGAAGGCGTAGTCCTTGCCGTAGGAGCCGTAGGCATACAGGTTGGTGCGCTTGGAGATGTCGTAGGTGTAGCCCACGCTCCAGACGTTCATGTTGGTATCGCCGCCGGTGAGCTTGTCGTTGTTCGGCGAGACGTGTTGCCACGAGGCGAAGAGGCTGCCGGCGCCACCCACGGGCAGCGTCGCGCCCAGCATGTAGGCATTGGCCTTGAAGCCATCGACGAAGCGGTTGGTGCCGAACTCGTCGCTGAACGGCGTGCCGGCGGGCAGGTCCTGGCCCACGAACCAGCCGTCGGTGGTGCGGCCGTAGGCGGCCGCCAGCTTGACGACTTCGAGGTCGTAGGACACGCCCAGGGCGTACTGGCGCGGGGTGGCGCCGTGGTCGATGGCGGCGCGGTTCGAGCCGTTGAGCTGGTCGTACGTCAGCGCGACATTGAGCGGGCCCTGGACGTAGCGCAGGCCGGCCGTGATGCCGCGGGTATTGTCGGCGGTGCCGAAGCCGGACTGGTCCGCGTTGGTGTCGTCCGCGTTGAACGAATAGCCCACGCCCATCTCGAAGCCGTTCACCGAGGGCGTGCGGTACATGACCATGTTGTCCCAGCGCATGGTGTTGGCGGCGCTGAAGCCCAGGCCCAGGTTGGACTGCGTGTAGCTGGTGTAGAAGGGGTCGATGTCGGCGAGGTAGTTCGAGCCGATGGTGGCCTGGCGTCCGAACTCCAGCGTGCCCCAGGCGTCGTTGGCCAGCCCGATGGTGGCCTGGCGGCCGAACAGCCGGCCGGATTGTCCGCGTTGCCCGTTGGCGGAGTCGAAGCCGCTTTCCAGCTTGAACACGGCGCGCAGGCCGTCTCCGAGGTCTTCGGAGCCGCGCAGGCCCCAACGCGAACCGGCCTGGATGCCGTTGATCATGCCGAGTTTGCTACCGTCGTATCCATCGCCTTTGATTTTGTTGTAGCCGATGCCGGTGTCGATGACACCATAGAGAGTTACCGACGATTCTGCCTGAGCGACGCCTGCAAAAGTGGTGACCATTGCGGCTGCGAGCAGCGTCTTTTTCATCCGGGGGACTCCTGTAGAGGGATTGGAAAAACAAAGGGAACACCACGCAGCGCATCGCGCCTCATGGTGTTCCCGGCCCTCATTGTAGGACACCGGCCCCGGCGGGCGCGGCTCAGCCCTTGCGGCGAGCCCGCTTTTCCTCGCGCACGAAGATGAAGGCGCCGACCAGCACCATGGCGGCCAGCGCGTACCAGGTGATGGCATACACCAGGTGATTGTTGGGGAAGGACAGCACGGTCAGGCCGCCGACGGGGGCCTTGCGGGCGTCGGTCTCGCCGGCCACGGCGTCCGCGTCGATGAAGTACGGCGCCACGTCCGACAGGCCGCGCGCGGTGGCGATGGCGGGCAGGTCGCGCGAATACCAGAGATTGGCCGCGGGATCGTTGTTGCGCAGGAAGCCGCTGCCCGGCTCGCCCATGCGCAGCAGGCCCGTGACGCTGGCCTGCGCGGGCGCTTGCGCGGCGCCCGCCTGGGCCTTGCGCCATTCGGGCAGCACGAAGCCGCGGTTGACCAGCACCGTGCCGCCGTCGGCCAGTTGCAGGGGCGTCATGACCCAGTAGCCGCTGCCCAGCTCGGTCGCGGCCTGCACCAGCGTCTGGCGGTCGTACTGGTAGGTGCCGGAGGCGGAAACGCGGCGGTACTCGGCGTTGTCGGCGCTCAGCGCCGGCCATTCGGCGCGGGCCGGCGCGGGCGTGGCGGGCGCGTGGGCGCGCTGCTCGACCTGGGCGATCAGCGCGCGCTTCCAGGCCAGGCGATGGACCTGCCAGGTGCCCAGGGCGCACAGCCCCGCGAATATGGCCACGGCAAGCGCACCCAGGATGACCAGGGTGGTTGCGCTGCGCGGATTACGGGAGGTGTCGCCGGAAGAAGAGTCTTTTACTGCGGGCATCAGGGCATTTTGCGCATGTCATGCGTGGACATGGGCATCATATTGGAGTTCAAGTGATACATGATCCAGATGGATCCGCTGAGCGTGATGACGACCAGCACCAGCGTGAATATTAACGCCAACATGTTCCAGCCGCTTTCCGACTTGGTGTCCATGTGCAGGAAGTAGACGATGTGGACCACGATCTGCACCACGGCGAACGCCAGGATCACCAGCGCGGTGGTCCGGGAATCCTCGAAAACGCGGTCCATGACCAGCCAGAAGGGGATGGCGGTCAGGATGGCCGCCAGCACGAAGCCGGTCATGTAGCTCTTGAAAGTGCCGTGGGCGGCGCCGTCGTCGTCGTGATGCCCATTGTGGCCGCCCGGATGGGCCAGGTGATCCGTATGCGCGGTCATGGCAGGACTCCCATGAGATAGACGAAGGTGAACACCCCGACCCAGATCAGGTCCAGGAAGTGCCAGAACATGGACAGGCACATCAGGCGGCGGCGGTTTTCGGGGATCAGGCCGTGCATCCGCACCTGGATCATCATCGTCACCAGCCAGACGATGCCGAAGGTGACGTGCAGCCCGTGCGTGCCCACCAGCGTGAAGAAGGACGACAGGAAGGCGCTGCGCTGCGGGCCCGCGCCCTGGTGGATCAGGTGCGCGAATTCATACAGTTCCAGCCCCAGGAAGCCCAGCCCGAGGATGCCGGTCACGGCCAGCCAGAGCTGCGTGCCGCCGATGCGGTTGCGCCGCATCTCCAGCATCGCGAAGCCGTAGGTGATCGACGACAGCAGCAGCAGGGAGGTGTTCACCGCCACGAGCGGGAGGTCGAACAGGTCGGCGCCCGATGGGCCCGCCGCGTAGTTGCGGCCCAGCACCCCGTAGGTGGCGAACAGGCAGGCGAAGATGAGGCAGTCGCTCATCAGGTAGACCCAGAAGCCCAGCAGGGTGCCGTTCTGGGGGTGGTGTTCGCCCGGGACGTAGAACACGGGCTCCGCGGACGGCGCGGCGCCGGGGGGCAGGGTGGGGGCGACGGTATCAGACATGGTTTCTCGCCAACAATTGCGTGCGCGCGTCCTCCGTGCGCACGACATCGTCGGCCGGCACGTAGTAGTCGCGCTTGTAGTTGAAGGTATGAACGATGGATACCAGGATCAGCGCCGCGAACGACAGCACGGTCAGCGGCCACATGTGCCAGATCAGCGCGAATCCCATGACGACGCTGATGCCGGCGAGCACGATGCCCGCCCAGGTGTTCCGGGGCATGTGGATGGGAATGAAGCCCTGCCGCGGCCGCTCGTAGCCGTGCTGCTTCATCTGCCACCAGGCGTCCAGGTCGTGCACGCGCGGCGTGAAGGCGAAGTTGTAGCTGGGCGGCGGCGAGGACGTGGACCATTCGAGCGTGCGGCCGTCCCAGGGGTCGCCGGTGTCGTCGCGCAGCGATTCGCGGCGGCGGTAGCTGACCACCAGCTGGATCAGGAAGCTGGCGATGCCGCAGGCGATCAGCAGCGCGCCGAAGGCGGCCACCTGGAACCAGATCTGCAGCGACATGTCCTCGAAGTGATTGACGCGGCGGGTCACGCCCATCAGGCCCAGCACGTACAGCGGCATGAAGGCCACGTAGAAGCCGACCAGCCAGAACCAGAACGAGCATTTTCCCCAGAAGGGATCGAGCCGATAGCCGAAGGCCTTGGGGAACCAGTACGTGATGCCGGCCATCAGGCCGAACAGCACCCCGCCAATGATGACGTTATGGAAGTGCGCGATCAGGAACAGGCTGTTGTGCAGGGCGAAGTCGGCGGGCGGCACGGCCAGCAGCACGCCCGTCATGCCGCCGATCACGAAGGTCACCATGAAGCCCAGGGTCCACAGCATGGGGACTTCGAAGCGGATGCGGCCGCGGTACATGGTGAACAGCCAGTTGAAGATCTTGGCGCCCGTCGGGATCGAAATGATCATCGTGGTGATCCCGAAGAACGAGTTCACGCTGGCCCCGGACCCCATGGTGAAGAAGTGGTGCAGCCACACCAGGTAGGACAGCACGGTGATCACGACGGTGGCGTACACCATGGAGGCGTAGCCGAACAGGCGCTTGCGGCAGTAGGTGGAGACCACTTCGGAGAAGATGCCGAAGGCCGGCAGGATCAGGATGTAGACCTCGGGATGGCCCCAGATCCAGATCAGGTTCACGTACATCATGGCGTTGCCGCCGAAGTCCGCGGTGAAGAAGTTGGTGCCCACGTAGCGGTCCATGGACAGCAGCGCCAGCACCGCCGTCAGCACGGGGAAGGCCGCCACGATCAGCACGTTGGTGCACAGGGCGGTCCAGGTGAAGATGGGCATGCGCATCATGGTCATGCCGGGCGCGCGCATCTTGACGATGGTGACCAGCAGGTTCACGCCCGACAGCAGCGTCCCCACCCCCGCTATCTGCAACGCCCAGATGTAGTAATCGACCCCCACGTCCGGACTGTGCAGGATGCCGGAAAGCGGTGGATAAGCCAGCCAGCCGGTGCGCGCGAACTCGCCCACGAACAGCGACATCATCACCAGGATCACGCCGCCCGTGGTCATCCAGAAACTGAAGTTGTTGAGGAACGGGAAGGCCACGTCGCGCGCGCCGATCTGCAGCGGCACGATGTAGTTCATCAGGCCCGTGACCAGCGGCATGGCCACGAAGAAGATCATGATCACGCC
The DNA here is from genome assembly GCF_001571365.1 of Achromobacter denitrificans NBRC 15125. Classification (GTDB taxonomy): domain Bacteria; phylum Pseudomonadota; class Gammaproteobacteria; order Burkholderiales; family Burkholderiaceae_B; genus Achromobacter; species Achromobacter denitrificans. The sequence goes on along the minus strand of NZ_BCTQ01000017.1, from coordinate 17,716 downwards.
ATGCGCGGTGAAGATCTGGTCGTAGTGGTGGGGCGGCAGGTAGCCGGCCGAATCGCCGAACGCCACCGCCTGCTGCAGGCGCATCATGATGGCGTCGGCGAAGCCGCGCAGCAGCATCACGATGCCCAGGATGACGTACATGATGCCGATCTTCTTGTGGTCGATGCTGGTGAACCATTCGTGCCACAGGTAGCCCCACTTGCGGTAGTACGTGATCACGCCCAGCAGGGCAAGGCCGCCGACCGCCACCACCAGGAAAGTGATGAGCAGGATGGGTTCGTGGTACGGAATGGCTTCCCAGGTCAGTCGACCGAAGATCAGCTTGGTGAGGTCTGATTGATCAGGCATCTCGATTCCACCATAAAGACCAGGATTTCATGAAGCCCGCGCCGTCCGCGGCCCGCTACAGCACCAGCCCCTGCGTGGCCGTGCACATCGCGCCCACGTACTTGCGAGGCGGCGTGCCGGTGAGGCCGAGGCGCTGCCGCGTTTCCGGATCCAGGGTCGTGACGTTGAGCGCGCCGGGGATGCCCATGCCGCCCTGCGCGTCGATGGCCATCGCGTCGCGCATGCACATGCGGTTGGGTTCCACGCAACGGTTCACGATCGCCTCGAACAGGCCGGGCGCCACGGAGGCATAACGCTGCACGGGATTGCGCTCGCTGGGCTGCTCCAGCTTGAGATAGGCGTCGCGGCTGAGCGAGGCGCCCGACGCGCGCGCGTCGGCCACCCATTTTTCGAAGCCCTGGTGATCCACGCCATGGAACTTGAAGCGCATGCCGGAGAAGCCCGAGCCGCTGTAGTTGGCCGACAGGCCTTCGTATTCGCCGGGATGATTGATGACCGCGTTCAGCGTCGTCTGCATGCCGGGCATGGCGTAGATCTGGCCTGCCAGCGCGGGGATGAAGAAGGAGTTCATCACGCTCGACGAGGTGATCCTGAACTGGATGGGGCGGTCCACCGGCGCCGCCATTTCATTGACCGCCGCCACACCCTGTTCCGGATAGACGAACAGCCACTTCCAGTCCAGCGCCACGACCTCGACCACCAGCGGCTTGGTGTCGGGCGGTACTTCACGGCCTTCGGACAGGCGCGCCAGCGGACGATAGGGATCGAGCTGATGCGTGCTGACCCAGGTGAGCGCGCCGAGCGCGATGATGATGAGCAGCGGCGCCGCCCAGATCAGCAGCTCCAGCACGGTGGAATGGTTCCATTCGGGGTCGTAGCGCGCGCCCTGGTTGCTGGCGCGGTAGCGCCAGGCGAACAGCAGGGTGAGGATGATGACCGGCACGATGATGAGCAGCATCAAGCCGGTGGAGATGAGGATCAGGTTCCGCTGCTGCACGGCCACGTCGCCCGAGGGCGAGAGCAGCACCGCATTGCATCCGGCGAGCAATGGCAGGGCGGGAAACAGGATCAATCCGCGGAGCCTTGGGAAGGACGGCATGGCCATACCCCGAAACGTAACCGTGGGAAGTAAACGCAACACTACGCTGGAAGCCGCGAAAAATCTAGGGTAAAAAGAACAAAAGTATGCGGGGCAAGGCATGCGGGCCAGGGCTGCATCCCAGGAATGGGGCGGGTCTGCGCGCAGCGGGCGCTCCGCAGGCAGCTGTGTTGCAGGATCGTAGGCAAGGCGTTTTTCGAACTTCCTTCAGCGAGCAATCACATGGCGACCACCACGCAATATCCGGGCCACGCTCCTTCTTTTCCGCAGCCGGGCGCGACGGGCGGCGGAGGCAGCCACGCCAAGGTGGCGCCAGGCGAAATCGCCGTGGGCGTGGTGGTGGGACGAGCCTCCGAATACTTCGATTTCTTCGTCTTCGGCATCGCCTGCGTGCTGGTGTTCCCGCAGGTCTTCTTTCCTTTCGAAGCGCCCCTCGAAGGCACGCTCTGGTCCTTCGTCATCTTCTCTTTCGCGTTCATCATGCGGCCCGTCGGCACGGCGCTGTCGATGGCCGTGCAACGGCGTTGGGGGCGCGCAACGAAGCTGACCATCGCCTTGTTCCTGCTCGGCACGGCCACGGTGGGCATGGCGTTCCTGCCCGGCTACAGCGCCATCGGCGGGCATGCGATCTTCCTGCTCGCGGCGTTCCGCTGCCTGCAGGGGCTGGCGCTGGGCGGATCCTGGGACGGCCTGCCCTCGCTGCTGGCGCTGAACGCGCCGCCCAATCGCCGCGGCTGGTACGCGATGCTGGGCCAGCTGGGCGCGCCCGTGGGCTTCATGGTGGCCAGCGCGCTGTTCCTGTTCCTGCACGTGACGCTGACCCAGGCCGATTTCCTGGAGTGGGGCTGGCGCTATCCTTTCTTCGTGGCTTTCGCCATCAACGTGGTGGCGCTCTTCGCGCGGCTGCGCCTCGTCGTCACCGAGGAATACACGCAGCTGCTGGAAGAAGGCGAACTCGAACCCATCAGCACCGGCCAGATGGTGCGCGAGCAAGGCTACAACCTGTTCATCGGGGCGTTCGCGGCGCTGGCCAGCTATGCCTTGTTCCACCTGGTCACCGTGTTTCCGCTGTCGTGGATCGCGGTCAGCGGCACGCAGCAGATCCCGGACGTGCTGATCGTGCAGATCGTGGGCGCGGTGCTCGGCATCCTGGGCACCATCGCCTCGGGATGGCTGGCCGACCGCATCGGCCGGCGCACCACGCTGGGCCTGCTGGCGGCGATGATCGGGGTGTTCGCGCTGTTCGCGCCCTGGCTGCTGGGCGGCGGGCCCAAGGCGCAGGACGCGTTCATCCTGGTGGGCTTCGTGCTGCTGGGCCTGTCCTATGGCCAGGCCTCGGGCACCGTCACCGCCAATTTCACCCGGCGCTTCCGCTACACCGGCGCGGCGCTGACTTCCGACATGGCGTGGCTGATCGGCGCGGCGTTCGCGCCCCTGGTGGCCCTGGGCCTGTCGGCGCGATTCGGGCTCGTCGCGGTCAGCGTCTATCTGCTGTCCGGGGCGGCATGCACCTTGATCGCCCTGCGGGTCAACAAGGTGCTGGAAACGCGCGACTGAAACGGAACGGGCCGCGCCGGCGGAATCTCCGCGGGCGCGGCCCGGGCATCGCGGCCGGCTAGCGTACCGGCCAGCCGTACATCAGTCCGCCGTCGCGCCACTGCGCGTTGAGCGCGCGCGGCAGCTTCATCGGGCTGGACATGCCGAGGTTGCGCTCATAGCTCTCGCCGTAGTTTCCCACCTGTTTGACGATGTGGTACGCCCACTTGTCGTCCACGCCCATGTTGCGGCCCATGCCGGGCGTGACGCCCAGGATGCGCTGCACGTTGGGATTGTTGGCCTGCAACTGCGCGTCCACGTTCGCCGACGAGATGCCGAACTCTTCCGCCTCCAGCATGGCGTAGAACGACCAGCGCACGACGTTGATCCAGTTGTCGTCGCCCTGGCGCACCATGGGGCCCAGCGGGCTCTTGGAAATGTTCTCTTGCAGGATCTCGTAGCCGTCGGGGTCTTCCAGCGTCATGCGCGTGGCGGCCAGCTGCGACTTGTCGGACGTGAAGGCGTCGCAGCGTCCGGCCGAGAAGGCCCGCACGATCTCGTCGAATTTCTCGATCACCACCGGCTTGAAGCGCAGCGAGCGCGAGCGGAACCAGTCGGCCAGGTCCAGCTCGGTCACGGTGCCCGGCTGCACGCAGATGGTGGCGCCGTCCAGTTCCTTCAACGCCTTGATTCCCAGCTTGCGCGAGACCATCACGCCCTGGCTGTCGTAGAAATTGACCGCCACGCTCAGCAGGCCCAGCGTGGTGTCGCGCGCCATCGTGGGCGTGACGTTGCGGGTCAGCACGTCGACCTCGCCGGACTGCAGCGCGGTGAAGCGCGCCTGGGTCGTGAGCGGCGTCAGGCGGAACCTGGTCGCGTCGTTGAACACGGCGGCCGCGATGGCGCGGCACATGTCCACGTCCAGCCCGCGCCAGACGCCCTTGCCGTCGGGCGCGGAAAAGCCCTGGATGCCGGTGGATACGCCGCATTGCACGTACCCCCGTTTCTTGACGGTGTCCAGCGTGGGCCCGGCGTGGGCCTGGCTGGACACGGCCGCCAGCGCCAGGGCGCAGGCGGCAAGTTTGCGTAGCGGCATGTCGTTCTCCTTGCCGGAGCGGGCCCGGCGCCGGATGGGTGGGCGGGGTGGGGCGTCAGGCGGCGCGGGCCGCCGGCTTCGACACTTTGTCCAGGCTCTCGGTCAGCGCCTGGTCCAGGATCGAGATGGCGCGGTCGATCTCCGCGTTGCTGACGGTCAGCGGCGGCGCGATCCGCCAGACCGAGCCGCGTTCCGGGCGGCGGCGGATGTTCATCGACAGGCCCAGCTCGAAGCAGCGTTGCGTGGTCAGGGCCCCCAGCTCGTGGAAGGGCTGGCGCGTGTCGCGGTCCCGCACCAGTTCCACGCCCAGCAGCAGGCCCAGGCCGCGCACGTCGCCGATGGCTTCATGGCGCTGCTGCAATTCCAGCAGGCCGCGGCGCAGATAGTCGCCCTGCGTGCGGGCGCGTTCGATCAGGCGCTCGCGCTCGATGGTTTCGAGCACGGCCAGGCCCACGGTGGCGGGCAGGGGGTCCGACACGTGGCTGGTGTAGAACGTGAAGCCCTTCTCGTGCACGTCCTGCTCGATGGCGGGGGTGGTGATGGTGGCGGCCAGCGGCAGGCCGCCGCCCAGCGTCTTGGACACGCTCATGATGTCCGGCGTGATGCCGAAATACTCCGATCCGCTGCGGTAGCCGATGCGCCCGAACGCGGTCTGCGCTTCGTCGAAGATCAACAGCATGCCGCGCGCGTCGGCGGCCTGGCGCAGCGCCTGCATATACGACTTGGGCGGAACCAGCACTCCGCCGGCGCTGATGACGGGTTCGACGATGATGGCGGCGGGGCGGCCCGCGGAGGCCATGTCGAACATCTTCAGGCCGATCTCCAGGCAGGCCAGCGCTGACTGCTCCGCGTCCATGCCCGCGATGTAGGGGCGGTAGGCGTTCGGCTCCGGCATGACGAATACGCCGGCGGGCGGCACGCCGTAGCCCTTGCGGTCGCTGGCGTACGACACCGAGCCGGCGCCGCTGGTCACGCCGTGCCAGGATCCGCCGATGGCCAGGATCTCGAAGCCGCTTTTGTGCATCTTCGCCATGCGCAAGGCGATTTCGTTGCTCTCCGAGCCCGTGTTGACGAAGATGGACTTGGCCAGGCCGGCGGGCATCCAGTCGCGCGCCATCGTGGCGGCCAGCTGGGCCACGGTTTCGGGGATCATCCCGCTGAAGAAATGGAAGGCGGTTTCGCCGGCGCGGTGCACGGCGGCGACGATGGCGGGGTGGTTGTGGCCGACGGTGGCGCACATCTGGCCGGAGGTGAAGTCCAGGATCTCGCGCCCCGTATCGTCGCGCACGATGGTGCCCTTGGCCGAGGTGAACAGGTTCGGGAAGGTGTCGCCGCCGTAGCGGACGAGATACTCGCGGGCGGCGTCGCGCAGGGTTTTTTCCATGTTTACACTCCGTGGCGTGTGGGCTCCAATGCGGAACCGACGGAGGCAGTGTCCGGCAGGGCGCGCCGACCGTCCAATGCGAAGTAAACATGCATGGCGATGCGTCGCGCGCATGGCCGATGCGCAACGCGCAAGGAACCCCATGGATACCCGGTGGCTGCAGGACTTCATCACGCTTTCGGAAGTGCGGAATTTCACGCGCGCCGCGGAGGCGCGCAATCTGTCGCAGGCCGCGTTCAGCCGCCGCATCCAGAGCCTGGAGAACTGGGTCGGGGCGCGCCTGATCGACCGCTCGGCCTTTCCCACCCAGCTCACCGAGGCCGGCGAACGCTTTCGCGATGCCGCCATCGAGCTGGTCAACCAGCTGGCCGAGGCGCGCGCCGGCATCGCGGGCGTGCCGGCGCAGAACCAGCTGCGGCTGGCGACGTCCTACGCGCTGGCCACCACGCATCTGCCGAAATGGTGGCGCGCCTGGAGCGAGGGCCGGGTGCTGAGCTGCAGCCTGCAGACCGGCAACGTGCACGACACGGTCTCGGCGTTCACTTCGGGCACGGCGGATTTCCTCATCTGCTTCCATCAGGTCGCGCAGCCGCTGCCGCTGGACCCCGCCCGCTACGACTGCCTGACGCTGGGCCGCGAGCTGATACGGCCGTATGCCGCGCGCGCCCTGATCGAGCGCGCCGGGCTGGACCTGCCCGGCACCGCGGCCAGGCCCGTGCCGTTGCTGATGTATTCGGCCAATGTGTATTTCGCCCGGCTGATCGATGCCGCGATCGAAGCGGCGGCCGAGCCGCTGCACGGCGTGCGCGTGTTCGAGGCGGAGATGTCGGACGTGCTGGGCGACATGGCGGCGCAGGAACTGGGCGTTGCCTGGCTCGCCGACAGCGCGCTGCAGCGCCTGGCGCAGGCGGACCTCGCGCCCCTGCCCAACCGGGGCTGGGACATCGAGGTGTCCATCCTGGCGTTCAAGGACCGGGCCGATACGCGCGCCTCCGTGGAGGCGCTGTGGGAGCGGATGCGGGCGTCGGCTCAGCCGGCGTAGCCGTCCAGCACGTTCGCTACGTTGATGCCCACGTCGGCCACCGCGTAGCCGCCTTCCATGGTGAAGACGGCCGGCAGGCCCAGGCCCGCCAGCAGGCGGCCCACCTGGAGGTAGTCGGCGCTCTTGAGCTTGAAGCGGGAGATCGGGTCGCCCTCGTAGGTGTCCACGCCCAGGGCCACCACGACCGCGTCCGCCTTGAAGGCGCGGACGGCGGCCAGGCCCTGTTCCAGGGCGCGGGTCCAGTCGGCGAAGCCGGTGCCGACGGGCAGGGGCAGGTTCAGGTTGAATCCTGCTCCCTCGCCCTGGCCGCGCTCGTCGGCGTAGCCCAGGTAGAAGGGATACTCGGTGGTCGGGTCGCCGTGCACGGACACCGTCAGCACGTCGCCGCGCTCGTAGAAGATGCTCTGCGTGCCGTTGCCGTGGTGGTAGTCGACGTCCAGGATGGCGACGCGCGCGGCGCCGGCCTCGCGCAGCGCCTGGGCGGCCAGCGCGGCGTTGTTCAGGAAGCAGTAGCCGCCGAAGAAATCGGGCCCGGCATGATGGCCCGGCGGGCGCGTCAGCGCCATGGCGGCCTGGCGGCCGCCCGCGGCCGAGACCGCGCGCGCCGCGTCGACGGCGCAGGCGGCGCCGGCCAGCGCGGCTTCCCAGGTGCCGGCCGTCAACGGACAGCCGCTATCGAACGAGAACAGGCCGACGCGCGCGGCGAAATTGGTGGGCTCGATATCGTGGCGGAAGCCGCGCACCGGCCAGATCGACGGCAGCACGTCGAGTTCGGCGTTGGCCGGATCCAGCGCCACCCATTCCTGCCAGGCGCCGGCCAGGAAGTCCACGTAGCGCGGCGCATGCACGCGCTTGATCAGGTCCAGGTCGGCCGCCGCCGGGACGCGCAGCGCGCCGATGCCGCGCTCGCGAAGGGCGTCCAGCACGTATTCCAGGCGCGCCGGCGTTTCGTGGCAGGGCACCAGCTTGCCGCGGAACATCTCCTGCCGGCCGGCATGTTTCTGGTGGACGGGGTTGTGGAAAATCAGCACGGCGGAAGAATCCTTGGAGACGGCGGTTGGAGGCGAGAGCATCACTATAGCGGCCGCCGCAGGCTTCAGCCACGCCGTGGCGTCGCTACCGCTTCGGCGCGGGAGAACAGCGGCCGCTCTGCTGGGCCGGCAGGCGCAGGCGAGTCTGCGAGTCTCCGCTGCGCCGGGACCAGGCGGTCGCCCGCAAGGTGCCGTCCGCGCATACGGTGTAGTCCTCGAAACCGTAGTCGGTCGCGCTATAGCGGCAGGCGACCGAGAAGGCGGGCCGGGCATCGTGAAACACCGGGTTGACGAAGCCCCGGCAGGGGCTGGCCGCGCCGCCCGGGTGCGCCAGTTCGCGGAAGCTGCCGTCCTGGGGGCGGTACAGGAAAATGCGGGCGATGAGCTGGGCGCCGCTGCCGCTCTGGCCGACGACGAAGTCCTGGTAGCCGTCGCGGTCGACATCCACCGCCTGGAACTGGTCGACTTCCTCGTCGCCGAGCTGCCCGAGCGATTGTTCCGCGCCGCCGCCCACGCGCGCGCTCAGGCGAGATTCCGGCGGCTCGGCCACGGTCACGACCGCGGGCAGGCCGGGGGCGATGGCGTAGGCGTAGTCGCGCGCCTGGGCGTTCAGGCCGAGCGCGGCCAGCGCGGCTCCAAGCAGTAGTCCTTTCACGGCGCGTCCTTCGCGGGAGGGGGCATGCCGGGCATTATGCCGCAGCGGCTTGCGGGTTTACGAGGGGCGCGCGCGGCAGGGCGCGCGGACGTTCATGGGTAGAATTCCAGGAGAAGCCAGACTGATCGGAGCGCGCCCGCGCCATGAACCTTCCGTTTCCCATACGCCAAGAATGCCCGCCGGGCGCCTGTGTGTGCGACCGCGAGCGGCTGCTGGCCGATCCGGTCGCGGACCTGCGCGTCCTGCGGCTGACCCGGGAAGAGGAGCGGCGCCTGGTCGCCAGGCTGGAGAACCTTGCCAGCCTGGACGATCTGAGGGCCATGCAGGGCCGCATCCAGGTGCAGTTGGGCATCGTGATCACGATCACGCCCAGCGACAACGAGGTGCGCACCTCGCGCGGCATTTCCATCCAGCTCGACGAGCAGCCCGGGCTGTGCCGCAAGACGCGCGCCGCCATCCCCGCGGCCATTCGCCGCAGTTTCGACAGCCGTCCCGAAATCGTCTATGCGCTGCTGAACGAACGCGATCTGCTGCACGGCGCCTGAACGCGTTTCAGGACCGCTTGCCCGCCGTTCCGCGGCAGGGCGCGAGCGGCACGACATCGGCCGGCGCGCGGCCGGCCTCGGGCCGGGTGGCGTCCGGTTTCTTGCCCGGGCGCGCCGGGTAGCTCAGCAGCACCGCGCTGCCGGCCTCCAGCTTCGGGCCGGTCTTCGAGCCGTAGGCGACCGTCCAGCCGCGCGTGGCCAGCGGCGCCAGCGTGTAGGGCAGGGCCGAGCCGGGCGAGACGTGCGCCACCTTGCCCGCATACAGGTCTTCCTGCCGGGTTTCGGCGCCCTGGACGGACACGTAGGTCGCGATGCTGACCAGGGCGACGGAATCCCCGTGGCGCCCCAGCACGGCGGTCTTGTACTTGCCGGGAGGGATGTCGCGCAGCGTCGCGGCGAGCGGCTCGCCCGCCTGGCCGGCGGCATCCAGGCGGACGCCGGCGATCTCCGCGCGGGCCAGCGGCGCGGACCCCGCGTTGCGCACCCGCACGCTGTATTCCCCCGATGTGCCCGTCACCGTGCAGACCTCGACGCCATAGGCGGGCGAGGCTTGCGCGTTCGCCATGGCGGCGCACAGGGCTGCCAGGAGGAAGGACAGGGCATGGGGACGGGCAAGGGCGGACACGGCGGGGGCTCCTGTTGGGGCAGCGCGCCGGGCGGCCCGTTGCCTGCCCTATTACACCACTTGGCGGCCGGGCCCCGCGGCTTGCTCGCGCTTGCCCGCCAGCCAGTGGAGGATCAGCGCCAGCACCAGCAGGCCGGCCATGATGAAGCCCCAGAAGACCCAGCCGACCACCGCGATCAGGGTGCCCAGGCTGCCGGCCATCGGCAGCACCTGGTTCAGGCCTTGCGCGGCCCAGACCAGGCCGGACTGCAGGCTCTGCAGCCAGGCGGGGTCGATCCAGGCCGCGGCCCAGGCCGGCGCCACCCATTGGGAGGCGTCGAGCGCGGCGCCCGGCACCTGCGCCGTGGCGACCGAGGCCAGCACCCAATCGGTCAATTGCAGCGTCAACGCCACCAGCCCGGTCCAGAGTGCGGCAAGCACGGCGAAAGCGAGCCAGATGATTTTCTTCATTGAAGTGGTACTCCGATATTTCAAGGGAAGGCCACGATAAAACGGATTCTATTTCCGAAAAACCAGAGCGGGTGTGACAAACATTAAGAAAAAACCGAAGTCTTCGCATGCGTGAGCACCGCCTGCACGAGCGGATGATGCTGCCCGCGGCGGTTTCGGATCGCGTGGATTTCCTCGTGCACGTCGTCGCAGCGGGCCAGGAGGCGCAGGCCGCGCAGCAGGCCGATGTCGCCGCCGCCCAGCCGGCTCAGCGGGAACACGCCCAGGCCGCGGGCGGCGAATACCGACATGAGCGCGCTGTCTTCGAATTCCCCCACCACGTTGGGGTAGACGCCCTGCTCGTTGAACCAGCGGTCCAGCGTCTGGCGCAGCACCGAATGCCCGGTCGGCAGCAGCACGGGCAGGCGTTCCAGGCAGCGCGGGAAATCCAGCGTGTCGGCCTTGCGGACCCACTTGGCCGGGCCGTACCAATCCACCGGGGACGAGACCAGGCGGTCGCTGGTGAGGCGCAGGTTGGGGTTGGCGGGCGCGCCCTGGCCAGTCAGCACCAGGTCCAGGTGGTGCTGGGCCAGTTCGCCCAGCAGTTCCTGGACTTCGCCTTCGTGGCAGGTCAGGCGCAGGTCGGGGGTGTGCAGCACGGGTCCGAGCAGGGCGTGCGCGGCCAGTTTCGAAATGCCGTCGGACATTCCCACCGCGAGCCGGATGACGGGCTTGGTGGCGGCCGCGCGGACCTCCTGGGGCAACGCGTGGCCGATCTGGAAGATCTCCTCGGCGCGGGCGAACGCGGCCTCGCCGGCGTCGGTCAAGGCCACGCCCCGGCCCGCCGGCTTGAGCAGCTGGTGGCCCAGGTTCTTCTCCAGTTCGCGCACCTGCGCGCTGATGGTCTGGATGGCCATGTCCAGCCGTTCGGCGGCGCGCGAGAAGCCGCCTTCCTTGGCGACCATCCAGAAGTAATAGAGATGTCGGTAGTTCAGCATGGGCGGCTCACTTCGGTTTTTTCGAACCTTAACTCAATTTCAGGCTGATTTTTACATCAGCGCTCGATCCGGATCATGAGGGCCTTCGAACAAGAGCGGGACATCATGGAAACTTTATCGACCCTTCTGGCTGCCGATTTCCTCGGCACCCCCACCTGGAGCTGGATGCTCTTTCTCGGCATCGTCGTGTCGCTGCTGGCCTTCGACCTGGGCGTGCTGCACAAGGAAGACCGCGAGATCGGCGTGCGCGAAAGCCTGCTGCTTTCCGCGGGATACATCAGCGCCGCGCTGCTCTTCGGCGCGTGGGTCTGGTGGCAGATGGGCGCGGCCAGCGGCATGGCGTACTACACCGGCTTCATGATCGAGAAGTCGCTGTCGATGGACAACGTCTTCGTGATCGCGCTGATCTTCAGTTTCTTCGCGATTCCGCGCCAGTACCAGCACCGCGTGCTGTTCTGGGGCATCCTCGGCGTGATCGTGCTGCGCGCCACCATGATCGGCCTGGGCGCCGCGCTGGTCAGCAATTTCGGCTGGCTGCTGTACGTGTTCGGCGCGTTCCTCGTGTTCACGGGCATCAAGATGTGGATGATCGCGGACCAGACGCCCGACATCGCGTCCAACCCCATCCTCAAGTTCCTGAAGCGCCACATGCGGGTGACGGAAGGCCTGCGCGGCAATGCATTCTGGGTGCGGGAAAAGGATCCCGCCACCTCCAAGACCGTGCGTTTCGCCACGCCGCTGCTGCTGGCGCTGGTGCTGATCGAGTTCGTGGACCTGTTGTTCGCGGTGGACTCCGTGCCGGCGATCTTCGCGATCACCACCGATCCGTTCATCGTCTACACCAGCAACATCTTCGCCATCCTGGGCCTGCGCGCGCTGTACTTCGCGCTGGCGGCGATGATCCATCGCTTCCACTACCTGAAGTACGCGCTGGCCCTGGTGCTGGTGTTCATCGGCACCAAGATATTCCTGGTGGGCATCATCGGCAAGGTGCCGGCCGTGGTGTCCCTGTCGGTCACCTTCGGCCTGATCGCCGGCGGCGTGGTGTTCTCGCTGTGGAAGACCCGCGCCGAGCGCGGCAAGGCTGAGCTGGCCGCCGAGTAAGCGGGCAGGAAGGCGTCCGCCATATCTCCTGGATATGGCGGGCTCCTCGCTTTTGGATTTGTCGTATGGGTAGGGCAGGCGTAGAGTGCTGACGAATCCCTACGCCAAGGAACCGCCATGACCAGCTGGTCCGCCAAGCAGTACTCCGCTTTCGAGAACGAGCGCACCCGTCCGGTGCGCGACCTGGTAGCCGCCCTGCCGAACGAGAACGTCGGGCTGGCGGTGGACCTGGGCTGCGGCCCGGCCAATTCCACCGAGGTGCTGGCGGCGCGCTATCCGGACGCCGAGCTGATCGGCATGGACAATTCCGAGGACATGATCGAGGCCGCCCGCAAGCGGTTGCCCGGACTGCGGTTCGAGCTGGCCGACATCGCGGCGTGGAATCCGCCGGAATCCTACGACGTGATCCTGGCGAACGCCTCGCTGCAATGGGTGCCGGACCACGAAACGCTGTATCCGCGCCTGGTCGGCAAGCTGGCGCCCGGCGGCAGCCTCGCGGTGCAGACGCCGGACAACCTGGAAGAGCCCGCCCACCGCCTGGCGCGCCAGGTCGCCGGCGAGGCGCCGTGGGCCGCCAGCATCGGGGGGTTCAAGCATCCGCCGCGGCACAGCGCGGCCTGGTACTACGAATTGCTCAAGCCGCATTGCGGCCGGCTGGACGTCTGGCGCACCACCTACCATCACCCGCTCGCGGGCGCGGCTGCCGTGGTCGAGTGGTTCAAGGGCACGGCCCTGCGGCCGTACCTGGACCGGCTCGACGCCGCCGGCCAGCAGGGCTTTCTGGCCCGCTACCAGGCGCTGATCGAAGAGGCCTATCCGGCGCTCGCGGACGGCACGGTGCTGCTGCCGTTCCCGCGGCTGTTCATCGTGGCGGGAGCCAGGGAAGGCTGACCGGCCGTCAAGGCGCGGCGTCCGTCTTTTCCGCGAAGTAGCGCGCGGGCGTCTTGCCCAGCGTCTTGCGGAACATGGTGATGAAGGCGCTGACGGATTCGTAGCCCAGATCCTCGGCCGTGCGCTGGACCGAGAGGCCGGCCGACAGGCGCTGCAAGGCCTGGATGATGTGCATCTGCTGGCGCCAGCGGCCGAAGCTCATGCCCAGTTCCTGGCGCACCAGCCGCGCCAGCGTGCGCTCGCTCATCGCCACGCGCCTGCCCCATTGCGCCACCGTGCTGCGGTCGGCGGGGTCGGCGCGCAGCGCGTCGGCGATCTCGCGCAGCCGGGGATGATCCGGGATGGGCAGGTGCAGCCGTTCGGTCCGCATGCGCGCCAGTTGGTCCACCAGCACTTCCGCCAGCTTGCGGCTGGCGGCGCTGGCGGCCTCTTCCGCGGACAGGTCCGCGAGGTGCGCGATCAGCTCCCGCAGCAGCGGGGTGATGGCCAGCGTGCAGCACTGTTCGGGCAGGCCGGGCGCGTCGGGCGGCACGAACAGGAAGCACACGCGGCCGTTTGCCGTGACGCGGTTGCTGTGCGGCACTCCGCCAGGAATCCAGACGCCGCATTGGGGCGGCACCATCCACAGCCCCTGGGGCACCGAGCAGGTCACGCCGCCATGCAGGGCCAGCACCAGCTGCCCCATGCTGTGGCGGTGCGGCGGGGATTCCTGGTCGTTCTCGGCCGCGTCGACACGCATGGCGTAGGTCCAATGCGAGTCGACGTCGACGTTGAAGAAGGGGGCGGTCCCGTCCAGAGGGTGCATGAGGCGGCAGGTTGGCTGAATTTAGGGATAGTCTGGCATTGTCTCGAAATTCGGTAAAGGCGGATTTACTTAAGCTAGGGGCTGTCCATTCTTCGGGAGCCGCGAGCTCCACACGCATGACTTCCCATTCCGCTGCCTCCCGGCGTTCCGCCGGCAATCCCTTGCTGCTGATCGCGGGCATACTCGTCATCGCCACCGCCCTGCGCGCGCCCGTCACGGGCGTGCCGCCGCTGATCGGCATGATCCGCGAACAGCTGGCGCTCAATTCCACCGCCGCCGGCATGCTGATCACCTTGCCGCTGCTGGCCTTCGCGGTGGTGTCCTTGTTCGCGGCCGGCCTGGCGCGCCGCTACGGCCTGGAACGCACCCTGTTCGGCGCGCTGCTCCTGATCGCGGGCGGCATCGCCGCGCGCACGCTGGGATCGGCCTGGAGCCTGTACCTGGGCACGGCGGTGATCGGCTCGGGCATCGCCATCGGCAACGTGTTGCTGCCCAGCCTGTTGAAGCGCGATTTTCCGCAGCGCGTCGCCGGGCTGACCTCGGCCTACGTGCTGACCATGAGCCTGGCGGCCGGGCTGGCCTCGGCCATCGCCATTCCGCTGGCGAACCTGTCCGACGCGACCTGGCGTTTCTCGACCGGCTGCCAGCTGCTGGTGCCCCTGGCCGGCGCGCTACTGTGGCTGCCGCAACTGGCCAACCACACGGCGCCCGCCGCCACCACCGCGCACGCGCCCCACGGCGGCCGCCTGTGGCATTCGGCGCTGGCCTGGCAGGTGACGCTGTACCTGGGCATCAATTCCTTCGTGTTCTACGTGGGCGTGAGCTGGCTGCCCGCCATCCTGCGCGAGGCGGGCTATTCGGCCGAACGCGCCGGCACCTTGCACGGGCTGCTGCAGCTGATGTCCGCCGGCCCGGCCTTGTTCCTGGCCCCGGTGGTGCGCCGCATGAAGGACCAGCGCGCGGCCGCGTTCTGCTCGGCGGCGGCCTCGTTCGTGGCGCTGGCCGGCCTGATCGCCGCGCCGGGCTGGGCCACGCTGTGGATCGTGCTGCTGGGCCTGGGCACGGGCGGCGGCATCATCCTCGGCCTGGCGTTCGTGGGCCTGCGGGCCAGCCATGCGCAGCAGGCGGCGGCGCTGTCGGGCATGGCGCAATGCGTGGGCTATCTGTTCGCGGCGAGCGGGCCCGCGTTGATGGGCGCGCTGCACGATGCGCTGGGCGGGTGGGGCGTGGCCCTGGGCGTGTGCGCGGCGCTGTGCGTGGCGATGGCGGTCACGGGCCTGTACGCGGGCCGCGCCATCCAGATCGGGCAGTACCGGGGCCGCGCGCCCGCGGAGACGGCGCGGGCGCCGCGCTGATCGCGGCATCCGCGGCCTTCATCCCTGGCGCGCCTGTTCCTTCCACAATCGCACCAGCGTGTCGGGCGCGTCGGCTTCGGGCACGTCGAAGCTGACGTCGGCCACGTCGGCGCCGTCGTACACCACCTCCACGTGGAAGTAGCGCTGGTCGCCGCCGGCCCCCGCGCCGCGCGGGATCGCGGCGGGCGCGGCGCGCGCCACCGCGTCGCACACCTCCTGGCGCAAGCCGGGCGGGCAGGTGGCGAGGTCGATGCTGCGCGGCTGCGCCAGGCCGGGCAGGTAGGCCACGCCGCCTTCGCGGGTCAGGCGCACCAGCAGGGCGAGATCCAGCGAGGGCAATTCGATCATGTCCGGACTCCTACGGCCTGCCAGGCCTTGGCGACGGCGCCGCGCGCGGCGGCGGACTGGCGCTGCGCCGCTTCCAGCGTGAGCGCCGCGAACTGGGAAAAGCCGGCGTCGTGGCGCAGCCGGTCGTCGCACAGCGCGTCGTACCAGATGCGGCCGGCGACGGCCCAGGCGGGGCCGTCGAGGGCGGTGGCGGCCAGGTAGAAGGCGCGGTTGGGAATGCCGGAGTTGATGTGCACGCCGCCGTTGTCGCTGGGCGTGTCGACGTAGCCGTCCATGTGGGCCGGCTGCGGGTCCTTGCCCAGCACGGGGTCGTCGTAGGCGCTGCCCGGCTCGGCCATGGAACGCAGCCCGCGGGCGCGCACCTTGGCGGTGAACAGGCCGGCGCCCACCAGCCAGTCGGCCTGCCGCGCATCCTGGCCCAGGGCGTATTGCTTGACCAGCGAACCGAAGACGTCGCACAGGGATTCGTTCAGCGCGCCCGACTGGCCCTGGTACAGCAGCGCGGCCTCGGCATCGATGACGCCGTGCGTGAGTTCGTGGCCGATGATGTCGGACGCGACCGTGAAGCGGTTGAAGATTTCGCCGTCGCCGTCGCCGAACACCATTTGCGCGCCGTTCCAGAACGCGTTGTCGTAGTCTTCGCCGTAATGCACGGTGCCGACCAGCGGCAGGCCCCGGCCGTCGATGGAATGCCGTTCGTAGACTTCCCAGAAGAGTTTGTAGGTGGCGCCCAGGTATTCGTAGGCTTCGTCCACCGCCGCGTCGCCGCTGGCGGGGCGGCCCTCGGCGCGCACCAGTTTGCCCGGCAGCGTGGTCGTGTTGGCGGCGTCGTGCACCGCCCGTTGCGGCTGGCCGCCGGGGGCGGCCTTCCCGGCCGGGGCGGGCTTGGCGCGCGGCGGCTGGACCGCCATTTCACGCAACCCGCGTTGCTGCTGGTCGATGATCAGCGTTTTCACCGCGGGCATGCTGACCCGGGCATCGGCGTGTTGCGCCAGCCGGTCCAGCATGTAAGGAGGGATCACACCGATCAGCGGCGCGGACTCGGAAGGTCGTGGCATGCGCGGTCTCCGTCGTGGGCGCCGGACCAGGGCCGCGGCGCAGAGGCCCAGGGCCCGTTGACACCAGAGGTAGCCGTCCAGAGGGCCTGTTGACAGGCCCTAGGCTCCTGGGCCAACGGTAGCAGAAGGGCCCGCCATCCGGACGTAACAGGTTGCGGCCTGATGCTAGGAACTTTGCCTGCGCGCCCGCGCCGGGGTTGCTAGTCGAAGACGCCCGCGAGCACGTCGGCCACGACGGCGGTGGCGATGGCGACGAGGATCAGGTCATTGCCGGCGACGCGCCATTCGTATCCCGGGTGCACGGGCAGGCGCGCCAGCATGGGGCCGGGCACCATCTTCTTGGCGATGCCCGGCGGCAGCGGCTTGCCGCGGGCCAGGTTCTTGCGGATGCCGGGCGGCAGGGCGCCGTAGCCGGTGGCGCCCGCCTGCTCGGCGTAGCCGCGCGCGGTCGATACGCTGATGCCCGCGGTGCTGAGCGTCACGCTGACGCCGGTGCCGGAGCTGGCGTTCTGGCCGCCCTTGTTCTTGCCGTTGCCGTTGCCATTGCCATTGCCGTTGCCCTGGCCGGCGTGGTCGGGCTTGCCTTTGCCTTCGGGCGGGGCCGCGTGCGCGGGCGCGCCGAGCGCGAGGGCACAGGCGAGGGTGGCGATCATGAGACGCATCGTGTTCGTTCCCGAAAAAAACGAGAGGTCCAGCGTAGCGCCAACTCTACGCAAGCGCCATTGCGCCGGCCGGGCCAACGCAATAATCGTCACAATTTGGCCTCGCGCGGAGTCGCGATAGAATCCCGTGCTTCTTTTCCGGGGGGAACGCTCGATGAGGTATTTCCTGATCTTGGTGGGAGCGGCCGTCGTCGCTTACTTGCTGGCGCGGGGCATTGCCGCCGTGCTCTCGGATCGTAAACGTTCAAAATCAGAAAGGGATTCCAAGTGAAGCCGACAGACATGCAGGTCGTCAAATCGATAGGCGCCGTCAAGCCGCGCAGCATCAAGGTTGCGGTCATCTCCGTTGTCCTGTTCCTGCTGATTCTCTTCCTGGCCTTCGACTCGTGGTTCCAGGTGGACCAGGGCGAGCGCGGCGTGGTACTGCGCAACGGCAAGCTGGTGCGCGTCTCCGAGCCCGGCCTGGACTTCAAGACGCCGTTCATCGACAGCGTCATGATGGTGTCGGTGCGCGATCACACCTTCGTGTTCGAGAAGCTGGAAGCCTACAGCTACGACCAGCAGCCGGCGTCGCTGCGGGTGTCGGTGACCTACCGCGTGCCGCCCGAGCACGTGGCCGAGCTCTACTCCGAGTACGGCACCATCAATAACCTGCAGATGCGGGTGCTGGAACGCAAGACGCCCGATTCGGTGAAGAATGTGTTC